>JAWAFZ010000025.1:0-18175 GCA_038890155.1 Candidatus Caldarchaeum sp. | reverse complement strand
TTTCCATCTGGCTCTGGGCTTTGATGAAGAGAGCTGGAACACTTCTGCAGCAGCCTCAGTCTATATCCGTCTCAGACACCTCCACATTCCTGTTCATACTAACAGCCGTGCTGGGCGTCGTGACGCTGGGCATCACGTTCGCCATGACTCGAATACTCCGGTCGGTATACGGCAGACAGTTCAAGAAAGGCGTGGGCAAGAGACAGTGATCCAGCATGCTGAGGAGCCTTCTCAAGTATCTCGGCGTCTACTGGGTCTACGAGCGCTGGCTTTATCACACAGTCTCATCCAAGCCCATGCCCAACCACATAGCTCTTATCCTCGACGGAAACAGGAGGTGGGCGCAGAAGCGTGGATGGCCTTCTTGGCTTGGGCACAGGGCTGGTGCGGACCGGGTTGAGGACATTCTAACCAAGATTCTTGATCTGGGGGTGGAGACTGTCACGCTGTATGTTCTTTCGACCGAGAACCTCAGCAGAAACCCTGAAGAGGTTATGGAGCTGTTCCGGCTGATTAAGGAGAGGGCTGAGAGGCTGAAGACTAATCAGGACATCCACAGACACAAGGTTAGGGTCAAGGTCATAGGCCGGAAAGAATACCTGCCGGAGGACGTGGTCGCCGCCCTCAACGAGCTTGAAGAAGCCACTAAGACTTACGGAGGACATTTCCTCAACCTAGCCATAGCCTACGGAGGAAGGATTGAGATACTCGACGCAGTGAAGAAGATAGCGCACGAGGTCAAGAAGGGGTCTCTGAACGCCGACGAAATAACCAAAGAAACTTTCGAGAAACATCTTTACACAAGCGACGTACCCAACCCCGAGCCGGACCTAATCATCAGAACATCGGGCGAGGCGAGGATAAGCAACTTCCTCCTCTGGCAGTCAGCCTACAGCGAGCTCGTCTTCCAAGACGTCTACTTCCCAGACTTCCGCATGATAGACTTGCTGAGAGCCGTACGAACATACCAGAACAGGAGGAGGCGCTTCGGCCTCTAACCCAGCTCCAGCTCCAGTCTGGCGTCCGTCAAGGGCTTGAGGCCGTCGGCTGAGACATGGTATATGTCGGAGGCTGAGAGCCCAAACCTTCCGGGAACAAGCAGGTCGGGGCCTATGCTGACCACCGCTCCGTCGCGAATTATGTCAGCGCTGCCCGCATGTATGTAAGGAGGCTCCGACTCCTCAAGCCCGACGCCCCTGCCGAAGTATGTTAGGGTGGAGGGGTCTAGCCCGAGGGTCAGCGCATGCGACCTGCATTTGTCGTATACGGAGATGGCGGACGACCATGGAGCGATACTCGACCTAACCTCTTCCTTGAGCTTTAGCAACGAGTTGTAAAACTTCAACAGCCTTTCCGGAGGCTTGTCGCCGTAAAAGTAAGTCCTAGACAAAGCGGCCACGTAGCTTTGGTAGACTACTCCTATCTGTATCTTGATGAGCTCGCCATGTTTTATCTCCCGGTCAGCGGGGCTGTCGAGGTTGAGGAAGGTGTCGTCGCCGAACGAGATCCTCGGGTTGTATGCAAGCTCAGCACCAGACCTGTACACGTTGTCGGCCACAGCTCTTCTTATGTCTGCCACAGTTGTTCCGTACGAGATCACCTGACGGACAACCTCCATCGTTGCTGAAACATATTCACCGGCCTTCCTCAACAAGTTCAGCTCATACTCCGACTTGACCTGCCGAAGCTCGTAAACCGTGTCTTTAAAGCCCACCATGGAGATCGACGGCGCGGACTTGATGATGGCTTGATAGGCTTCGACGCTCATCGAGTCGTAGCCCAGCGACATCCGCCTGTCCCCGATGTACTCCAGAGCCATTATCACCGGGTCTCTTCTTCCGAGCTTCTCAATTATCTCGATCCTTTCAGCGATGGGAGTTGAGACAGGCAGGGTGGAGAATAGAATGACCGTCCCGTCTGACAGGACGTACAACGACCCTCCCCTGTATCCTGTGAAGTAGTAGACGTTGGCTGGAGAGCAGAGTAGTACAGCGTCAACAGATGAAGCCCTCAGCTTTTCAGCGAGCTTCTCAACCCTCTCCTCGAAAACTGCCTGCCTCAACAGCCTCAAGCTCTTTTCATCATTATTTATGCATGAGAACGGAGGCGGGTTTTACCCGGATATTATACCGGGTAGGACGTTGGAGGCATGTTGATAAACACCCGAGAGCCTGTGTTTTGAAGGATGGTAAGGATCAAGGCGGTGGCTATTCAGGGTTTCAAGTCTTTCGGAAGCAAGAAAACCGTGATAAAGCTTCCGCCCGGCCTTGTAGTCATCACGGGCCCCAACGGGGGCGGTAAGTCAACTGTGCTGGACGCTGTCAAGTTCGCCCTTGGAGAGCTCAGCGCACACAACCTAAGAGCCGACCGGTTCTCCAAACTACTCCACGAGTCGGCGAAAGGCCAGGACCAGCAAGCCTCGGTCTCGCTGACGCTGGACAACCTAGGGCATGCGATACCTGTTGACTCGGACGAAATAGTTTTGACTAGAAGGCTGTCCTCCTCGGGCGAGAGCGAGTACATGGTCAACGGCCGCAGCGTCTCCCGCAACGAGATGCTCACCATCCTCTCAACAGCCAACATCAAGCCCGACGGCCTCAACCTCGTCACTCAAGGCTCGGTCGTCGGCATAGCAGAGATGAACAGCCGTGAGCTACGTCAAATGCTCGAAGACGCTGCAGGCATTTCAGGCTACAAGAAGAGGAGAGACGATGCTCTGAAGGAGTTAGAGGCGGCTCAGAGGAATCTCGACGTTGCGAAGGCGGCTACGTCTGAAGTCAGGAACAGAGTTAAGCAGCTAGAGCTTGAGAGAAACCAATTCCTGAGAAAAACAATGGTTGACAGAGAGCTTGCTAGGCTGAGGTCGGCCTCCGTCATCGACGAGATAAACAACGCCCGTCAGCAGCTCCAGCAGCTCGAAAAAAACGCCGAAGAAGTGCTCAAAACAATGGATACGAAGCAAACGCTCAAGCAGGAGGCTGAGGAAAGAGCCTCGAGGGTCAGGGCGGAGTATGAGATGCTGCAGCGTCTAAGAGGAGAGCGAGGAAGCATCATAAGGATTTTGCAGGCCCAGATTTACGACAAGCAGGCTGAGAAATCGAGGCTGGAGGCTGAGCTGAGGTCTTACAAATCCGGCCTCGAACAGCTGGCGGAGCAGTCTAGAATGCTGAGAGAAAGGATGCAGAGATGGAGGGAAAGGCTTGTGGAGCTTCAGGCCAAGCTGGAGGAAAAGTCGGTGGAAGTGGAGCAGGCTGCTCAATCTTACAAGGCGTTCGAGAGCCAAGTGAGCGAGGTACGGAGACAAGCCGACGCCGTAAGGGAGAGGGTTGAACAGGCTGAGGAAGCCTACGCATCAAAGCTCAACGAAGTCAGATACCTAAAGCTGAGCGAGGACGGCAGGTCTCTCGTTCTGGAGAACCTCGAGCGACAGCTCCAGTCCAAGCGCAGGGAGAGGGATGAGGTGTCGAAGACTATTGAGGAAAACATGAAGAGAAAAGAAGCTCTAGTCGCAGAGATCCTAAAGAATAAAGAGGCTGAGACAGCTCTAACCACGGCCCTAGCTGACCTAGACAAGCAATCGTCTAGCCTTACGGAGGAAGCCGCCAGAGTGTCAGACAAGGTCGCCGAGGTCGACAAGCTGCTGGAGGAGGCTGATTTTCTGAAGACTTCGCTCGAGAGCTTGGGAGAAACTGTCAAGAAGGGTGAGAGGAGAGGACTGGCAGGAGGCTCAGCCATCACCGTCGGGGAGTTTTTTGGAGGAAAGCTGAGCCCTTTCACGGCGGCTGCGTTGGGAGACTGGGTCAACGCCTTGATCGTGGAGGATTTAGAGAACGCCCTAGAGCTCGCGGCCAAGTCTGCCGAGCTCGGCATCCCGCTGAAAATAATACCCGTCAGTCAAACAGGCTACGACGCCGAGAAAATACTCCAAACCGTCACCAGCGCACCTTCTCCGAAACAGGTTGATTCCGCTAAAGACCTAACACCCGAAGACAGGAACACGGCGACCAGGGACGGGGTCTACGTCAGCCCGAACTTGTTGGTGAGCGTGTCGGTGAGCCGTGTTGAGGAGAGGGTTGCCGAGGTCGTCGAGAGCAGCGTGGAGAAGCTTGAGCGGTTGAGGGCGAAGCTGGCGGGTAAACGTTCACAGCTTGAGAATAAGCTGCACAGGTTGCGGGAGTCGGTCGACCAAACTAGGACGAGGAGGGAGGAGCTTGGTAAGCAGCTGAAAATGACACAACTAGCCGCTGCGAAGCTCGAAGCACACCTCTCCAGCCTCGAGAAACAGCTGGATAACGGCAAGGCTAGGCTTTCCACGCTCGAGAAAAGCATCGAGAGCCTAGAGTACGAAGCTCAAAACCTGAGAAGCACGCTGGCGGAAAAGAGCGGCGATCTGGCTGAGCTGGCGCGGCTCAAGGCCGAGCTGGAGGATCTGAGGAGGGAGGCTAGGCTTGCTGAGGAAAACGTGCGACGTGCTTCAGCTGAAGCCACAACTCTGTACAGGAAGCAGCTGAGCCTCGAGAGGGAGAGGGACGGGATAGCTGTCGAGAGCAGGAACATAGCTGAACGTCTGGAAAGTGCTGAGAAGGAGCTTGAGCTTCTGAAAACCCGTGAGCAAAAGCTGAGCTCGGATGCGGAGAATGCGAAGGCTAGGCTTGATATGGTTGAGCTGGAGCTGAGCAAGCTGAAGAGCGATAGGGACGAGGCTGAGAGGATGCTGGCGGAGGTTGAGCAGCAGCTTTCGGAGAAAGCGCAGGAGTTGAGGGAGGTTGAAGCGGCTGTTATCAAACTCCGGGACGAGATATCCACTCTAGAAAGGGAGAACAACACAGTGATGGTTGAGCGGGTGAGGCTTGAAACCAGCCTCCAATCCCTGTACGAGCGGCTGAGGATGGTCTCCACCGTGGAGGATGAGGTGTCGCCGACACTGCCCGCAGAGCTACTGCCAAGCCTCGAGGAAGAGGCTAAGGAAGTCGCCGTGGTGAACCAGCTCGCCGTCATGCAGTACGACAGCATAATATCCAACTACAAGCTGAGGTCATCCCGGATCAACGAGCTTGAGATGGAGAGGAAGAGGATACTCGAATTCATAGAGTCGATCAACAGGGAGGAGGTTGAAGCCTTCAACAAGGCGTTGGAGAGGGTTTCCGAGTCTTTCAACTTCTACTTTAACCAACTCACTGGAGGCGAGGGATACCTCCGCCTCGAGAACCCTCAGGACCCTCTCAACTCCGGCGTGGAGATGGTTGTTAGGTTCGTCGGTAAACAGCCCCGGAGCACTTCCTCGGTCAGCGGAGGGGAGAAATCCGTCTCCGCAGTAGCTTTGATACTAGCCCTCCAGGACTTGACCCCCGCCCAGTTCTACATCTTCGACGAGATAGACGCCCACCTCGACGTGGTCTACGTGAAAAACCTAGTAAGCCTCATGAAGAAGATGTCCTCCAAGAAACAGATAATAATCATAACGCTCAAGGACATCATAGCCGAGCAGGCTGATGCGCTGTACGGGGTTTACATGGTCAACGAGGCGTCGCAGGTTGTGAAGACGAGGTTGTCGGAGGTGGTTGAGGCTGGATAGCTTGTTCGACGAAGGGTTGTCGTCGTCTCCTTGGCGGATTCTTTTCGACGTCACTAGGCTCGACAGGCTGAAGGTTTGGGAGGTGAGGCTCAACGACGTGTTGCAGGAGTTTTCTCAGGTTCTCAGGAGGCAGGGCTACATTGACCTGAACCTATGCGGGATAGCCGTGCATTCGGCTGCAACGATTCACCGGATCAAGACGGAGAAGCTTCTTCAGGGCGATGTCCCTCCACGGCCCAAGCCTAAGCCGGAGATAAGCGTCCTGCCGCCCATAGAGCTTCCCTTCAAACCTGAGCTGATGACCGCAACGATCCAGGAGGTTGTCTCCGCCCTCCAGAGGGCCCTAGCTCAGTCAGCCCGGAGAAAGTCAGAGGCCATCCCTCCCCAGATACAGGAGAACAGGCTTGTCCTCACCGATTTCCTAGTCAAGATAGAGGAGGAGCTGGAGATGTTTGTCGCAAGGCTGCGGCTGCTCTTCCAGCAGAAAGAAGCCATTAGCTTCTCGGAGCTCGTCAAAGATGCTTCCAAGCTGGAGGCTGCGAAAACATTCATCCTCCTGCTGTTTGCAGCGGCAAGAAGGATTGTTTATCTCTACCAGCCTGAGGAGCTGGAGGACTTGCAGGTGCTTAGAGGTGAGTTGTCTGGACCAAGCGGTTGACGGCAAGACCTTGGCCGAAGCTATTCTCTTCTCCTCCGACAAGCCCGTAGGATTGAAGACGCTTCAGCGGGCGCTACGCATCAGGTCGGAGCCGAAGCTCAGGAGCATCATCGAGAGTTTGAGGCAAGAGTACAGCGGTAGGGCGGTTGAGATCGTCGAGTTGGAGGACGGCAGGTTCTTCATGAGGCTGAGGCCCGACCTCGCCCAGTACGCAAAGAGGTTCACGAGACGTAAAGCCCTGCCTCACGGAGTTCTCAAGACGCTGGCTACGATAGCCTATTACCAGCCCCTACCCATGTCAAGCCTAGCCGCCATAAGGGGGAAGGACGCCTACAGACAGCTGAAGATACTCGTCGAGAGAGGCCTCGTAGAGACGGAGAAGTCCGGCAGAACCAGCGTCCTACGCACAACCCAGCTGTTCGCCGACCTATTCGGCGTCGAAAACAACCCACAGACCGTCAGGAATCTAATCTCGAAAATGATCACGGAGACGCAGAAACAAGGCATCGGAACAAGTTTAAAGCATGCTTCAAAAAACCATACCAAGGATGGTTCAGTGGCACACAGACATCCATAAAAGAAAGAAGACAGGGGCTAAGCCTCACCCGAGCAGGGGCAAGAGGAAGAGCGAGCGTGGAGGCGAAATCCATCTAGCGTCCGTCGGCGAGCTCGAGACGGTCGCTAGGAGAACATGGGGAGGCGGTTTGAAGACGGCGGTCGTCTCAACCCCCACCGCTAACGTAGCTTTCGGAAACGTTGTCAAGAAGCTTGAGATTCTAAGGGTTGTCTCGAACCCGAGCAACCGGGACTACGACCGTCGGAAAGTCATCACGAAGGGCTCGATAATAGAGACGCAGGAGGGGTTGGCCCGGGTCACCTCGTCGCCCGGTGAGCACGGCGTGGTCAACGCTGTCGCCGTCAAGCAGGTGCAGGCTTGATAAGGAAGGAAGGCTATGTTTTGTGGCCTTCATATTTTGACGTGAAGAACTCTAGGAAGGACGGTCGGCGTGTCCGGTCTAGTTTGGGCGTCCAAAGACCCACGGCGGACGACCTTGTTAACGCATGCAAGAGGCTTGGGCTTAACGCCGTAAAGATGGACGGAGCTCATCCACGCAGCTGGTACTCGAGGACGGGGTACGTGGTCGTTAAGCCTGGCCATGGGATTTCGAAGAACGCCTTGGTCAGGATGGTTGCGGAGGAGATGCGAAGACATGGCAAGAAGTAGGCCGGCCGTCTCCCGAAAGTATCAGCTGCTGGGTGAGGCCGTGAGGGTGGATGAGGGAAGCGTGTTGGTCAGAGCACTGTCGGCGCCGAAACTCGTCGCCAAGGCCTTCGACAGCAGGGGGAGAACGATAGGGTACGTGTCGAACGTGTTCGGACCGGTTGCGACGCCTTTCGTCAAGATAAAGACAGTCGAGGGGTTGGAGGTCAGAGAGGGGGAGCCGGTATACACAGAGGCCAGCTGAACCCATGTCCATTCTGCGGGTCGGCCGAGAGAAGGTACGACCAAGCTGTCGGAGAAGTCATCTGCGCCTCATGCGGCACAGTGATAGCCGAGCGCGAGCCTTCGACAACGCCTCCCAAGAAAATGTTTTTCAACGGAAAGAACAGCGTCGGCCCCGGACTAACAAGCCTTCTCCACGACCGAGGGCTGGGAACGGTCAAAACCAGCAGGCTCTCCTCGCCCAACGAGAAGCTGCTGTCAAGGCTTCTCAGCGAGGTTGTTTGGGTCTCCGACAAGCTGGTGCTCCCCAAGCACGTGGCTGAAAAAGCCGGCGAGTTAGTCCGGCTAGCCGTCGCCGAAGGTGTCTTCCGAAGATCTAGAAGAGCCTCAGCCGCAGCAGCTGTTTACATAGCTTCAAACCATCTAAACCACAGCAAGACTTTACAGGAATTGGCGGCTGCGGCAGACGTTCCTGTAGCTCTGCTGGCCAAGGAAGTGTCGAGGACTGTGTTCGGCCTCAACCTAAAAGCCAAGGCTCCGGACTACGAGATGTTCATGCATCGAATAGCGAGGACGCTTAATCTCGAGCACGAAGTTCTCGAGGAGGGGTGCAGGATTTTGAAAGAATGGCGGGAAAGGAACCTAGTGGCGGGTAGAAAACCCTCCTCAGTCGCAGCCGCAGCGGTCTATTTTGCATGCCGGAGGCTAGGTGTGAAGGTTTACGTCGCCAGGCTGGCTGAAGCTGGATGCGTGAGCGCTCCGACGCTCAAAAGAATAATAACGTATCTGGAGAGGTCATGAAAGAAGACAACGACAACACGGTTAGGAAGCTTACCAAGGGAACTGTTATGTTGTCGTCGATCATGCCGAACTCAAACTTTTCAACGACCGAAGCCAGACCGCCAGCCACCGCCCCCGCTACACCGTAGAGGAGGTAGCCGACGGGTATGCAGAAAAAAGCCATGGCCAAGTTCCCCCACCAAGACTTCGTCCTACGGCCGTACAAAGCATTCCTAACCAAGCCAGTTACTCCGTCGCCGACGCTCATGAACAGGATGGGCAGAACACCCAGCGCGATGTTGTTGAGGTAGTAGCCTAAGCCCATCACAAGCCCCCACATGATTATGAAGTTGACCTCGTACATGTTCTCCTCGACTTGGTACCAGTAGAGGAGCTTCCTCCGCCTGTGTGGGATGTAGTTTCCCACGGCCAGAACCGCAACAAGCGCTGCAACCAAGAAGTAGCTCTTCAGAAGAAACGGGACCAAAACAGCAACCACGCCGCCCGCCAGTATGTGGACCACCTTCCGGTTGTAGTAGACAGCTACGTGATGCTCAACCCCGCGGCTCCTCATCCATCCGTACAGCTTCCTCGTAAAAACCAGAGAGACGGCCAGCACCCAGACGAACAACGCCGCGGTGTATGCAGCTTCGACGGGGTCGAACACGCCGGATAGGGCTGTTTAATGTATTTAAGGCTTGTTCCCGTGGGTAAGCATGATATTAAAAATAATTACATCAGCAACGACACGAAACACACAATTTAAGTTGAACCGGCGAACATTATAGTACCGGACGGGTTCTTGCCTGCAAAGCTCTCCAAGCTTGAGGAAAAAGCCCTCACGCTGCTCATGCAGCACGAGAAGGGGATGCTGCAGTCGGAGCTGTGGCACAAGCTGGGCGTGACGAGCCGGGAAGGATCACGCATAGGCATCAAGCTCGAGAGGAAAGGCTACATCAAGAGAGTCAAGGCTTTCTCCAACGACAGGTGGACACGCAGGCTGGTTCCGTTGATAAAGCAGGTTGACATAAGGCCGCTGCTGGGCGTGCCTTGCCCTTCATGCATCTACGAACCCCTCTGCGGCCCCCGAAGCGAGCCCCACTACCGTCAGTGCGTACTGTTGGAGGAATGGCTCAACGCTAAGAGTGAGACCAAGTGACGAGGGAGCAGTGGCTTCAGCGGCGAAGCGAGGACGCCTACTGGCGTATGGCCAAGGAGATGGGCCTGCCTTCGAGGGCTGCTTTCAAGCTGGAGGAGATACAGAGGAGATGGCGCGTAATCCCTGAGGGGGGAAGAGTTCTGGACCTAGGGGCCTCCCCTGGGGGAATGACGTCCGTGGCTTCTGAAGTCGTGGGGGATGGAGGGCTTGTCGTGGCGGTGGACGTCGAGCCTCTCAAGCTAGAGAAGCCCAACGTAGTCTTCATACAGGCCGATGTCTTCGAGCACAGGCTTGTGAGGGAGCTTGGGAACCTAGTTAGGCAAGGGTTGTTCGACGTCGTCGTCTCAGACCTCTCGCCCCACCACACAGGCGACTACGACCTTCTGATACAGCAGCACACAGACCTTCTGACGAGGAGCAGGGAGATCGCCTACATGTTTCTAAAGAGAGGCGGGAACATGGTGCTGAAAGCCTTCGAACATCCAGCGCTGCGAGGCTTCGAGCGGGATACATCAAGGAGGTTCCGTAAGTTCGAGAGATACGTGCCCAGGTCCACCAAGCGAGGCAGCTCTGAAGTTTTCCTAATCTTCCTAGGCTTCAGACGAAGACCCGTAGAACACGGTCAACGGGAGCATCCGTCTTTACACCCGTCGGGTCCACGTGAGTGAGGGAAGCTCTGTACCCCGTCTCCCTCAAACACTCAACAAGCCTCGCTGGCGAGGGCGGATGCCTGCGAGAAGCGCGGGCTAGCAGGTCAACTGGAAAGAACCCGACGACATCTACTTCTTCAGCGACCTTCCTCAGAATTTTTTGGGCGGCGTGCAGCTCCCCCGTCTGACCAGTCATTTTCTCGACGAGCCCTTGGTCGTGAAGGGGGCCGAGCCAAGCAGGCCCTATCATGACCGCCCTCCCTCCGCATGAGACGCATCTAAGCCCCGGTGGAGAGGTTAGTGGGTGCTGGGCATGGTGTAGGCTGTTGCAGGCCTGTATCCATCCGAGGCTCTCCAGCAGCTTGATGACCCTTGACCTCCCCCTTGAAACCCTGAAGAATATTCGGACGAAGTGCCTGTGGTAGACCGACAGCACTGGACGGGCTGCGACGTTGAGCGACGCCGCCCGTTGGACGACGAAACTCGAAAGGAGCCTCAAAGCAACTTCCTTGCCGAAATAAGTCCTACCTGACAGCAGACCGTACTTTCTGAAGCATGCCTCTGGATGGTTTCCGACCAAGGCCGCTAGGTCGGTGGCCGAAACACCTAAGAACCCGTCATTCTCAACAGCCCTCAGGCTGTTCTCCACAAACTTAGCGGGGGCGCCTACCGGGTCGACGTCCACGTAGTAAACCCTGTCGTTCCGGCTGCTGCGTCCGGTGAGGAAAACCGCTGCATCTGTCTCGAAGACCTCAGCCCTGTCGCTGACTTTGTTGAGCGCCGTGTTGATCTTCATGACCCTCACCGCCGTCGGGTTGACGTCGTTCATCAGCGCCTTGACGATGTTGTTGGTCTCGACGAGCAGTCTGATCGACCTCACGCCCGACCCGGCTAGTGGTTCGGCGACAACACCCTTCCTTTCGAAAGTCCTTGCTAGGACGACTGTTAGGTCTCTTGAGAGGACTGAGAAAGGGTTGTAGAAGACGGGCCACTTTGTTGGAGCGGTTGGTTCTCCGGCACGGGTTGTTGGGAAGGCTGGTGCAAGGAACTTGACCATTCCCTCGACGTACCACTTGGCTGGGAACCCTAGCTGGCTCAGCTCTTCAGCCACCCTAGCATCACCCCGTAAACGGTGTGAGGAACAGCGTCTCTATTCCTCACGTCCAAGACATACAGGTACTGACCGGCGTGGTTCCTTACTTCCTGTACTATGGAGTGGCGTGCGGAGATGTGTAGGGTGAACAACGCAGGCCTGCCGCTTCTCAGAACTTCCCTCACAACGTCGACGAACTCTCTGGACAGGAGCTCCATCGGACCAACCTCGTCAACGAAAACAGCGTCAGCCTCGGCAAGAGCCTTCTTTACGCCGGCAACAGCCACGTACCTTATGCTGTCCAAGTTCACGGCATACCGTCCCACATGAGGGCCCTCAACTCTTCCCACAGAGGCAAGCTCGGCCCTAGCTCCGGACGTTAGGTCGACGATCTCGAACCCTGTCCTAACACCGCCCTGCCTAACCTCACGTGTGTAGAAACCGCCCGGCTTGTATCCATCTTTCACCAAAAGCTCAACAACCCTCACCAAGGCCGTGGTCTTGCCGACGCCCGGCCTCCCAGTCAAGGCAGCGACCCTAGAAATCGTCAAGACTGGTCTGTCTCAGCTTATCGAGGGTTTTCCAGCCGAGTCGGACAAAGTCGTCGACGGCGCTGGTCTCGAGGTTTTGGGCAAGCCATCGCCTTGTCTTCGGGTCGGACGGGTAGCCTGAGCCGAAGTCGCCCAACACCGGCTTTAGCCTCTCGACCTCCCGGTCCCTCACAACCTTAGCCACGACCGAGGCTGCTGCGACGAAGATGTTTGTCTTATCCCCTCTGACCATGCAGCGGACGTCGGCTCGACGCTTAAGATGCTTGAGAATCCTCAGCCTCGCTCTCCTCACGTTCCTGTCGGGCGAGTCGACGTAAACCCTTGAGGGGTTAAGCCGGTCTATCAGCCTAGCCACGTGGAGGTATTCGAGCTCGTTCAACCCCATTCCCCCGCTCGCCCTCAGGCTTACGCTTATGCGTCTGGGCTCTACGAGAACGGCCTCGAACCTGAAACGTTCCTCCAGCAGCTGGTACAACTCAGCCCGTCTCCTCCGGCTGAGGCTTTTCGAGTCAGCGACGCCCATCTTACGCAGCAGCCCTGCATCCCTTCGACGGCAGAGAAACGCTGAAATCACGAGGGGCCCTACAACGCATCCACGACCAGCCTCGTCAACGCCGCAAACAAGCCCGTCAGCCACGGTAGACCGCCACCACCATCACATGGTCTCTCTCAAAAGGATCGAGCCACACCGTCTGACGAACCTCAAACCCCCTCTCTGACAGTACACGCACCTCCTGCTTGATGACTTTTTCAGGCTCCTCCACGCTGTCTATGCTGCGGGCTTTGACTGCGAGCAACACGCCGCCGCCTCTCTTCAGGTATAGCCGTGAGTTTGAGACAATCAGCTGGGCTTGAGTCGGCTGAGCCACGTCGCCGTAAACCACTTCAACAGTTCCCACGAAAAGCCGGTATGTCTCAGGCTTGGTTGCGTCTGCGAGTATCGGTGCGACGTTCCTCCTCCTCTCGACCACGTTCCTGATGAACTGCTGCATGACTTTGGGAGAGAAGTCGACGGCGTAGACGAACCCGTTGAGGCCAACGATGTCCGAGACATGCGACACCGTTGTACCGGTGGCTGAGCCGAGATAGAGTATCTTGACCCCTGGCTTGATAAAAATCTCCTCTACGTTCTTCATGATTGCGGCCGCCAGCTTGCTGCGGAAAGGGTTCCACACACGGTACTCAACTCCCTCCACACGGACAAGCTCCTCACCGTAGACCGAGAAGCCCGGCACAAGGTTCTGAGTAGCCAGCCTAACCCCCGCATGGTCCTCTACCCAAAAAACACCCTGAAACCTTGAGTGAGACTTGACGACGTGCTTCATCTCCGCCTCCTCCGCCGCTCAACAACCCTAGGAGGCTCCTTCTTCGGAGGCGCAGCATACTTACGCCTGATCTCCTCAACCCTCTTCTCCAAAGCCTCACGCAGCTGGCTACTGCGATCCTCCTTGCTGAAATAGTCGATGCGCGCCGCTATGCTAATCTTCGTCGACAGAACTCTCGCAATCTTCCCCCTCTGCCACTTGGGAGCCATGTGGATCAAAGGATGCTGGAAGATGACGCCGTGCTTGGGTGCTCCACGCCCCGTCTTCAAAAACCTGAACAAAGCCTTCTCAGCGCCCAGAACCTGGATCGTGCTGGCGGGGAGGCGGGCGAGGTTCTCCAGCCCTCCTGCCAGCGATATCAGCCTGCTTCCCAGAACAGGCCCGGCGACGGCGGAGAGGTTGGGTGCCTCCGAAGCCATCAGGTCCTTGATGTATTCAGCGGTTTTCTCAGCCAGACGGCTGACATCACGTCCTAGAGAGGCCAGCGCAGACAGCGCAGCAGCATCGCGGGTGGACAACGCTCCACCAACAGACCTAGCCGCAGCCTCCTCCACCCTGCTGGCCAGCTCCGGCTTGAACAAGCTCGAAGCCTTCTCGGCGACCTCATGCCTCAGCAGAGGCACGGCGGCGACCTCGAGGAAAGCGTCAAGGTCTTCAACCAAGGACCCTAGCTCGGGGAAGTGGACGCCGTACCACTCCTTCACCCTCACGTACAGCTGGTTCTTCATCTTCTCTAGGTCGTCGAGAGCTCTGACGGCGTGGACGATGTGAAGGTCGCGTCTCTCAGCCTCTGTTATGATCTTCAGCCTAGCCAGCTCGGTCGACACATCCCTCACAAGGTCTCTGTACTTCTCAGCTTCTCCAGCCGGCATCGCCTGCTCGACGTCCAGAGTCAAACGGTCGACTGCTCTTAGACGGAGACCGTGCGTCTCAGCGCCAGCCCTCAGCATCTCTCCGACCCTTTCATCCCAGTACAGGAGCTCGGCGAAACCCATCTCCTTCACCTCCTCCAAAAAACGGTCGACATAGTCTTTCGGAGCCTCGCCCGACGTGATGACCCGTGCTATGGCTTCGGGTTTCTCGGCGAACGGCTTCAAACCCAAGTAGCCTAGGTTCTCGTCGAAGACAGCCAGCCCGGCTGCCGTCATCAGAACGTAAGCCTGCCGCATCACAGGCATCTTTGTTTGAGCCGCCATTTAAACGAGATAGCTCTAAATACAGGCGTCCGACACGTCTCGACGGAATGCCCTCCCACGGAAGCATAACGAAAGCGGGTAAGGTCAGGAGCCAGACGCCGAAGCTCGAGGCCAAGCCACGTAAATCACCCTTCCCACGCCAGAGGAACAGGGCCAACTACTTGAACAGAATCGCTGCAGCCTCTTCTAAACCAGCGGAATAGCCTGTAATCGAGCCCCTTCACGTGAGGGCTGGTTAGTGGCGCCTCATGAAGACTTCTGTAGTCGTCTTGACGAAGAATTCTGAGAGGACGATAAGGAAGTGTTTGAACGCCGTGGCCGAGGCCGGCGACGTGGTTGGGCGTGTAGTTATTGTCGACGGGTCGTCGTCTGACAAAACCGTTCCAATAGCGGAAGGATTCCGCGGCAGGCTGGACGTGGTCATAGTGGACGACCGTGGGCTCGGCCTGGGGTACGCCCGTGATGTTGGCTGGCGTAATGGAGATTCACCATACGTGTTGATGCTTGACAGCGACGTTGTGATGAAGCCGGAGTTTCTGCGCCAAGCCGTGAAAGTTCTCGAGAACGACCCGGGTCTAGGTGCTGTCTCGGCGAAGCTTCGTCCAGTCATCTCAGGCGGCGGCTGGTCGGCCGTGTTCCAAGCCAAAAACCTCGCCATACATCTCCACCTCGACGAACCCGTGTACCCCGCTGAAGCTGTAGCGCTTCACACGGCGTGCAGCCTGTTCAGGCGAGATGCACTAGAGAGAGTCGGTGGTTTCGACCACTACTTTAGGCTGGCGAAGGAGGACAGCGACATCAGCTTCAGGCTTAGGAAGGCCGGCTACCGGCTGTCCTACCTGAATATGGAGGCGACTCATCTCGAGCGGGCCCGCTTTTGGAAAACCAACTTCCGCTACGGCAGGAGCTACGTTCACATATACGACAAACATCCCGACATGGCGCCGCTTCTGACCGCAAAAAACACCATTCTTACAGCGGCCCTTTTCCTCCCACCACTACAACTCGTCATCTACCTACACTATCTACGAAAGTACTACAAATTACAGGACCTGAGCTTTGTTGAGAAAATTGTTCTACCGTTCATCGAGGTCGTCCGACAGGCGGTCAGAACCGCAGGCATGGTTTACGAGCTAGGAAGAAAACTAGTAGGACCTCGTTAGATAGCGGGTCAGCAAATCATACCTCTCCCTCGTCAACATCATCTTCATAATCTCGTCATCAGACACCCTCCTCATAGCTTGGACCACGGCACGTTTCCGGATGGTTCTCTTCAAGTTTGCGATGTTCCACAGGACGGCGGAGGCAACGCTGACCGACAGCTTCATCCTCCCCGGCCTGAACACGTTGAGTAGGGAGTAAAGAAGGTATGTGAGCGACAGCTGTGTTGCGTACCTAATCATGTTCGGGGCTGAGTAATTTTTAACAAGAGTCGTGAGCTGGTTTCTCCTGCTGAGATGGACTATCTCTGGCTTCGGGCCCCCTGTCGTGCCGCCTCCGAGGTGGTAGATCTTGGACTGAGGAACTGCAACAACCTTGTAGCCGAGAAGTCGCAGCCGCCAGCACAGGTCGGTCTCCTCGAAGTAGATGAAGTAGTCCTCGTCGAAGCCCCCTAGCCTTTCGAACAACTTTTTCCTGACGACGATGGCAGCGCCCCGTGCATAAAACACTTGATAGGGGGTTTGTGGGGTGTTTGGTTGCCGAAGCCCGTGTCCCGCGTCGTAGGCTCTCCCCGTACGGTCGACGAAGCCGCCTAGGGAGTCGACGAGTTCCGGGTTTTTGAGCTGCATGATTTTGGGCTGAGCAGCGCCTATGGTTTCGTCAGCCTCCATTACATCGATAATTTTGGTGAGCCAGTCATTTTCGACGACGACGTCGTTGTTGAGGAAGGCAAGGTATTTCGAGTCGTCGGAGGCGGTTCTAGCCCCGCCGTTGTTGCCTCCGGCGTAGCCGAGATTCTGGCCCAGCTTTATGATTTTGACCCTGGCGTCGTCTCGAAACATCTCTTCAATTCTCTCTAGGCTTCCGTCGGTCGATGCGTTGTCTACGATGACAATTTCGAGGTTGGGGTAGTCTGTTTCCGAGATGCTTTGGAGGTAGTCTGTCGTCTGGGGGCCGAGTTTTTCCAGCGAGTTGTAGTTTAGCACTACCAGCGATGCTTTGGGGTGGTGGTGCATCTTGTGTCTGGTGCTTCGGGTGGGTTAATAAACATGCGGAAGGGTTGCCTGAAGTTTTCACATGCTTGGCGAAGAATTCAACGCGATGAGAATCGATAAACTCAGCGCCTCCGTCAACGACTTTTCTAGCTCACAGGGCCTAAGCCTATTCCGGAGTAAACGAGAGCTTTTGAGAATACTTTGGGGTCGAAGACTCTCCGGCCGTCGATTACAACAGGGTGTTTCATACGTTTCATGAAGTCTTCTGGCTTTAGCCTTCTGAACTCATCCCACTCGGTTGCAACTATGCAGAAATGAGCCTTGTCGATGCATTCGACAGCAGACTTGGCGTAGTCTACTCGTTCGCCGTAAACCCGTCGAACGTTTTCCACGGCGGCTGGGTCGTAGACCACGACTGAGCAGCCTGCTGCGAGGAGACGGTCGATTATCTTGAGCGAGACAGCCTCACGAACGTCGTCGGTGTTGGGCTTGAAAGCAAGCCCCAGTAATGCCGCCCTCCTCCCAGCCAAACTGCCGAGAATCTTCTCTGCAAGCTCGACAGCTCTGTAGGGCTGGTTGTTGTTGACTCTTTCAACAGCCTCGAGCACTTCAGCCGGCTGGCCTAAAGACTTCGCATAAGCTATAAAAGCCTTCACATCTTTCGGAAAGCAGCTTCCTCCATACCCAAGCCCTGCGTTCAAGAAATGAGGCCCAATCCTCCTGTCCATTCCAACGCCTTTCGCCACCACCGAGACGTCCGCCCCCGGAGTTTGCTGACACATGTTCGCAACCTCGTTGACCAGACTGATCCGGGCTGCTAGGAAGACGTTGCTGGCGTACTTTATCATCTCGGCGTTGACCGTGTTCGTCCGGAGGACGGGAGCTAGTTTCCCACCATAGAACTTCCTGTAAAGCCTGAGAAGGACGCGTCCGCCGCCTCCCCAATCATCACCCACGACGATCCTGTCGGGGTTGAACATGTCGTTCACGGCAGACCCCTCGCGGAGAAACTCAGGGTTCACGCAAAGGTTCAAACCATCCCCAACCATCTTGCCAGACGTTTGCTCCAGACCCCTCCTAACGAGGTTTCTAGTAGTTCCCGGAACCACCGTGCTTTTCACGACAACGGTGTGCGGCCTTGGCTTAGCCGACAACACCTCTCCGATAGCTTTAGACGCATTCATGACGTACGTGAGGTCTATGCTTCCATCATGCCCCGAAGGCGTTCCGACTGTTATGAACGTAAGGTCAGTACCGGCAATCTCCGAGTAATTCGTACTGCATCTGAAGCTTCCCTTACGCAGCACCCGAGGTAGAAGCTTATCCAACCCAGGCTCCTTGAACGGCGCTTTTCCGCCGTTTATCAAATCTATTTTGCTCTGGTCAAGGTCTATCCCTACAACTTTGAACCCTTTGGCAGCCAAGCACACCGCTGTAGTCAGACCGACGTATCCAAGGCCCACGAAGGATATCTTCAAGGTCTTCCACCAGCCATGTAATCGTAGGATGATTTTAATGCGTGCAAGTATGTCTCAGGCGTGCCTATGTCCAGCCGCAGCTCATCGTCTTCGAGGCTTACAGCAAACAC
>JAWAFZ010000024.1:0-18864 GCA_038890155.1 Candidatus Caldarchaeum sp. | reverse complement strand
AGAACCTAGATGAAGGCTCGGCGGAGGAACGAGCTCAAGAAGATCCCCCTAGATCGAATCATCACCCCTGACTGGCTGCCTTTGAGAGAAGACTTAGGCGACATAGTGAGCCTCGCTAAACAGCTCAAGAACAGAGGAGATGTCTCGGTTCCGATAAAGCTAAGGAGTGCGGGGGAGGGGTTATACGAGCTGGTCTGGGGCAGGAGGAGGCTGGAGGCAGCCAAGCTTGCAGGGCTGAAGAAGATATCAGCATACGTAGAGCCGGAGCTGGGAGACGAGGAGTTTCTAGTTCAGCACTGTCTCGAGAACCTTCACAGGCTTGAAAGAGACCCCGTCGAAGAGGCTAGGCTCTTCTCATACATGAAGAACCATCTTAAGAAAACTTACGAGGAGCTAGCCGAGATGCTGGGCCTTTCCAGGGATTACGTGTACAACCGGGTTGAGCTCCTCAAGCTTTCGCCCAGAGTAATCGAACGCTGGAGGAGCATTCGTAGCGCTACGAAGTCCAGCATAGGCCTCTACCATCTCAGGCTTCTTCTCTCAGTCAAAGACCCCCAGCATCAGCTAAGGCTTCTCGACGAAACTGCAGAATACGGCTACAGCGTGAGGCAGCTGGCTCAAAGGATAGAGGAGACCTTTCAGACGGAGGATGTGGAGGCTGTTAAGCGTCGAGGCAAACGTGGGAGCACACGCTTCCACGACCTCACATTCCCCATCACCGTAGATGGCAGCGGCAACCTGTTCCCCCGATTGGTACAACCTGACTCCAACGCTTACAACTGGGAGATCTGCAAGAAGATCAGGATAACGCACAGAGACACTCACATGGACCTTCCACGGTTCGTGAACCCCTCCGGAAAAACGATAGTCTCCTACGAGCCTGACACGTTCGTCGGGAGAGGCGTCGTTCTCGAGCTGAAGAAACAAGCCATGGAGCCCATAAATCGAGAAGATCTTGAGGGGTGCGGGATGTCGGTAAGGCGTGGAGACATAGTTCTAATAAGCACTGGGTGGTGGATGTACAGGGACGACGCTAAGTATCTCGAGTATCCGTTTCTGGCGGAAGATGCTGCTGAATGGCTTGCCTCTAGGAAAATCAAGATGCTGTGCATGGACACGCCCTCCCCCGACATGCCTTTAGCCAAACGTAAGAAGATAGGCGATAGACCTGTTCACGAGATACTGCTGGGTAAGGACATTCTAATAGTAGAGAACCTCTACAACCTGAACGTCGCAAACCAACGGGTGACGGTCTTCATCATCCCCCTCTACTTCAGCGAGCTGAGCGAGATCCCTGTAAAGGTTATAGCCAGCTTGGGCTACAGGTAGCCGACTCTGTATGGCGATGGATGAATTCAAGAGATGGGCTAGGTTTGGTGTCGACCAGGATGGCATAAAGTACATCCCCGTCGGGGGGACGTGCATTATGACCTACATTCTAGACCTCAGAGATGAATCCATTCTTCTGGGGATGCTGGACGGAGACGGCTACGGAGAGCATCTACGCAGCGAATGGGGGATATACATCCATAGGGAGGGGATTTGGAGAGACAAATGGTTCGTGCCCTCCGGGTTTCTCCACTACGGAGAGCATCCCGTCAGCTGCGCAGAGCGTGTAATCAAAAACATGCTAGACGGAGACGTTGAGAAGCTCGAGCTGCTCGACATAGTGTCGTTCACTCAGCCCAGCAAGTACTACCCGGGGTACAGCCACTGGCATCTCTGCTTCGTATACCAAGCACGCGGTCTGAGGTTTACCAGAAGGCCTTGGTTCAAGAGGTTGGAGTATGTTGAGCTGGGCTCTTTGACGAGCGGGGACGTAGGGGTCGCTGGAGGACCTGTGTTGAGGAAGCTAGGGCTTGTGAAAGTCTAGGCTTTCTTCAGGGACTGCATCAGCCGCGACAGCTGCAGTCTGCCGTTCTCCTTCTCGAAATGCGGATATAACAGCGGGAGAGCACCCTTTGCCAGATACTCCTTGCATCTGAGCGCTATTCTTTCCGGCGTGTATCCTAGAGTCAGCTTCTGGAGAAGCTCGTCGCCCACTTCTTCAGCAGCCTTCTCCGGTCCCTCGCTCGTCCAGACCCTCTGGATTTTATCAGCATAGCTCTGCAGCCCGGCGTAGGCTAGGAATTTGTGATGAGTGGAGATATGGCAGTAGAATGCGATTCCCGTCTTGAGTGAGTTTACTACGACCCTGTCTTCAGAGACGCCACAGGGAGCCAGCACATACAGCTTAACTTCCCTAGGGTTTCTTCCTACCTTCTCGGCTCCCTCCTTGATTCTCTCACGGGCGAACTCCAAGGCCTCTATCGGGAACATGTTGAGTATCACCCCGTCGGCCAGCATGCCTCCAACCCTCAGCATGGACGGGTTCAGCCCAGCCATCAAAACGGAAGGAGGGACTGGATGAAGCGGCTTTAGCCTGACGTCCACCACGTTGTAGAAATCGCCGTGAAAATCAACTTTCTCGCCTGAAAGGGCTTTCTTGACAATCGTTAGAAACTCCTTCATCCTGACGGCAGGTCTGTCGAGCGGGTAGCCGTAGCCTTTTTCGACGAGCCAGGGCCCTCCTACTCCGACGCCTAGTATGAAGCGGCCGTTAGACAGCTCGTTCAACGTGGCTGCTTCGAAGCTGATGGCCAGAGGTGTTCTCGAGTATATGCTGACTATGCTGGTCCCCAGCTTGATGGTGGATGTGCTGAGCGCTGCGGCTGCGTTGTTAACGAAGGCAGACCTTACGTTGCCTGTGATGAGGTGGGGAAGCGCCTTCCGGTCAGTTCCCTCGACGGAGAAGAACCCGTAGTAGCCTAGCTTCTCAGCCTCCCCGGCTAGCATGGCGTAAGTCCTGCTGTCAAAATCGTTATTCCGTAAACACCATGAAAGCAAAGAAACATCCATGCCGTTTCGGGGGCGATGGTAGTGCAGCGTATTTAAGCGTAAGTTTTGAGCAACTGTTTAATGCTTATAGGATGGTTGTCTCTGTGAGTTGCTGTGCCTTTCCCTTACGAGGATTTGCGTGAGTTCATCAGGGATGCTGAGAAAGACGGAGAGCTAGAGGTCGTTCTGGGTGCTGAGGAGGAGTTGGAGATTGGCGCGATAACAGAGTTGATGGCTAAGAGAGAGATTCCCCCGGTTCTGCTCTTCGACAGGATATCTGGAAAACCTGCGGGCTTCAGGGTAGCCACCAACTTGTTCAACACGGAGAGGAGGACGGCGAGGGTGTTGGGTCTAGATGAGTCTTTGAAGGGGATACGCATGGTGAAGGCTTGGAAGGAGAGGATAGAGCAGAGGCCTGTCGTCAGGCCTGTGGAGGTCTCCGACGGGCCTGTGATGGAGAACGTTGTCATGGAGGATGACGTGGATGTCTCTAGGTTTCCAGCTCCTAGGTGGAGCAAGTACGACGGAGGTAAGTTCATCGGGACAGGGTGCTCAGTCATCACAAAGCATCCCGACGAGGGATGGGTTAACGTAGGCACCTACAGAGTGATGGTCGTAGGCAGGGACGAGGTCTCGATAAACATAGCGGGCGGCAAGCACGGCGACATAATCAGGAAGCTTTACTGGGAGAGGGGGCTTAACTGCCCCATAGTGATCTCGCTGGGGCAGGAGCCGACGTTCTTCGTGATGGGAGGCTACCAGCTAACCGGCTGGGGCGAGTCTGTCTTCGAGACCGCTGGAGGAATACGTGGAAGACCAGTCAAGTACATCGTGAGCGAGTTGACGGGACTGCCGATACCGGCGACGTCGGAGGCTGTCCTCGAGGGGGAGCTTGTGCCGACATGGGTCAAGTCGGTTTACGACGGCCCGTTCGGCGAGTGGCCCGGCTACGTCACGCCTGCGAAGAAATGCCCCATCGTGAAAGTAAGACGAATCTACTACAGGAACGACCCAATCGTTCAGGGAAACCCGCCGCTAAGGCCTCCACTGCCCGAAGCCCTTGCCATAAACGTGGTCAGCTCTGCTGCGTTGTGGAGGGAGGTTGAGCAGCATGTTCCAGAGGTGAGGGGTGTGTGGTGCGCCAACGAGGGAGGCACTGGCGGCGTCGCAGGGTTCTGGGTTGTTGTATCGGTCAAGCAGAGGTATCCGGGACACGCTAAGCAAGCGGGGCTTGCTGCTGCGGCATGTAGAGCCGGTGCTTACGCAGGGAGGTTCGTGATAGTTGTTGACGACGACATAGACCCCTCAAACCTTTCAGAGGTTGTGTGGGCTGTTGCTACACGATGCGACCCCGAGAAAGACATAGACATAATTCGTGGATGCTGGGACAGCCCCGTCGACCCCCTGCTCGACCCCAAGAAAGCAGAGGAGGGAGACATTACGAACACAAGAGCCATAATCAACGCCTGCCGCCCCTACCACCGGCTGTCGTCTTTCCCTCCCGTGGTAGCAGCCGACAAGGAGCTTGTCGAAAGAGTTCTCAAGAAGTTTCCGCATCTCTTCCAAGCTAGGGGTGAGAAGCTACCTGCATACAGGCAGGTCTAGTGGGATTTTCGCCAAGAGCTTGGGAGGGTCGTCCACGACAACCGTGTCGCCCAGCATTATTCCAACGTCGTCCCTCCACCGCGGGTTGTGGAGGTCGATGTTTATCCCGAAAACCATGTTCCTCTCGAACCTCATCTCCTCAAGCCCCTGACCAGCCTCGTAGGGCCATTCCGAGCTGTAGACGTAGGTCGGAAAGTCTGGGGAAGAAAGTCCATGTCCATGAAAGCCCAGCTCTATGTACTTCAGCCCCGCCTCGCTCACAGGCTTCCTCATCGCATCAATACATTCCTGCAGCCTTACACCCGGCCGGAAGTTAGGCAGAGCCTTCTTGAACGCCTCCACCGCAACGTCGTGGATGTACTGTACGTTGTCGTCCTCTCTGCCAACAAGAACCGTGAACTCCACCCCTGTTAGGTATCCGCCGTAGCTTGCGTGAAACTCCGTGATCACTATGTCGTGGTCTCCCAACGGCCTCGACGTCGGCCCCAGCGGCAGCCCCTTGCCGTGAAGCAGGTGCCTCCACTCGTCGTCTATGCTCCCCGAAGCTAGCTGGTTGAAGAGATATCCCTCACCTCCCTCGGTGAGCATTACGTAGGTCATCTCCGCAACAACCTGGTTCTCCCTCACCCCAGGCCTCGCTGTCTCGATCAAAGCATCCACCATCTTCCGGGCGATGACTCCTGACTTCTCCAGCATCCTCACCTCGAAGTCGCTCTTGACCATCCTCTCCGAATCAACCAACGCCGTGGCCTCCACCAGCCTTGCTTTAGGTAGGAAGCGCTGGAGCGCCAAGACGTCGTAATGCGGCACGATGTAGGGTTCCTGGTCAACCATGCAGGCCAGGTAATGGCTCACAAGACCCACCACTCCCTCGCCGTACCCTCTTCTCCTAACCTCCTCGGCTATGGGCTTCATGCCTGCGAGCGGCCTTACGTCCGTTATCCAGTCCTGATAGGCTAGGTGAGCGGGGTAGGGGTCGTAGTAGTTGGGGTAGTCTACGAATGCCACGGGGTCGCCGTCTATCGGAAAGAGGCCTATTCCTCCCGCTATCGACTCGGGAGCTATTCCAAGCAGATAACGCATGTTGGCGTGGGAAGTTCCATAGCCCCTGTCGCTAGACCAGACAACCAAGCAGTCGATACCCTGCTCAGACATCCTCCTCCTTACACGGCTCCACCTCCTCTCCCTCTCCTCCAGCGGAACCACAGGATAGTACTTCATCAACTCCTTCGAAACCTTCCGGCCGGCGGCGACAGTCATGCCCGGCGTTAAGCCGTGTGTTATATAAAAATTTGTGGAGTTGTTTATTGAAGACCGTGATGTTCGGTAAACTCTATTAGCGTGGCGGCGGGCTTCCCGCCATGATTAGAGAGGGAGAAAGAGCTCCGGACTTCTCCTTACCGTCGACGCGTGGCGATGTGGTGCAGCTCGAGAAGCTGAGGGGGCGTAGGGTTGTTCTGATGTTCTACCCCAAGGACGGTTCGCCTGGATGCACTCGTGAAAACTGTTTGGTGAGGGACATGCTGCCGGAGTTCGAGAAGCACGGAGCCGTGGTCTTGGGCATAAGCCGGGACAGCTTGGACAGTCATAAAAAGTTCTCAGAGAGGCATAACCTCACTCACCATCTTTTAAGCGACGTCGACGGCGATGTTTCTAGGAGATACGGAGCCCTGGGCCTTCTCGGGATGAGTAAGAGGAAGACCTTCGTGGTCGACGAGAGGGGGGTGGTTTTGAAGGTTGTGGATGGGTTGATGCCCGACAAGCACGTGCGGGAAGCTCTGAAGACGCTTGAGGAAATGGGGCCAGATCAAACAAGTATATAAGCTTTTTCGAGGTTAAGCCGTCTCAAAACTAAATAACCAACCCCTCCAGCTAACCATGGTGTCTCATAAGAGGATGCCCGAGAGGCAGGACCTCGTCCTATCGAGGCTAGTTCTAGATGTCCTGAAGCCGCACAAGCCCGACATGGTTAACTTCGCCCAAGCCCTCACAAGCCTCAAAGGAGTTTCGAAAGTCGAGGTCTCCATAATCGAGGTTGACGCAGACACCGAAACAGTCAAGCTCACGGTGGAGGGGCACTCAATAAGCTACGACGACGTCGCCAACGCAGTGAAGCAGCTGGGTGCAGCCGTACACAGCATCGACCAAGTAACATTCGCATCAGCAACGCATGAGACGGAGAAAACAGCAAAACCGTACAAGTCATAGACAGCCTGAAGAGCCTCCAAACCCATCTCGTCATCCAGCATAGGGTTGACAACCCACGGGTTCGAGAGACCGTCGTTAGGCATCCTCACCTTACCGTGCTCAGGCCCATCATGCTCGGACATCTTTCCGGAACGCCCGGCAAAGTCCAAACCTGGGACAAAGCAGGCGAAGCCAGCCCCTACCTAGCGGTGGTGCGGGAAGAAAACGTGATGAGTTCGAATGCGTCAGGTATTTAACTGTTGAAAATCGTTTTCGGCGAAAAGTAGATAAAACCAGAGAAACAGCGAATGAGTGGAGCCCCGTCGTCTAGCGGCCAAGGATGCAGGGCTTTGGACCCTGCGACGTGGGTTCAAATCCCACCGGGGCTATATCCATTTAAGGATGTATTGTTAGAGCTGGTCGATGGGTGTTCTTGTTTTTGTGGTTGTTGCTTTCGGTTTAGCGGCTTTGTTGGATGTTTTTGTTTTTCTGAGCGGTGGGTTGAGGGGGCAGGATGTGGTGCTTGTATGGGGGGTCGTCAGAATGTACACGCCCGCCGCCGCCGCTCTGCTCAGTGGATACAAGTGGTACCGTGTACGCCGGAGCATAGGGCTGCGTCTAGTCGCCGTGTATCTTCTCGCTCCCGCTACCGTCTTCGCTGCGCTCGGGTTGTTCGTAGTTTTGCTGACGGCCTCGGGGAACTATAATCCCTACAGGCTGATGCAGCTTTTCGCCTCCCTGCAGGTGCCGCTCGACCCAGCCACGGCTTTCCTACTCGTTTCCGTGAACGCTTACACAGCGGCTATAACTCTAAACGCTCTCTTCGCCTTCGGGGAGGAGGTTGGTTGGAGGGGTTTTCTGCAGGAGAGGCTGGAGGCTGCTGGGCTGGGGTTTGTAAAGGCTTCGGTCGCTGTTGGCGCTGTGTGGGGTCTGTGGCACGCATCAGCCATCATCCTGCTTGGATACAACTACCCCGACAACCGTCTCGCCGGAGTGGTGTTGTTCCCGTTGTTCACGGCCTCCCTCTCGATACCCCACGCAGCGGTAAAAAAACTATCATCAAGCATACTCCCGGCGGCTTCTCTGCACGGAGCCGTAAACGCTCTCTGGAGCACATCCATTCTCGTCACAGACCTGCCGATCGAGCTGGCTGGTCTGGGCCCACTCGCAGCCCTGTCATGGGGAGTTGTCTCCCTAGCCGTGTATGCGGTCATGAGGTTCTTCAAAAGCTGGGAAGGACGGTCCGGCTGTTAAATGTCTCGGGGGGCTCTTCTCAACTGCTCCGAAAGCCGTGCTGCGGCTTGGACCGGGTCTGGCGAACCAAGTATAGCTCTACCGACGTTGACGAGAATCCTACGTCCTCCATGCATGATGGCTGCTTCAGGCTTACCGCCCTGAACACCGACTCCGGGGAACAAAATAATCCTCTCGTCTCCCAGCCTCTCACGCACGTAAGCAATCTCCGCAGTGGTAAGTTCTGGATGAAGCCCTAAAACCACGCCCTCGACGCTGGATGAACACACATCCTCCAGGATCAGCTCATACAGCTTCCTACCGTCCACAACAGCCCTGTAATACCTTCTAGACTCAGGGTTTGAGGGATGAAGCAGAGCCAGAACACCCACTCCAACCCTGCTAGCTTCCCTCGCAACCTCTTCAACATTCCCCAGAATAGGGTTGAACGTGCTGAAGTCGTAGCCCATCCGCTTAACCAGCTGCAGCCCAGCCCTGCTAGAGTTCCCGATGTCGCCTATCTTGCAGTCGTAGATGGAGACCAACCCATTCGCAGCAGCCAGAGAAGTTATCCTCTGATGGTCTTCGAGGCATAGGTCTCGAACGAAGTTCTCGTTGATTTTTACGGCTGCAAAGTAGTCGGAGACTTTCTCAACCATGTTTAGACAGTACAGGAGTTTCTGGCGTGGGTCTGGGTGCGTGGATGGGTCGGGGTCCAGCCCTAGACAGAGAACACTCTTCTTCAACCCGGTTCTTTCCTCGAAAGTCTTGAGTGGTGCAGACATCCCCTCGTCACTTGCTCAGCTTGACGACGCCGTATCTATCGTAGTACCTGACCCATGACTCACGCTCCTCGCCGCTGAGCTCCTTCTTAATCATATCGTAAATGGTTGCCGCTGGTAGGATGGAATATACTTTGACGCCGAGCCTCTTCTCCAGAAACTCCACAGCACTCAAACCACCTTCGTCGGAAAGCTCCTGCCTATCAACCGCCACGATCACGCCGACGACCTTGTGCCTCCCGAGGCTGTCGAGCCTCTCGATGGAGACGATTTTAGTCTTGCCTGTGGTTATCGTGTCGTCCACGATGAGTATCCGCTGCCCTTCGACGAAGTACTCTGAGCCGACTATGCTGCCGTCCATCGCGACGTCGCCGTACGACTTTACTTCCTTCCTGTCGTACAGGAATCGCTTGTTGATGCCGTAGTATTCTCTCAACCCTTCGCAGGTCAGCGAAGCTATGTTTATGCCTTTGTAGGCTGGGCCGAAGACGTAGTCAAAGTCCTCGATGACGCCGTCCTTCAGGAGCATGGCTATGTAGCTGGCGAAAACCCAGCGGAGCTTGGCCAGCGACTCACCGTCGTTAAGGGCTCCGACGTTTATGAAGTAGGGGCTCACCCTACCGCTCTTCAGCTTAAACTCCTGATGATACCTCAGCCCGCCCTTCTTGACGAGCAGCGTAAGAAGCTCCCTCTGAACCCTGTTGCGTGAAACAAGGATTCCTGAAGACGCTTTGTGAGTGATCTCTTTGACTGCGTCTTCGTAGTAGAAAGTATAGCCGCACAGCGAGCACTTCAGGCTGCTTAGCTCCAGCTCGGTGCTAAGCTGGACCGTGAACCTGCTTCCAGGGCCCTTGGAGGAGCATGATGGGTTCCTGCAGTCTATCACGCCGAGAAGCTCGTCCGGAGGCTTGACTCTCTGCTTCGTCTTCACCTTCGAGTCGGCGATTATGTTGATGGTCGCAGTAGGAGATATCAAGCCTATGATGTTGACTAGGCTTGATGTGATGTACTCCCCTTCAATCTTGACCAGGTCTTTCCGGCCGTACTTTTTTGAGGGAACGTTTTTGGCGACTACCGCTGTAGAGTCTGGGTCGGGGTTGAAGATGTTGTAGATGAGGAAGCCTTTGCAGGGTGATATGTGGTCTATGACTATACCTTTTTCGATCTTCTGTACAAGAAGTTTTTCCTCGAGCTGCTGCACAGCTTAGCCCTAATCCACATCTTCTCGCATCTATTTAAGACTCCACGTTGGTGGAGACGTATGCCCAGCATAGGCAGAGCGGTACACACTTAAATTAGGCAGACGACGATCTCGTTGCAGAATGGAGCTGCCTATTCTAGCTGACAGGTTTAAGTGCGTGATATACGAGAAAAACGAGCTTAAGCTTCTCGACCGCAGATTATATCCTCACCGAACAGAGTACGTTGTCTGCCGGGATGTTGAATCCGTGGCCAGGGCGATAGAGGACATGGTTGTCCAGGGGGCGGCTGTCATCGCCTACACGGCGGGGTACGGCTTGGCTCTGGCCGCAAGCATGTCCAAGAACATGGACAGGGAGGAGTTGCGGAAAATCTTGCTGAAGGCGGGAGAGAGGCTTAGAATGACCCGTCCGACCGGCGCTGAGCTTTTTCACGTAATTGAAAGCAGCCTCGCAGTTGGGTTAAAATCGATAGACGAGGGCCGAGACCCGGCTAACGAGATTTCACGACACGTTCACGGGTTGATGGTGAGAGGCGAGGAGATCGCTCGGAAGACAGGAGAGCATGCATCTCGCCTGCTGGACGACGGCGACAAAGTTCTCACAAACTGCTACGCCGGCCCGGCGCTTGTCTACGCACTGCTGTACGCACGCGAGAAGGGGTTGAGGGTGAAGGCGTTTGTGCCCGAGACACGGCCCTACCTGCAGGGCGCTAGGCTCACCGCTCCAACGTTGAAGGAGGCCGGTATAGATACTGTTCTGGTTCCCGACCCATGCGTCGGCCAGCTAATCAAGAGAAGGGAGGTGAGCAAGTACATCACGGCCACGGACCGTGTTGCTCTGGACGGATCCATAGCCAACAAGGTCGGCACCTACCTATACGCAGTAGTAGCCAGCAAGCACGACATCCCCTTCTACGTACTAGCCTACACAGGCCCCGACAGGAAAACCTACACCTACGAAGACATCGTCATCGAGGAAAGGCCTCCGAAGGAAGTTCTAACCCTCGCAGGAATGGACACAGCGCCCGAAGGGGTCAAGGCTTACTATCCTGCGTTCGACATAGTTCCGCCGAAGTACATAGCCGGGATAATCACGGAGAGAGGAGTCTTCCATCCGTCTGAGATGAAATCATACTGGGGATGATGGTTTTGTCTGAATTCTGGAGCCGCTGGAAGAGGCTCGTGGACACGCTTGCTGTTTCTTGGCTTTCCGACGAAGGAGTTGCTTTCCTCGACAGAAGAGATATTCCGTGGAGCTTGAAGAAAACCGAGGCTAGAAGCATGAAGGAGCTGTCGGATCTGTTGGCTTTGAAAGCTGTCGACGGATGGCCTGCGTACATGGCTGCGGTTCAGCTGAGAATGCTCAAGGGTGTTGAAAGTCAGCCGGCTGGAGTGAACAACGTCTTCTACGCGGCGGCTTTGAAACAAATGGCAGACGACGAGCTGAAGCTGCTGGAGCAGACTATGAGCTGGAGAACTGTATGCACATCCGTAGCAGCTGAGAAATGCGATGGAACCGTCTTGCTCGCAGACGACTTGTATGGAGACCTAGTCCTCCTTGCAGAAGCTCTTGCCAGATCTGGTGGGAGATGCAAGTTTCTCGTCGCTGAAAACAGGCCTTTCCTACAAGGCTCTAGAATAGCTTCCTGGGTTCTCACGAGCAGTGGGTTTGACACGACCGTCATTACGGACAACGCTGTGGGCTACGTGGCGTGGAAGAGGATGGTCGACACGGTGTTGGTCGAGGCCGCTGCCGCCACCGAGTCGGGTGAGTTTGTGGTTCCGGCGGGGAGCTATCAGACGGCTGTGGTTTGTTCCGAGAACGACGTGAAGGTCGTGGTGCTTATGTACCCCTTCAGGCTGAAGAATTTAACACCGGTTGAGACAGAATCAAGACATGTTTTAGTTTACCGTGGAAAATACATAACGTCCCCTGACCTCAAGACGTACCACACCGACTACGAATTGGTTGAGCCGTCGTATGTCTCAGAGGTCATCACTCCTTTCGGAGTCTACTCGTCGGCGGAGAAGGCCGTCGAGGATGTGGCGAATGGTTAAAATACCGAGACAGGCGTAGGCTGTCTTGATGCAGTCAACTGTCGAGGAGCTGCGGATTCGTCTCAAGAACGCTGCTGATTTCTTGTTCCAGAAATCTCTGGTCAGAGGGGTTGAGGGGAACATAAGCGCCCGTGTTCCGGAGCTGGACGCCATGCTGATCAAGCCCACAGGTCTTCCGATGAACAAGATCCCGCCGGAGGACTATGTTTTGATAGGGCTTGACGGCAGGGTTCTGGAGGGAAGCAAGCCGCCCTCGAAGGAGACCCCGATGCATCTGGAGATCTACAGACGTAGGCCGGAGGTTAACGCAGTCGTACACACCCACTCCAAGATGGCTACTGTCTTCGCCATAACGGGCAAGCCGGTTAGAGCTGTTTGGATGAAAGCCGCTGTCTATGGGCTGTACGAAGTCCCTGTCCTGCCCTTCCTCAGGTCAGGCAGCGTCGAGATGGGTGTCGAGGTAGCTAAAGCCCTCGAGGGACGGAGAGCTGTCCTTCTCCAAAACCACGGTTCTGTGTCGGTCGGCAGAAGCATAGAAGAAGCCTGCAGCGTAGCTCTCGCGCTTGAGGAGACGGCTGAGATGCAGTTCCTCGCATCTATCCTAGGATCGCCTCGATTCATCAGCCTAGAGGAGATGGAAATAATTAAGAAAACAGGGGAGTAGGCTTAGGAGGTTTTCTTACGCCTGCTGTAAACGAAGTACGCCAGAGCTCCAGCCGCCACCGTCACGCCGCCTGCGACCAGCAGTATGGTGTTGTCCAGTGGTGCAGGTCTCTCAACCGTAGCGGTCCTCTCTATCACTTGGGTCACTACGCGGGTCTCGACGGTCGGGGAGACGATTGTGGTTGGAGCTGTTATCGTGGTCAGGACTGTCTCCCTCTGAGCAGGCCTGCCTTCAACCCACCAAACACCCTCGATGTTCTGATGACCCCATGGTCCGTTGTTGAACTCACGGAACTTCCTCGACACGGCGTTAGGCTGCGGAAGGTGGTACAGCCAAATAGCAACCCGGTCCTCGACTATCTTGCGCTGAAGCTGGCCCACAAGCTCCTTCTTCTGGGCGGGGTTTGTCTCAACCTGAGACTTTGCGAAAAGCTCCTCAACTTCGTCGCTCGCGTATGCTGAGATGTTGAAACCGACCGGCCTGAACGCCGTCTTGGAGTACTGCTCGACCAGCGTTAAAGACGGGTCTGGTCCCGTGAGGGCTTGGAACGGCATCAAGTCCCATTCGCCTGCGTCCCTCTTGGTTCTCCATGCAGGTATTTCGAGAAACTCGACGTTCAGCCTCACGCCTATTCTTCCAAACATCTCCGTAAGCAGCTCTCCTATCTTACGCCCCTCCGAAGGAATGGTGGATGTTACTAGGTTTAGGGTGAAGCGGGTGCCGTCCGGGCCACGTGGGAACCCGGCTTCGTCTAGCAGGCTTTCAGCTCTCTGAGGATTATAGGGGAGAACTGGCACGTCTGCTGTGAAGAACGGCACGTCTGGGGCCACGGGCCCGTTTATGATAGTGCCCTCGCCTAACGTTATAAGCCTGTTGATCGATGTTTTGTCTACTGCCATCGTCAAAGCCTCGCGAACAGCCTTATTGCTAGTAATCCTACCAGCCCTAAGGTTGAAGAAAACATGCCTAATACCTCCTATGGCTCTGTCGTAGCCGAAGTTCAGCGTAAGGTTGGGGTTCTTCCTTAGCCTGTCGTAGTCTTTCGGAAGCAGGTCGACTCCTATAACTGCGTCTACCTCGCCGCGCTCTAGAGCCAGAATCCTGCCCTCAGCGTCGGGAATTATCTTGAGTATGAATTTGTCGAGGTAGGGCAGGCCTGTCTTGTAGTAGTTGCTGTTCCGCTCGTACATCACGTAGTTCCCCGAAACATATTCCTTGAACACGAACGGCCCTGTTCCCACGGGCCTGAAGTTGTACGGGTTCTTCGAGATGTCCGTCCCCTCCCACAGATGCCGTGGTAGAATGGCTCCACCGTAGTAAGGTAGGTCTATGTAGGTAAGGAAGCTTGGGAAAGACTTGTCAAACTTTATCTCGACGGTGTAGTCGTCCACGGCGTTTGCGGCGAGCCCGAAAGACCTGTAAGTGGCTGCAAAAGGAGACAGCTTCTTGTTAACCTCCTCGAAGGTGAAGACAACGTCGGCAGCGGTGAAAGGCTTCCCGTCATGCCATCGGACGTTCCTACGGAGACGGAACACAAACGTCTTGTAGTCCTCCGAGACAGTCCAGCTTTCAGCTAGGTTTGGTTTGGGGTTGAAGTTGGGGTCAAGGTTTATCAAGGAGCTGTAAACTGGCCAGCCGCACTGCTGCGCTGTCCATCCCGTCGTAAGGTTGGGCGTCATGGTTGTTGGGTCGGACGCCAGAGCCATGATGAAAGTACCGCCGTACAGAGATTCGGACTGAGCTAGAGCAAAACGGTCGAGAAAGGAAAGAGCCGAGACACCTAAAGCTGTCGCAGAAGCTGACCTCAAAAAACCTCTCCGGTTCATCATTTCTTTGAACTGACTCGCCTCGTATTTAAATATGATAAATGCTTGTATAACCTTAAAGCCTGAAAAGCAACGAACTGCTGTAGAACCCTCCGGCATGAGCGCCGAATACGACCTGAAATCGTTTCTGTTCATCAAGCTTGTCCGAAGCTTCGTAATGGTCTTTGTAATCCTGACCATCGGGTTTCTGCTCATCAACCTAGCTCCCGGCGACCCGGTCGAGTTTATCCTCGGCGGCGCAGGCGTCTACACTCCGGAGTTCATCCAGTCTGTCAGGGAGAGGTTCGGCCTCGACAAACCCATGCACGAGAAGTTCGCCCTGTACGTACTGAATGTTATGAGAGGCGAGTTTGGCTACTCTTATGTCTACGGACTACCAGTCATCGAAGTAATAGCACAACGAGTACCTCCCACCATCATCCTCATGGGCACTCAGCTGGTCTTCGTTCTCTTGGTGGGGAGTCTGCTGGGAATTCTGGCGGCTTCAAGAGCAAACTCTAAACTCGACTACCTAATCTCCAACATCTCACTCGTCGGAATCTCCATGCCTATCTTCTGGCTTGGACTGCTTCTCATCTTCCTCTTCTCCATAACGCTCGGACTCTTTCCAGCTCAAGGAATGATGTCTCTTAGAGTCTCAGGATGGTGGGAAACTTTCGTAGACCTCCTCGGCCATCTCTTCCTACCTACTCTGACGCTCTTCTTGATCAACTTAGGGCTTGTCACGAGAACTATGAGGACAGCCATGCTCGAGTCGCTGAGGTCAGACTACATCGTTGGAGCTAGGGCGAAAGGTTTGCCGGAGAGACGTGTGCTGCTAAGACACGCCTTCAGAAATTCCCTGACTCCGTTGATCACTCTGATAGGATTGCAGCTGGGCTGGCTTCTATCTGGAGCAGTAATCGTCGAGACCGTTTTCGCATGGTCCGGCATGGGAAGGCTTTTGTTCACCTCCATCGGGTCTAGAGACTACCCCATAGTCATGGGCATCTTCCTCATCGTCAGCATCGCTGTGGTGTTTTCGAACCTTATCACTGAGCTGCTTTACGCATACTTCGACCCTAGAATCAGGAGGGCTAAGTGATATGTCTCGTGAGCTTTGGCTGAGGTTCAAAAGGAACAGAGGAGCGATGTTCGGAGTATTCACTCTAGCCTCTCTGTCGCTGTTCAGCGTATCCGTCGTCCTCACAGGAAGAGCGGGACCGTTCGAACTAGTCTCCGACCCGTTCCAGCCGCCTTCACTCCAGCATCCCTTCGGTACAGACGACTTGGGAAGAGACATTTTTGTGCAATCAGCCTACGGTCTCTCCATAACTTTGATGGTAGGAGCGGCTGCAGCCTTCTTAAGCGGTCTAATTGGAATATTGATAGGCTCGGTCTCAGGATATTTTAGAGGAGCCGTTGAACAAGCCACGACAGCGATAATCGAGATCTTTCAATCACTGCCTCTTTTCTTCCTCGTACTAGTCCTAATCTCTTTCTTCGGCTCCAACATAGTTAACATAATCCTCGCCCTAGGGTTAACGCTCTGGGCTTCCACCGCCAGAATTCAACGAGGTCAAGTGATATCGGTGAAGAACCAGACGTTCGTCGAGATGAGTAAACTGGTCGGCGAGAAGGAGTACAATATTTTAATCAGGGAGATTCTGCCTAACAGCGTGCAGCCCTCAATAGTGAACATCTCCTACACCGCCTCTATCGCGATAATCGTCGAGTCTGGGCTTGCGTTTCTCGGGCTCGGAGACCCAAGGATGATGAGCCTCGGGTTCATCATCGGCAACGCTAGATATTTCTTCTTCCAAGCCTGGTGGATGGGGCTTCTGCCGGGTATACTGCTTTTCCTCACTGTGCTCAGCCTGAACATGGTCTCCGACGGCTTCAACGAGATGCTCAACCCCAAGCGAGGATAGGGATGAATAATTCTGTTCTACGGGTTGAGAAACTTTCCACCTACTTTTTTACTGAGAACGGAGTAGTGAGAGCTGTCGACGACGTAAGCCTTGTCGTCAACGAAAACGAGGTGGTGGGCGTTGTCGGCGAGTCCGGATGCGGTAAATCAACCCTAGCCACCTCCATAGTGAGGCTTGTTCAGCCTCCCGGTAGAATAATCAAGGGGTCTGTCTTCTTCAAGGGCCTTAACCTCCTTGAACTGCCTGAGGAGAAGATGCGCAAAATCAGGGGTAAGCGAATATCCATGGTCTTCCAAAACCCTGCCAGCTACCTCAACCCGTTATTGACCATCGAGGAGCAGATGACAGAGGCCATGATTCTACATCTGGGGTTATCGAGGAAGACGGCTGTTGAAAGGTCTATAGAGATACTCAGACGTCTCGGCATCTTCTCGCCTGAGACCGTTATCAAGTATTATCCACACCAGTTGAGCGGCGGTATGAAGCAGCGAGTTATGATTGGCATGGCTGTTTCATGCGATCCCGAGCTTGTGATAGCGGACGAGCCGACTACGGCCCTCGACCCCACCATTCAGGTTCAGATCCTAGACCTGCTGCTAGAGCTTCGGAGAAGCCTAGGCTTGTCCATGATTGTCATCACCCACGACTTGGGGGTGGCTAGGGCGGTGTGCGACAGAATCTACGTCATGTACGCTGGTAAGATTGTCGAGGAGGGGAGGGTTGATGAAGTTTTCGACCGTCCTCTACATCCATACACGTATGGGCTTATGGAGTCGGCGCTGAGCATTTATGATAAAGACAGGCCTGTTAAGTATGTCGACGGAGCGCCTCCAAAGCTTGTTGAGGAGTTGAAGGGCTGTTATTTCGCCAACAGGTGTTTCAAGAGGGTTGAAAGATGCATGGTTGAGTTTCCAAATCCCAGCTCAAAGGACGGCCGGACGGTCTACTGCTGGAACCCCGTTGAGGGATGATTCATGACTTTTCTGCAGGTCGACAACGTTTACAAGCACTTCCCCGTCAGGCCCAGCATATTCGGCAAGGCTAAGAGGTTCGTCCACGCTGTTGACGGAGTTTCTTTCAACGTAGATGCGGGGGAGATCTTCGGCATCATCGGGGAGAGCGGCTGCGGGAAGACGACTCTGGCTAGGCTCGTAGTCGGGTTGCTTGACTACGATCGTGGGTTTATCAAGATTAAGCAGAGGGAAGTGTCGGAGTTTAAGCGGAAAGCCGTAGACGAGTTTAGAAGAACTGTTCAGATGGTTCCCCAAGACCCTGTGATGGCGTTCAACCCACGCAAGACGATAAAACACTTCCTGACAAGGCCTCTGCTGCTTCACGGCGCACACACCAAGGAGTCTGCAGTTTCAAAGGCTCTCGAGCTTCTTGAGGAGGTTAAGCTGACCCCTCCGGACTTCTTCCTAGACAGATATCCCCACGAGCTGAGCGTGGGGCAGAGACAAAGAGTTTTGATTGCAAGGGCTTTATCTTTGAACCCTGAACTGTTGGTCGCAGACGAGCCTGTATCCTACCTCGACGTGTCTGTGAGAGGTCAGATCATCAACCTTCTCAAGGAAGTCCACGCCCGCCACAGGCTTACGATACTGCTTATCTCCCACGACTTGTCAGTCGTCTACCATCTCTGCAGCAGGATCGCCGTGATGTACCTCGGGCAGGTTGTAGAGATACTTGATTCGCAGGACCTGTTCACCAACAGCCTACACCCGTATACTCAAGCCTTGGTCGCGTCTTACAGCGTCGGCCTCAGGTCTCGAGAAAAACTTGTTCTAAAGGGGGAGGTTCCGTCGCCGATAGACCCTCCCAGCGGATGCCGCTTCCACCCAAGATGCAGCCGAGCCATGGACTTATGTAAAACAGTGCAGCCAAGCCCATTACTTGCGGACGGCAGGCTTGTTGCCTGCCATCTCTACGACCGTCTGTGACTTCTGCGGCTCGATGGTTAGGTATCCGTACAGCTCGCACTGGCATGTTTTGGGAGCGTCTGCCGTTTTCAGTACTCCTGCTAGGATCTTGGTGAAGACCTTGACGGCCTCGTTCTTGAGCATCCTCTCCTCCTCGGGAACGAGTATGTTTTTCCCATCGGGCGACCTGTAGACACCTTCAGCGTAGTCTATCGAGTAGCATACTGGGGCGTAGCACATGTCAAGCTCCCGGGCTAGGTTAGCCTCCGTAGCCATGGTCATTCCCACGACGTCCCCTCCAATTATCCTCAGGTACCTTATCTCTGCGGCTGTCTCAAGCCTAGGTCCGTTGACACAAACATAAACACCTCCGTTCTTTAAACGGCCGCCGAGAAAACCTCCTGCCTCCAACAGCTTCTGCATCAAGTCTGGACAGAAAGCCGGATGCATTCTTACGTGCCTCGACTTTTTCGCGGTGAAGAATGTTCTACGCATGTGGTCGGCTAGGTCTATGAAGTCGTCGCAGAGAATTACGTCGCCCACCTTGACGTCTTTCGTAAGGCTTCCAACCGTGTTGAACGATACTATTCTGCTTACTCCGA
>JAWAFZ010000023.1:0-19047 GCA_038890155.1 Candidatus Caldarchaeum sp. | reverse complement strand
TTCTTGCTCGAACTTGTCCGTTTTCTTCCAGGTGTCGCAAGCAACGTACACAGGTTTGTTCTGGTTTCTCGCAGCCAGAGCAAGCAGGCCAGCCCCCAGCTTGCTGGAGAAAGAGCCGTCGGGGAACAACGCGTCAGCGCCTACGACAACAGCATCCGAGAGACCAGCGACGAGGAAGGCGGCGGCATCGACGCAGACAACCACTTTCTTCAAGGCTTTCAAACCAGCCGCCGTAATCAAGCCCTCCCTCAGAGGCCTCGATTCGAGCACAAACACCTTCTCAACGCCGGCTGCTTTTTTAAGAATCTGGAGAACTGTTCCGCTGTGGCTCATCGTGCACACTGTCTTGTGCTGCCCTAGTTCTGCAGCGGCTGTCTCAACAAGCCTCTCAGCAATCCCTCGGTAGGTTTTCTCAACTTCTTCACAAGCCTTCAGAAGCTCGCCGGGCTCGAAACGCCTAACCCTGCTCAAGACCTCTAAGCTGAAGCGACGCACCAAAGGCATGGACGGCCTAGCGTTCTCAACCTCCTCAGCCAGCTTCGCAGCATCCAAGCTCAAGTCGCTGCTCTCAACAGCCAGCGCCCTGTACGCTTCTAAAACCTTCCAAGCTAGAGCCGTAGACCCAAGACGTCTCTCACGTCTGACCTCTTCCACTATTCTGAAGGCCTTCAAGGCGTGAGGATTATTTTGCCGAAGAAGGCGTCGGACTCCATCAGCCTGTGGGCTTCGGCGGCGTCCTTCAGCGGGAGGGTTTGGTGGATTACGGGCTTGAGCAGGCCTTTCTCGAAGAGCTGTAGCACGTGCGGGATTTCATGCTTGTTCCAGCTGTACGAGCCTAGGAGGCTGACCTGTCTCCTGTATGTGTAGCGTATGTTGACGGCTGCGTTCTCGCCTGTCGTGGCTCCGAAATACACCATCTTGCCTCCCGGGCTGAGACACTTCAAAGCCTCGTCCCACATCGCTTGACCCGCATGCTCCACGACGATGTCAACGCCCTGCCCCCGGGTTATCTCGTTGACTGCCTGGCTTACGCTCTGCCTCCGCCTGTTCACCACGTAGTCGGCTCCGAGCTGGAGTGCTTTATCAGCCTTCCAGTCATCCCCAACGGTCGCTATAACAGTCGACCCGAAAAGCCTGCACAGCTGAACGGCAGCCACGCCTACGCCGCTTCCAGCCCCCACCACGAGCACGGTCAAGCCAGGCGTCAAGCCTGCTCTCGAGACCAAAGCATGCCAGACAGTCATGTAGGTGACCATTATGCCGGCGGCCTCGTTCATGCTGAGTGTTTTGGGAACGGGGTGCAGGTTGGAAGCGGGGACGACTGTCTTCTCGGCGTAAGTGCCGTCGGCCCCGAAGCCTAGGAGGCGATGGCTTTCGCAGAGCGAGTCGTAGCCCTTCAGACAGAACCTGCACCTACCGCATGAGAGGGCGGGGTTTATGACCACACGGTCGCCCTTCGCCACGTTCGAGACCTCCTCGCCGACGTCCTCCACGACTCCAGCCCCATCCCCGCCTATGATGCGTGGTAGCTGAGGCTTGTAGACGCCGCTGCGTATCCAGATGTCTATCCTGTTCATCCCAGCTGCGTGAAGCCTTACAATAGCCTCTCCCCTGCCAGCCGGTCTCTCGGGAACCTCTACATACTTCAGAGCTTCCGGAGGGCCGTGATGCTCCAGAACCACAGCCTTCATAGAGATTCATAGAAAACGCATGGTTATAAGACTGTCTAGTGGTTTAGCATACACTATTATTTTACGCCGGGCATGCGTGTTGATGTTGATGCAGCGGCCGCTGGTTTCTCTGGAGGATGTCGTGATGGTTTACAGGGTTAGGAGGGGGCTGCTGGGCTCGAGGATGGTTAGGGCTGTTGACTTGGTCAGCCTTTCCATCCACGAGGGGGAGGCTGTGGCTCTGGTGGGTGAGTCGGGGTGTGGGAAGACCACGGTCGGCAAGCTGAGCGTGAGGCTTCTCAAGCCAACTTCCGGCCGCATATTCTACGACGGCGTCGATGTCTCCAACCTGCCTTCGGGAAAACTGCAGAAGCTGAGGAGGGAGACTAGGATTATTTTCCAAGACCCCTACGCCAGCATCAACCCCTACATGACTGTGGAAGAAACCGTCGAGGAGCCGTTGACAACCCACGGAGTAAGCGACAAGCAGGAGAGGATGGAGCTTGTTTACAGGGCGCTTGAGGATGTCAGGCTTACTCCTCCGCAGGACTTTGCGGCCAAGTACCCCCACATGATTTCCGGCGGCCAGCGCCAAAGAGTGGCGATTGCACGCGCGATCGTCCTCAAGCCTCGGTACATGGTGGCCGACGAGCCTGTGTCTATGGTTGATGCTTCAAGCAGGGCAGAGGTTCTGGAGGTTTTGAAGAGTCTTCAGACACGGCACCGTATAGCATTCCTCTACATCACTCACGACTTGGCGACGGCCCGCTACTTCTCCGACAGAATAGCCGTCATGTACCTCGGCAGGGTCGTAGAGATGGGCGGGGTCGAGGAGGTTTTGACGTATCCTCTTCACCCCTACACTCAAGCCCTCGTCGCATCCACCCCCGAGCCCGACCCGCGCAACAGGTTTGTCGAGAGGCCTGCGATAAAGGGCGAGCCGCCGTCGCCGCAGAACATTCCTTCAGGCTGTCGCTTTCATCCACGATGCCCACAAGCCTTCAGCCGCTGCCCCCTAGAAGACCCTCGGCTCAGGGAGGTGGGCAGGGGCAGGTATGTTGCTTGTCATCTCTACTGACCGTGGTCAGCCTGTGGCGTCGGATACGGGTTGCGGCGAGCCTTCGCCGGGCTTCTCCTGCTTTCTGGCTAGGTTTTTCAGAGCTTCTGACGTAGCGTACCCGGTGTACAGAAGAGCCGCACCCAGCACAGCCAGGCCTAGAGCAGTCCACGGAACCCGTTCAACCTCGACGACCCGAGTATCGACCACGGTAGCCAGCCTTTCGGACATAACCGTGTTCGTCTGGAAGTTGACGACGGTCTGGGTTTCGGTAATCCTCTGCGTGACCGTCGCAGTGACGGTCTGTGTAATGATCTTGGGCTTCAGAACCGACACGGCCAACGTATAGGTTCCGGAGGACCCGCCGAACCCGAGAACCACGACGTAGTAGGGGCCTCTTTCAGCAGCAACATGCTCCACGGCGTCCGTAGCACCAGGCCCGCGAAGGCTCTGCTCAGCCAGCTCTCTCAACGGGTTCAACAAGTACAGGTCAAAGTCTTGGTTGGCGGCCATCCTCAACATGACCACGACAACATCGCCTGGCTCTAGAACCACTTTGAAGAAGTGGATTTCACCCCGACCTAGGTAGAACGAGTACGTGCCGGGGGACAGCTCGAGGGCTGAGCTGAAACCAACTCCTGGAACCACAGGCTGAGCCGAGACAGAGGCCACGGCCAGCAGAAGAGCTACAGCGAGGAGAATGATCTTCATCTCATCTTCTTCGTCTGAACGGCTTATAAGTTTTTAAACACTTGTGGGGAAGTATTTTTGGAAAAACTTATTTAGCCTATTCAAGCATTCAAACAGCATGAGGACTTTATCCATCCTGCTGCTGTCCATACTGATTGTCTCGTCTCTAACGGTTGTTGACGGGGCTGAATGGGGCGAGGAGTTTGCGGAGAGGGGTCCTTCTGCGAAGCTCTTTCGTTCCTCCGAGTTTTTAGGCGAGCGTATGTCGGGCGGGGCTGCTTACCGGCTGGGAGCGGAGTTTAAGGAGCGCGAGTTTGAGGGCTTCCAGCTGCCCGCAGCCGAGGCGGCGAGGCCTCAGGGCCCGTTGATCAACATACCCTACAGGTCGCCGACAGCCAAGTTCAGCCGAAACGTCGTCATAACATACGACATAGGCAACAGACCCTACCAGAACGAGCCACACATAGCCGTCAACCCCAACAACCCCGACCACGTCGTCATGGTATCCCACGACTTCGACGTCTCCTGCGCAGTCTCCTACGTCAGCTTCGACGGCGGAGAGACTTGGCGAGGCCCAGGCATGCCTGCTCCAGGTCCCGAGGACAGCTTCTGCAGCGACCCTGTCGTGGCCTTCGGCAGGGACGGAACGGTTTACTACACTCTCCTGTCTATTGGGAGCAGGCCGCTGAGGATCGGACGCCTGCTGTTTGAGACGGATGTTGCGAGTGTGACTGTCTCGGTCTCCAAGGACGGCGGGTTGAGCTGGAGCTATCCCTACGTGGCTTCGAGAGGCCGTGTCCTGCCCGCAGCCGACAGAGCCGCCGTGCTTTTCCTCGACAAGCCGTGGATGGCTGTAGGGCCCGACAGAGCCGACCCATCCAAGGACGCAATATACGTCACCTACACCGAGTTCAGGACAATCTACCCATTCCTAGATTTCTACCCGTTCGTCGGCGAGCCGACCGTCGAGGTTTCGATAAAGCTGGTCAAGTCGACTGATGGAGGCTTGTCTTGGACGAGCCCCGTGGCTGTCAGCCCGATATTCAGCGGTCTGGCGGGAGACGAGGAAGCCCGGCTTGTTCAGGGCAGCAACGTGCATGTTGCGAGAGACGGGACGGTCTACGTGGCTTACTACGACTCGCTTGACGACGGCCCGTTCAAAGGATTGTTTACACCCATGGTTACTGTCTCGAGGGACGGGGGCCGAACTTGGTCGAGGCCCTCTCCCGTCATCCCCGGAGGCACGTGGGAGCAGCCTTTCTTCCTCACCCCAACCTACTTCCGTTCATGGGCCTCCATGTTCCCCGTGATTGGGACAAACCCCCAGAACACCAACGAGGTCTACATCGTCTTCGGCGCCATGGGCAGAGACCCCGGAGACCTATCCGACGTCTACTTCTCGAGGTCAACCGACGGCGGAACCACTTGGTCTAGACCACGGAGAATCAACGACGACCTCACCCTCCGCAACCAGTTCTTCCCAACCATGACTGTATCACCCAACGGCACAATCCACGTCATATGGGGAGACATGCGGGACGACCCCGACAACTACCGCTATCACATCTACTACACACGCTCCGGCAACAGGGGTGAAACATTCTTGGAAAACTCACGGGTGACCGACTACCCGTCCAACCCCGCATACGGCATAGCCAGCTTCGTCGGCGACTACTGGGGAATAACCTCCACGAACGACGACGTTTACATGGTTTGGACGGATTCGAGGGCCGGGTTCAGAGGAGCCCCCAACCAAGACATAGCGTTTGCTAGGCTGAAGCCCGTGAGGTCTCCCAGCATCTTCGTAAGCCCGCCGCAAGGCCCGGCCGGGCAGGTGATATCGATCGTCGGCGATGGTTTTGCAGCACGTCAGCGCGAGGTTTTCATCGAGGTTGACGGCGTTGTGATATCTTCGTTCCCAACCGATGGTGCTGGAAGGTTTACCGCAACGATCTTCGTGCCGGTTTCGGGCGAGGGAGCGCACACGATCAGGGCGATAGATGTTTTGGGCAACGTGGCGGAGTCCACATACTACACGAGCTTCGGCTTCAACAACATCAGAGACCAGATCAGCGCAGTAAACGAGCAGCTAAGCCGGCGAATAGATCAAGTCCAGCAGGCCATGCCTAGGGAGGTTGACGTCAATAGGTTAGCCGACCTTGTGGCGGAGCGGTTAAAGCCGTCGGTTGCCCAGGGCTCGTCGAACCAGATGGCTGAGATAGCCTTAGGAATAGCCGTCGTCGCAGTCGCCGTCGCCGCAGGCGCCATCGTCTTGTCGAGCAGGAGAGTGAAGACCAAGTGAGGAGGGCTGTAGCTGCAGCCGTTGCGTTCGTGTTTGCGCTCATGCTGTTAACCCCGTCGCAAGCCCAGCAGTATAGCCCGCCACACGACAAGCCCGGCCCCGCCGTCGAAACCGTTAGGGTGAAGGCTTACGCTGAGGAGATAGCGCCTCAGGCTCTCGAGCGGGGAGACATGGACATCTATCTCTACAGCATGCGGGTCTCTAGGCTGGCGGCTCTGGAGAGAGACCCCGACATAACGATGGTGAGGGCGCCTTCCCTACTGCTCTCCCTCATACTAAATCCGGCGCCAGACCAGAGAGGTTTCAACCCCTTCAGCTTGAAGGAAGTTAGGCAGGCCTTCCAATACTTGGTTAACAGGGATTTCGTAGTTAGAGAGCTCTACCGAGGGCTGGCAGCCCCCATGACCTCCCACCTAACCCCCTACGACTACGACTACGCCCTCTTCTTCCAGCAGATCCTCGACGCAGGAATAAGGTACGACCCCGAGCAAGCCAACAGGCTGATCACCAACGCCTTGACGGGGGCTGGGGCTGTCAAGAGGGATGGAAAATGGTATTACGGAGACAGGCCGGTAACCATCAAGTTCATCATAAGGACTGAGGACGAGCGGCGTGAGATAGGCGACCTAGTGGCTTCGGAGCTCGAGAAGACAGGGTTCACCGTCGAGCGGATATACCTGCCTTTCGCTCAAGCAGTAGCACGGGTGTATACGACAGACCCACAGGAGTTCCAGTGGCACGTGTACACCGAGGGGTGGGGCAGGGGGGCTTTGGAGAAGTACGACACGTCCTCGGTCAACCAGTTCTGCGCCCCGTGGCTGGGCAACATGCCGGGCTGGCAGGAGCTCGGCTTCTGGCAGTACTCGAACCAACTGCTCGACGACGTGGGCCAAAAGATCTTCAAGGGCCAGTACAGCGGCCGTGATGAGAGGGACAGGCTGTACCTTCAGGCCTTGCGGGAGTGTATGTCGGAGTCTGTGAGGGTCTGGGTGGCCGTGGTCCTGCAGAGCACTCCGCTGGCCAAGAACATGGCTGGAATTACCGAGGACTTGGCGGCTGGAGCCCGTGGGCTGTGGACGTTGAGGGAGGCCCACCTACCGGGTAAAGACGTGCTGAACGTGGGCCATCTATGGGTTTGGACGCCACGCTCCGTCTGGAACCCCGTCGGAGGCTTCGGCGACGTCTACAGCTCCGACCTCTGGAGAGCTGTCTCAGACCCATCGATAGCAAGACACCCGTTCACAGGCCTACCTATCCCGTTCAGAGCAAGGTACTCAGTCGAGACAGCCGGGCCGACAAGCACTCTCGCAGTTCCCGCGGACGCATTCACGTGGGATGCGGCGGCAAAAGCATGGAGGAACGTGCCCTCCGGGACACGGGCCGTGAGCAAGGTAGTCTTCGACTACTCCCTGTACACCTCGTCAAAATGGCATCACGGCATCCCCATAACCATGGCCGACGTACTCTACAGGATTTACCAAACCTACGACCTAGCCTACGACGACGTCAAATCAAGAATCGAGTTCGCCATCGCCTTCACCTCCAGACCCATCTTGGAGACGTTCAAGGGCTTCAGAATACTCGACCAGAACAGGCTTGAGGTCTACGTCGACTACTGGAACTTCGAGCCAGACTACATAGCGGAGTACGCCGATGTCTTCGGCGGGGGGATGCCGTGGGAGCTTTTGGCTGTCTGCGACGACTTGGTGTTCACCCGAAGGCTGGCAACATACAGCGATACGGCGGCTGCAAGGTTCAGAGTAGACCAGCTCAACCTCGTGCTACGTGAGCATGTGAGCCTAGTAAGGCTGTCGCTCAACGACTTCATCTCAAAAACACAATTCCCAGCCAACATATTCACGGTGAACGGAAAATCCTACGAAACACGGGAGGGCGCTCTTACGAGGTACAGAGCGCTGCTCAGCTGGGTTAACACCAACAACCTAGCCGTCGTAAGCAACGGCCCCTACTACCTAGCAGTCTTCGACCCCGCCTCGCAGTACGCAGAGCTCAGAGCCTACAGAGACCCATCCTACCCCTTCAAACCCGGCAAGTGGTATTTCGGAGCCGTCGACAAGCCACGGCTGCAGAAGGCTGAGGGCTTCGTAGTCGTGGGCAGCGACTCCAAGATCAGGCTGAACACAGCTGGGCGTGGAGCCCTGAGCGTCTCCTACGTTGTGAAAGACTTGGCCACGGGACTGTTGGTGGATTCGGGTGTTGGAAGGGCTGTGGGAGGAGTTTTCGAGATAAGTCTGCCGGCTTCTAAGACCTCTCAGCTATCTCCCGGGTTTCTGGAGCTCACAATAGTCGTTTTCAGCGACGAGGTGGCGCAAGCCTTCAGCTCCACCGAGCGGGTTGAAGTCAGGAGGACCGCAGCCACGGAGACTAGGCCGACACTCACCCAGACAACCGTGGTCCAGACACCAGCCGAGCAGCCTCAGCAGCTACCTCTCGGCTTGATAATAGCCGTGGCAGGCATCCTAGCAGTAGCCATAGTCGTTTTCATCCTGAGAAGACGCTAGTCCTCCAGAGCCCTAGTCAGAGAGTCGATGTGTCCGATAACCACCAGCATAACCTCCTGCGAGAACTGTTGCGCAGCGTTGCTGTAGTTCTCGACGCCGGGCGGAGCGTTCAGCTGCCAGTCAACCCACAGCGGACACCAAGCTATTATCTCCTGCCTCGAGAACCCGGTCAACGGGGGGAAGCGGGCAATCCAGTCGAAGTAGAGGTCGAGGCTCGCCAGCACTTCGTCGACGGTGTTGACTAGGTTGGGGTCGCTCTTCAAAGCCAGCGCCCTCGTTTCGTTCCAGTACTGTCTCGCGCCCTCCCTGTCTCCCGGCGGCCCCGACCTGAGCCAGCTAATCAGCACTCTGTCGTTTTCGAGAATCGTGAGAATGTTCTTCACACGCTCAACCCTGCTGCGGAGCTGGCTGAGCTCGCCGTTCACAGAAGCCAGTTGCGAGGATGTTTCTCCAGCCTGTTTCTCCAACAACGTAAGCCTGTCGCTGAGCTGTCTAGCCCTGTTTTCAGCGTTCTCGAGCAACGTCTGCACGCTCCTGTAGTCCGACTGCAGCCTAGAGAGCTGGTTGCTTGTCTCCGTCAGAAGGTTCTGCAGCCGGGTGTTTTGTTCCCTCAAATCGTTCACAAGGCTCTGATAACGTGCGTCACTATCAGCCAAGAGCATGCTGTAGTACGTTGCCGCCGCAGCCGCCCCCAGAAACAGGGACAGGACAGCGACAACTGTCAAGACATACTTCATTTACGCTAATCACAAACCCTCCTGCTTATAATCCTTCTGTCAAACCCTAACCCTGGGGTCGAGGGCGACTATCAACACCTCCACCACGAACCTAGCCCCTATGTAGATGAGGGTGTACATGAATGTCAGAGCAACCACGAGGCCCTCGTCAAAGGCTGAGACAGCTTCGTAGTATAGACGACCCATGCCAGGCCAGTTGAACACGGTCTCCGTGAGTATGGCTCCGCCTATCGACCCGGCTACGGCGAAGACGACGTTCGTGGCTATTGGAGGAGCTGCGGGCCTCAAGATGTACCGGCGGCGTATTAGGCTCTCGGGCAAGCCCTTGGCCTTTGCCACCTGAACAAAGTCTTCTTGAGCTATGTTGAGTACTATCGTCCTAGAAACGTAGGCCCAGCCACCCACCACCACGACCACGAGCGTCGCCACGGGGAGGAATGCATGCCACAGCAGGTCGAATACCCTGGCCAACGGCTCGGCTGGAGGAGGCGCGCTGAAAAGCCCTCCTGCGGGGAAGACCCTCAAGTAGTAGTAGAAGACGAGGATCATCAAAATCCCCGTCCACCATGACGGGAGCGCGTAGGATGCGGCTGCGAGGTAGGCGAGCGACCTGTCGAACAAGCTTCCACGCCGATAGGCAGCCCTCATCCCTAAGTTGATTCCAACGGCTGCGCTAATGGCCACCGCCGTCGTGACAAGCATAACTGTGTAGGGAACTCTCTCGAGTATGATGTCGGCGACTTTGCGGCTTCCAGCGAACGAGGTTATCGTCCTCGAGTACCCTAGGTCCAGCGTCAGGACACGGGCCACCATGGCGGGGATGCGTTCGAACCAAGGCCTGTTCAAGCCGTAAGACTCCTCCAGCTCCTTCCTGTACTGCAGCAGGGCGTTCTCAAGCTCGACTGGGTCTCGGATACGCTGTGAAAGCGTCTGTCTGACCGTCCTCAGCTCCTCGCTGACGTACGCCGACAACATCCTGTCGCTCACTCCCGTTGCACCCAAAACAACCACAACCATCACCAGAACGCTGACCAAAACCAAACCCAGCGTCAACGCCTTGACGGCCAAGGAACGCCAGACGCCCATAACCACACCATCCCGCGATTGTATATAACCTAAGCTATCTGCAACGCCGCTGCGAATGATTAATGGAGCCCTTGGTGGACCGGACCTGTGTTTCTAGCATCGTAGGCCTCAAGCCGTAGGCGTTTAGCCGGTGTATAGAGATCTCAGCTTCTTCAAGTCTGTTGCGTAGTCTCCGGCCTCGTCTTCAGGCGTTTCTATTACCATGGGCTTGTCTCTTACGGCTTTGTGGTTGATGAACGCTTTGAACCCTTGGTCGCCGACGTTTCCCTTGCCGATGTGTTCATGCCTGTCCAGCCCGCTGCCGAGACCGCCCTTCGAGTCGTTTAAATGCACAGCCTTAAGCCTCTCCAGCCCGACAACTTCATCAAACCTAGCCAACGTAGCATCAACAGCTTCAACGCCGCGTATGTCGTACCCAGCAGCCAGTAGGTGGCAGGTGTCGAGACAGACCCCAACCCTTTCTTGGTTCTCTACCTTGGAGAGGATCTTGGCTATGTCCTCAAACCTAGAGCCGCACGAGTTTTTCTGCCCAGCCATGTTTTCCAGGAGAACCAAGACCTTGTTGTCAACCTTGTCGAGGGCTGTGTTGACGGCGTCGGCCACCAGCTCAACGCCTTTTTCTATCCCGGCTCCGAGATGGCTGCCGATGTGAACAACTAGGAGCTGAACGCCGAGCAGGCCGCATCTTTCCAGCTCAGCCGTCAACGACTTCACCGACTTCTCGTAAATCATTTTCTTAGGCGACGCTATGTTTGGAAGGTAGGGCATGTGGGCCATCGCAACCCTGAAGCCGGACCGCTGGAACTTTTTGACAAACTCGTCGACGTCCTGCTGCTTTAGCCGGGTGTAGGTCCATCCCCGAGGGTTGCGGGTGAATATCTGGAAAGTCGTGCAGCCCAGCTCAACCGCCCTGTCCACCGCTAAATGTATAGCGCCTGAGATAGACACATGCGCTCCCAGAAGCATCGCCTTATCCAGCAGAGGTCACGCTTTAAAACTTTGTCATAGCCACGACTTAAACACCGCATCTTTATTAGCTGTCCACACATCAGATATCCAGCTTGAGCCACAAATGCCCGTTGTGCGGCACGCCCGTCAGCTGGTCGGAGAGGCAAGCCGGGCTGTACGCATGCCTTACTGTATGCGTGCCCCTAGTCCCCTTCCCACGCCACTTAGTTGAGAAGCATCCCAGCTACTTGCAGGAGGCTAAAAGACTCGCTAGGCCTGTGATGTACACGGCCCTCTCGCTTGCCGCAGCTGCGGCGCTACTTTTTCTCTCAGGCTTTTACGCGGCGTCAGCCCTAGCGGGGGCTGTGTGCGTTGTTTTTTTCATGGTTGGCTGGAATCGGAGGAGGAGGCTGATTCATCGCTTCCAGTTTTCTGCGACCGGTTTCTGACAGCATCCCTGACAATCAGGAGAACGTTCAAAACTATCAGCAGAAGCACGATTATAGGGCCTGCCGGGAAAAACATTTCACCCCTCAGGAAAAGGCTCAGGAACCCGATGCCAGTCCACGAAGGTATGCTCAACCCCGTCCACCTCCCTAGTATGTGGTCTGGAGGAACTGGGCCCCAGTAGTCGGCCACGGCGTTGGCGTCGCCTTTCGTGATTATACCTCCGGCCTCACGCCCCACCGCCCTATGGACTATTATCGATGCGGACGAGCCTTTCTCGCCAGGCCTGTAGAACACTATCACGTCTCCGTTCCGTGGGTCGGCCTTTATCTCGGCGGGGTTTACAGGAGCGACGATGATGATGTCCCCGACCTCTATGACGGGCCTCATGCTTCCGCTCTTGACGACAAGCAGCGGGAAAGTTATCCCGAAGGCTGTGTGGAGCATCGACAGAACGACCAGTACCGTTGCGGCGGTAAAAACCACCCCGTAAGCTATGTTTCTTTTAGAGACCCGCATCTCTTCAGACTCGTGGTGGACGGTTTCTCTTAAGTGTTGCAGGCCTTCTCTCAGGCTCGGCTATCTGCCTTCTCTGAGGAGCGGCCCTCTGCCTTCCTCCTCCCGGTCTTTGGCGCCCCCATCTGATTAGACCGAAGACGGATGAGAACGACACCGCTGCAGTCGCGGCCAGAACTACTCCCTGGAGCTGAGGTCTTTCCTCGATATGAATGATGGACAAACCCTTGTCCTGCTTCGATGAGTATGTGGAGGTGTAGGTGTACCCGCCTATCTTCATGGTCCAGGTATAATCTCCGTCAGCTACGTAGATGATGGTTCTTCCCTCCTCGTCAGTCAAACCTCTCTCAACAAGCTTATCACCCCGGCTGAGAGAAACCTCGGCTCCCTGGACAGGAAATCCTTCAGGAGTCAAGATCCGTACGTCAACTCTGTAAACCTTAGTCCTGACGTTGAGGATTGTGGACTGTGTTATGGACAGGGACTGTGAATGGACAGCGGTGTCCTGGTAGACGACCTCCAGCGAGAAATCACCCCGGGGTAGCTTAAGCTCGGCCCTGCCGACGTTGTCTGTGAAGCCTTCGGAGATCTTTCTCGTGGACTGGGAGGCGGATACGTAGGCCGTTGGAAGCGGGGTTCCGTCAGACTTGACGACTGTAAGCCTGAGATAGTAGACGGCTACAGGTATTCGAACGGTTTCCTCGTCCACTGAGAAAGATGCTTGACGGTCGTAGACAGAGACTCCTTTGTACTGCGCGGACACACGGTAGGCTCCGGCAGGTATGTTGACAAACCTAGCCTTTCCATCCGACACCTCTTCCGAAAACCTTGCAGGCCCTATGCTCAACTGAACGCTTCCGCTCTCGACGGGCTTAGCCTCGTCGTCAACCACCTCAACCAGCACATCTATTATTCCACGGGCCTTGATGGTTATCTCCCTGCTTCCCTCGATCCGTAGATTCTCTTCATGGACGGGGAGGTTCAGGTAGTTTATGGCCAGCCTGTAGCTTCCATGAGGGATGTTTTTTAAAGACGCTCGGCCGGTGGAGTTGCTGCTCATAGTCTCTGAGATCCCTTCAGCGGTCAACGACAACTCAGCGTTCTCTATGTTCGCTTCGCCGTCGAAGTCCTGCACCCTAAACACGACGTTGTAAACCCTTGTCCTCACAACCACCTCCAAGTTGTTTGCGTTGAGAAGGAACTCGAAGCCGTCGTTAACCACGACGTTGCGGAAGTTCACGATACCCCTGTACAGAACGGGTATAAGCCCGCTGACCGAAACCTCGCCGTTCTCGCCAGCGTTGTAAACACCCAGCACAACGTCGTCGTAAGTCCTAAGCTGCGCTGAGGCCGGGATTCCCTGGTTTACGTCGTTGGTTATTCTCAGCCTTACGGTGTGGAGCGTAGGCCGGATGCTTATTCTGACGTCGTCGGAGTTTACTTCTACTGTCCCAGACCCTATTGTGTATGGGCCTCGTGTTATCTCGTATGTGTACCGGCCGGCGGGCATGTTATTCACGGAAGCAGCTGCGTTTATCGTGGTGCGTTCAACGCTGTAGCCCGGCATGCTGAGCCTTATGTTGACTGTCGACACCAGCCTCTCGCTAGGCGTTCCCACAGCATCTATTCTGAACGAGGCGTCGTAGAACCTTGCCCTAACACTATTGTCCGCCGGAGCGTTGACCTCTCCCCTGAAAACCTCGTTGTCGCCCATTCTGACGACCAGCGTGTAAACCCTCGACCGCACCAAGCCGAAGCCAAGCTCTCCGTTAGAAGTGGTTGTAGGGTCTCCGTACTGGGTGTTCCCCCTGAAAAGCCTGCCTTCAAGGTTTATGCCGGTCATCAAGTCCACGCCGTCAGCGTCCAGCACCCTCACTCTGTATCTCACAAGGTCCGTTCTCGCAACATGGTCCACGACGCCGCCGCTAACCACGACGAACGTGGTGGTCTGGTAAACGGTTTCCCCGCGGTAGACGACGTCCAGCGAATAGTCTCCAGCGGGAAGGCGGTCGATGAGGGCGTTGCCCGACGAGTCGGTGTCTGCTGATGCAAATCCTGTTGTGTTGCCCGTCGGCCTTATGCCGTACCATACTTTTACGGTTGCTGAAGGGACGGAGTTGCCTTCAAGGTCTTGAACTATCGCACGTATGGCGAACAGGTTGAGGGTGAGGGTGAGGGGTGAGCCGCCGTAGTTTCTGTTGAACACTCCCACGTCGTAGCCCCGGTAGGATGCGGATATCGTGTAGGTTGTGTTAGGCATCTGAGGAATAATCGCCGACCCGTCTCCCCCCGTGACGGTTGTGTTTGTGTGTGGACCGTAAGAGACGCTCAGCCTTACGTTGGCCACCGGGTTGCCTAGCCCGGTTCTCACGTTAATCCGCATGGTCGTCACGTTTACGTTCAGAGTTATCTGGGACGGGTTTGACGAGCTTTTTGCTGTAGCGTTGAAGTCGGGGATGTTGGCGACCGAGATCCCTCTGAAGATTACTTGGAACGAGGTGCAGTTAGCTTTCTGGTTGAGCGTGTTGACCGTGACCTGGCCGTTGGCGTTGGTTGGAGTAGGCCAGTCGGTTCCGTTTATCTTTAACACAGCCCATCTAACCGGCTGCGAGCCATCGGCCGTCCTGATGGTGAACGTGACGCCTGTCTGAGCTTCTGCCTGAGGAAGGCTGTTCAGGTAGAGGAAGCTTGACGCTAAGAGGGCCATGGTTAACAGAGCGGCCCTGGCTGCGGCGTGGAAACTCATGCGTCTAACCTCCTCTTACTCAAATATATGCTGTAATGTTTCGAAGGTTCTCAAGCTTTTCCAAGTCTTACTTGTAGGATGAAGCTATCGTATCGAGCGTCCATTTAACCGAGTTAACTATCTCCCTAAGCCTCTGCTCATCCCGGTAGTTTTTAACTATGAGCTCCCGGGCGGTGTCGCCGTCGTAAACCACCTCGTAGCTTAAGACGTCGGACTGTACAAGCCTCCCCTCACTCGCCTTCTGGAGGTCAGCCTCCCGCATGCTGTCCAGAACCTTCCGCAGCAGAAAAGACGAGAAGGGCCTCATGTCCTGAGTTACACGTATCTCGGGGTTGAAGACGATCCGGGCTTCCCGCTCCTTCAGCGACATAGTGGCAAGCAGGCTTCCCGACCTGCTTCTAATCATGCGGAGTCCCGCAGCCTCCTTCTCCGCAGCCTCCGGCGGATGTGCTTTCTTGAAACTCTTCGCCGCCAGCTCCCTGTCAACTATCTCCAGCAGCATCCTGAGGCTGTCTATCTCGTGCTCGAGGTCTGCCAGCCTCTGCTCCAAGAACGTCTTGAGCTCGGCCAGCCTCTTCACCTCAGCGTCCTCGGTCTGCAACCCGTCGCCATAAACGCCTAAAGCTGTAAATAAGCCTTAGTCCGCAAGCATGACGACGCCGCCCCAGATACGACATGATTAAATTAGCCCCTGCGGATCTGTCTGTGCGGGGCATGTCTGAAATTAATGTAGATGTTTTGGTTGTTGGAAGCGGGGCTGCCGGGCTTGTCGGCGCTCTCGCTGCAAGACATGCAGGCCTCCGGACTTTGGTTGTAGAGAAGACGGAGCTTGTTGGAGGTTCAAGCGCTATGTCGGGTGGAGGGCTGTGGATACCCGACAACCCTGTCTCGAAGAAGGCGGGTTTGAGCGACTCTTTCGAAGAAGCTTGGACCTACCTCAGCAACATAGTTCCCGAGGCGGGTGAGGCTACAGCGCCCGAAAGAATCCGGGCCTTTCTGAAGCATGGGCCGGAGATGGTTAAGTTCTTGCAAGACATGGGCTTCAAGTGGAGGGCTTCGGTCGGGTATCCAGACTACTATCCCGAGGTTCCCGGCGGCTCCGTCAAAGGCAGGTGCATAGAGGGAGCTGTGTTCGACGGCAGGAAGCTGGGCGAGTGGAGGGGTAGGCTCCGGCGGTATCCTGGAGCGCCTCCGATACCCATCCACACGAACGAGGCTTGGCGGCTGTACCTAGCCAGAAGCACGACCGGGATGACGGCCTTCATACGTCTCGGCCTAAGGCTGATCAGCTACACCATCACCGGACGTGCACCGCTAACCATGGGCGGCTCCCTCGTCGGCCAGCTCCTCTACCTCTGCCTCAAGCACGGAGTCGAGGTCTGGATTGAATCTCCGCTCCAAGAACTTACCATGCAGGAAGGACGTGTGTCCGGTGCTGTGGTGGTCCGCGAGGGAAGACCCGTGAAGGTCTCAGCCAGGGGAGGCGTCTTGCTGTCCAGCGGAGGATTCGAGCACAACCAGCAGATGCGTGAAAAGTTTCTGCCAAGCCCCACCAGTAAGGACTGGGCCGTCGGCGCTGTGGGCAACACAGGCGACTCGATCCAAGCGGCTGCAAAACTGGGCGCTAAGCTTGCTTTGATGGACAAGGCGTGGGGAGGCCCCATAGCGATCACTCCTGACGGAAAACCCTCCTTCATACTAGCTGAAAGGTCCCTACCCTTCGGCATCATCATCGACTCTAACGGGGAGAGGTTCATGAACGAGTCGGCATCCTACGTCGACTGCTGGCACAGCATCTACAGACATCATCGAAAAGTTCAGGCAATCCCCTCGTGGCTGGTCATGGACCACAAGCACCGCTCACGCTACCTGTTCGGAATGCTGATGCCGGGCCGCACGCCTGAGAAAGCTACCGGGCCCCGTTACCTCGTCAGGGCGAGAACGATTGAGGAGCTTGCGGGAAAAATCGGAGTTGACGAGAAAGGGCTTCTTAGGACCGTCGAGCGATTCAACGAGATGGCTCGGAGCGGCAGGGATGAGGATTTCCGCAGAGGTGAAAGCGCTTACGACAGGTTTTACTCCGACCCGAGTGTTAAGCCCAACCCCAACCTCGGCCCGCTAGACAAACCACCGTTCTACGCCACAGCCATATACCCCGGGGAGCTGGGGACGTGCGGCGGCCTGCTGACAGACGAAAACGCTCGAGTAATTCACGTGGACGGACACCCCATCCCGGGCCTCTACGCAGCGGGAAACACGGCGGCAGCCATCTTCGGCGGAACATACCCGGGACCTGGCTCGACGCTCGGGCCTGCGTGCGTGTACGCATACATCGCAGCAAAACACATCGCCCAAACACTCAAACAACGCTAGCATCGTAGTCTATACCTTCAGCAAAGCCCGGAAGCCACGGCTGCTGTAGAAAGACGGGGCGCTGTTAGCGCCGATGAAAACGGTATCATACCGTCGCTCTCCATAAACCGCGCCTCCCAGCTTTCTTATCTTGTCGGGTGTTTTGAGCCAGCTCGACGTACGTGTGTCAAGAGCTGCGAGCGTCTGAAGCCAGCGATACTGCCCCTCCGTCAGAACCTCGACACCCATCTCAGCAGCCATGTCGACAACATTACCCCTAGGACGAACACCCTTCCTAAGACGAAGACGCATCGCCTCCCCGTCGTAGCAAAGGCTCCTACGCCCCGAGGGGCTTTCAGCCGAACAATCCATGAAGACAAACTGCCCCGAAGACTCATCATAAGCAACTAGCGCAGGCTCTCCACCAGTCCTCTCCATCTCATACAGCGACGACAGCTTCTCAGGGTTGTCCCTCAAAACAGCCTCAACACGAGCCCATTCAACACCGGTCAAACGACCAGACCACATCCCAAAACGACGCCTCAAAAGCTCAATCAAGCCATCCACCTGAACACGGGTCAACGTCTTCATAGTTTGTTCATCACGCTCTATAAAGCCTACAAGAGGGAGTTATCGGAATGCTGTGTGATAGAATCATGGTTTCTCCCGCATGCGTTTTCTGACGTAGGCTGGATGTGTTTCCGCAAGCTCGGCGATTCTAGCAACATTCGTCTCTCCCTTTTCCAGCTGTTGCTCGATGGCTGAGTCAACGGCGGTTTTACGTACGGTTGCAAGCACGCTCCTCGGCACTTTAATACCGTAGATTCTCTGCAAGTCTTCCATGTTCTCAAACATCAGAAATACTTTTTCCCTCAAAACCTCCTTAGGCAACTTCATAAATTCCTCCAAGATAGTTTTCCAGCTGACACCATGTAAACGTATTATTTCAGCGGCATCCGATAGGTCTCTTTCTCTAGCTGTCAACAGCTTCAGCAGAGCAACATCGTCTGTGTGCAAAAGCATCGCCTTTAGGTTTCCCAAACCAAATCCAAGGTTGGCCCGCTCTGTCATGGATTCTGAGATCTTAACCCTCGAAACCGTTTCCGTGAACAAGTCTATTCTCGGCATTGACCGGTGTACGAAGATGTTAGTGGGCTGTGCTCTGCGGTCCCCTGGAGTCCACTCCGCCGCCCTCTCATAACCAGCCGCCAAAAGAGCTTTTTCAACGGTTTCGTAATCCTCTTTACTTTGGACCAAAATGTCGATGTCTTTAGTCGCCGGCTTTAAGCCTCGGATGACCATGTTTATGCCGCCGAGCAAGTAGGCTGTGATGCAGCGGTCCAGCATCTTCGCCCATCCTGCGATGCCCGCGATTATGTCGTCCATTTTAGGGGCTGGTGTTACCTGCAACCCATACAACCGACAGAGTTCTTGAAACTCATCCCATGGTAAAAACAGTCCGGGGTTCAAACATGGAAGACCCGAAACATAGTTTTCCAAGTCGGAGAGCAAGACGGTGACTGGGGTTTTTCTGGCTATTTTGCGGGCCTTCATCATGTCTATGGTTTTGCTGTTGACGAGGAAAAAGACAGCGCACATGCTTCTTTCCATGCGTGTTTCCGAGGCAATCAATGAATGAACCAACACAGTCTCTGCATCGATTTCCGTGGATGGGTAAACATAGTAATCCCGATTCGGAATGTAGTCTACGTTGAATTCCTTGAAACGTGAAAAGGCTGTCAGCACGCCTTCAGCCTTAAGACCTCGTGGAACGGCTTTGATGATGTAGTCGTTGGAAAAGAGAACTCGGGCCTCCGGTTCGACGACATGCCCCCACCTTGCTTGTTTCAACAAAACAATCAAGTGTCGAAGATTTTCATCCTCCACTATCTGATAATTCCAACCCTTTCTACGCACTATTCCAGACTCCATGAGCGTGTTAAGAACTCTTCCTACTGTCGTCTGCGACAGCCC
>JAWAFZ010000022.1:0-21028 GCA_038890155.1 Candidatus Caldarchaeum sp. | reverse complement strand
TGTGCTGAAAAACGTCAACCTCGAGGTCAAGAGCGGCGAGTTTTTCTGCATACTGGGGCCCTCCGGCAGCGGCAAGACCACGATCCTACGGATAACGGCTGGGCTTGAGAAACCTGACAAGGGTAAAGTCTTCTTCGACGAGGCCGACGTGACAGAGCTTCCGGCAAAGGAAAGGGCTGTCTCGATGATTTTCCAAAGCCTTGCCCTCTACCCGCATCTGAACGTCTTCGAGAACATAGCCTTCCCGCTGAGGGTCAGAAAGCTTCCAGACAGAGAGGTTAAAAAAACCGTCCAAGAAGTCTCGACCCATCTGCGCATCGATCGACTTCTCAGCAGGAGCGTTGCATCTCTAAGCGGAGGGGAGAGACAGCGTGTGGCGATCGCCCGTGCCCTTGTCCAACGACCTAAAGTCTTCCTGATGGACGAGCCTCTAACAGGGCTGGAGACAGCGTTCCGGCAGGAGCTCAGGAGAGAGCTGAAGGAGGTTCAACGCTCGACGGGGATAACCACGGTCTACGTCACGCATGACCAGGTTGAAGCCTTTACTCTGGCCGACCGGGTTGCGGTGCTTCACGATGGTGTTGTCCAGGCTGTCGACGACCCGCAGACGATATACGAACGGCCTAACAACCTTTGGGTGGCGAGGTTTGTGGGGGACACGCCGTTAAACGTGTTCGAGGCATCGGTCAAGCCCTTGGACGGCGAGGTTTTGGTGAATGTTGACGAGGTTGGTTTGACTTTCCGTACAAGAGCTGTACAAGCTCCTGAGGGCAGGGTTTACGTTGCTGCGAGAGCTGAGGCTTTGAGGCTGGTTGAGGACAACGCATCGTTAACAGGAGTTGTCGTCGCACGGGAAGTCATGGGGGACCGTGTTGTCTACACCGTGGACGTGAAGGGCCGTAGGCTGGTCGTAAAGTCGCCGCCTGACAAGGTGTTCAAACCCTCCGATAAACTACGCATTTCAGTCAACGTCGAGAAACTAATGCTTTTCGACAAAGAGGGACGCAGACTTTGAAGCTGTCCAGCCTTTTGTTGTTCGCTCCCGCCTTCGTTCTCGCAGCGATAACCATCCTCTATCCCTTCGCCGTATCTCTCTACATAAGCGTCCACGACATAACACCGGAGGGATGGGTTTTCGCAGGCCCGAAACACTACTTCCAGATGCTCACAAACAACGTCTTCTACCAATCTCTTCTGATATCAGTTGTCTACACGTTGATGTCTGTTTTTTCAGCCCTCCTGCTCGGGTTGTTCACGGCGATGGTTGTCAGAGAGCTTGGGAGAGGCCGGAGAATCATGGAGGGCCTCTTCGCAGTTCCTCTAGCCGTTTCCCCCATACTGGTCGGCATAGTTTGGTCGCCTCCAGCCGTTTGGGATGACTTGAATTCTCTCCTCTACTTCTCGTTCAACCTGCCGTTCCTAGACGTCACAGACCCCACGGCGTATTTCCCGATAATGATTCTTTCAGAGGCATGGGTTTGGTCGCCTTTGTTCATGCTGGCTGTTATCCTAGTTCTAGACAGCCTGCCGAGAGACTGTCTGGAGGAGTCTCAGCTGGTTGGGGCTTCTCGTCTCCAGATGCTGACACTCGTCTACCTGCCGGCGGTCTTCCGTTCACGTGTGATAGCCATGCTCGTTGCGTTGAAGTCGGTTGACTTCTTCAGGGCTTTCGAGGTTCCGTTCGCATGGAGTTTCTGGGTCAGGGAGACGCAGCTCGGCGCCCCGACGGACACGCTCAGCCTGATGCTGTTCAAGCTTTTGCTAACTCCTCCAGCAGGCTCAGCCATACCCATCCCCTACATTTCCGCTGTCTCGACGGCGTTGATGCTCGTAAGCCTGACGTTTTCCCTGCTGGTGTTCAGGCAGTTAAGCCTGTTCTGGAGGAGGACGGTGTGAAGCCGTTCAAGCTCATCGTGTACCTGCTGTTGGTGGTTCTTTTCATGTTCTACTACTATCCAATACTGGTCATCGTGCTGGAAGGGTTTGACACAGACATCTCGCCGTTGTTTGCGCCAGGCTTAAGGCTGATAGGCGGCGTTCCCTACTACTCTGGAGGAATAACCCCGTCGCTGGTCTACTACATCGACATGTTCAGCACTCTGGGGTTCCAGCGCCTCATCCTCAACAGCCTCATCATAGGGCTTGGAAGCACAATCATAGCTGTGCTAGTCGGGCTACTGGCGGGGTATGGGCTTACTTTCCAAGCCGGGCCTTCAGCTAGGAGGTACGACTTTATGATGCTGATGATGAGGAGTGTTCCCCCGTTCCTGCTTGTAATCCCTCTTCTGATAACCCTCAGCAGCTGGAGGCTCTGGGACACCCATCTAGGCATGGTGATAGCCTACTTGACGCTCAACGCACCCATAGCCTACCTGATAATCAGGTCTTTGATGAGCGAGATGCCTAGGGAATTGGTTGAGGCGGCTATGTTGATGGGCTGCAGCACGCTCACTGTGATTAGGAGAGTGGTGGTCCCCATCCTCCTGCCGGGCATCGTCGTGACCGTCGTGTTTATGCTTGTTGTGACTTGGAACGAGTTTCTGCTGGCAAGCCTTCTGACAGGGCCTGACGCCCGGACTGTGAGCGTGGGGGTGTGGGCTGGGGTGGGTGAGCAGATAGGGACTTTCAGAACGGTTGAGTTCGAGGCTCAGGCTGCAGCTGGAACGGTGGCGCTGGTTCCCGCGGCTCTGCTGATTTTCCTGATTAGGAGAAGAATTGTCCGGATGTTTACGTTCACTTCTGCCTAGTTGTGAATGCGACGCGTGCGGCTAGCCATGCAACCGTCAGCGTCAAACCAGCCGCCATGAGAGCGGTGGAGAAGTAAAGCCACGGCTCTATCTCCTGCCTAAAAAACTGCTTCGACAGCTCGTTCAGCATTATGAAACCTAGGTAGCCTAGGAGCAGCAGGAGCAGGCCAAGAGCAAGCGCGAGCCTTTGGAGGAACACGGCTGGTCAGCCTAGGATGAGGACTTCGTTGACCGAGCTTACGGTGAGGCCGGGGGATGGGCCTCCGGAGACGGTGTACAGCTTGCCTCCGACAGCGGCTACGCCAAGCCCGTGCCTTGGTGTGGGCAGGTCGGCGACCTTCGCCCACCTGTCCGAAACCGGGTCGTAAGCCTCCACCTCTGAAAACGTCTTTACCTGGCTCTCGCCTCCGCACACGTAAACACGGCCTTCCACTACTGCAGCCGCCAACCCGCTCCTAGCAGTCGGCATGGGCCGCCTAGTACGCCAAACACCACTCTCAACATCGTACTCCTCAACTACGTCAAGGTTCGTCATCGTGTTTCCCGAAACAACACGACCCCCTATGACGTAGATTTTTCCACCTACTGCGCCCGAAGCCAGATGCTCCCGAGCTATACGCATAGGCTGGCGTGGTGTCCACTCGTTTGACGACGGGTTGTATGCTTCGTTGGCGTTGAGCGGGACGTTGTTCCTAGCGCCGCCGACGGCGTAGACCAACCCTTTCACAGCCTGAGCCGTGAAGGCTCCCCTAGCCGCCGGCATAGGCGTCAGCTCCTCCCACGAGTCTCTCTTGACGCTGTAGCCGTAGACGTTCCGCTGAGCCCTCCAACCGCGGTCGTATCCGCCGAGCAGGTAAACCACTCCGTCTAGGTAGGCCAAGCCAACGTGGTGGAGTGCTGCAGGCATGGGAGAGAGCTCCCGCCACCGTCTCAAGCTAACGTCGTAGGCGAAGAACCTTGATGATGCGTCGCCGTCTGCCGTCAGCCCGCCTGCCAGGTAGAGGGTGCTGGCGTCTGCCACCATGGATACCTCGGTAAGGCTTGTGGGTAATGGTTCTTCAACTATCCAGCGAGGCTGTGGTGTTTCGGTTGTTGTCTGCTGTGTCTGGGCAGGGGTTGTCGTTGTTTGTCTGGGGGTTGTTGCGGGGCTTGTGGCTGTTGTTTCAGCTGTGGGTGTTGTGATGATGGTCTGCGTGGTTGCCGTACCCGTCATCCCTACCCCCACCCTGTTGGAGGCTGTCGAAAACACTAGGTACAGAGAACCAGCTCCGACAACCCCCGCCACCAACGCTATGACGCTTCTCCTCCTCAATCCACAACCTTTGTTCGCTCTAGTAGGTGTTAAATATTTGCCGGATAAAAGCAAAGCATGTCTACGTCGAGCGAGATTGAATGCGGGAGGGCTTCGAGGCTTTTCCTGAAGCTAGCTCTCTTCAACGCAGCCGCCGCGTGCGTTTACACGGCTCCTGTGCTGGTTCCAAGCCTAGCTTTTCCCATCCTGCTCACCCAGTGGGGTGCCGTCTACATGGTCATAGGCTACTTCAGCTTCCTCGTCTACGGCGTTCTCGGTGCTCTAGGATGGTCGGCGACGTACTTGCTGCTGGGAAGGACTGCGGAGATAAAAGCCTACGACAAAGCCTTGACATACCTACATCTAGCCACACACCTAGTCTCGTCTCACGGTGTGGCTGCGGCTCTTTTTGCGGGAGGATACATAGGGGCTCGGCTTGTCTACGAGGGGAGGCCGGTTCAGGCGGTTGGCGTCGCCATGGAGGCTGTCGAGATACCTGCAGGGTTCCTCATAGCAGCAGCGGTAGCAAGCACAGTAATGGGGCTGTTCAACACGCTGAAAAAAAGATGAAGAAATAGGTTTGGAGTTTACTTCCTTCTCGCCCGCAGAGCTGTCGCCGCAGCACCCACGACTGCCAGCACAGCCACGCCCGCCACTAGGTAGATCCACGACGGAATGACCTCGACCGTTACCTCAGTGACCCTTGTAGTGACGACGGTCTGTATCTGAGTCTGCACCTGTGTCTGTACCTGTGTCTGCACTCTCGTAACCTCGGTCCTCAAAGTCTGGACAACTGTTCGCTCGGCTACGACGTCTGGCAGGCCCATGCTGACGACGAACCCGGACAGGGCAGTCGGAGCCCAGAACCCGGGAAGCGGGTTGGAGACCGGGAAGATAAGTCTAACCTTGCCGTCGGCTGTCGTGGCTATGGACGGCTGGACCATCACGGGCCCGGCTATGATTATTCGTCGGATCTCGGCTCCGTTGTCGGCGTCGTACACACGTATTGTTCCGTCGTTAAATGTGGCGAAGACTAGGCCGTTGGACGTTGTTAAACCGCCTCGGTAGGGAACGTCGGGGATGAACACGTTCCAGACCACACGTCCGGTGGCCACGTCTATGGCGTAGAGTGTTGTATTCGTTGGCTGAGCTGGAAGGGTTTCGAAGCTTATACCCCATCCGTTCGGCCACCCGGTTCCAGGCCCGACGTTAGCCAACGAGAAGGCGCTGGGCATGTTGTACACGGCCACGAACAGCCTGTTCCTCGTCGGGTCGTATGAAGGGTCGCTTTCTATGGAGCCTGTGGCGGGTGGGTTCTGGTAGAACTTTCCACGAGCTCTGAGGTAGGCAGCGTCCTCCGTCCATTCTCCCTGCCATCTCCAGTTCATGTCCCTTGGGTCGAGCGGGTTGAGGAACCTAGCATACTTCGATGGTTTCACGCCGTACCGTGGGTCTCCTCCGTTTGCAGCCGGGTTCCACGAGTTGAACACCCATAGCTGAGAACCGTCCTCAGCGTTGACAGCGTAAACCAGCCCGTTCTTGCATCCCTTGACTACGGCGTCCCTCCTCTGGCCTCCAATAGACACATCCTTCAGGAATAGAACGCTCCAAGCACAGTCATAGTCCCATAAGTCATGAGGCGTGGTTGAAACACCCCACAGCATCTGCCCGTTCTCGATGTTCATAGCTAGGAACGAGGAGCTCCAGAGGTTTGGGCCTGGCCTGAAGGTGGCGTTCCAGTCGGGGCTAGCCTGGTTCGTTCCCACAAAGACAACACCTCTTTCTTCGTCGACGGCGTAGGCTCCTCCCCATCCGGCGCCTGCGCCTGCGTAGCTTACTCTCTCGTTGGGGTGTTGCTGGACGAAGCGTGCGAAGCCCCAGTCGTCGTAAAGCAGCTGCCTCTTCTGCTCCGCCGGAAGCGTCTTCACGTTGACAAGCCTCGTCCCATCCCATATCCATGCGCCACGCATCTGGTCAACTAGGCGGAGAGTCCACTCAGGGTCGCTGCCGTCTTGGGGAGGTATGGTGAACGTACGCCAGATTATCTGCGGGTTTCCACGGCCCTCAAGCCACGGCTTCAAATCAACCCCCACGAAGAACCCGCGGCCAGCGCCCTGGTCCTCCGGCGTTCCGGGCCCTATTACTAGTATCTTCCTCCTCGTGTCTATGACGAAGCTCGGCGTGGATATGTCGTATACTCCACGGTTGCCGGGGACTTGGCTTAGGTATTCGGACGTGAAGACAGGCCATCTGAGGCGTATGTCGCCGGTGAACGGGTCTATTGCTACGAGGTAGTAGTAGTTGGTTATCAGGAAGATGTAAGGCCGGCCGTCGAGCTCGAAGATGTGTATCTGGTGGAAGTGGCCTCTGAAGAAAGGCTCCCACAGCGGCGGCCTGTTGGCTGTAATCTGCTCCACAACCTCTTTAGGCGGAGGCAGGTCTCTGAACCAAAGAGTCTTCCCCGTAGCGAGGTCTAAGGCATAGACACGATGCCAGTTGGTCACGAAGTACGCTACACCTTTGTACACCAGCGGAGTGTGGATGACTCCTTCAGAGCCCGAGAAGAACGGGTCTCCGACAGTCGAGGGCGGTATCGGGAAAGCCCACTTGATCTCTAGGAATTTGATGTTCTCCTTGTTCATCTGCGTCTGCGGACTGTAGTTCCAGTTGCCCGGCACGCCGTTGTACCTAGCCCAGTCCAAAGCCTGCTGCTGCGCAACAGCAATCGGAACCAGCAACGTCGCCATCAACGCCAACGCAACAGAAATTTTTACAAAGGTTTTCCCATACACAAGCTTCTAACAATTGCTGGAGATATATAAAACTTATCATAAATAAACAATTTCTATCAAAAAATAAAAGTAGGGATTACTTTTTCCTAGCCCTCGCAGCCGTGGCGGCTGCCGCAGCAGCCGCAACCACCGCTACCCCCGCCAGTATGAACACCCATGAAGGCACGACCTCAACAACAACCTCGGAGACTCTCGTCGTGACTAGAGTCTGGACCTGCGTCTGCACCATCGTCTCAACCCGTGTCACCTCTGTTCTCACTGTCTGCAGTACTGTCTGCTGGACTGTGCGTTCGGCTACGACTTCTGGCAGTCCGAGCGAGACGATGTAGCCGGGGAGGAACGGGCCCCATACCTGCGGGGCTCCGCCGACGGCTGCGAAGAGTTTGACTTTTCCGTCGACGTCTGTGCCTACTGACGGTGGCTGCACTATGTAGCCTCCTAGTATGATTGTTCTCAACTCCCTACCGTTGTCGGCGTCAAGTATTTTCAGCGTACCGTCAACCAAGGGCACTAGGACCAGCCCGTTAGTGGCGCTCACGCCTCCTCTGAACGGTAGGTTTGGTATGAAGTATTCCCAAGCAACTCTCCCCGTGTTGACGTTGATGGCGTAGATGGTCGTGTTTTCTCTCATCAAACGTGTCGAGCTTGCGCAGTTGTTTTGATGCCGCTGGGTTCCTGGTCCACAGTCCCTGATGGCTAGGTTGTACGGAATGTTGTACGTGGCTATGTAAACGTGGTTTCTCACTGGGTCGTACGCTATGTCGCTTTCAACAGCTCCCAGAGGCCCCGGGTTCATCAGAAACCGTTCATGGTTCTTTATTCTCTGGTATTCGGCGGGGTCTGTCTCCCATTCTCCCTGCCATCTCCAGTTCATGTCCCGTGGGTCGAGCGGGTTGAGGAACTTGGCGTACTTGGACGGCTTGATTCCATAAGCAGGGTTGCCGCCGTGCTTGGCCGGCTCCCATGGGTTGAAGGCCCAGAGCTGAGCGCCTGTGTCCGGGTTGAGGGCAAAGAGCACTCCATTCTTGCATGCCTTTAGAATAGCGTCCTGGCGTTGATTGTTCACCATGATGTTCTTGGCAAGCACAACGTTCCATGCACAGTCCCAGTCCCACAAGTCATGCGGCTGAGTCGCAACACCCCACACCAACCGTCCTGTCTCAGTCTCGACTGCAAGTATTGCGTTGGACCATAGGTTCGGGCCCGGTCTGAAGGTTGCGTTGTAGAAGGGCCCCGGCTGGTTTGTGTAGATGTAGGTCAACCCTCTCTCCTCGTCGGCAACCGGCATGCCTCCAAACCCGGCGCCAGCTCCTCCGGCGTAGCTTAGCTTCTCATTCGGATATGCTTCGAAGAACCGCTTGAAACCCCAGTCGTCATAGAATATCCTCATCTTGAGGTCGTCAGGAATGTTCTTTATGTCGACAAGCCGCTGTCCGTCCCAGGCCCACGCATTCCTCATGCTGTTTATTGAGTTTATGCTCCACATCGGGTCGCTGCCATCCTGAGGCGGGATGGTGTAGGTCACCCACTTAATTCTGGGAGCTCCCTCGCCCCTAACCCACGGGCCCAAGTCAACTCCCAGCATAAAACCTCTGCCCGCGTCTTGTGAGTGTCTAGAATTGCTCAGTATGACGAGGATGTTCCGCTTTGTGTCAACGATGTACAGGGGGCTGATTAGATGGAACACGCCGAGGTTTCCCTGTATGTTGTTTTTCACCCACTGCGGGTCGAGTATGAGGTATCGTAGCTTAATATCACCGGTTAGCGGGTCTAGCAGGAATAGTTCATACCAGTCGGTGACCAATACTATGTAGGGCTTTCCTCCAAGCTCGTTGACGTATTGTAGATGGTAGTGGCCGCCGAACGAGTAGTACATGGCAAAAGGCCCAGCCCTAAAACTCTCCACCCAGTTTTCTGGAGCTGTCAAATCCTTGAACCAAAGAGTTTTACCTGTCTTAGCGTCTAAAGCATACACTCTGTTCCAGTTGGTCATGAAGTAAACAACACCCTTGTATACCAGAGGCGTGAGCCCAACCCCTTCGGTCACGAAAAACCTGTTAGGGTCGCCAGGGTTAGCTGGTATTGGGAAGACCCATTTCAACTCCATGAACTGAATGTTGGCTTTGCCTATCTGCTGCTGTTCCGCATAGTTCCACCCGTACTTGTTTGCGTTGTAGTATGCCCAGTCGATCTGGCTCTGCTGCTGTGCATAGGTCGAAGACAACAACGCCGTTGCGAAGAGGATGGCTATGGCTGCGTGTGGAAGTATTTTTCTGTTCACGCTGAAGTATGAAAATTGGTTGTATATAAAAAATTACTTATAAATTGATTGTAGCTGCTGTACGTTTATTTGCCTGCCCAGAATCGTATAGGCATGGATAGAGAGGCTGCTGCGCAGAGGGAGGGGCATCTGGTTGTATACGCATCCCTGCGTGGTGTGATTCTGAGCCTCGTGACCGCTTTCAGGAAACGCTACAAACATCTCCACATCCACGTCCATTTTCTGAGCAGCCACCCCCTCCCCATCTACGAAAAGGTGAAGGCCGAGGTTAACGTAGGGCTGCCCACGGCTGACGTCGTAATCCTGCCGCATTACATGGTTTTGCAGATGGCTGCTGAAGGGTTGACAAGGCCGTACAAGTCGGCGGAGTTTAGAGCTTTCCCGCAGGAGTTTTACAGCGAGAAAAACGGCTGGGCCGCGATGGCCGTCGAGCCCATAGGCATGATTTACAACGCACAGCAGCTCACGGATTATGAAGCGCCTTTGACTAGCGGGGAGCTTCTGGACGAGAAGTGGTCAGGCCAAGTGGCCACGCAGAGCGTCGCTTCTTTCAGCGAGGGCATGATGGGAGCTTACTACCTGATAGCTCTGAAGCGCGGGATGGGGGAAAGCAGGTGGATGGATTTCCTCAGAGGGCTGGGGTCTAAGGTCTCGCCGGTGACGTACGAGTGTCTGCTGCACATGAGTCATGCAATCGCTCGGGGTGAGCAGAAAATAGGGTTTCCAGCGACTTTGAGGAAAGCCAGCTTGGCTGACGCTGCGGAGGGAGGGCCTGTCGAGACGCTGCATCTGCTTGACCTGCCTGACACGGCTTCGCCTCGGACGATGGCGGTGCTTAAGCACGGAAGGCATCCAAACGTTGCGGAGCTCTTTTTCGACTTCGCCTTGTCTCGGGAGTGGCAGAACGAGATGGGTGAGAAGCTGGACGGAATGGTGCCAGCTAGGCCGGGCGTTGAGACAAGGTACTGGGTTTCAAAGCCTTTGACCACCGGGCTGTTGTACTTCCCAACCGTTGACGAGGTTAGCCAGCTTAAACAATACGTCGAAGTCTTCAGAGAGATGGGCCTGAGATAGAGTTGCGTGGAATGTCTGGACCGGCTTGGTCGAAGACTTTAGCCATAGGAATAGCCGTAGTCTTTGCGGCTGCTGCGGCTTTCTTCCTACTTCCTAGACAGCGTACGGCCGACACCGGAGACGGCCAGTCGGATCTTCCGCTCGAGTTTGTCCAGATGCATCTAGAGACGTTCGGTCGTAGGGACGTGGCGTTGATACTCAACAACTACGCCGGAGACGCCGAGGTCGTGTGGTCGGGCGAGAGCGGTGGTCTGACGGGGCGGTACAGAGGGTTTCACGCCATAAGGGCTTTTCTCACGGTCGTGTTGACGAACTCGGACAGGGTCGAGCTGAGGGCTGTCGACGTCAGCGGGAAGGTTTTACAGGACGGCTCCGTCGAAATAAAGTCGTTGATAAACGTTAGCGGGCACAACGCCATAATAGGTGCGTTCGAAGGGGACGCCCGAGCCACTTACATCCTAGCGCAAACCTCTGAAGGATGGCGTATAAAGCTTGAGGCGTGGGACTTTAACAGGTTCGACGCGGAGGGGGCTGGGGCAACGGTTTTCCCGCAGTGGGCGGCGCTGTACGGCAGCAGAAAAACCCTCAGCCCCGACCCTGTCAAGGACTTTTTCTGGAGGATCAGCGACCTTGCTCCGATGGCTCTAGCCGCTGTCTTCGCAGCGATGGCTTTCTATTGTTTACGCTTACACGGCCGACCAGTAGGATGACTAGAGCAGCCGCTGCTGCCAGCAAGGCGATAGGGGTCCATGGCGTCGGCTGTTCATCGAGACGGAGAGCCACCAACACCTGTCTGTGCCCAGCCTCGCCTACTCCTCCCTGCTTTTCAACCAGCTGAAGTATTATGAAGCGTCCACGCCCGTCGCTTCCCACGACAGCCCCTGTCCTCAACACTCCGTCGAGGTCCAGCCTCCGAATAATTTCGCCTGTTTCGGCGTCGAGGAAAAACATCCCCTCGCTTGTTGTTGAGGCTATCACCATCCCACCCGTGGCTGTCAGCCAGCCCCTGTAAGCCGAGTTGATGAAACGGCTCCACACCACCTGGCCGTCTTTTATGCTGACGGCGTAGATGGTTGTGTTCACAGGCAGGGGGGCTATGTTGAACACCGAGCCTTTCACAAGCGGGCTGTGCTCCTCGACCGGCGTGGGTACGTGGATTGTGCAGAGGTTCATGACGGCGACGTACACCTTGCCGTATGCCAGCGCCACGTCTGACTCAACTCCTCCGAAAGCTCCCGGACACTGAAGGAAGCTCTGGACAGAGGGGTCGTTGTGCCATCTCTTCGTCAAAGACGGCTGGAGCGTCTTCTTGAGGGAGGGTGGGTCGAAGCGCCACAGCAGTACTCCGTCAGAGGCGTTGAGGGCGTAGACTTCTCCGTTCTTACACGCCTTTATCACCGTGTTCGACGGCTTGTGAAGCACGGTGTTCCATGCACAGTCATGGTCGTAGAAGTCGTGCGGAATTGCTTGGTAGAACCAGAGCATGTCTCCGGTGCTTACGTTGAGGGCCATGATGGTGTTGGTGTAGAGGTTGGGGCCAGGCCTGTATGTTGCGTTCCAGTCGGGCTTGGGGTTGGCCGTCGACAAGTACACAACGCCTCGCTCGCTGTCAACGGAGATGTGGCCGAAAGACAGCCCTCCCCCAGCCCTGGTTCTGCCGAGGTACAGTCCCAAGTCGCCCCAGTCCCCCGAGGCTGGCTCGACGTTCCCCCTAGCGGCTCCTTCGTAAAACTTTCCACCACGTTCCACAACATACTTGAAGCCCCAGGAAGGGTCTCCGCCCGCGGGAGGGGTGATGAACAAACGCCACAGCATCGACCCGTTCAGCGAAAAACCCGCAACAAACCCCCTGCCCGCAGCCGTCCCTCCAGCAACGCTAGGCCCCCACACAACTACACCCCGCACGTGGTCAACAACCGGCGCAGGCCCGCCAGGTGCATACATTCCAGAGTTGCCCGGAACGTTTCTGCACACATCTGTTATTACGGCTGTCTCAACTCCCGTCGTTTTGTTTACGAGCCTTATCGTGCAGTCGGGTGCAGGGTACAGGAGAAGGCCGTCGTAGTAGTTTATGGCGTGGTTGTGCGGGGGCGTTGACGGCGTCTCTTGAAGCGATGGCCTGTACTCCCAGACAATTTCTCCGCTGGCCGCCTCCACAGCCATTATCGACGGCGAGTTTGTCGCTAGATACACAACCCCCTCCACTATCAAGGGCGGAGCTATTACACCATATCCTAAGTCGTCTTCACGCCTCGGGATCTCGAGAACCCAGCCCACGGTTAGCCGGTTCAAGTTTTGCTTGTTGACGACGTTCTGAGGGTTGTGGTTGGTTCCGAACTCATCGTAGTTGGAGTAGGGCCAGTTGTGCTCGCCGGCAGCGGCCTGCGTGATGGTCGTCCCTAGGAAGCAGAGTAGAAGTAGGGTGAAAGCCGTTCTGACAGACGGTTCCATGGATGAGCGCTTCAATCAACTACGTCGAAACACGATTAAAGCCTTTATGCCTTGGCTTGGACGCCTACAACCCTTATAAGCCTCTCAAACTCTATAACCCGTAAATGGCCTCAGCCCCTCCGAGGACAAGGCTGGTGATCATCGGGAAAAAACCCGTGTTCCGCTACGTTACCGCTTCAATCACGTTGCTCAACAGAGGCTGTAAGGAGGTAGAGCTGGTGGCTAGAGGCCGGAACATTCCTCTCTGCGTAGACACTGTCGAGCTTCTGCGGAACTCTTTCAGAAAAGACCTCCGCATCAAAGACATAAGCATCTGGAGCGAAGACTTTGAGATGAACGGAAGGCCTAGAAGAATAAGCTACATGAAGATCGTCGTAGAACAGCCCTAAGTTAGGTAAATAAATTAGCTTTTAGCGTCTCTGGCCATGGATTTCCGCCTAAACGCTGAGCAGTCTCTCCTCCGCGACAAGGTGTCCGAGTTCTGCAGAAGAGTAATCGAACCCCGCTGGCTTGAGATAGATGAGAAAGGCGAAATAAGCAGGGATGTTGTCGAGAAGATGGCTGAGGTAGGGTTGCTCGGAATGACGATCCCCTCCGAGTACGGTGGTCAGGAGGGCTCGTTCCTCGAAGCAGCCATAGCAGGCGAGGAGCTGGCCTACCACGGCCCCGCTCTCTCGCTAGCCGTGATGTATCTTCTCCAGTGTTCATGGGGGTACATGGTCAAGCTTTACGGGGCTGACGATGCTAAGCAAGAGTTTCTTCCACGTATTGCTGCAGGCGAGGCTGCGGTAGGTATTGCCAGCACGGAGGCTCATGGAGGCAGCGACGTGTCCTCTGTCAAGTGTAGGGCGGTTAAGGTTGACGACAGGAGCTGGAGAATAAGTGGGGAAAAATCGATGGCCTCCCTTCCGTCAGTAATTGAGAAGATGCCGTGGGGCGGCGGCTGGTTTCTCATAGCTAGGACCGGAGACCCTGGCCTGCGGCACCGTACGATCACGGACTTCATACTCTTGATGAAGAGGAACGGTGTACGTTTGGAGGGAGTCTCCTACAAGCCGTGGACGGAGTTTGCGAGGAAAGGGCTTGACACCTCCGTGTTGACCATCGACAACGCAATCGTCGACGACGTCTACAGGGTCGGCCCCGTAAACGGCGGGTTCAAGATAGCCATGGAAGGGTTCAACCTCGCACGCACCATGATCGGAGCCATCTGCGTAGGCTGTGCTCGCTGGCTGATGGACAGAGCCTTAGAATGGGTCAAGACTCGAAACATCTTCGGAAAGCCGTTGGCCTCCTACCAGGGAGTGAGCTTTAAGCTCGCTGATTTTGCGACTGAGCTGGAGGCCGCTAGGCTTTTGAGCTACAAGGCTGCTTGGACCGCTGACAGGTATTACCGTGATGGTCAGGGGACGTTGGCTGATGTGGCTCGGGTTGGGGCGATGGCCAAGCTGAAGTGTGCATCGCTTGCTGTTGACTTGGGCGAGGAGGTGATGAAGATTTACGGCGGAGCGGCTTACTTCAAGGAGACTCCTATCTACAGGGCGTGGCTTGCGGCCTTCAGCTACGTGGTCGGGGCTGAGGGAGCGGAAAACATACTACGCCTGATAGTCGCCCGGGAAGTCATCGGAAGGGAGTACGTCGAATAGCCCAACTACTCGCCCAGCACTTGGACCAAGAGTTTTCTCGACCGTGGTCCGTCAAACTCAGCGGCTATGATCGACTGCCACGTCCCCCTCACGGGTTTTCCGTTTTGGACGGCGAGCGTTATCACGGGTGCGAGCAGCAGGGAGCGGAGGTGTGAGAAGGTGTTTGCGGTGGGGTCGATGGTGTCGTGGTGGTAGCCTGGGGTTTGGGGAGCGAGCCTTTCTAGAAACTCGAGAACATCCTGCTTCAGGTTCGGCTCGTTTTCGTTGAGATAAAGACCCAGCGTCGTGTGAAGAGAGAATACGTTGACGACGCCGTTCTTAACACCCGAAGCAGCGACAACCCTCTCAACCAAGTTTGTCACGTCGTTCAACTCAACCCTAGACCTAGTGTTTAGGCTAATAGTCTCCGTGTAGGCCTTCACACCATTAAACGGAATCGCCTGCATTAATATTTGAAGTCCTGCGTAAACCAAGCGCTACAACTAAGTCGGGATTCCGAGAGCGTTCCTCAGCATGGCGGCCGTAGACCTGTAGTCGCCCATGTTGAACACGAAAGCTGATACTTGGTTCACGACTAGGAAGCTGACCAGAACAACTATCATCATCCAGTCTGTTCCGTTGAGCTTCAGCTCTTTCAGCGACGTCCTCTTGGCTGGGTTGTACCCGTATCCTCTGGACGCCATGGCTGCCGCTATGAACTCCGACCTGCTGATAGCACGGGTGATGATTGGAAGAGCCGTTGGAACAAACCGTCTGAGGGCCTTAACGGGGTTTCTGCTGCTGACCGACCATCCCCTAGACCGCTGAGCCTCGAATATCGACGTCACCTGCTGTATCATTGCGGGAACCATGCCGAAGGCGACGCTGACCGCCACAGCCATCTCGACAGGGGCCCTAAGCTTTGTGAGCGTAGCAGGGACTTCTGAGGGCGAGGTGGTGCTTAGCAGGACTCTGCCGGCTAGCGTGATTATGAAGAAGCGCATCATCGCGCCCGAGGCGAAAACCAGCGACTCTAGGCTGACGTATCCATACGGGCCGAAGCTGCCTATCTGAGGTATGACGTAGCCGAGGTAGTAAAGCTGCCATGGGGGCCGGCTTGCGGTGACGGTTTGCTCGAAGAAGAATATGTTGAACAAGAGAATGACCAGCATGGCGGGCGTGAGCAGTATGAGTATCTTGAGCGCTCCTTTGAAAGGCATCTTAGCTATGCCGTTGAATATCAGGACTGCGGTCAAAACACCCAGCAGCCAGAGTGGGTCGTTCCAAGCTACAGCAGGCAGTGAAAGAGCCAGAAACCACAGTATTTTGACACGTGGGTCCCTCCGGTGCATGAATGTGTTGAGAGGCCTGTACCCTATGATGTCGTACGCCATCTTCAGCTCACCACCCTTTCCAGAAACTCGATCATTTCAGGAATTGTGATGATGTTGTTCGGAATCCCCGTATCGGCTAAACGCCTGCATATAGAGGTGACTTGCGGCGGTTTGAGAGAAGTCCTAGCCAACACGTCTTCCCGTTGGAAAACTTCCCTAGGGCTGCCGCTGTCTATGACCTTGCCGTCGTAGAAGACAAACACTCTGTGGCAATAAGAAGCTATGAGGTCCATGTTGTGGCTGACGATTATGACGGTTGTTCCCTTCTCGTTAAGTTTCTTCGCCAGCTCCATCATGGCGGCTGCCCTTGCGTAGTCTTGCCCCGTTGTAGGCTCGTCGACCACCAGTATCCTAGGATTCATCGTGACCGCTGAAGCCACAACGACTCTCTGCTTCAGGCCTTGGCTGAGTGTGAACGGCGAAAGTTCTAGGTAGGGCTTTAACTCAAGCTCCTCTGAAACAGCATCAACCCGTCGCATAACCTCATTCTCTGGAACGCCTAAGTTCCTCGGGCCGAATGCTAGCTCCTCTCTAACTGTTTTTGCGAAGAGCTGGTCGTCTGGAATCTGAGCTACGTAGGCTACTTCAGACGCCAGCTCCCTCACGCTAAGGTTCTTTGTGTCTCTTCCGAATATGAGGACACGGCCTTTGTAAGGCTTGTAGAGGCCGTTGAGAAGCTTGGCTGTCGTTGTTTTGCCGGACCCGTTCTTGCCTATGAAGCCTACGAACTCTCCGCTGTAAATCGCAGGTATGTCCACACCCTTCAACGCCATGCTCCCGTCCTTGTACTGATACCAGACATCTTCACAACGTACCGCTACCTCGCCTCCCGGCTGCGGGTCATCCCTCTCCAGATACGAGGCGGTGATCCGTGGTAGGTTCTTCGGGTTAAGCATGCTTCTCAAAAACTGAACACCCTCATCGATTGTCACGGGAATTTTCGCTAAAGCTTGGCCTTTTTTCCTGAACCAGTATGCGATCTCTGTGGCGTGAGGTATCTGGAGGTCAAGCTCCTCCATCAGCTCGACTTTATCCAGCACCTCCAACGGCTTGCCGTAAGCCACTACCTCCCCCTTGTTCATCACAGCCAAGCGATCTGCTAGTGGAATTACATAATCCAGCTTATGCTCAACTATAACCATCGTCTTGTGTTGTGTTTCGGCTATTTCCTTGACCCTGTTGAAAACCAGCTCCGTTCCCTCGGGGTCTAGGTTAGATGTTGGTTCGTCGAGTACGAGGATGTCAGGCATCATTGCTACGATGGCTGCTATCGCACATGCCTGCTGCTGCCCTCCCGACAGAAGGTAGGGGCTTTTGTTCTCAAGGCCTGTAAGCCTGCTGAACTGAAGAGCATAATTCACACGACGCATTATTTCATCCCTCGGTAGGCAATAGTTCTCAGGCCCGAAGGCAAGCTCCTCAAGAACCGTAGATGTGAAAAGCTGGTTGGCGGGGTTGTCGAAGACAAGCCCAACCTTCGAAGCCATCACTGAGACGTCGTACTCCTTCACCCTCAAGCCTTTGACGTAGGCCTCTCCCGTCATCTCGCCCCTGTAAAAATGCGGTATCAACCCGTTCATGACACGGGTTAGCGTGGTTTTTCCAGCGCCGCTAGGACCTGTGATGACAAGCACTTCGCCGGGTCTCACTCTTAGGCTTACGTTTTTGATGGCCGGGTTTTTGGAACCGCTGTAAGTCCACGACACGTTCTCTACGAGTATGTCATAAGTACCTTGAACGTCTCTAACTTGTTCCTGACTAATTTTCTCCATGCCTGTTGCAGTAATTAAAAATGAAGGTGGAAATAAATTTTAGGACGGCTGCTTTTTCCTCCTAGAAAAGACGTAGGCTATAACAAAGGTTAGGGCTATGAGGACGATGGCGCCTATCTGCTGTTCTGTCGTAGGACCGGCCTGGGCTAGAGTGAAGAGTAGCCCCAACTACATCACCTAGGCTGGCGCTCCGGGGAACAGAATTATGGCCACGATGATGATTGCTGCAGCGGCTGCGGTGATGTGGGGCAGGTACGGGAACTTCCAGTCGGGCTTGACGAAGTCGGGGAACGTAGCCAAAACTATTGATGGAATCAAGGCGTATATCAGCAGGAAAACCCAGTACGCTCCTCCTAGGAAGTTGAAGGCCGCCAGAACCCATATGTTGGGGAAGAACCTGAAGACGTATACGTAAAGGAAGAACCAAGCCCAGTACTGGAAGAACAGCGCAACAGCCGTAGCACCCCAGTAGGCAGCCAGCCTAACTCCTTTGTTAGGTATGTTGTAGATGCGCCTGTAGGCGAGCGCTAGCAGGAAGATGTGAGGCCAGTAAAGCGGCCATCCATAGAAGCCGACGGGAGAGACGAAGGACTCGAGGAAGGTGACGATTATTCCTCCTAGAGGGCCTGCAGCCATCGTGGCGATCGACAGGAAGGAGCCGACGAGGTTGAAGTTCACTCCAGGAAGATATCCTGGAAGCTGGAGGCCTAGGCCGGTTGCAGCCATGGCTAGTGCGCCGAATATCGCGGCGATGGATATTTGGCGTGTCGTGAGTAGTGGTCTTCTTACTTCTGGCTGAGCTTCTCCTGACACGTCGTATTGACAAAATATGGGTGATTTAAACTTTTTGTGCTTTTCTTAAAAAGTTTATGGTGTTCTATTTTCCTCGAAGCTTCCTCGTCTGTTCCCAGTCAATCCGACGGCCTTCCTTTAATGCAACGCCGTAGATTTTCAAAGCCTGCTCGGCGGTGATGTATCCTTCTTTCACGTCTTCAAGAACTTTCTCTGGGTCTCTCTGCTTGGGGTCGCCCCATCCTCCTCCGCCGGCCGTCCTTATGCTCACTAGGTCGCCTGCTCTCAGCTGCTCGCCTGAGACTTTACGGACACGGGTCTGCTGCCCGTTCGACCGAACGATGACCATGTAGTTGTAGGTGCCTGGCATGCCTCCGTCAACACCCCACGGCGGGAACTTCGAACGGTTGACGGCTGTGGTGAACTCTGCGTCCGCTAACAGCCTGTAATCTTTCACGATGCCGAACCCTCCTCGGTACTTGCCGTGGCCCGTCCCGTCCTCGATGTTGAACTGATACCGCTCGACGACGATGGGGTATCTCTGCTCGATAACCTCCACAGACGTTATGAAAGTCTCGCCGTCTGCGAACGAGACAAGCCCGCTCTCACCGTCCTTGTCTATGCCCGCACCCCAGCCTCCGGGGTTTGGCTCAACCAAGGCAAACGCTTCGTTGTTTCTCGGGTTGATTCCTGCGATTGTTTCAGCGACCACGCTGAGGAAATGACCGGCGGTTAAGCGGTCTGGGATGTGCGGTGCTAGCGCTTTCCACACTAGGTCTGCGGCGTAAGTCATCGTCTCCCAGTATATTCCTACGGGGTAGGGCTTCTTGGCGTTGAAGAGGGTGTTTTCTGGGATGGTGATTCTGAGCGGCTTTACGAACCCTTGGGAGTAGCGCATGTGAGGGTCTAGCACCGCTGCGTATACGATTCTGACCGCCGCGACTGTGGCTGGATAGGTCGTGTTGATGGCTGAGCGCACGGCGGGAGGGTTGCCTGAAAGGTCTACGTCGAACCTGTCGTCGCGAATCTCAACTTTTACCGTAAGCTTCATCGGGTCTTCAGCTACCCCGCTGTCGTCGTAGTAGTCCTCCGCCGTGAACACTCCCTTCGGAAGCGTTTTGATCTTGCTCCATGCAACCGTCTCCCCGTCTCGTTGAATCTTCTCCATCGTAGCCTTTACTGTATCAAGCCCATACTTGGAAACCAGCGTGTGGAGCCGTTTTTCAGCCAGCTTCATGGAAGCTGTCTGAGCCTCTATATCACCCAACAAGTATGATGGGAGCCTGCTGTTTTCGATGAGGAGGTCGAGAACGTCCTTGTTGAGCCTGCCCTCCTCGTACAGCTTGACCGGGGGTATAAACAAGCCTTCCTGAAAGACTTCCGCTCCTTTAGGCCCCCAGCTTCCGAACACCATCCCGCCTATGTCGTAGTAGTGGCCTTTGTTGACGCCTACGGCGAGAAGCTCGTCGTTGTGGAAGAATGGTGCGATTATGGCGACGTCGTTGAGATGAGTGCCGGAGATGTAGGGGTCGTTCACGATTATTATGTCGCCCGGCTGCAGCCCGTCCTTTCCAAACTTTGTCAGCGGTGCTTTGGCGTTGAAGTCAAGCATCCCTATGAACAACGGTATTCCCGTAGCCTGCGAAACAACGTCTCCGTTTGCGTCAGTAAGCCCGGTCGAGAAATCCAAGACATCGTAGATTATAGGGCTCTTCGAAGTCTTGGCCGTTACTGTGAACATTTCCTCAGCTATTGCGATGAGCGAGTTCCTAACAATCTCCATCTCAACCAAGTCAGCCATCTCAACCACCCATCTTCTTCACACGAAGGTTTCCATACTCATCTACAACCATTCTCTGGTCCTTGAGAACTATTGTGGTTGAGGTTGGGTCCTCCACTATCAGCGGACCGTCGAGGCTGGCTCCGACTGGAAGGAGGCTTCTTTCGTAGACTTGTGCATCCACCCAGCCTTTCTTGGTATCGAGGTAGACTTCTCTCTCTCCTTTGAAGGCGTTAGCGGTTGTGGTTTTATCACGGTTTATGGGTTTGAGCACGGGCTTTCTCACCTTGACAAGTGCTACGACATGGTAGTTAACTATTTCAACGGGGCTGTCGAGCTTGAAGGCGTAGTGTCTGTAATGGGATTCTTCGAACCTTGTCTGCAGCTCGGAGAGAAGCCTGTTGCTCACTTCTCCATCCGGTACCACGACCTTGAGGACATGCTCCTGCCCGTAGTACCTCATGTCCGCGTACCTAGCAAGCACAACGTTTTGGCCTTCCGTAGCTCTGCTCGACACAGTAGCCCGTGCTTTAGCCTCAAGCTCTCTGTAAGTGCTAGCGACAATCTCCAAGGCTCTCGGGCTGTCAATCCTCGTGACCGTTGTTTTGATGAAGTCGTGCCGCAGGTCTGTCATCAGAAGACCCCATGCGGAGAAGACGCCGGGAGGTATCGATGGAATGACGGTGCTGCCTATTTCAAGCTCCTCAGCTATGAAGGAGGCGAACATCGGCCCTGAGCCTCCGAAAGCAACCAGCGTGAAATCTCGCGGGTCGTAGCCTCTCTCTATGGATATGCGTCTAATTACTTGTGCGGCGTTGTCGTTTCCGAGCCTGACGACGCCGAAAGCAGTCTCCTCGACGGAGAGACCCAATTGATCCGCCACATTCTTCATGGCTCTTACAGCTTGGTCGACGTTGAGCTTCAAATCTCCTCCAAGGAAGTAGTCGGGGTTGAGTATTCTCGTTATGAGGTAAGCGTCTGTGAGTGTTGGTTTGTCGCCTCCTCTGCCGTAGCATGCTGGGCCTGGGT
>JAWAFZ010000021.1:0-21877 GCA_038890155.1 Candidatus Caldarchaeum sp. | reverse complement strand
GGAGCTGTCGAACGCAGCCATAATACTGACGTGGTTCACCACATCCGAGCCCTTCAAACCGTGGAGCGTACCGCAAACAATGACGTTGGTCAGGTTCATAGCCCTGTCAACAATATTCGTCCAAAGCATGCACGCCGCAGGCCTGCTGAAAAAACCATCGTCAGCGATACCGTACCTTCCCAGAATCGTCTCCGTTCTGAGGAGGCTCAGGGTTTGAGGGCTCTGCTGATAGCTTTTATAGTATCCGCCGCCGTCTCCGCAGCCCTCTCCCTGACAATAGGGCCGCAGGAGTTCATGAAAATAGTATACATGACTCCTCAGGGGTTTGTCCTCATCGGCAGGAGTTTATTGGCTTACTGGCTCGTGTATCCTGCTACCGGGAGCGAGCTGGCCGCGGTGTTCGCAGCCATTCTCTTCAACAACACGGTAAGCCTGACGGTGGTTCTCTCAGCCCCAGCCGTAATCCACCTAGCCAACAGTAGAGGGAGAAGGAGCGGTGGACGCCTCCGGAGAAGCTGGCTTCTAAGGAGATGCGGCTGGAGCTGCTGCCGGAAAGCGATAGCAGCCATAGCCATCATGTACATAACCGTGCTCGGTCTGTCTTTGTCGGCAGCTGTTCTTTTGTGGGGACCGTCACTGTTCATGCCGCTGGAGTCCGCCTACGTAGCCATCGCCTCAATCACCGTCTACAGGTCGTCACATCTTCAGGAGGAGGTGTTCGGAGTACTTTATCCGAAGATGGTTAAAAAAGCCCTGCCGGCCATAGCCATACTCCTCATATCCTCAGCCCTGGTCGAAGCCTATGAAATACTATGAAAAGCTGTGGGAAAGCGTAGCCAGACACATCCCCTACCTCTGGCGGTTCTCAGTCGTCGGGCTGTCTGGAGCCGCCGTAAACCACGCGGTTTTCACCTTACTGCTGTCGCAGGGTTTCAGCCCGGTGGTTTCAAGCGCCGCAGCCGTTGAGCTCAGCGTTCTGAACAACTTCGTCCTCAACGATGTCTGGACCTTCCGGGGGGCCGGCAGGCGAGGTCTGGCATACAGGCTGGGGATGTTCCATGTGTCAAGAGCTCTGGGAGCGGCTGCCAATGTTTTGACAGTAGCGGCTATGACGGGCTTACTTGGAGCTAATCCAAATATATCCAACCTGGTCGGAATAGCTCTTGCCATGCTCCTTAACTATTTTACAAGCGTTGGGGTGGTGTGGCGTGCCGGAGGATAAAGCCGCCCTGCTGACCCTGTCGCTGGCCGTCGCCTCACTGCTATCTGGAGCCGTCTCCGGAATATTTCTCCAGACGTTTTACAACGTGGGCTTCGCAACAGCTCTCACAGCCTTCGTGGAGAAAGCCTCGCGGACGACTGCCGTGGTCCCCAACGTAGCCGAGCAGGCCGTCGCAGCGTCCACGGCCATACAGCGGGCTGTAACAGGCCAGCCGGCTGAAAAACCCAAGCCCGTCTTCCTGATGATGGGTATAGCGCTGTCCAACCTCAGGCCACTGCTTCTGATACCGGCCATACACTCGGTCATGCCTTTCGGCATGCTTCTGGAGGGCAGGGGGAGGCTGAAAAACCTAGGAACAAGGCATGAAAGCGTCATAATGGCTTCAGCGCTGGCACCCCTGGCCATTAACGGCTACTCCATGGGTGGCAGTATCTCAGAATACCCAATCATAACCTATCTCCTTGTCCTCGAGCTCCTCCCCCTAGCGCTCGTCTCCTACATCGCCGCTAAAGCCTTTCTCTCACCATTGACGGGTCTTGAAAGGCTGAAGACGGCTTACACAGGCTGTCTAGGCATCTTCACAGCCAGTCTGGTGATAACCTTCGCCGCAGCATCCATGGAGGCATGGCTTGCAGGTGGTTTCTATGACTGAAAACGTCCTCATATGCCCTTCTTGCGGCGCGGAAAACCCAGACGGCGCAGGCTTCTGCATGCTCTGCGGACGAAAGCTAACCGTGGCCGTGGAGAAGGAGACAAAGAAAACGAAGAAATCCGAGCCTGTCAGAGAAAAACCCGTCCCGAAGAAACACGTCAAAGACACCGCAGCCGGCGAAAAAGCTGAAAACATCCTCAAAGCACTGCAACAGTTCCTCCTCACAAACCTGCCGACTCCGAAACCGCTCGCAGAGCCTGACGAGCTCGCGGAAGCCGAGACGCTGGCAAGGTATCAGGTCGGGCTCTCGACCGTGAGGATAGCTAGGCTCGACGCAACAGGCTTGTATCTGGTGACCGAGCCGCAGATATCAAGCGAGGGGAAGCTGGTCTACGCCCTCACGCTGGACACGCTTTTTAGAGAATCCACGCTGCCGGCGGTTGAGTTCATTAGACAGCCTATGAGAGTCGGCAGGGAGGGCGTTCACACGGAGGCCGCAGCCCTAGACAGCATGATAACCGCCGTGATAGTCAAGCAGCTCAACAGGCTCGGCATGCAACCGTCTAACGAGAGAATCCTTGAGGTCAAATACTACGTCAACAGAAACGTTTTCGGATACGGCCCAGTAGACGTACCGGTCAACGACCCGGCTGTCGAGGACATTTCATGCGTCGGCCCCAGAATACCGGTGATGATAGCGCACAGAGACTTCGGCCACCTCCACTACCTTACAAGCAACATAGTCTTCAGCTCGGACGACGAGATAAACGACTTCATGAACAGACACGCCCACAGAAGCAACACCGTGATGACGCTCCACAAACCATACGCCGACTTCCCCCTAACCGACGGAAGCAGGTTCGCCGGCATCCTCGGAAGAGAGCTGTCGGCCTTCGGACCAACGTTCACCATAAGGAAGTGGCCGACAGACCCCTGGAGCCTGCCACGCATCGTCAGGATGAAGATGCTCACACCCCTCATGGCTGCCTACGTCTGGTTCGCCCTCGAGAACAAGGCCCTGATAGGCATTGCTGGGCCGACAGCCTCAGGGAAGACAAGCCTCTTCACAGCGCTTCTCGCATGCCTGGACCCCAACAGCAAGATAATCACGATAGAGGACACCTACGAGATAAACATCCCCCAGAGACACTGGCTCCCACTAACCGGGAGAAGGTCCGCTATGATATCGGCTGGACAGCTGGAGATAAGCGAGTCCGAGCTTATAGACGTAGCCATGAGGATGAGGCCCGACTTCCTAGTCATAGGCGAGGTACGCAAAGACGAGTCCGTGTACCATCTGCTCAAGTCAGCCTTCACCGGGCACGGCGGAGGCTTCACGTTCCACGCAGGCTCCCCATCCGAGTTCTACTCAAGGCTTTCACTCATGCTGAGGAAAACCGGGATGTCGGAGGCTATGCTCGCCTTCCTGTGGGGGTGTGTCATAACCAGCTTCCAGGACACCCCCAACGGAAGAGCTAGAAGAGTAACCTCGATAGCCGAGATATTCCCATCACCCGAGAAGCCGGAGGGAATGGACGTACTAGACATCTTTAGATACAAGGCCTCGGACGACACCTTCCATCCGGACAGCATCGACGAGGTTATATCCAGAAGCAGGAAGCTACGCTGGTACCTCCAGTCGATGGGCTACGATGAAGAACATCTGGCGAAACAGCTACGCTACAGAGTTGAAGCCATCCAGTACGGCGTCGAACGAAACATGAGCAGCACGTTGTTCCACCAGCACGTCGCAGAGGTGAGACGACGCTGGGCGTGAAAACAACGTACTGGGCCATAGCCGCAGCCCTGTCAGCAGTATGGACAGCCTACATGGAGCTTCTGGGACCGGGTTCAATACAGTACCTCATACCTGTTCCCGCCACCCTCATAGGAGCCGCTTTAGGCTCGGCCCTCAGCGGCAGACTGTCTGAGAAGCTGGTCACTTATGCCACCACGCTCGTGGAGAAGGCTCAGGCGAAGAAGATACCGGTTGACGTAGCGGATGAAATGGGGAAGCATATAGGAATGAGTATAGCTATTGCAGCCGCTTTCACGCCGACGGCTGTTGCCACACTCATTGGCATGGGACCCGGAACACATCTACTACTGGTAACTCTAGCCGCAGCACCAATAATACCCGCCTCCACATACATGCTGTCATGGTCTAACAGGGTTGGGGAGAGGAAGGAGAGAACCGACTGGGAGCTGCCTTTCTTCACAGTTTACGCAACCATTCTAGCCCACTGCGGACTAACGCTTTACGCCAGCATGCGGCTGCTGGCCAAAACCGGGAGAAGGCTTTTCCACCAGATAACCAAGGAGGCTGAGAGTGTTGAAAGGCTGACAGAGCTGACGGGAAGAGGAGTCATCGAAAGCCTCGAGATACATGCGTCAAACCATCCTCATGAAGGCCTTCAGAGCCTTGTGTACAGCGTCACAAGCGTCTGGAGAATGGGCGGAAACATTGTTTCCACGCTGGAGGACCGTGCGACAGAGTTCCTCAAATCCCTCGAGGAGAGGTACGACAGTTATGCTACGCTTGTCTCCGCCGTGATGGAGGCCTTCATCATACTTCTCCTGCTTCTGCCTATGGGGCTTGTTCTAACCGCCGTCACAAGCCCCGGTCAGAGCGCCTCAATAATCGCTTCGATGACTGTGGGCGTCATACCCACAACAGGAATCCTGATGTATTTCTTCGTGAGAAGCAAGTCTCCCAAACATCTGGACGATATAAGAGCCAGACCCGTGGACGCTGCTTTCGCCGCAGCCATGGCCGCGGCGACGCTTCCACCGCTCATAGTCGTCAACGCCCCCCAGACGCTTCTCTTCACAATACCCGCCGCAGCGTTCTCAACAGGACTTTACATCAGGATGAGGCCGCTTATAGCTGAGCTGAGGGAGTGCGACACAGAGGCTAGGAGGTGGCTCAAGGATGTCACGGAGTTCAGAAGGCTGGGCAACCCTCCGGCCACGGCCGTAATGAAGACCGCGAACCATAGATACAAGCCTAGGTTCATGAAAATACTCGAATCCATCATAGCTAGGATGAACATGGGGCTGACCATTTGGGAGGCCGGGGCTGGCGTCGTGAAAAGCTGGCTTCTCAGAATGAGCCTCTTCCTGCTCCACAGCATCAACATGTCGGGAGGAGGCTCGCCATTCCTGATGGAGAAGCTCGTCGAGCTTCTGAGAAGCTACAACCTGGCCAGGGAGAAGGCATCTGGAAGGCTTTCGCCCTTCAAGTACCTGGCGTTCTCGATGCCCTTCATAACAGCCCTCACGATAGGAATGGTTCTCCCGATAGCGAACCTAGGCGGCCTGTTCCAGACAACCGAGGGCGGGCAGGCGTTAGCCGGCGGAGCAGGGCTGCCGATGGCCGCCATAACAACGGAGGAGATGCTTATGGTGGCGGACTCGGGAATGGTGATGATAGCCGTCGGCAGCCTCTTCTACATGCTGATTATAAGCAGGGCGGTGGACGGCCATCCCTACAACACGTGGCGAATAGCGCTGGTCATGCTGGTCACAGCCGCATCGTACTATTTGATGACCCCCATCGGCGACATCATGACATCCATGCTGAGGTGGAGTTAGTGAGACAGGTTGCCGTAATAATTACAGCACTCATACTGTTGTTGTCCACAGCTGCTCAGGAACAGCGGGAGTACGGAGTATCCCTGTCGGCAAGCCCTCCAGAATGCGCAACAGCCCTGCTTGGCGGCGGCAGTTATAGAGAGGGGTCTCAGGCCGTGTTAGAGGTGAGAACAAGCCTCGAATGCAGGTTCGTCAAATGGGTTCTGAGCGGCGGCGGTCTGCCGCGTGAGGTGTCGGCAAACCCCTTCACATTCTACGTATTCGGAGACGTCCAAGCCACAGCCATGCTCGAGAAACTCTACAGAGACAACGGAACCGTCATAAGCAGGATTTACATAGCTTTCACGGCCAACATAACATCCAACGCCCTCAACCTTCCCAAGCCGAGAATAGTAAAACCCGGAGAGGTTGCTGAGTTCTCAGCGCCAACCGAGGTGCTTGACGGAGACTTCAAGTATGTATTCCTTTTCTGGAGCGGGCCTGAAGGGCTTAGATTGGACCGGCCGCATGGAAGAATAGCGGTCAACGCCTCCACAACGCTCGTAGCCAACTACTATGCTTTCAAAAGATTTCTAGACGAGTACTATCCGCTGCACTTGTTCGTCCGGCCGTCTTTCCAAGACATAGAGCTTCCCGACGGAAGGGTTCAGCGAGCCGAGGGGATGAAAGTGGCTGGAGTCAACAAAACACTCCCCGTACAACCAGTTCCAGAGCCCCTGCTCAGCCTAGTGGAGCCGGTATACCAGACATACGTCCCATACATAGTATCGGTGGACTCGCCCAAACCCATTAAATTATACGTCAACAAACTGCCGCTGGAGATAGGCTCCTCCGTCAGAATGATAGATAAGGAGGGGCGCGCTGTTGTCATCGAAGCCCCCTCCAAGACACCAACCGTCAGGCTTGTAGGTGCCGACCTCTCCGGACGAATCCTACCTCTCACAGGCGGCGACGCCGAGCTCATAGCAGTAACCCTCCAAACACCTGTCATCATACACTTACGCTACATAGCCACGCCTCATGGATTCTTGACAGAGATGCCTATCATAGGCGAAGCGGCTTACAGCGTCGCCGACATGTTCTACAGCCTGCTAAGCCTCTTCACACGGGACGCCTACAGCATTCCCGTATACGTCGCGGTAGCCGCACCCCTCGCAGTCGTAGCTACGGCAGGAGCTGGAGCATACTTCGGCGTCAGAAAAATCACCCAAGGAGGGGTGAGAGCAGCAATCAGGACAGCCGGGAGCCTGAGGCTAAGGGATAGAATATCTCCGCTCCTCGAAAGAGAGTCCGCGCCCGAGATAGTGGTCCGCAGGACCGAGCTGCCTCCGAACAGCAGGCTAACCATGCCGGAGAGCCTGAAACTTAGGCTGGAAGACATAGAGTATGAACCCGTTCCAGAGCCATCCGTGGAAGATGACACGACGGATGCGTGGGGTAAAGGCCATAATCTTACCGAGAAAGTGGACGAGCTTCTCGAGAAACTGCATGCCGGGGAGGAAGGCACCTTCCCATCCTCGATACTCCAGCTAATACCTTTCGACGAAGAACTGTTTGAAGCGATACAGTCCCGTAGAATCAGGTTGAACACCGACGACACGCCAGCCCTATATCTCACGCAGGCCGCAAGGCTCTACTCCAGGGTCACATCCATGCCTTCAGGCCTTATAACCGTCTCGGGAGGCGATGAGGAGATGAGGAACAACGCCGTCGAATACGCCTTGAAAAACGCTGGAAGAAAATGGGTTAGACTGGGGAGGGACACGATTCTCCCCACCGACGAAGCAGGGATTAGAGCGTTTTTGAAAAAGCTCAACGCCGACTCAATCATACTTTACGGATACAACTCCAGACAGCTTTCTCAGGCAGCCATCACGTCCAAGAAGCTGGTGATATCCATTCTACAGGACGGTGGAGACATAGTTTTTCCAGAGATTTCCGACGACATGCTGCCCGGAGTAGCGGCGTCAATGCTTGCGGAGAAAGACCTTATCAAAAGACTGTCCTACACAGAGTTCGAACATCTGCTGGGAATAGCGAGATGTTTCAGGAAAACAACAACGGTCAAGACGTTCATAAACCTGCTCGACGAAGAAGGTCTGCCGCCTTCAGAAGCACTGGACCAGCTGTGGACAAGAGAGTTCAGAGAGGCTTTCCCCGGCTTCGAGACCAAGATAGCCCTAACAATCCTGAAGCAGAACATGACGTATGAGGCTGCTAGAGACCTGTACATCACGGCATACAAGCAGGTCACTCCCGGAGGAGACGCGGCTGCTGCGTGGAGAGCCTTCCTAAGCAAGCTGGAGAAGCTGGGGATGAGGGTTGAAAACTGAAAAACACCCGGTTTCGGAAGCGTTAGTGAAGGCAGCTGAGAGAGCATACCCCAAGCTTCCCGAAATGCTGGGCCTGAACAGCGGCCTCCAACCTGAGGAGATAGTTTCGAGGCTGAAACGGTTCTTCGACGGCGTTGAAGACCCTCTCGCCGTCCAAGTTTTACTCTCACGCATCGTTAACACGTCTTTGAAGATGCTTGGGGAAGAGTGGCAAACAATGCTGCTCAAGCTTCTGGAGGAGGGAAACACGTGTCAGGCCAGCCAACAATAACGATACCCGTGTTGTACGGCGTTGGCAGCGGCGGAACAAGGCTCGCCGCAACCCTAGTCCACGGAAGAGGGCCGGGCGGAAGGTGGACCGCTCAAAGGCTTGTGGGTGTTGAAGCAGCATGCATGAGCAGCAGCAGGATGGATATCGAGCAGCTCAAAGCCTACCAGCAGAGATTCCTGTATGTATTGGGGGATGGTACAGGCAGCGGCATGAACCCCGAGAAAGGCAGGCGAGACTACCTGGAGAGCCCTGCCAGACAGGAGGTTCTGGAGCTTCCTAAAAAAATAGCTGAGGAGAAAGGCTACGACAGGATAGACTTCATACCGGTCATAGCTACTCTGGGTTTTGGATGCGGTTCCGGAGCAGGACCAGCCCTCATCGAAGACCTAGCAAAAAAATACCCGAACTCATGCATCCTCGGCATCTGTACCCTTCCCTTCGACTGGGAGGGCGATGAGACACGGAAGAGAGCGGTCAAAGCCCTCCAGCGGGCGTGTAAACACGCACCCGTCATACCTGCCAGCAACTCGTACCTGATAAAAGACTACGCGGAAACCGACTTCACCAGAGCCCTCAACGCCGCGAACGAAAGAATCGTCAAACCGCTCACCACAATCCTCAGAGCCATGTCGAACACCAGAGCCATAACGGTCATAGACAGCAGCGACCTGAGAAGAATCCTCAAGCCAGCCCCGGTAATAGCCATGACCTATACTCTCCCAACACCCGCTGAAATCCAAAACCTCTCCCGGCACGACTCCAGCATGCTGGCACCCATAGCCAAAGGCATGCATAAGACGTCATGCCTGGCTCTGGTGGAGGCTGGCAAAGGTCAGCTGACGCCGCAGCACGTGGAGGCCCTACCGGAACAGCTTAGAGAGGTGCTGGGCTCACAGCCCATAGAGGTGAAAACACTCCTAGCCCGAAGACCTGAGTCGGAGAAAACATACGTAAGCATACTGGTAGGAGGTGTGGAGCTACATGGCTGACAAACGTTTGACAGCCCTGCTGACGGCCATAACGCTAGCATCCCTGCTAATCCCCACTATGCCTGTATTATCCCAAGAGGCCGGGACAAAGCTCATCGTGGAGGTTTCCACGCTAGACTGCGTGGCTGATGTTTCGGCACAGCCAGCCGAGCTAAAGCAGGCCAGCCCGATGTCGTGGGTTGCTAACGTCACTGGAGGCGTAATAGGCCTAGTAATCACGTTAAAAGACCTGAGGAGCTGTAGCGTCTCCGACGTTGTCCTGACAACAGCCACCGGCCAGAAACGGCCTGTATGGACTGTTTACGCGGGAAAACTCTACGCAAACATTCAAACAGAGCCCGGCGAAAACCACGTGACTATAGTGTTCAGCTACAGACAGCTCAAGAAGGTCTACGCCGTCATAAAACCCACCAACAGAGAATGCGTTATGAACGTAACCGCAAACGCACCGGTATCGTACACAGGTAACGAGTGGGTTGCAGGACCTTGGCAGGAGGGTTCGCAGTCAGAGGTTTCAGCAACAGCCAGAGAAGGATGCTACGTAGCAGGGTGGATGATGGGGGAGAACCGTCTCACAACAAACAGTTTCTACAGCTTCACCGCCAAAGAGAACGTAACCCTGACGCTCTCAGCGGAGAGGAGGGGCGAACAGCCACCGCCGCCGCTGATAGACTTCTCCTCGGTCGAGATACGGGCCGTCGGGCCGGGGAAAGTAGCGGCGTCCCCCAAGCCCATAGAGAAACCGTTAGGAACAACTTTATGGCAGTCAGTCCTCAACACCGGGACAACACTATACGTCGAGGCTGTTCCGGAAGGATGTGGAGAGTTCGTCGGATGGCGCGGACCGTCCAAGCTTGAGAAAGCCGCTACACCCAGCCTTGTCCTAGTTACCGAGCCCGGCTTCATGGTTATCGAGGCGGTTTTCAGGGAGATGAACCCATGCCCGTACATCGCCATAGGACCGTACAGGCTGATGCATCTAAACGACCTGCCTCTGGTCGCTGGAATGGTTGCGGCAGGCGGCTCAGGCATAGCCGTCTACAGGATGGCACGGTCTTCTAGAAAGAGGAAAGAGGCCGCCAAGGGTATAATGCCGAAGTGGGTGGATGAGATGCTCTCCACAACATCGAGCTGGGGGAGGGGAGTGTACCAGTTGGTCCCGGAACTAGTCATGGAGAACAAACCCCCGGAAAGTCCGCTGGACCATCTTCTCCCGCTAAGGATGGTGAAGTCTGGTCAGATGCAGGACATAATGGCCGAGCTCGAGTCCTGCGAGAACCTGTACGACGTACTGTTCACCATAAGAAGCTACAGAACCTTCAGGCTGGAGCCCGCCGCAAGACAGGGCTACTGGGCTGGACAGCTGCTGGTGTCATACCTCGGCTTCAGAGGCGTCGTACCTCTCACGACAGACATCCTCAACGAATGGGTGTCGAGAATGAAGCCTGTCAGCTCTGAGGAAGACGCAAAAGCCAACGTAGAGCTTCTCTGGACAGACGGCACGCTCCTCAAGATGCAGGAACAAACGCTGAAACAGATAGAGGACGCCGTGAAAGCCGAGGGGCTGACCGACGTATACGAAAACGCTCCAAAACCCTTCGCCAAAACCGTTAAAGCAATAATGGCGGAGCTTAGGGAAGGCCTATGCCCCATGTGCGGGCAGCCGGTAAAGCCTGACGCTAGATACTGCAATTCATGCGGGTCTAGACTCGAGGCCTTTGAGAAAGAGCCTCCCCCAGCAATCAAAGTTCAAAAAACCATGACAGAACACGAGACTGCTGAAGCTCCGGAGAAACCTGTCGAGAAACCTATGAAGAAACCTCAGACAACTGGGTTAGTTGCATGCCCCCACTGCGGGGATGAAATACCTCGAGGACGGTACTGTATCAAATGTGGAGCAGTCATACCGTCATCAGCCCAGCCAGCTCAGCAGAAAACACCGGACACCGAGACCGCCGAGATAAAAGAGGTGTTTAAGACGAGGTTCCAGCCTCAGTCCAGAGCCGGGACAGAGGTTGTTGAAAAACCCGCAGAACCTCAGAAAATCATACAACCCACCGCTAAAAAGGAGGAGAAAGGTGTTGAAGAAGCCGAGAATACTGAACACGTCCAGAAACCTGAGCCTCGACAGCAGGCTCAACAAACCATTTCACCACAACCCCCTCAGCCCCGGCCTTGGAAGCCCAGCGACTGGCTGAAAACCAGAGCCGACGACATGGCCGTAAGCATCGAGGACCTGATGCAGGCGGTAACGGCCGTTGCTGGAATCGAGGACATACGCAAAGCCGCCTACAAAGCAGCATCCCTGCTGGCCGATAAGATGGACATAGACGACGCAGAGAAGGGAGCTTTCATAGTGAACATGTCGAACGTGCTGGAGTATGCGGTAGCAGAGGCTAGGGCAGCTCAAGCGGAGGAGGAGACAAAGCCCGCCGGGACAGCGACCATGGTGAAGGCGGAGGCGAGGGAGGCGGGCTCTGAACAGATGACACAGCCCCCGGCCACGTCCTCCACCACGACGCCCACCACGGTGCCAGCAGGTAAGATATCGTTGACCAAGCTGGTCAGGGAGGGGCCTGAGCCGGGAAACATTTACCTTCTGCCGGAGAAGCATGTGAAAGCGGCTGCAGTACCGTCGGACGTAATTGCAGCCCTGCTTCCAGACAGTGTGGTAAAGTATTCGCTGGAGACGGAGGGGGTCGACGCCGTTACCGTGGCGAGACTTTCTGCCGGCAGTGGACCGATATGCCTGATTCTCACGATGGGTTTTTCCCGCAGCGGGATATCCCACAGGCTTCTCAAACCAAGCGCAAGCCACACCCCCCTGAAGAGGCTGGTCAGCTTGATTACCGAGATGGATGAAGGGCTTATAAGCAAAACATCGGTCATCACGCACCCCGACATCCACCGGCTGATACCCGCCGAAGCCGCCGGAAAGTTCAAGCTAGTGGAGATAACGATGGATGACGATGTTGCGGAGACTGGTCGAAGGCTCGCACGGATAAACGACGTCCTCACACCTTTCGCCGTAGCCGAAACCCTGATGCCGGGAGTATGCGAAGCAATAACACAGGGAAAGCTGTCGCAGTTCCTCAAAACACGCATCCGCGACGGCTGGCTCGCAGAACGTTTCGCAAGAGCCCTCAACCCGTGGAGCGGGGGCAGCGACGCCCCCAAGGCGATTCTGCTGGCGTTGGGACTGGGTGAATGAGGATGGCCAGGCCCACTAATAAACGGGAAAGAGCACATGGTCCACTGATGGTTTCACAGAAAAGCCTGACCTTCTGGCGGCTAAGCCCCGCGCAGAGGATGACCCTCGTCTGGAGTCCGGTAGCAGACGCCCTGAACTCAACCATAGTGAAGGCAAACGATAAAGCAACGAACGTTACTATGCGGGCGCCGCCGTCAATCATATACCACTACAGCGTGAGGATAGCTGGCTCAAGCGTCTACAAACTCTTCAAGATAAAGCCTGAGGCATGGTTGAGAATACGACGCATCCCCGGCCGCTTCGACACAGACAGCTACACTGTCGTAGACCTGAGCGTAACACCTCCCATAACGTCGGAAAGCTTCATCCTGCAAAACTATCCGATGAGGGTGGTTACTACGGACGGCTGCACATGCATATCCGTGGTCGCGGTCGACAGCGGTGTGGAAAACGTGAGACAGGCATGCTTCAGCGTGTTCAGGCTACAGCAACTTCAGAAAGAGATGTGGAAGCCGTGACCCGCACTCTGATAATCACCGAGAAGGCGGCCGTCCTCTACAACCAAGCTCTAGAAAAACTGAAGGACCCGCTCAACATGGACGGTCTGGACGAGCTGAGGACCATGCTCGAACAGGAGCAGCACGTCATGACGGAAGCGTTAAAACGACGTGTAAAAACCTTCACCATCCTAGTGAAAACATCGCAGACAGCGGAGGCTACGAAGCTTCTCGAGGAGATAAGGAAGAGGAGCCAAGGGGTTAAAACCGTGCAGAAAATGCTAGCCCGCCTGACGAAGCCGCCGTACTTGACTGCAAAACAACAACCGTCAATCATTTGACATTTATATAGTTTTAGACGATTGACGTATTTTCAGGCCTTTGATTAGACAGTTGTCGAGTCAAAAATTTGACAATTGGCTATCAGAACAGCCAGCGAAAATCAACCGAAGAAGGAGGTTTCATGAAAACGTGTCGTCCACATCCTCAAGCTTAACCCCTAACTTTTTATCTGGAAATGCTAGCCCGCGCCAGTCATTTTGATTTAGGTGATGGCCTCATCGGCTAATATACTTGAAGATTCTATAATGGTTTATGATGGATGTGGAGCGTGGACAGCTTCTGTTCAGCGGCAGGGGTTTCAGGACGCTGGGACAGCTGATACTGGAGTGGATTGTAGGGCTTATAGCCGTCTTCTCGCTTTTTATGGCCGTTTTCAACCCGTTAATGCTCCTTGTAGCCCTGGCCTTCGGATACCTTCTATACCGGCTTCTGACGGGGTGGCATAGAAAGAGGGTTGAGGTGTGGAGTGGTGGAATCGTGGTGGGAAGAGAGTTCATTCCATGGAGCTCTGTGGAAGGTTTGGACGTTGGGGGAGATAGGGTTGAGGCAGGCCTCATTCTAGGACAGACCATACTAACCTACGAGCATGTTGTGGAAGCTGTCATACGGCTTGCAGACCGTCATCTGAAAATCAGGCTTAAGAGCTCTGACTCCGAGAGGTTCGCCAGAGCCGTCGAACAGGCAAGGCAGGGAAGACAACCCGAGCCATGAAGGCCACAGTATGGCTGGCTGTAGCTACTGCGGGTTTGGCTCTGCTGTTCATAGCCTTTCTCACCATCCAAAGTCCGCTGACAACTACTGTGACGGTTACGGTCCAGAGCGTTACGGGAGTTCAGAGTATTAGAAGCGTCGAGGATGTATGCTTCAGCAGGGTTTCCCAATGCGACGCCGTCATAGCAGGCTTGATAAAGACCGCTAAGACAAGGATTCTGGTGGCTGTTTATTCTTTCACGAGCGATGTCCTAGCAGATGCTTTGGTTGAAGCTGCGGGGAGAGGTGTTGAGGTGAAGGTGGTTGTGGAGGCTGAGCAGGCTGGTGTAAGAGGCTCTGAGTATGAGAGGTTGAGGAAAGCGGGCGTAGACATCAAACTGGACGGCAACCAGTATCTAATGCATCATAAGTTCATGGTTGTAGACTCCCTGTTTGTTGTGACAGGCTCATACAACTGGTCAAGGGCTGCTGAAGACTTTAACGACGAAAACATAGTTGTTCTGGAAGGCGTTAAAGTGGCCGAGATGTTTGAGCAGGAGTTTCACAGGCTGTGGAGTATGGCGGGCTAGAACGAGACCACATCCTGCACCGAAACGTTCAACACCCCGCCCACTCTTCTAAACAATACTCTGGCCTTGAACTCGCTGCCTTTCTTGATAAGCTCTCTGGGACCGTTGTAGTAAACCGGCTCCAGACGGGCTTTAAACCTGTCGTCCACAGACACTACAGCAAAGCCAGAGTATATCTTCTCGACGCGGATTGTACGTACCTCTCCCTCTCTGTGTCTGGAGAGGCTTCTGACCACAGCCTTGGCCACCATCCTACCTTGGACACGTGTGACAAGCCCATCCCTCTCAAGATGCTTCACAGCGGCTCTAATCGTGTCGGGCATCTGGTCTGGGTCGGCCATGACCTCAGCCTCGGACAACCCCTCCAAACCCTTCTCGAGCAGCTTCCTGTAGAGATATCGTGCATAATGGTATACCTCTCTACTGCTCGGACCAGTCCTCACAGGCTTGACCTGTGGTATGTCAACTCCAGCATAGTCCTCCGCAGGCTTTACAGCAGGTTGTTCAGGCTTGTTGGCAACTGTTTCGGGAACCTCTATCTCAACAGCTTCCTCCCGCCTCCACGGCCACGGCTGCCCCGGCTCAGGCCTAGGCCCCTTCCTAGACAGCTTGAACTCCATCAGCTTTTCCGAGACCTTCTCCAGTATCTGCGACATCCTCCTCGCCCTCCTGTAACCCTCCCTGAAGTAGTATTCATCCACGGTGTTTCTGGCCATCAGGATTGTAACTTTTCCCGGGAGCTTTCTACCCGTCCTCCCACGCCTCTGAATATACCTTATTCCTGATACGGCTGGCTCGTAGAATACGACGTAGCCGCACTCAGGTATGTCCAAGCCCTCCTCACCAATCGAGGTCGCTACAAGCACCTTGACCTCTCCTTCCCTGAATCTCTGGAGGATGTTTCTCTGCTCTTCCTGAGTCATCCTAGGACCTTCCTTACCCTCCGCCTTGCCTACGAACAGCTCGGCGGCAACACCATGTTCTCTAAGCCTGCTTACTATTACGTCGGCTGTGTGTCTTATGTTTGCGAAGACCATCACCCTGTCCTCCGGCTTCTCCGTCAAATGTTTGGCAACCATCTCAATAAGCTTCTCAAGCTTGGGATGGTCTTTCTCAACCCTTGCCGCAAGCCTAACCAGCTCCACGAACTCAGGCGTTTTAGCCAGCATCCTATGGCTTCTAAGCTCCGACCTAGAAACCTCCTCGAGATATTTTCTGAGAGAATGTATGTGCTGGCTTTCTACAAGTTCTTGGGCGTGGAAGAGGCTGAGTATCTCGGAGCATAGAGCCATGTAGTGCAGGTTGCGCCCCTTAACCCCGGAGTCTATCTCAGCCCTCAGCCGGGCCATGAGCTGCACGACCACCTTCCTGTTAACGGCTTCGAGTGGTGTTCTGAACATCCCCGAGCCGTAGAGCTGCTTGACAAGCCCCTCTGTCATACTCCTTAAAGCCTTCCTGACCTCATCATATTCCGGCGGCAGGTCAACCCTCTCCCATGAAACCTTCACGCCGGGGATGTATCCAGCAACCTCCTCATCCTCCTCAGCCCTCCAGACTATTTTTTCAATCAGCAGGTTTCTGCATACCTCCATCACCTTATCCTCCTCGCTTCCCGGCGATGCTGTCAAAGCCAGTATCAACGGCCATGGACATCTCCTGACATACTCTGAGGCAAGCTTCGTGTAGGCGTATCTGCTCCTGCTCCTGTGGCATTCGTCGAACACGAGCAGGCAGTATTCTTCAAGGCCGACAAGCCCTGACCTAACATCGTTCCAGACTGTCTGAGGCGTTGCGAAGTAAGCCATTATCCCATTGTTTCTCCACAGCCTCTCCCTGTCCCTCGTCTCCCCCGTCACAGCCGCAGCCTCCTCCTCTGAAAGCTTGAGATGCTTGAGAAAGCTGTCCCTATGCTGGAGAGCCAGAGGCTTGGTGGGAGCCATGACGATTATCTTCGAGCCGGGATGTCTGTGGAGAAGCTCTGCTGCCACAAGCTCTGCTATAACCGTCTTCCCAAGCGCTGTCGGAAGGACGACAAGAGTGTTGGCTTCCAGAGCCTCGCCTACAAGAGTTCTCTGATACTCCCTGTCCTCGACAACCCCTTCTCTGACGAGGGGATGCTCCACGTGCTGCTCAGCAGGCTTGACGGGCTGGATGTCGGCTTTCAACAAGCCCTCCGAGAGCTTCACAGCGTAAACATGCTTACACTCCCTCCTCCTGTACGTGAAGTCTGGACAGTTGCAGGAAAACCTCTCCCCGTCAAACACTACAGTATACTTGACTGACGGGTTTGACTGGCTTGGAACCGTCCACGTGGCCGGCATCCTACAACAACCATGCAGACAACATATTTATGGTTTAAAAACATCCCATTTTTCAACAGACCTGAGAACCGGCTTACCTCTCTTCTCCGCTAGAACCAGTACAGGCTCCGCGCCAGCTTTTTCAGCCAGCTGCACCAGAGGCTCAACCTCCCTCCATGTAGCATACTTCTTGTTATACTTGCATTCCACTAGGACGGTGTGGCCGTCCTTCATGCACACGAGGTCTACGGGTTTCGATGCGGCTGCTCTTACCACAGCCCAACCCCTGCGTTTGAACATGTCTCTCACAACGTACTCAAGCCTCCTACCCTTCCTATAGCTCATACACGTGTTTTTATGAGGTCGAAGGCTATAAGCTCTTCAGGCCATGAGGACTACCTCCATACTGCTAGCTTTTTCCAGAACCGTTCACGGCTGTTTTGTATGTATAGGGTTTCACCAACCCGTCTAACCAGCTCCTCGTCAACCCTGTCAAGAAAACCCACCAGTTGGAGAACCTGTTGAGCGTCGGCCTTCATGAGCACGAACTCCACGCCCCCATAGGATAGAACACGGCCGTGTTTTCTCAGAACCCTGTCAAACCCCTTCCCCACGAACACGTAGCACGCCCTGCCGTAGGCCTTTCCAACAGCACAGCACCCCACACTCTTCTCAAACCGTCTGAAGGCATCGAACATGAACTTCATGACGTGTGAGAGCCCGTCTAGGTCATGGTTGAACGCCCGCTCTAGGTCGGCTAGGCATACAAGGCCTGAGCCATGTCTGACGACGAACAGCGAGCCGGGATGAAGGTCTGACTCCATAACGGCAACGTTGTTCGTGAGGATGGATTAAACCGTTTGAGGCCTGATGACGATGCACGGTCATGGGTTTGGCCCGGAAAGTATATTTTCATCTACTGTGAACGTTTACGTGGAATGTCTCTGGAAGAGGGCTTGAGGAAGCTTCTGCAAGGGGGGCGAGACTGGCAGAGAGCACCGGTCAAGGACTCTCCCGGACTGTTTGTTGTTAAGGCGCCGGCCTACAGGGGCAGGCCTGCGTCGCTCATCGTCGAGATTAACCCCGTAGGCGAGGATGGGGCTCCGACCAAGAGGAGGGGGCTTATGCTGAGGAGTAGGAGGGAGCTTGAGGCTTTCAGACAGCTCCTGTCAAGCAAGAGGCTTGACACACTGATGGATGCTTTGGAGAAGGTCAACCCGAAGACGGAGGACAGGGGAGGAGAGGAGCTGGAGGTTTAGCTCTCATCCGCTTAAATCCATCGCCTACAAGCATGGTGTCATGCTGCTGGTGTTTCTTCTGGCGATAGGTTTCACGGTAGCGTTGATGGTAAGCCCGAGGCTTAGGCTCGCCACAGCCCTGCTGGTTATAAGAGCTCTTTATCTCAACCGTTGGCGGAACGGCCGTGCCGGTAAGGTGTATGCGGGAAGATGAAATTAGTACGTGTGTCAGAAGGTTTGCATGAGCTCTTTCGCCCTCCGAGCAAGCTCGATTTTCTTCGATATTTTGTCGCGTAGCTTGACAAGCTTGAAGCATGCTGGACGGCCGGCAACACAGTCTATGCTCTCTATAGCAGCGGCCAGCAGAGCGGCCTCAGCCAGACTGGCTGACATGGGGATGGTGAGAACATGTCTGCCGCCGTTGCTTTCCAGAATACATTTCCCCGCCTTCCCCTGCTTCTGCAGCGTTGAAAGACTGCATGGCTCTACCACGTCGGTCATGCTGTAGACGGCGCCGTAGACATCACGCTCCGTTACATCGCGAACCTCTATCTCGAAAACAAGCTCAAACTCATGGCTGTCTAGTTTGGAGACGGCCTTCATAGACGTATGCAGTGTGCCGGTGGATTTAAGCGGATGAGGCCATCGACAGACACTCTAAACACCCAAGTCCTCCGGGTTTAGCTCGATGTAAACCCTGCCCTGTTTATTGTTTTTTCTCGGACCCTGCCTCATAAGCCTTCCGCAGAAGGGACATCGCAGCCCCTCTACACGCAGGAATACCCGACAGCATGCACAGTATCTGTAGCCGTCGGCGTAGGAATGTCTGTGGTTTAACCTGACCACCTCGTCCGTCATCCCCTGACATACGAGGATGGAAAGCATGGTTATAGCTTGATGACGTCTTCATGAAAGAATCTGTGAAACAAGTTTCAGCCTCGACTGCCGCAGCGTTATTCGTTTAGCGGGCCTCCCTCTGAGATACTCGCTCCACAGAACTGTCCTCAGCTCGCTCATCATCGTGAGAAAATCAACATACTCAGATACCGTGTATGTTTTGTTGAAGACGCTCTTTTGTCTACGCTTAGCCACCTTGAAGACTCTCACGTAAATCTTAGCCCTGTCGTTGACCAATCTACATCCTATAGTTAACGAGATGGATTAAAATAATAAAGTCAGCAAGCCTTGAAGTCTTCCGTCAATCATTTGACAATTGCATGGTTAGACGGCTGTTGTATATTTCATGAGTATGGTTAAACAGTTGTCGAGTCAAATATTTGACATTAAATATGGGGTCCATCCTTCAGCCGGTTATCTTCGACGCTTCATCTGCATGTCCGGTCTTTCTTACGGCTTTGGCTGCCAGCGCGGCTGTGGCTACCACGGCAGAGGCCGCAAGCATACAGGATGTAATCGACAGCAGTGTCAGCCTGCGGTTCTCCTCCGTCAGCCTTTCAAGCTGTGTCCTCAATTCGTCGATGGCGTTGATTATTCCCGAGACCCGTGAAGACAGCGGCTCGTAAGAACCCCTCAAACCCCTCACCTCGGCGGCTATGGAGTCCAGCCTAGAGGCCTGAGATTTCAGCTCCTTATCAACCGTTTGAAACTGTTGTTTGAACATGCTGTTGTCCTCTCTCACGTTATACAGCGTGGCCTCCACATTCTCCAGCCTGCCCTCGATGACGTCCACCCTGCTGTCAAGTACAGCTACGTCGTTTTCAAGTGTTTTTCTAAGGGCTTCCACCTCCTGCTCCGAAAGCCTCAGCTGAAGGGTTGTCTGGTTGAGGCGTGTTTCAAGCTCCCCCACCCTACCAGCGAGCTTCGACAACGTTACGTTGTAGGGCTCGAGCATGACGTACGGTATGTTGCTTGGAAGCCTTACATACGTCTTGGTCATTGTCCTGCGGACGGCGTATAAGGCGTAGAAATCCAGCGTTGAGGGGTAGACCGTCATATTCCATGCAGCGCCTCCCATAAGCTCATACATGTTTCCCTCGTCGGGATGTCCGACGCCGAGCGTGTGATACAGCTCATGCAGGAAAACCGTTATACGGGCTTCCGGAATCGCCCTAGCCATCATGCAGTCCAACTTAATCCTTACATCCTTCCAAGTAGAGGTTATGGGGTCCCACGTAGTGGCTGTCGCTATGCCCGCAAACCTGTCGAGCTTCTCAGCGGTGAGAGTAACCTGCGCCTGAGACGGGTTAGACGTCTGCTTTACCTCTATGATGTAGCTTTCTCTGACGAACTCCGCAATGTATCTTATGTTTGACTGGTAATGTATCTCCAGAGCCATGGGTACTATGTCTAGGATGGCCCTGTTCTCCTCTGGAGAGCATTTGGAGCCTTGATAGTCGGCATAAACCATTACAGGCAACTTCACCCATGTCACGTCTATTGCCAGCAGAGGAGGCTCAACAGGTATCTGGGGCAGGGTAAGCACGAGCATTAACATAAGGCCTGCGACGCTCATTAGGCGATGAGTTTACCGCCATATATAAATACGTAAAAGGCCACATCATACGAATTTATCCATCAGACACCAGTACAGACCCGTGGAAGTTGCCGCCAGCTACGTGAAAACAAAGTTCAGGGTTGCCGAGAGGCTTTTACAGGGTCCCGCAACACTCTCCCAGATAGCCAGAGATGTCGGAGTTCCGAGACAAACGGCGTGGCATTATCTTGAAAGGTTTGCGGAGAACGGTATTGTTGAAAAAAGGCTGACAGACGACAACACATACGTCTATACAGTCATCGACCCAAACACCCTTCTCCAAAAGGTTGAGCAGATAAAAACCTCTCCACCGAGGGCTGAAAACAGGGAAAAACAGAATAAAACTGGGAACGAGATAGTGCAGAGTGGGGTGAAAAAACCATTCTGCAGCCTATGCCACTCCTACGGCATGCTCGTCTACTACAACGGCTTGTACCTCTGCGGCAACTGTCTGCTGGAAATCAAGTCAATGCTGGAGACTTTCACCAGCTTTCACAGGGTTTTCTCCGAGCACGTGGAGCCGCGTCAGGCCTCTTGAGGGGTTTCGACCATGGAGTGCGGTTACCGCTGTGGGAGGCGGTACAGGTTCAAGGCGGTCAACCTGAAGACCCAGACCACTCTATACCTTTGCGGAACACATCTAGCCGAATACTTGGAGTGCTTGAGGTCATGCCGTGAGGGAGACGTCGTCAAAGTCTACCGCCTCAGCGACGGCAGGCTGAAGCTTGTGACAAAGATATGTTTCGAGGACAGACCATTATCCACAGCTGTGGGAGTTCATGTCGCCGCTCAGTCATCACGCAAGGCCTCATCTCCTTAAATCCATCAAACCCGTGTCGTCCATCCATGATTCGGAGGATTCTAACACATTCGGGACCTGCCCACTGTGACGAGTTTCTCGCCGTATCGCTTCTTCTGCTGAAACATCCCCAAGCGGTGGTGGAGCGTGTTCCCGAACTATCCGCCGACGAAGTTGACGAGGACACAATAGTCGTGGACGTTGGGCGAAGATACGACGGAGTAAGGTTCTTCGACCACCATCAGGACATAGACATCCCCTCCAGCTTTTTTCTGGTTCTCAGAGACGTTTACGGAATATCTCTCGAAGACCTTCCGTCGGATTTCGTATACGTGGATGTTGCCGACCGCATGGGGCACAGACACGCCGCCGCCACAGTCGGACAGGCTAGAAGAAGCCTAGCCGAGAAAGCCCTGCTCAAAGTTCTCATGTCCCACACCACGATAAAACCACAAGACCCCCTCCACGAGGTTATGAAGGCCGTAGGGAAAAACCTTCTCGCGATACTCGATGAATACCAGCAGGCGAAAAAAACCCGCTTCATCGAGACCCCGCTCGGCTTCATAGCCGTGACCGAGACACCGCTCAGCATAGCTCTTATCGAAGACGCACATCCAGACAAGTCCATTATCGGCGTCATCATGCCGTCGCGGGA
>JAWAFZ010000020.1:19854-22017 GCA_038890155.1 Candidatus Caldarchaeum sp. | reverse complement strand
CTATATAGAGGTTGATGGACGGTGAACGGGTTGAAGCTCAAGTACTTCGTCAACGAGGTCGGCCTCCTGCGGAGCAACTCCTACATAGCCTACGACGAAGACACGAAAAAGGCTGTGATAATAGACGCAGGCGACGACGCTTGGAAGATCCTCGAAACCATTCACGCCCACAGGCTTAACCCCGTGGCGGTCTACGCAACCCACTGCCACTTCGACCACGTGATGGCTGTGGAGGACTTGAAGCAGAGCTTGGGCGTTCCCTTCTACATTCATCCAGACGACAGGGAGTTGTTGGCGAGGAGCAGGGAGTTGACGAGAGGCTTTCTAGGGATTGACATACCCGAGCCGGCGGAGCCTGACGGCTACGTCGTCGAAGGGCAGGTTATCGAGTTGGGTGGATGCCGGCTGAAAGTCATCCACACGCCAGGCCACTCGCCGGGTAGCGTCTGCTACTACACGGACGGCATCTTATTCAGCGGCGACACCCTCTTCCAAGGGTCGATAGGCAGGACGGACGCCTTCGGCGGAGACACGGCAAAGATAGTCGACTCTATCGTCAACAAGCTCTTCACCCTCCCAGACGACGTCCATGTCCTGCCCGGCCACGGGCTTCCGACAACCCTGGGCTGGGAGAAGAGAAACAACCCGTTCGTCGGCGAGGAAGGAATTCTACGGAGAAAATGACTCTGGAGGAGCTAAACAACCGGATAATCTCCTGCAGGCTCTGCCCGAGGCTTGTGGAGAATCGTGAGAGGGTTGCTGCAAACCCTCCTCCAAGATATAGGTCGGAGAGGTACTGGGCGAGGCCTCTGACGGGGTTCGGTGATGTTGATGCCCGGCTTCTGGTTGTAGGGCTTGCTCCAGCGGCTCACGGCGGGAACAGGACGGGTAGGATGTTCACAGGCGACTCAAGCGGCGAGACCCTGGTCAAGTCGCTCTACCGTGCTGGGTTCGCCAACAAGGACCGGAGCGTGAGCCGAGACGACGGCCTCGTGTTGAAAGACGCCTACATCACGGCAGTAGTCAGATGCGCCCCGCCACGCAACAAGCCCACGGCAGCCGAGATAAACAACTGCGTCCAGTACTTGGCTGAGGAGCTTAAGCTCCTGAAGAACGTCAAGGTCTGCGTTGCGCTGGGCCGACTGGCCTTCACAGCCTATCTCCGGCTGCTGAGACTGGAGGGTTTTAAGCCTAAAAAACCGCTGATGTTCAAGCACGGAGTTGTTTACAGGCTTGAGGGTCTTCTCTACGGAAGGGCTGTGCCCACTCTAATCGCGTCCTACCACCCGTCCCGGCAGAACACCAGCACGGGGAGGCTTACGCAGAGGATGCTGGACCTTGTCTTTCTGAAGGCAAGGGCCATCGTCGGCTGATTAAGTCGACTGCAGCACCCGTAAATCCGGAGAGAGCTGCGACTAGGAAGACTTCTCTGAACCCGGCCAGCGTGAGCACCATTCCGGAGAAGAAGTTGCCGGCTGAGCTTCCAACGTCTATTGCCAACGTAAGCATGGCGAAGCCCATGGTCCTAGCCTCCCGAGGCAGTAGCCTTCCAGTCATGTAAACGCTTCCCAGCACAAAGCCCCCCATACCCATTCCGTAGGCAATCATTCCAAGCCACGTCAGGCCTTCGTTCAGAAGGCTGAGAATCAAGGCGGACATGGAAAGAGTAAGCGAGCCCGCTAGCAGATAGTTGTGGGCTCCGAGCCTGCTGGAAAAAGCACCCATGACTATGCGGGAAGAGAGGTTCGCCACGGCTCCGGCTGTGAAAAGCAGCATGACCACCGGCTCGGCGTAGCCCAGCACCGTGTTAGCCATCAAGGGCACGAAAGCCGCCACCGTTCCAGTTATGTAGTTTATGAAAAACCTCGAGGCCAGCAGGAACAAGAACCTTCTCTCTAAGACGGATGCGGGCCTGATGCCTGCCCTCGTCTGTTCATAGTCTCTGGTGGACAGGATCCCGAACAGACCGACCGAGGAGAATGCGGCTGCTGTGAAGAAGGTGGTTTGATGGTTTGAGACCGACAAGACCGCTGCTCCTACGACGGGCCCCAGCGTCATCCCCATCGCAGGAGCCGTCAGCATGTATCCTAGGTTTTTGGCATCCTGGCCATCACCACCCGCCTCCTCGTAAACGGTTGAGAGAGCTGTGGGGAAGAAGAAGGC
>JAWAFZ010000020.1:0-19754 GCA_038890155.1 Candidatus Caldarchaeum sp. | reverse complement strand
ATAGCCATTTGAGGCGTGAAGGTTGGGCTGCCTAGCAGCCATGCCGAGAAGACTAGGAAACTCTTCATGGCCAAACCTGCTTGTGATGTGTAGGACCTGAGGAGAAGTATGGCGGCCGTCAGGTAGCCCACGACTTTGGCCGACGGCGAGAACGGGTCTGCGGAGAGCCAAACAGTCCATGCGTTCTCAAGCCCCCAACTCATGTGGTAGTTCAGGAACTCAGCAACCCACGCAGGGTTGGTCGCCAGCACCGGCGCCGTGGCTGGCAAAGCTCCGACGGCGAAGAAACCAAAGCCCTCCAGGACATTCCTCATCCTCCTTCCACGCTCCATGAGATAGACGGGAAGTAGTAGGACGGTGAAGAGCTTGACCGAGAAAGCCATGCCCAGCAGAAAGTAGGCAAGCCTGTGCCTGCCGTCCATGAACACGACAAGCGATGCCGCCAGAAGCGCTGTAAAGAAGTGGTCGAAGTTGTATATGCCGTAGACAACCATGCTGGGCATCAGGATGAAGAATGCTCCGACACGTCCTGCTAGACGGGTCAAAGTCCATGCCAGCAACAGGTAGGCGGGGAGGCTGAGCGCCGAGAAAGCCATGTAGTATGACTCTAGAGGAGGTCCGCCGGCCAGCCGGGCGGCGTAGACGATGAAGCAGGATGCGGGTGGATATTCGAAGAAGTACTGGATGCACGGAACCAAGCCCTCCCTGAGATACGGCTCACGCCACCAAAAAGAAGCAACGTCGCTGTAGACGTTGCCTTCCACGCTGGGGTGGTGGAGGTACACGCTCAACCCCCACGAAACCACCGCCGCCGCCAGCACAAGCTGTATCGTCGCGGGCTTTTTCACAGCAACAACCACCACCCCTCGATTTAATATGTTTGGTTGTTGTATCAGGTAGAAAGGGAAAATAATAGCTGTTGACAGTTGTTGTGGAGCTTCGTTGAGGGAGGAGGTAGTCTGCTACTTCTGCGGAAGGCTTCTGCAGCCCTTCGTCGAATGGCGATGCCCCAGCTGCGGAGGACCTGGAGAACTCGTCCACGAGACAGAGTTCAAACCGTCCAAGATAAAGAAAAACATCCACAGCATGTGGCGATACCGGGAAATGCTGCCGCCCAGCATGAGGTCCAGCATCCTAACTCTGGGCGAGGGCCTCACCCCCGTCTGCCAGACCATTTCACCCAACATCTTCATGAAGCTCGAGTACACAGCCCCCACAGGGTCTTTCAAAGACAGGGGCTCGGCAGCACTTTTCACAAGCCTCAGAAACCTCGTCAAAGACGTTAAAGGTGTCTGTGAAGACTCTTCAGGCAACGCAGGAGCCTCGATAGCGGCCTACTCCGCAGCCGCAGGACTCGTCTGCAGGGTTCACTGCGGCGAAAACATAACCGTTGAGAAGGCTCTTCAAGTAAGGGCTTACGGCGCGGAGCTTGTCGTCGTTAAGGGTTCTAGGGAGGATGTGTCTGAGGCTGCTCAGCGGGATGCCGTCGAGCGCGGGCTTGTTTACGTCGGCCATGCTTGGAGCCCGTACTTCATAGAGGGGATGAAGACCGTTGCCTACGAGATAGCTGAACAGTCTAGATGGGATCTGCCTGACAGGGTTTATCTTCCCGTGTCTGCTGGAACCCTGCTGCTGGGGTTGGTTAAGGGTTTTAGGGACCTGCTGGAAGCAGGCTTGATCGACAGAATACCTAAGCTAACCGCTGTCCAGACAACCTACCGTCCACCTCTCTACGAAGCGTTCAAGGGAGTAAAGCTAGGCAAACGGGGTGAAAAACCATCCATAGCCGATGCGTTGACGCTCGAAAACCCTCCGAGGCTCCGCCAGATGGTTGAAGAGCTCAAGGCCGTGGGCGGCGATGTCGACGTCGTGTCGGACGAAGACATACGGAAGGCTTTGAAGCAGCTGGGGCTGTCGGGAGTCTACGCAGAGCCTTCGGCTGCAGTCGCTTACGCAGCCATACGCAACAGGCTTGACGAACTACTGTACTCGGGGGAGAAAGTCTTGGTAATCGTCACAGGCTTTGGATGTAAGGCCATGCAGCACACGCAGTTGGTGGAGTAGGTGGACCGGAACCTAAGAGTGCTTTTGGCTGGGACGCTGCTGACGGGCGCCTCGGTCTCCGCCATGATGCAGATGTCGCCCGTCCAAGCTGTAATGCTCCAGGCTTCCTACACAGACACAGGTCTTCTAACAGGCTTCGCTAGGAATATCGTCTACGTTTTCCTCGCACCCATGACCGCTGTGATAATTTTGAGGATTAACTGGAACACGCCCCTGCCACTTTCAGCCGTGCTGTTGGCTGTATCACACATGCTTATGTGGCTGGCCGACGACCTTCTGATGGTTATGGCTGCACAGCTCGTCATGGGAGTGGCGATGTTCTTCTTTTTCCCATGCGGCGAGTCGATAATCGCAACCTCGTACAAGAAAACACACAGGTTCAGGGCCTTCAGCATCTTTGTTTCAGCAATCACCGGCGGGTTTCTGCTGGGCAGCCTCCTAGCCGGCATAGTAGCATTCTTGGCTGGGTTGAAGCTCTTGTTCGCATCCATGGTCGCCCTCTCAATCATAGCAAGCCTAGTCTTCACAAGGTTCAAAATAGCCAACAACACGCTCGAGGAGGAGAAAAACATCAGCCTCAAGACTCTCGCAAAACCCATAGTGCTCGCCATACCCTACTACTTTGTGCTCTCCTCAGCTTACTCGGTGCTGCCGGGGTTTCTTGTGCTGAACGGGTTGACAGAGTTCGACGTAGGCGTCCTGTTTTTCTTCCACATGCTTTCGAGAATGTCCATCTCCTACTTCTTGAGTAAGGCCGGATCAGGAATCGCAAAGCAGCTTCTCATCGGGTCGAGCGTCATCCTAGGCGTTTCATGCTTGCTCGCCTCTCTCTACCAGACCAGCTTCACAGCCTACCTGCTTGTTCTGGTCTTCCTAGGGTTGTCGGTCTCAGTATCCTACATCGTGACGCTTCAAGCCGTTTCAAAGAGAGGCGGGTCTCAAAGCATCTTCCTCATCGGGGTTTTCGAGACATTCATAGGAATCTCGTTCATAATAGGCCCGCCTCTGGCCGGGTTCTTGCTGGACGCTTACGGGATGTCCATCACGCTTCAAGCCTTCGCGGCAGCCGTGGCCCTAGCAGTAGCGCTAAACCTTTTCCATCGTTATCAGCTTTGAAGGCGTTCTGACAAACCTGTTGAGCGTGACCTCGGCGATTATCTTACAGTTCCTGGCGATGTTCACTACGTTGTAGACAAAGTTCCTCAGGCTTATCATTTGCTCGACGTTGTGGATGTTCTGCGGGAACACTTCGTTCAACGACATCTCCTCACCATACTCCTGCGTAGTTATCTCGATTATTTCGTTGGCGAGCTGGATGTCGAGTGAGAGGAAGGCTTTCATGGTTTTGCCGAAAACGACTTGAATCGATTCAAGGAGCTTGACAAGCTTGTTGACACCTGATTTCGGAAGCTCTTTACCGATGAGGGTGTTCACCTCGTCAGCCGCCAGCTTCAACGAGTCCGCTATCTCCTCCAAAGCCCTTACCACAAGCCTGTCGCCTATCGCGCCTATGTAGGGGTCTGAAAACTCCTCCCCCCAAACCTCTCTCTTCACGCTGAAGAATATCTGCCTGATGCAGAGGAAGTAGAGCTCGTCGACCTTGGTCTCCATCTTCTCCACTTCAGCCAAAACCTCCGGCCGTCCCTCCTTCAAAGCCTCGGCCAAGTTGTTGATCCCTATCGTGAGCATTACCTGCATCCGCTTGATTATGCCGGATACTGGGAACTTGCTCGGGTCTAGAAACGACTGGATTACTATCTTCCTGAACGACTGCTCCACTATCTCAACGCCCGGCAGGAGGTCTACTGTTGACGAAACCGCTGCCTGCATCTCCTCCGATATACCTTCGCCTCCTATGATGTTCATCTCCTCAAAGCCCTGCAGATAGGCTCCTATCAAAAGCCTGCTGAGCAGCTTGCTGTCCTTTATCTTGCTGACGTCAAGCGTGAAGACTGTGTGTTGAGGCGTCCTCGTCGGCTTGGTCTCCAGCTTGAGCACGCTGTCGGAGAGCTCGACTATCGAGACTACGTCGCCTGGCTTTAGGCCGGTCTTCTCCACCCATCGTCGGGGGAGTGAGACTGTTAGGGTTCCGGACCCTACTCGCTGTACTCTTCTTGCGTAGGGCATGGTTTCTCAAATACTATCTAAAATTTATATATGATGCCAAGTCACACCTTTAATATATATAAACAACTTACGGAACTATTAAATGTAAAACTGGGGATTGGAAAATGGTGAAAATGGTGCAGAAAACCCTCGTCGTTCAGAAGACGTCGGCTCGGAGAAGCTACGCCAACGGCTACAAGTACTGCTCCCGCTGCAGGGTCTACCACCTTACCGACGGAGTCAGATGCCCCTACTGCGGCATCCTCCTCAGGAACAGCCCGAGAAAGAAGAAGCCAACAGCCACGAGCAGGTACGTAAGGATAGAGGTTTAATTACCGCCCCGCAGCCGCGGTGTCTGTGGCCGAGTCTTGGTACAGAGGCTTTATCGAAGGCCTTGGAGCCAAGCTAGTCGCTATTAACACGGAGAACCCTCCGGGGAGGGAGCGGGAGGCGGCCAGCTTTTTCGCTGAGAAGGCTGCGGAGCAGGGATTGAAGGCCCGGCTGGTGGTCCATTCATCCTCCAGGGCCTCTGCTGTCGTGGAAGTAGGCTGGGGAGACGGCCCCACCGTCGTCCTCAACTCCCATCTAGACACGGTTCCAGCGGGCTCTCCGGAGAGATGGCCTTTCCACCCTTTCGAGACGGGTGTGAGGGACGGGTTTCTCTGCGGCAGAGGCTCGGTTGACGCAAAGGGGTGCTTGGCCTCGATGCTCGCCGCCTTGGCTTCTTTGTCGAGGTCTGAGAAGCTGTCGGGCCGTGTTGTTTTGATGGCTGTGGCCGATGAGGAGGTCGGCGGCCTTGGAACCCTGTCGACGATGAAAGAGCTGGAGAAGGTTGACTACGTCGTCGTCGGAGAGCCGACGTCCATGGAGATATGCGTGGCAAGCCGGGGGAGAGTCGAGATAACCGCAGAGTTCCACGGCAAGCCCTCTCACGCAGCCCTGCCCGAGAAAGGAGTCAACGCTCTCGCAAAAGCAGCGAAGGCTGTGTTGAAAGTCGCTGAGATGGAGAAGGGGTTCGGGCCGGGGCGCCGGCGAGTCGGCAGAGCGACGGCTGCGGCTACGATGTTCGAGGGTGGGCTGAAGCCCAACGTGATACCCGAAACCGCAAAGATAACAATAGACGTCAGGACCGTTGGGCAACGCCCTGACCGGGTTCTGGAGCTTTTCAAGAGACGTTTGAAGCCGTCCCGAGCCGACTTGACCGCTTTCATCCCCGAGTACGTGGTTGATGAACGGAGCCGTGTGGTCAAGGCCTGTAAGAAGGCTGTGGGGGAGGCTGGGTTCAAGCCGGTTTTGACGGGGTTCAGAGCGGTGGCTGACTTGAACAGAATGGCTCGGGTTAGGAGGGTTGAGGGAGTAATCCTGGGGCCCGGTCCTCTTTCCCTAGCCCACACTTTCGAGGAGAAGGTTGCTGTTTCCGAGCTCGTCAAAGCCGCCCAGGTTTACAGAAGGGTTGTTGAGCTTCTACTCGCTTAGGTGCATGTAGCGGTGGAAGTTGAGCATAACTAAGGCCATGTGCTTGACGCCTGCAACAAAGTCGTCGACTCGGATGTTTTCGTCGGGGCCGTGGACAGACGAGCCGTGGTACCCGACCCCCGTCGACACGCAAGGTATGCCCAATATGTCTGTGATGACGTACATCGGGCCCGACGCGGCGCCGGAAGGTATCACAACAGGATCGACGCCGTAAGCATCACGGGCTGTGTCTGCTACGAGCTTAGCCATGAAGCTGTCGGGGCTTGTCCTAGCAGCTGGATACGACTGCAGCACCCTCATCCTCAGGTCATCATACCCGTTCTTACTCAAGTGTTCAGCGAGACGTCGGCTAATCTCAGCCGGGTCCTGCCTGGGAACGATTCTGAAGTCGAGCTTCGCAGAGGCCGTGGCGGGGATTATGGTCTTGCTTCCCGGGCCCTGATAGCCCGACGACAGCCCGTTTATGTTGACCGTAGGCTCTAGGAGGAGTGTTCTCAAGAGCTTTCCTCCTCTCCGCTGGAGGAGGTTGCTGGGAGGGTCGAAGTCCTCTAGGCTGAGGTTATCTAGCAGCTCCTCACCGCTGTAGTCGACGTCGTAGTAGAAGCCTTCGATAAGCACCGTGCCGTCGGGGGCCCTGACCGTGTTTAGTGCTTGGACGAGCCTCCATGCAGGGTTCTCCACTACAGCTCCCCACGACGAGTGAACCTCCTTGCCGCTGCCAGCGGCCTCCAGCTCGACGTACAGCATCCCCTTCACACCAAGATAAACAACTGGGGCCCCCCTCCTGTTCCTGTAGCCGTACTCCCAGATGCAGCCGTCAGCGAACAGCCTGTCCCTCTCCCTGTTGACGAAGCCCTCGAGGCCGGGGCTCCCCACCTCCTCACCGCCCTCCACCAGCATCTTCAGGTTCACGGGCACTTCTCCCAAAACGCCGAGCAGAGCGTCGACGGCCGCAAGCCTCGCAGCTATGTTTCCCTTGTTGTCTGCAGACCCGCGACCGTACAGCCTACCGTTCCTGACTGTTGGGGAGAATGGTGGAGTAGTCCATTTTTCAACAGGGTCGGCCGGCTGGACGTCGTAGTGGTTATAAAGGAGCAGCGTTGCATGGGCTTCGGAGTTCAGGGTACCGAGCACGACGGGGCCGCTGTTCTCAAGCCCGTGAACGCTAGGCCTCAGCCCTGCATCATCCATGAGCCCGGCGACAGCTTCAGCGCATTCCTTCAACCCGCTCCGGTGGGCTGAGACGCTTGGATGGCTTATCAGCTGAGCGGCCCAGTCAAGATACTTAGACTTATTCCTCTCGATGTAGTCGAAGAGCTCGACGTACCTCTCCATCCGATCACCACTTCGTCCTGTCGCCTTCCAGCAAACCGCTCCCTATGTGTATCCGGTCTATGTGCTTGGAAAGCTCCGCCTCGGTCTTGAAGACGGAATCGCAGTAGGGACACTTGAAAGGCCCCTTAGACATTCTCGGCGAACCCCATCCAGATAAAGACGGCGCTCGGGCTTTAAGTTTTATCATGCCACAAGCCTGTGTCGAAATGTTTAATAAGAAATAATAATGTACATTACCAATTGGGATTTTTTGCCCAAGGTATTGGACAGTGTGGGTTTGACGTTCGACGATGTACTGCTCGTCCCTAAAAGGTCTGCGATACGCTCCCGCAGAGAGGTTTCTACGAGGACGTTTTTCACGAAGAGGATTGAGCTCGAGATTCCTGTTGTTTCGGCTGCGATGGACACGGTGACGGAGGCTGAGATGGCTGTTGCGATGGCGCGTGAGGGCGGGATAGGCGTATTACACCGGTTCAACACGGTGGAGCAGCAGGTTCAGCTGGTCAAAGCCGTCAAGCGTGCCGAGAACATAGCCATAGAGGAGCCCTACACGATAGGGCCTGAAGCAACCGTCGCCGAGGCCGAGGAGCTGATGAGGCTCAAGAACGTCAGCGGCTTGATAGTGGTCAACCCGTCGAGGAAGCTTCTCGGAATGCTGACGAGGCGAGACCTCTTGTTCAGGCCTAGGGAGGCAAAGGTGGCTGAATGCATGACGCCCGCCGACAGAGTCGTGACAGCTAGGCCAGACATAACGCTCGAAGAAGCCAAGCAGATCTTCATGAGGCACAAGGTTGAGAAGCTTCCACTAGTCGATTCCGAAAACCATGTCAAGGGCCTCGTGACGAGCGCCGACATCGTGAAGAAGCTGATGTACCCGCATGCGTCAAGGGATTTGAAGGGAAGGTTGATGGTCGCCGCAGCCGTCGGAGTGAAGGAGGATGCTGTGGACAGGGCTGAATCGCTCACGGCAGCTGGAGCCGATGTTCTGGTCATAGACGTGGCCCACGGCCACACTGAAATGGTCATACGAACTCTCCGAAAAATCCACCAGTCCTTAGGCGATGACGTTGAGGTGGTTGCGGGCAACGTCGCCACGGCGGAGGGAGTTGAGGACTTGGCGGCGGCAGGGGCTTCAGCAGTGAAAGTCGGGGTCGGGCCCGGCTCGGTCTGCACTACACGCGTCGTCGCAGGTGTTGGTGTTCCGCAGCTCACGGCTGTGATGGATTGTGCCGAGGCAGCTGAAGCCATGGATGTTCCCGTGATAGCGGACGGAGGAATTAGGTCTAGCGCCGACGTGGTGAAGGCTTTGGCGGCAGGGGCTTCTACGGTGATGATTGGGAGGTTGTTGGCTGGAACGGACGAGAGCCCGGGAGCGGTGGTTGTCAGAAACGGCCGGAAGATGAAAATTTACCGTGGGATGGCTTCTTTCTACGCCATGCTTGCGAAAGACAGCCGTGCTGGAGAGGACGACATACTGCAAGACGCATCAGATTACAGCTTCATGGCGGAAGGCGTGGAAGCCTACGTTCCCTACAAAGGGTCCGCCTCAGACGTCTTACGCCAGCTTGTCGCAGGCCTGAGGTCAGGCCTAAGCTATCTAGGAGCCTACAGCATCGAGGAGCTTCAGCGCAACGCCGTCTTCATCCGCATGACTGAGGCAGGTCTCAAGGAAAGCCTGCCGCACGACGTCGAAGCAATATGACCGGCAGGGCGGACATTATCATAGGCCTCCAGTGGGGCGACGAGGGCAAGGGGAAGGTTTCGCACGTTTTATCAAAGGGGGCTGACGCCGTTGTCAGGTTTCAGGGAGGGGCGAACGCCGGGCACACCGTAGTGGTCGGAGGCCAGCGATACAAGTTCAACATGCTTCCCGCAGGATGTCTGGCTGGAGCTAAACCCGTCGTATCGGCGGGCTGCGTCCTCGACCCAGACGCTTTCGAGAGGGAGACAAAGCTACTCACCCAGCTCGGCCACGCCGCCAAGCCGCTGGTCAGCCGGGCATGCCAAATCATCCTACCCATCCACAGAGAGCTCGACAAACGCTTGGAGGAAAACAGGGGGGGCGCAGCCATCGGCACAACCCTCCGCGGCATAGGCCCGGCCTACGCCGACAAAATGCTTAGGGTGGGGGTTAGGGCCGGCGACGTGATGGATGAAGAGCTGCTGGCTCGCAAGCTCCAGTTCCTCAAACAACTCCACAGAGTTGAAGTCGAGGTTGATGCGGCACGCCTACGGGAAAGACTTCTGCCTTACGTGGGAGACGCTGAGACATACCTCAACGACGTCGTCGCTTCAGGCGGAAGGGTTGTGCTTGAGGGAGCTCAGGGAGTGCTACTCGACATCGACCACGGCACATACCCATACGTCACGTCCTCGAACACGGTTGCGGCCGCCGGCTGCGTGAGCTCCGGAATCCCGCTCTCAAGAGTCGGAAAGATAATAGGCGTGATCAAGGCTTATACGACAAGGGTTGGCGCAGGCCCGTTCCCCAGCGAGGTCACCGGCGAGCTGGGAGGGTGGATACGGGAGGCTGGCGGCGAGTACGGCACGACGACTGGACGGCCACGCAGAGTCGGCTGGCTCGACATCCCGGCTCTCAAGTATGCATGCATGCTGAACGACGTCTCTGAAATAGCCGTGACCAAGCTGGACGTTCTAGACGGTCTTCCAAAGGTCAAGGCCTGCGTGAGATACCGGGTCGACGGCGTGGAGAGCGAGAGCTTCGCAGAGTCCAAGCATCTCCTGAGCAGGGTGGAGCCTGTGTACGACGAGTTCAAGGGCTGGAGCGTGGGCAGAGACGGCTGGGTTGAGGCTGTTAGGAAAGGATGGGAGGAGCTTCCGTCTCCTGTCCGAGAATACCTCGGCTGGCTGGAGAAGACGCTTTCGGTGAAAATATCCCTTGCATCGGTGGGGGAGGAAAACAGCATGGTTGTAGTAAGGGGTTGAAGATGAATGGGTTTTGACCCGCTCGAAGCGTTAACCCCGATAGACGGACGCTACAGGGAGGCTGTAAGGGAGTGCAGCAGCTACTTCAGCGAGCACGCCCTCATCAGACACAGGCTGTACGTCGAGGTGAGGTATCTGCGGTCTTTCCTCAAAGCGGTGGGTTGGAGGGGAGTGTTGTCCGAGCTGGAGCTGCTAGAGCATGATGTACAGGGACTATCGTTGGAGGAGGCGGCGGAGGTCAAGCATCTCGAGAAGAGACTCGGCCACGACGTTGTGGCAGCTGCGGCATACCTCGAGAAAAAGCTTGAACAGCTTGGGCTCGCCGAGTTGAAGCCGTTCATACACTTCGGCCTGACGTCGGAAGACGTGAACAACATCGCATACTCGCTCGCAGTAGGCAGCTTCATCGCTCAAACATACACACCGGAACTGCTGAAGCTCGTGGAAAAACTAACAACCCTAGCGGAAGCACACAAGTCGACACCCTTCCTCGCCAGAACACACGGCCAGCCAGCCGTTCCAACAACCTTCGGAAGCTACTTAGCCAACTACGCCTACAGGCTCGCCTCCCTGACAAAAAAGCTCAAAAACCTCAAACCTCAGGCCAAGCTGGGCGGAGCTGTCGGAGACCTCTCAGCCTTAAAGACCACATACCCCGAAGTCGACTGGACAAGTTTTTCGGAGGAATTCATCAACAGCCTAGGCCTAGAACACAACCCCGCCCCAACACAGGCACTCCCTCATGAGAGGATGTCCGAGATACTCGGCACCGTGGCGTTAACAAACTCGATAATCTCAAACCTCTGCAAAGACCTCTGGACCCTCGGAGGCTTAGGCCTCGTAGCCTTCTCCAAGCAAGCCGATCAAATACATTCATCAACCATGCCGCAGAAAAGAAATCCACTCAAGCTCGAAAACGCTGAGGGAGCGCTCGACCTCTCAACAGCCATGCTAAGCTACATGTCCACAAGGCTTCTGGCCTCAAGACTCCACCGAGACCTCTCCGACTCGATAATAAAGAGGTTCTACGGAGCTGCCCTAGCCTTGAGCCTCCTCGGCGTGAAAAACACGCACAAAGGCCTTGAGGAGCTGCACGTCGACGCTGAAGCCATGAGGAAAGAAGTGGACGGAAACAAGCAGGCATCGCTGGAAGCCATCCAGCTAACGCTGCGAAAACACGGAGTAGAGGACGGCTACAGGCTGGCTGCGGAAGCGGCGGAGAAAGGTCTCGAATGGCTCCGCCAACAACTGGAGCAACGCGGAAAAGACCCTTCCATCGTCCAAGACCCGACAAACCAATACATACAAGCCGCTGAGGAAAAAACAACATACCTAATCAACAGGACTAGAAACCAGACAAAAACGCTAAAGTTATTCTAGGCAAAACACCCCTATTCGGACGAAAGCTAAAACAGTAGACCCGTTCGCGAGGAAGACCTTTCGAGCTTTTCTAGAGGCGGGGTCATAATGACTGGGAGCAAAACACAGGCCTGAAGTCGAACGGCTACGTGGGCTGGCTGAGGAAACTTCAGATGTGTGAGAAACACGCCCAATACAACAGGACGCGGTTTTAGAACGCTGACTTGGTGAAGTTGAGCTTCTCAACGACTGCTGCCGGAGCGTACGTCGGAACCTCGACCTCCCACCACTTAACCCAATAGCCCTCGCTGCCCAAGGCCCTAACGCCCTTCAGGATTCTGAGTATGTTGTCGCTGAGCCTCAAACCCTTCAAAGGACCTTCAACACCCCCGTTCCTGACCAAGAACAGACCATCCCTCGGTATTGTCGAAAACTCTCCAGTCCTGTAGTTTTGGTACCGGAGGTACCAGTCGTTGGTTATCCATATACCCTTGTCGATCGATGAGACGAGTTTGTCGAGTGGTTTGTCTCCTGTCTTGCAGACGAGGTTGAACGGATGGGGGGCGATGAGGCCTGCGTTAGCTGTGGTTGATGTGTTGAACTTTTTCGCCGTCGTGCTGTTGTGCAGATAGGTCTTGAGGACGCCGTCCTCGAGTATGGTGTTCCGTTTTGTCGGGACTCCTTCGGCGTCGAAGGGCGTTGCTCCATAGCTGCCCGCAAGCGTCGGGTCGTCCCACAGGCTTAGAATGTTTGAGGCAGCTTTCTGACCCAGCAAGCCTGTGAGGAAGGACATCTCTCCGTCTACGTAGAACGCCGAGGCCCACGTGCCAACCTGCTCGAGGATGTGGGCGAAGGTCATCGGGCCAAGCAGCCCCTCGTAAACACCCGCCTCGCCTTCAACCGGCTTGAGAGCCATCTTCGCAACCTCACCCGCCCTCAAGCCTGCCTCGTACGGTTTGAAATCCCTGCTGTCAGCTGCCACCGAGACGAAGTGGCCCGTGGCGTCGTCTGCTGCAAAAACTCTTACCGAAACCTCCAGTCCCGTGCTCGAGGCGACAGCCTCAACCCCGCCGCTCGTAGTCAGCCTAACTCTCCCACGGCTGTAGACAAGGCTGCCGGCAACCCGTTCACAGCCGTTCTCCAGCCCACCGTTCACAGCCGCCTCAACAAACTCGACCAGCCTCTCAGGAGCCAGAGCCTCAGCCGACGGCTTGAGAAGCCTCCTGTCATACTTGAAAGGGCCCTCGGGGAGAGGTGCGTAGACATCGGGCTCGGGCGAAGCCTTAGCGGTCGCAACAGCCTGCTTAACCATATCCGTCAACGACTTCTCCGAAACCTCCGTCGTCGAACGCAACGCCCTCCTACCTTTCACGCTGACGTATATCTCAGCGGTCTCGACCAACCCGTTCTTAGAAACCGTTATCTGGTTGTTGGCGAACCTTATCATGTGTCGGGAAGTCTCGTAAGTCGACAAGGCGGCGTCCGTAGCCCCGAGCCTCCGGGCAAGCCTAACAAGCCTTCTGTGAAGCCTGGTGTCCAGCTTCAAACTGTTTCAACACTTCACGGGCGATAATTTAATGTATTGGCGGAGGAGAAACACTTTTTCCACGGCTTGCTGTATCCAGAGGCGGTGTCGCTGCCAAGGCTTGACGATGTTTTGACCGGCCGAGGAGCCGCTGAAGGGGTTGAGGCCGCCTTCTACATCCATTTAGGAAAGACCTCCGAGCTCCACGTAGTTCTCAGAAGGCTTAGGCAGGGTGTCAGGGTGCTGCGGAGCAACGGCCACAGGGTCTACATGGTTGACGCCAAAGCCTTCAAGGACGACGTGCTCAAAGCAGCATACGCAGAGACGCTGGCCCACAGGCTCCTAACCCCATACCAGCCCATCCGGGGAGAGAGCTTCCTCCGAAGGCTCGAAATAACCTACAAGAAGGAAGTCATCACGCAGCTGCTGAAAGACCTCGTCTCTGAGCATAAGCTTGCTGCGGCCAACTTTTTAATCGACGTCCGGTACTTCCTGTACGAGAAGCTCAGGAGGCTCGTTGAGGTGTTTCCGTTGATGAGAGCCGAGCTCGTCCAAGTCCTCGAAAACTGCACCGATGCTGTTAGGGGGTTTGAGGAGGCTGCTGAGAAGCTTGTAAGCGAGGGCGTGTTGGCTAGGAGGAATGGATACTACGCGCTGAGCATGGATGCGATGCGAAACTTCGGAACCATCCCTATCCTGACCGGGCTGGAGCAGTTGAAGAAGATCAACATACTCAAAGTCTCGAAGGCTTTCTCCTTCCTCGTCTTCGACGTAGGTCTTCCAGCACATCCGCATCACCTACCCGACCCTGAGCAGTACGTCTACCTAACCACGGCCCGTGGGCTTCAGCCGCTTTCGAAACAGCTCGACATGCTGGATTTTGTGAGGGAGTTTTATGGAGGTGTCGAGGCCAAGGTTAGGCGGGTTGGAGGACTTTTCAACTCCACCTACGTTATAGAGGCCGACTCCGTCAAGCTCTTCGCCAAACGCTACCTGAGCTGGACAGACGTAAAATGGGTCGCCGCTAGGCTTTGGACGGCTTGGGTCAAAGACTTCTCGATAAACCCCTCCACACGCATGGCCAAGGAAATCTACTACCTCAACCACCTACGCAACCTAGGGTTCAGCACTCCCGAGATAATCCACGTCAACTGGAACGGCAAAATCCTATACACTTCATACGTAGAAGGCCAGAACCTCATCGCAGCTTGGCTCGGTAAAAGCCCGGACCGGAGGTTCTTCGCAAGGCAGGTCGGCGAAAACCTAGCCCAGATCCACGGCAGAGGCGTGAGGCTGGGCGACTGCAAGCCAGAGTCGTTCATAAAATCTAGTGAGGGAGAGATATTCGTCACGGATGTCGAGCAAGCTTCCACGGATGGAGACCCGGCTTGGGATTTAATGGAGCTTGTCTTCTACCCAGGCCATTACTTGGACGCTGAGGAGGCAGGCTTGCTGGCGGCGGACGTGGTGGAGGGCTACGCTAGAGCAGGCAGCTTAGAGACCGTGAGGAGGTCTCTCAAACCCGGATACGTCCGAACCATGGCGCTTTGGACGCCTCCGTGGGTTCAGAAGGCGGTCAGCGATAGGGTTAAGCTGTTTTTAAGAGCCTGACGTACTCGACTCCGGCTGTCTTGACCGACCCAACGAGAAGGCTGTAGTAATCTACTCCGCCGGCGAGGTCTTGGACTTTCTCCAGCTTGCCCACGGCCTCAACCAAGTCTCCCTCCATGAGGAGGCCTGCGAAAGTCGTGTCGTAGCAGAGAAGCCTCTCCACCCCCACGCCGCCCAAGTCTTCAACTCTGTAAACAGCTGGCGTAAAAACCCCCTCCGAAGCGTTCACAACCCTCATGGTTGTCCTCCTTATTCCAACATCGCTATACCGAAGCGCGCCGTACCCCGACGTTATCTCTTCGAGAAGCCGTACCGCATGCAGGGAGTAAGGAACCCCATCGAAAAACCCACGAGTCAAACATCTCTCCGCAAGCCTTTCCGCATCATCCACAGCAAGTGGATACTTTCTCATGAAGTTTCGCACGAGCATTTTTCTCATTTCGCTTACGTGCTGAGCAGTCTGTGTGTGTTGGGCGGCGTCGACAACCCTTCTGAAGTTCCGTCCACCGTAAACAACCAAGTCTATGTCAGCGGCCGGGTTGTGCAGCCCGAGCAGTAAAGAGCCTGAAACACCGAAGAAACCCGTCTCAACACCCGACCTCGCGGAAAGTTTCCCGACTAGCTTTACACACGTCCCCTCAAGCGTCGTTGACGGGCTGCGTAGAATCTGCTGCAGCTTTTCCTCACATAGGTAGTGTTTTTTAACCAGTTCAGCCGGCACGTAGGTGAATTCCTCTCCTGTCATAGGGTCGTGGTAGATGTACTGGGGCCTTGCTCGGCGAACCATGTCAAGAACCTGAGCCAGCTCACGGGTTGTGTAGCTGGTTAAAACCCTCCTGTAGGCAACACCTCCACGGGACCACACACCTTCTCCTGGTATGTACTTGAGGTAGGAGAGAACACGGCCGGGTGGATGTATGTCGGAGACTACTCCAAACAACCAGCCGTCAACGGTCTCGACGAAGTCATGGTCCCTGTACATGTGTCTCTCATCCCTCAGCTTCGTCAGACCTGCCACCTTAGAATGTAGTCCTCCCGGTTGACTCCGACGTTAAGCCTTAGATAAGAACCTGCGTTTGTTGAGACTTTTTCGAGCAAAGCCCTGACTCTTAAAACGTCGCCGGCTGCAGCCATTTCGGCGAACCTGCTTCTGAAGAAAATCATCTCTCTGACCTCGCGTCCGACTTCGTCCCCGTCAACTACCCTGACTCCATACCTGCCCGGCGTATAGAACGCATTCGAGTCGTCAACAACCTCAACCACGCATTCATACTGCTGGACCGGTTCACACCGAGTATCCTCCCATGTCTCCCAGAAGCTTTCGGGAACAATCTTAACGGTGTAAAGGAAGTCGTCGAACACCCCTGTCAAAACTTTACGTCTCTCCGCCTCCATCATGTCCAGAGCCCTCGCCGAATCCCTCCGGCTTTCTAGCAGCTTGTCCAAGCTTTCGCCAGCCGCTGGCCTCGTAGAACCCTCACACCTCAGCTTCTTAAACACTTCGTAGGCCTTTCTCCCTTCCCTGTAAACAACCATGTCGACGTCGGATTTTTCGTCTACGTATCCTGTCAGGAGGGAGCCTGTGAACCCGAACTCTACGCCGCAGCTGGCAAGCCGGTCCGCCAGCTTCATCGCTGCCTCGACATGCTTTGAAGGGCCCTTGAGTGTTCTCGAGGGAAGGAGCCTGCGTGATATCATGCTTTCGGGAACAGCCACCACAACCCTTCCCGTATAAGGGTCGTCGAAGAGATACTCAGGCCTCTTCCTCACAACGTAGTCAAACGCCCGGCTGAAATCCTTCACCTTCACCCCCTCAACAATCCTTGGAAAACCGTAAACCCTTCTAGGCGGGTGGACGAGGCCCTTAACGGCGTACAAGTCGCCGAAAGCATCAACCAAGTAGCAGCCCTCGAATAGAAGCTCCGTCAAGCCCCCATCCAGTCTGGAGGACGTGTATTTATAAGGCCTTTACCAGCCAGCCTAGTCAAAACACCGTGCAGATGAGACTTGGCCGAGAACCTTAGGTAGAGGTAGGTAGCTGTCATGGAGATTGTTAGGAGAAGGTGGAAGACAAGCCCAAGCAGGACGAAGGCTAGAAGCAAGTCTCCATCAGCCACGGCGAACGTGAACCCGATGGGCGAGAAGATGAAGGTGTATATCTCAACCATCTCATCGGCCAAGCTGTGGATTCCGGGAGGCTTCATTACACGCTTGGCTCTGTCAAATTCTCTGATTCCGAGGTCTTCGAAGAGCCAGAGGACGGGGCCCACGTAGAGAGCGCCTGCCGCTATTGCTGCTATAGAGGCTAGTGCGGCTCCTGCTGTTGCTGCGAAGGGGTCTTCGCCGAACAGCTGGATGTTGAGGAGGTCGAGGATGCTGGAGACGGTTGTCGTAACTCCGATGCCGAAGGCCATGGGGTAGTATGACCGTGAAACAACGTTCATGAGCGTCGTCTCCTCGGGCGACGGAGGCTCTACGGCGACCAGCTGAACGCTGCCCCTCGCCCGCCGGGCGAGCAGGTAAACCGTCAACCGGTCTGCGAGGAAGTGCCATAAAACCCACGCGACAACCGCTGGAAGGAGGTATCTGAGGTAGAAGGCTTGGGAAGTCATTATGGGCAGCAGGGGGATGTAGAGGCCGAGGAGGACCACTATGTCCAGCCGGTCCTCATGCGGGTTGGGCAACGGCTTTACACCATGCTTCGACACACGTTTGTTTACAACGATAGCGGCAAGAACACCTGAGGTCAGGAGAGCGGGCCCCACAGCCCACGTGAGGGAAAGCAGCAAGGCGGACACGATGTAAACGTCCAGAGGCAGAAAAACCGTGGCCGTGAACGAAGTGGTGGAAACCAGAAGACCCGCAGCAACAGCGTAGAGATACCATTTTCTCATGGGATTCATTCCGCTGACAAGCCAGCCCAAACCAAAACCCATGGCGGCGGGCCCTGTGTCAAACTGCAGAATGTTGGCGAGCTTGGCGAACCAGCCTGAGAGAAACGTGAACCAGCCGCTCAAAGCACCGTACTCCATCAGAAAACCAGCTGAAGACGACAAGGCTCCAGCGAAGAGGACAGCGGCCCCTGTTTTCGGCGAAGGCTCAGCCAACCCTACCACCTCAGCATGCCCGTTCTGCGGAGAAAGGCGGCTGCCAGCAGTATGGTCAGGAAGGCGAGGAAGCCGGGATGTGTGTCGAAGAAGATTTCGGCCGTAGCGTTTCGTTGAAGGACTGCTGGGGCGCGCATGAAAGCCAAGTAGGTCGACAGCAGGCTGACACGCCACCACCTGTTGACGAACTCCTCAGACTTCACCACGCCCTTGTCTACCAGAGGAAAATAACCATCCACGACAGCTACTTTCCCGACCGCCAAGGATACAGCCTCCTTAAGCTCAGGCGTAAGCCCTGCAGACCTTTCGAGAACAAGCAGCAGCGTCGGAAACCTCAGGTCAGCCATAACAGGCCTAACCCCCCTCTGAACCTCGGCAACCATTTCGCCTACCGGCACGACAGGGTCAAACTGGTAAACATCAAAAACATTCACGGGCAACAGAAGAATTCTACCTCCTGACCGCCACATCGCCGAAACACGCCCCGCCAGCCGGAGAGCATGCTCCGCAGCAAGACTCGAGTTCGCAAAGCCACGGACCTCCGCAGCATACGTCAAAGAGGTCAAAGCTCCCAAAAGCCTCGGATAGTTTTCAGGAGTAATTGGAACAGATTCGGAGGCGTTGACGACATAGTCCACATGAACAGCCCAAAGCGCCACAAGCTCCTTCGGAGCCGTCAACCCAGCCTTGGCAGCAGCATCCAAAAGCAACGAGAGCTGGTAAAGCGATGTCGTCAGACCTTCGACCCCTCTTGCCGAGAAACTAACCAAGTCCATAATGTGGTCAGAGAAGTCGTTTAGGGCAGTTTCCACGTCTGCTGCCGGCGGCTTGCTGCCGGAGAGATAAGAGACACGTGAGGACAACGTGAGGTATGCGGCTTTAGACAACGCCGGCGTCCAGCCCAACCGCTGCTCTAGGCTTTCGGCAACCTTAAGCACGTTTTCCCTGCTCCTCGCATTCATCGTAAGGCCATAATGCGCTGACAGAAAATCAGCCGTCAGAACATGAGTGAGGTAGTTGTCGGCGTCCGGCAGAGTCCCCGCTTCAAAACCTAGGTCCAATCCATCCTCCGACTCAACTCTGCTGTTAATGCTGTCAGCAAGCCTGTTGAGCAGAGCCAGCGACTCGGGGTCGCCTAAGCCGGCGTGTATCATCGCAACCATGGAGCCGACAAGAACGTGCCCCCTTAGAGAACCGGAGGGGTCGAAGGCACGAGAAACCCTACCATCGTCTTCCACGAGGCCTCGGGCGTAAGCTAGGTCGCTTCTCAAAGCCTCTCTAACCGCCTGAACACCCGTCTCCTGCGCTTGAACAGACATGAGAAGCAATAAGACGACGGTCGCTGAAAGGGCTTTTCCGCTAGCCATTTTGAATCAATTGTTGACTGCGTGTTTTTATAATTAGCGCCGGGAGACGGCGGCTGCTCAACAGCGTGGAGCTTGTTTTTCTCCCCAAGTCGTGCTGTATGGCTTGCTCGTTATTATGCAGAGAAACTCTGCGTCTTCGCCGCCTGTGTTCCTGTAGCTGTGGACGGTGTTGGCTGGGATGAAAAGAACATCGCCCGCCCTGACTCTGTGAACCACGCCATTCAGAGAAACCTCATATTCGCCCCGCAACACATACTGAACGTGCTCCATGTCCGGATGGCTATGAGAAGGAATCTCACCGCCGGGCTTGACGGTGAACTTTCTCAGGTAAATATTGCTGGAGCCGTCGCGTGAGTCAATCAGCCACTGGATGAACGAGAGCTTGGCTTTCTCAACGTCTTGTGAACCCACGCTGCTGGTGTTTTTAACCACAGCCATGCGACAGTAAGACAATTACCCGTTATTAATCGTTGATGTATTACCTTGAGCTTTCATGGGTATGCTCCATAGGCGTGATACGGCGTGATGCAAATATACTGCGGTTTACAAAACTGTATTCCGAGGAAGGAGTTGGACAAGAAGATCCCCGACGGTGAAAAATTCGCCGAAACACTCCGTAAAATGGCTGAAGACAAGGTCTTCCAAGAACTAGTCAAGAAATCCAGCCTAACCAAGAAACAGGCGGAAACCCTTGTATTCGACGTGATGTCGCAACGTGATGGCGTGATGCTAACAGCCGAACAGCGCGCTGCGCTACGCGGCGTCACGAAAGGATCGTTTGTGAGGACCAAGCAGCAGGCGTTGCGCAACGTCTCAAAAGCCTTGTTCACGCTTATTCTCCTAAGCTACCTCGGCGTC
>JAWAFZ010000019.1:0-24984 GCA_038890155.1 Candidatus Caldarchaeum sp. | reverse complement strand
ACTCAACGTACTCGATCCTGCTGGCTGAGAGGATGGGGCACAGGGTCGAGGTCTTGCTTACTTTCCTGCCTAAGGCTGTGGACAGCTACCTTTTCCACTACCCCAACCTCCACATAACCCCGCTCCAAGCCGAAGCCATGGCGAGGAAACAGGTTTTGATACCGGTGGAGGGGCGGAGCGAGGAGGAGACGCTGGACAGGGGTTTGGAGGAGGTTGCGGGAAGAGTTGAGGGGGTTCTTGCAGGGGCCCTTGCAAGCAGCTACCAGCGAGACCGTATGGCCAAAGCCGCTCAACGGCATGGGCTGGAATTAGTGGCTCCTCTCTGGGGTTTCGAGCCGGAGTCTCTGCTGCGGAGGATTCTGGCTGAAGGGTTCGAGGTGATGGTTGTGGCCGTGGCCGCTGCCGGGCTGGGTGAGGAGTGGCTCGGCAGAATTCTCGACGGGAAAGCTGTAGACGAGCTGTCCATTCTCAGGGAAAAGTACGGCTTGCATCCAGCTGGAGAGGGAGGAGAGATGGAGACGCTGGTTCTGGACTGTCCAATCTTCAGGAAAAGGCTCAAGCTGGGCCGTGTAGAAAAGGTCTGGAAACAACACTACGGCTACATAGTTGTGCACGAAGCCAGCCTAGAGCCCAAAACCAGCTAAGACTCCAACACCCTGCTGAACAAGCATCCCCTCTCCGTCAAGGAACACGGCTCGCCTCTCAATAACCTTATATAGGGAGAACGACGCCTGCCAGTAAGGGTGGTTGAATCGATTACGTTGAAGTCTTGGACACCACTCTCCGGGACGGCGCCCAGACCAGAGGAGTGACTTTCACACTCCACGACAAGCTCCGCATAGCTGAACGCCTCGACGAGATAGGCGTTGACATCATAGAGGGTGGTTGGCCCGGCTCTAACCCCAAGGACGAGGAGTTCTTCAAAGCCGTGAAGAAGCTCTCTCTTTCCAACAGCAAGGTCGGAGCCTTCGGAAGCACACGCAGAGTAGGCGTGAGGCCTGACCAGGACGCCTCTCTCAAAGCCATCCTCGACTCCGACGTCGACGTAGCCATAATCTTCGGCAAGTCCTGGACGCTACACGTCAACGAGGTTCTCCGCTGCAGCCTCGAGGAGAACTTGGACATGGTCGTGGACACGGTTGAATATCTCCGGGAGCATGGGATGGATGTTGTCTTCGACGCCGAGCATTTCTTCGACGGCTACAACGAATCACCGGAGTACGCTCTCGAGGTCTTGAAGCATGCGGCTGAGGCTGGGGCTTCTAGGGTCGTGCTCTGCGACACGAACGGGGGGACGCTGCCTCACAGGCTGTCGGAGGTTGTTAGGGTTGTTAGGCAAAGGATTGCAGGGCCTCTGGGGGTTCATGCGCACAACGACTGCGGGCTGGCTGTGGCCAACAGCTTGGCCGCCGTAGTCGAGGGGGTTAGGCATGTTCAGGGGACTATGATAGGCTTGGGCGAGAGATGCGGCAACGCCGACCTCACCCAAATAATCCCCAACCTAGCTTTGAAGATGGGCTTCAAGGTCTTGAAGTCGGAGAACGGGTTGAAGAAGCTGAAGGACATGGCTTACTACGTCGCCGAGGTGGCCGGAACACCTCTCAGCCCCGGATATCCCTTCTTCGGAGCCAACGCCTTCGCCCACAAAGGAGGAGTCCATATCGACGCCATAATCAAGAACCCGAGAACTTACGAACACGTCAACCCCGAGCTGCTGGGCATGGACAGGTCTCTATCGGTTTCGGAGCTTGCTGGAAGGTCTGCTCTCGTGAACCACGCCGCCAAGCTCGGGTTTACGCTCTCGAAGCAGCAGGCGTCAAAGATCTTGGAAGAAGTCAAGCGGCTGGAAGCTCAGGGCTATCATTTCGAGCCGGCTGACGCAACCCTCTCGCTGCTCATTCTCAGAGGTGTCGGGGTCGACGTCGATCGGCTGCGTGTGAGAACATGGTGGGTTGAGGTTCTTGAGGCAGGGCAGCTGACCTCCCGAGCGGTTGTCTCGATGGACATCGACGGCGAAGCGGTGTCAACCACGGCTGAAGGCGTAGGTCCAGTTCACGCCCTCGACGCCGCTATCAGGACAGCCGTCCTCAAGAAGTATCCAAGCCTAGAAGCGACGCAGCTAACCAACTACAAGGTCTCCGTCATAGACGCCCGGGACGCAACAGCGGCCTCCGTCCGTGTGTTCATCGAGTTCGCTGACAACGGCAACAGATGGTCCACAACAGGAGTCTCACGTAACATAGTGGAGGCCAGCCTGAAAGCCATCATAGACGGCTACTCTTACAAACTTCTCGTGATAGACGAGGGAAGGCTTACTTCACGTTGACGAGCAGGTATCTGTTCATTATGCTCCAGTATTCGACAACGACTCCGGGCTCGATCTTCGCCCTCAACGCCTCGTCCTTAGGCATCGGAACCTCGACGATCTGCAGGCTCTCGTTGTCCATCACCGAGACCGAGTCAGAGCCCACCGCAACAACCTGACCACTCCTCTTGTCCACTATCGGGACCTCGACACGATTGTCCGCGGGCCCCACCATGCTTCTCTTCACCTCGTCGAAGATTCCTATAGCCACAAGCCTCACCTTAGCCGAGCCATGCTTACCCGGCTTGCTCTTCTCAACCTCCACAATCCTGCAAGGCTCTCCGTCAATCACTATGTTGTGGCCCTCCTTCAACGAACCCAAGTCAACAGGCTTGCTCAAACCACTCTCAAGGCGTAAAAGCCTGCTTTTAAACTGATTTTACGCCATCGCTCGACAACCACTCCGTAGCCGTAAAGCATCAACACGCGAACAAGCTCTCCGGGCTGACAAACATTAATACACGAGACCCTCCGTCTAGCCATGCAAAAGCCGGCCATCAGGGGCGGAGAGCCTGTGAGGAAGCGGCCTTTCCCGAGCTGGCCATTCTCCGGCGACGACGAGGTTAGGGAGGTTTTGGAAGTTCTGCGGGAAGGGCCTTGGTCTGCCGGCTCTCCGAAGATTAAGCTGTTCGAGGAGGAGTTCGCCTCTTTTCATCACGCAAAGTACGGCGTCGCCTGCACAAGCGGCTCGACGGCTCTCTTTGTATCGCTCAAGGCTCTGGGCATAGGCTTGGGGGACGAAGTCATAGTTCCCTCCTACACATTCCTGGCCACGGCGACAGCTGTCATAGATGCGGGAGCCACGCCCGTCATCGTGGACGTCGACCCAGATACGTACAACATCTCGCCCGAAGCCGTGGGAAGAGCGATAACCAACAAGACCAGATGCGTAGTCCCCGTTCATCTAGCCGGCTGCCCAGCCGACATGGATGGGGTGATGGAGCATGCTGAAGCCCACGGGTTGAGGGTGTTGGAGGACGCGGCGCAGGCGCATGGAGCTGAGTGGGGTGGCCGTCGTGTCGGCTCGATAGGAGACCTAGGTGCTTTCAGCTTCTACCAGAGCAAGAACATGACCGCAGGCGAGGGAGGCATCATAACAAGCAACGACGAGGAGCTTGCTCTATTGGCCCGCTCGCTCGTCAACGTGGGCAGGGACGTGAAGAAGGGATGGTATGAGCACGTCCGGTATGGCTGGAACTTCAGGATGACCGCCCTCCAAGCAGCCGTGCTGAGGGCGCAGCTGCGAAAACTCCCCGAGCTTAACAGAAGAAGAATGGAATCTGCAGCCTACCTCGACAAACACTTGTCCGAGATAGACGGCGTAAGACCTCTATCAAGGCCTCCCAAGGCAACCGCCCACAGCTACCATCTATACATAACCCGTGTCGACGTCAAGAGGTTCGGGTTCAGCACGAAGGAAGAGTTTGTAAAGGCTTTGAACGCTGAGGGGATTCCATGCAACGCAGGCTACAGAACCCTCCAGTCGTATCCGTTCATAGCTGAAAAATCACGCATACCAGCCTCGACGCCTCACGCTGATAAGGCCAGCCGGGAGGAAGCGGTGTGGATACCGCAGTACGTCCTGCTGGGCAGCAGAGACGACTTGGAAGACGTCGTCGAGGCCTTCGAGAAGCTGAGGTCAGGCAACGCAGGCTAAATCTCCCACTTCCACGCTATCCTCTTCTCCACACGTGCCGTACTCCTAGATATCACAGCCGGGTCAACGCACCTGTTCTCATGAATTACCTCAGAAACCTCAATCGACTTCACCACTCCCCCAAGCTCCTCCAGCTCACGCTTGATGACGGGCAGGAGGCTTGAGACCTCCTCAACAGTCTTAGGGATCTTCACACGGTTTCTCTCGACCGAAGTGAACAACCCATAGCATTTAACCCCGTTCTCGGACAGCATCTGAACAACTTCACCAGCTCCATGGTTTCTCAACACTTTCTCAACCTCCGGAAAACCAAGACCCTCCACAGCGACGTCGAGCCGCGGTGTTTTCTCGAGAACTATGAAAAACCCGAGGTATATCTGCAGCGCTCCCTCGAACTCGGGGTTCATCCGGCTCATCCCCACGATGGTGTATTCCTGCCCCTCACGGATGAGAAACCTCTGAGAAAGCTCGGGAGGTATTGTTGCTATAAGGCTGTTGCCGCTCCGCCTTATCACCCCCCTGAAACTAACCATGTCCTCAACCCACGACAAAACAGACCCAGCCATGGATAAAACATCAACGCCTATAATACTTTTTAGAAAGACCTTCGTAAACAATCGAACCGTCTCCAGAGGTCTAACTTAATATACTCTCTCTGAGTTTTCTCCATGGATTCTGCGGGGCTGTTGGAGATTGATAGACTTGGATGAGTTCTCGGGCCAGCCTCCGAAAATGTCCGACGAGGAGCTTCTGTGGCTGGTGAGACACAAGGTTAGGCGGTCTATCGTGCTAGCTGTTGGTGAGCATGGCAGGATTGGAGCCACTGCTTTGAAGCAGAAGCTTGGCATAAGCACGGGCTCGCTTTACTACAACCTGAGGCAGATGAGCCAGCTGATAACGCAGGACGAGAAGAAGACTTACCGTCTCACCGAAGACGGCCTCAGGATATACAAAGCCTTGACAGCTCAAGCCGACGCAGGCCAGAACATCCCGAAGCCCTCGAGAACCTCCGAACTCGTCTCTTCGTTGTTTTTCCCCATGTGGCTTTTCTCACCCATCTACGAGAGCAGGGTCGTCGCCTCCGTCCTAGGCCCGCTCTCGCTGTTCGTCATCGTGTTCGTACTCCTAGCAGGCAGGCACGAGCTCTTCCTACTCAACGTCTACCCATCCTCACCCCTCAACAACCCGCTCTTCGCAGCCAAGCTAGGAGCAACATACCTCACAGGCTACGTGGTGCTCTCGTCCCTAGGCTACTTATTCTCCGGAAAGTTCAGGTCCGCATCCTCCGCCATCAAGAGCCTGAAAAACACCAGCCCTAGAGAGGTTCTAACCGAGTCAGGAAAACTATTGTCTGCGTTCTCGGTCGCCCTGCTCCCCACAGGGCTTGTCCCGGGGCTGGCGGTCGTCGACAGAGTTGTCCAGACATCCATCCTCAGCAACATACTGGTGAGAGACAGCTTGGTCGTGTTTTCGCAAACCCTTTCAATATTCCTGATAAGCGCCGCAGTTGCTTACGCTAAAAAAATGAGGTGGCAGTCCTCTTTAGGCGTCGGGCTGGCTTTCTTCTACCTCTCACACTTGATTAACTACGTCACGCTGCCCCAAGGATGAAGAACGCTACGACGATGCCGTATATCGCGAGAGCCTCGGCGAAAGCTGATATGATGATGGCGGTAGTCCTTATCTCAGGCCTTTCAGCGGCCGCGGCTAGACCCGCTGAGCCAGCCCTAGCTATTCCAAACCCTGACGACGCAACGGCTACGGCGAAAGCTATGGCTGCGGCGAAGGTTTTTGAGCCTAGGTCCGTTAGCCCTGCTCCTGCTTCAACTGCGGAGACGGGGCTGATGGCTGCGATGATGCCGAGAAGGGCCAGCGATGATATGGAGAGGACTTGCTTCATCATGTTTTCTTCGTTTTGCGGTGTTAGGTCCATTATTTAAAGACGAATTTTTAAGCCCCGCGTCGGCCGGCTTTCTCTCGAGGGTTGTGAGTAAGGATATAGATTTATTAGAAGTACTGTCTCTCAGCCTTCAAGATGGCCTTAACTCATGAAATCTTGTTCGCCTCCTCCTTAGCGGCTCCTTTCCTCGCTTCAGCGGTCTCGCCCCTGGCGGGGAGGGTTAGGGAGAGAGCCGCTGCTTTCTCGGGGGTGTTGGCGGCCGTCGTCTCCTTCATCTTGGTCAATTATTTCTGGCTGGTTCACGGCGAGACTGTTTTGGTTGTTGAATGGATTCCGTCGGCTGGTGTTCGGTTCATTCTTCGTCTCGACGCACTCGCATACCTGTTCGCTGTTTTGATAACTGGCATCGGTGCCGTGATTCTGCTCTACTCGCATTATTACGTGAAGAAGGCTCGTCAGAGGTATTTCATGTATCTGACGCTGTTCATGGGGTCTATGCTAGGGCTCGTGCTCGCCGGCGACCTCCTCTCCCTTTTTGTTTTCTGGGAGCTTACTACGATAAGCTCGTTCCTCCTCATAGGTTTTGACAAGGATGAGCCGAAGTCGCAGTCGTCGGCCTTCAAGGCCCTGCTGATAACGGGCTTGGGCGGGTTGTCTCTTCTCGCTTCGCTCATACTCATGGGGATTGTGGCTGGCACGTTTGAAATAGATAAGATTCTAAGGTCGAATGAGATGATTCGGTCGAGCGTCTTCTACCTGCCGCTTCTACTGCTTTTCGCCGTAGGGGTCGTCTCCAAGTCGGCGCAGTTCCCCCTTCATATCTGGTTGCCCGACGCCATGGTGGCTCCGACCCCGGTCAGCGCCTACCTACACTCCGCAGCCATGGTCAAGGCTGGGGTGTATCTTTTGGCCCGTTTTGTTCCAGCGCTTGCTTCAGCTGACTGGCAGGCTTTGCTGTACGTCGTTGGGCTGGCCACGAGCTTGTTGGGCGGCGTTCAAGCTATTCGCTCGACCGAGTTGAAGCGAATTTTAGCTTACAGCACGGTGAGCCAGCTGGGGCTTCTGGTTTGGGCTTTCTCGACAGCGGTTGACGTGGGGCAGAAGGCTGGCTTGCTCCACATCCTCAGCCATGCTTTGGCGAAGGCTTCGTTGTTCCTCGTCGTAGGCGCAGTATCTCACGCCACGGGGGTGAACGACATCCGTTCTCTGGGAGGGCTTGGCAGGAAGATGCCGATCACAGCCACGGCGGCAGCCATCTCAGCGTTCTCCCTCGCAGGAATCCCCCCGACCCTAGGCTTCCAGAGCAAGGAGCTCCTCTTCGAGGCGTCGCTCAAAAACCCTACTCCAGCCACGCCGCTCCTGCTCGTAGTCGGAAGCGGTCTGACCTTCGCCTACATCATCTACTTCTTCGCTAAAATCTTCATGCTGGGTGGGTTTAGCTCGTCTGTGAAGGAGCCTGTTTACCTAGCTCTTCCAGCTCTTCTACTGGCCTTGGCCAACGTCGTGATGGTGCTGATGCCTTCATTCACGCTGGGGCTTGTCTACACCGCCGTCTACGGCTCTGTTTCATCCGCCGAGTTCAAGCTGTCGGCTGAAGGTGTTTCGATGAGCTTAGCGTCGGCGGCTTTGGGGTTGTTGATAACCCGGAGCTATGGAAGAGCCTCGTCGTATGTTGAATCTTTGAGCACAAGGCTCCAGCCCTACTCCGTTGACAGGTACTACGGGCTGCTGGTCGGCTCGGTTAACAAGGTCGCCGCTCGTTTTGGATTGATGGTTCAGAACGGCTCCATCAGACGCTACAGCTTCGTCCTGCTTGCTTTCGGCGTGGCTTCTTTCACGCCTTCATTCATGTTCGCAAACCCAAAGCTTTCCCCGCCGGCATCGATGTTTGACATGCTGTTTGTCGGAGTGCTGGTCGGAATGGTTGTGATGGCTGGGCTGGCGACGGTCTTCAAAAACATGCTGTACGCAGTCCTGAGCCTCAGCGGCAACGGGTTCCTGCTTGCCCTTACCTTCATGTTGATGAAGGCTCCGGACCTAGCCATGACTCAAATCGTCGTAGAGATTGTCTTCATCTTTTTCTTCCTCATCGTCCTCTACAAGATCCCGCCGAGAGCCATCAAGAAACACAAGCCCCCGTCAAGCTTCGACCTCCTCCTAGCTGTGGCCGCAGCCCTCGGGTCGGCTTCTTTGTTGAACGCCGCTCTTTCAAACAACTACTATCCTTCAGACGCATACTTCTTCCTCGACCCTGAGAAGGTTAAGCAGACAGGTGGAACAAACATCGTCAACATCATTCTCGTCGATTTCAGGGCCTTCGACACATGGGGAGAGATAACCGTCTTGGTTCTAGCTGCCCTAGCATCATACACGCTTCTCCGGAGGTGGAAGCATGACTAGCATAGTGGCCCGAGTGGTAGCCAACGCCGTCCTATACATCGGGACTCTCTTCTCAATCACGCTGCTCTTCTCAGGACACTACGAGCCGGGCGGAGGATTCATAGGGGGAGTGATGGGAGCTAGCGTCATAGCCATGCTCTACATTATTTTCGGAAAGAGCTACGTTGAGTCGGCGTTCCGGTACGACTACCTGCTGATTGCCAGCGTTGGGTTGTTCATTTCGTCGACTGTGGCTGTTGTGCCGGTTTTCTTAGGAAAGCCTGTTCTCACGAATGTTTTGATGGAGTTTTCAGCCCCGTTGATGGGGGAGTTTAAGCTGGCGTCTTCGACTCTGTTCGACGTCGGGGTCTATCTTACCGTTGTGGGCGTGTTGTTGTCGATCTTGAAGAGTGCCTCGGGGAGTGAGGTGCATGAATGAATTACTGGCCTTGGTCATAGGAGTTTTGTTCGGTCTGGGTGTTTACTGCGTGAGACAGCATAATGTTGTCAAGCTCGTCATCGGTCTGGGCATCCTGAGCAACGCCGTCAACCTAACCATCGTGTCCCTTGGATTCCGCGGGGAATCAGCCCCCATCATAGGTCTTCCAGAACCCTACACCGACCCCTTGGTGCAGGCCTTAACTCTTACAGCCATCGTCATAGGCTTTGGAGTGACGTCGTTTGCGCTGGTGCTGGGGTACTCGCTTGTCCGGTCGGAGAACAGCGTAGAGGTTGAAGAATACAGGAAGCTGAGAGGATGAGCCTGCTGGCTGCTCTCCCGGTTGTAGTGCCGTTCCTGACGGGCGTCTTGATGCTGGTCCTCTACCGGAGGCCCGTCGTTCAGAAATCTATAGCTCTCGGCGGCAAGGCCTTAACCCTAGCTCTCTCGTCGGCGTTGCTGTACCTAGTATGGGTTCAAGGAATACAGGTCCACACCGTCTCCGGATGGCCTCCGCCGGCTGGAATAATCCTAGTAGCCGACCTCCTCAGCAGCGTCTTCGTCGTCATGACTGTCGGCATCTTCCTAGCCTCGCTGGTCTACGGTCTTGCATACATAGACGAGGAATCACGGCGGATATCGTACCTGCCTCTGGTGTTCTTCCTGCTGGCTGGGATCAACGGAGCATACCTCACAGGCGACATCTTCAACCTCTTCGTCTTCATCGAGATAACCCTGCTCGCCACCTACGGCTTGGTTTTGATACGAGACCCTGACGGCATCGTCTCACGCAGGGAGAAGATGGAGGCGGTCTTCAAGTTTCTGGTGCTGAACCTGCTCGGAGCTTTCTTGATGCTGGTGGCTGTTGCAGTCATTTACAGCGGGACGGGCACGCTCAACATGGCTGAGCTGTCTCAGCGTTTGACAGCCCTGAGGAGCAACGGCGTCACGTATCTAGAGGCCGCGGCCTTCATGCTTCTCACCACGTTCGGGCTGAAGGCTGCCCTCTTTCCGTTCCATTTCTGGCTACCAGACCTTCATCCATCGGCTCCCATCCCGATACACGCCATACTCAGCGGAGTCGTCATCAAGGTCGGCGCCTACGCCATCATCCGCTTAACAACCTTGTTCTTCCCCGGCTTCGAACTTCTCAACAACCTGCTGGTCGTTCTATCTCTGGCGACGATATTGATGGGAGGGTTCATGGCCTTGGGCCAGTCGGACATCAAGCGGCTGCTGGCCTACAGCAGCGTGAGCCAGATGGGTTTTATTCTGCTGGGTCTCGGGCTCGGTGGTGGGAAAGCCGTTTCGGCTGCAGTCCTCTTCGCAATAAACCACGCCATCATAAAGACCATGCTCTTCCTCACGGCTGGAACAGTTATCCACATAACGAGAACAGCTTACTTGCCTAAGCTCGGAGGCCTGTCCAATAACTCGACATTCCTCACAGCAGCTTTCTTCATCGGAGCCATGTCCATAACAGGCGTGCCGCCCATGAACGGGTTCGTCAGCAAATTCCTCATATTCCAGCTGCTGCTAGAAAAAGGCCAGCTACTCTACTTCCTCACAGCCTTCGCAGGAGCCTTGATGACCCTCTTCTACTCGTTCAGGCCTTTCATTAAAATCTTCTGGGGAGAAGTCGTTTCACCTCCCACGAAGCCTGTGACAGCATCCTACGTCCTGCCCATAGCTTCGCTCGCATTCTTCTGCATATTCTTCGGCGTCTTCGCCGAGCCTCTGCTGAGCTTTGTCAACGCTGTTGGAGAACAGGTGTCAAACCCATCGGTTTATTATGAAGCGGTCGAGAGGTTGAAGACAGCGTGAGAAAGTACTCGCTGCTGATAATCCTGATGACGCCGGTCTACATGATGCTGAAGGGTAGTCTATCACCGCTTTCACTCGTAGAGGGGCTCTTCTTCTCCACGCTTGCTTTGCTCGCAACCCGGACCGTGGTCAGGCAGCAGATAAAACAAACCCTGCCGGGGATTCTGAGACGCATACCCGCCCTACTCCTGTACGTGGCTTTCTTCTTCAAGGAAGCGCTGCTGTCTACGCTGGACCTGATTTACAGATGCCTCCACCCACGCCTGCCCATCTACCCGGGAATAGTGGCCGTAGACATTCTAGGGGTTAGCGAGCTTCACGCAGCCATGGTCAGCAACACCCTCAACCTCACCCCAGGAACCTTGGTGATAGACGTGGACATGAAGCGTAAGGTGATCTACGTGCACACGATCAACGCTAAAGACCTGGAGCAGACGAAGAAAAGAATAATTAACGTTGAGAAACATGTTGGGAAGGTTGTTGGATGATGTTCCTGACCGCCATGTTTTTGCTGAGCTTGTTGATTCCCGTTGTTCTGTACAGCTTCGTTAGGGCTAGGACGTTGGTTGACAAGGTTGTCGCGCTCGAGACCTTGGTTTTCATCGTGACGGCGGTCTTGATCTTGGACGCTTTCCACAGCGGTTCCTCGATATACATAGACGCCGCCCTTGTGCTGTCTGTCTTCGGCTTTCTGTCGACGGTTGCCATCGCTAAGTATCTTGAGGAGGGGAGCGTGTTTGCTTGAAGTGGTTTCACTAATCTTTCTGGCGTTCGCCATCTTAGTGTACTTCACGGGAGTGGTTGGAATATTGAGGCTTCCCGACGTCTACAACAGATTGCACGCCGTGACAAAAACATCGTTCATAGGGGTTTTGTCGATAATTCTTTCAGGGGTTTTCTACTTCGGGCTCAGCCCGCTTACCATAAAATCCATCGCCATAGCGATCTTCCTCACCATCACCTACCCTGTGGCGGGACATCTGCTTGCCCGTGCAGCATACCGCACAGGAGTACCGACTTCGGAGAGGACGCTTCACGACGAGTACAGAAGCTTCATCAAGCTTGTGGAGGAGAAAAAAGAATAAACCTTAACGGCTTTTTTTGGCGATGAGGTTCTTGATGTACTCGGGCTTGAGAGGCGTCTGGTCGACCACCACGCCGAGATGTGCTAGGGCGTCGTTTACTGCGTTGGCCAGAGCTGCAGGAGCCGCTATTGCTCCTCCCTCACCCATTCCTTTGAACCCTCCGGGCTGAGGCGACGGTGTCTCCATGTGCTCGATGTTCATGCTGAACATTTCGACGGCCGATGGTATGAGGTAGTCCATGAAGGTGCTGGTGAGCAGCTGGCCGTTTTCGTCGTAGACAAGCTCCTCGTAAACAGCTCCGCCTACTCCATGGGCAAGCGCTCCATGGATCTGGCCGTAGAGAGTTAATGGGTTTAGCACCTTGCCGCTGTCGTCGAAGATGTGATACTCTAAAACCTTGAAATGACCCGTCTCCGGGTCGACCTCGACAACGGGGATGTGGACGGCGTAGCTGCATGTTGTGAAGGCTTTGGGCTCGTAGTGGGCTGTGAACTCGAGCCCCGGCTCCATGTCGGGCGGTAGGCGTGTAGGCTGTCTCCAAGCTATCTTGGCTACTTCGGCGAACGAGATTGTTTTCTCGGGCGAGTCTTTGACGTAGAGCCTGCTCTCGTCTGCCTCTATGTCGTCTGGGTTGGCTTCCAGGATATGGGCTGCTATCTTCTTCATTTTTTCGAGGGCTGCGTTGGATGCCTTTATGATGGCTCCTCCGACGGCAACTGTGCTCCTGCTTGCCCATGCTCCGAAGCCGTAGGGGCATGTCTTGCTGTCTCCCTCCAGCACAACCACGTCCTCCATCCTCGCTCCAAGATACTCAGCCGCCAGCTGTGCATACACCGTGTAATGGCCCTGGCCTTGGCTGGCCGTCCCCGTCAACACGACTATCTTGCCCTCTGGCTCGACCCTCACAGTAGCCGAGTCGTATCCACCCACCTCCCAGCCTAGGCCCTTGTCCAGCCTCTCGCTGCTCGGCGTCGTGTACTCCACGTAAACCGCCAGCCCTATGCCTACAAGCCTCCCATTCTTCAAAGCCTCCCTCTGCCTCGCACGCCATCCATCGTAGTCAGCCATCTTCAACGCCTCCTCCAACGCCTTCGGATAATTGCCGCTGTCGTAGACTATGCCGTGGATGTTCCTGAACGGCATGGCTTCTGCGGGGATGATGTTGCGGCGCCTTATCTCAGCCGGGTCCATGCCCAGCTGGAGCGCTGCGTCGTTCATCAACCTCTCCATCACGAAAGCGGCCACAGGTCTTCCGAAGCCTCTGTGAGGGGAGTAGGGTGCTTTATTGGTAGCCATGCAGTAGACCTCGTACTGGTAGGCTTCGAGGATGTACGGGCCGGGTATGGCGGCCATCGTGACCATCACGGGCTGTGTCTCCGTCCAGAAGGCTCCGTACACGCCTATGTCCGCCACCACTTTATCCCTTATGGCGAGGATCTTGCCGTCCCTCCTGAATGCTGCCTCGACGTAGTGGACCTGCTGCCTTTCATGACCGCACACAAGCATGTGCTCGGTCCTCGTCTCAACCCACTTGACCGGGACGCCTAGCTTCATCGAGAGCTGGATGGTTGCAAGCTCCTCAGGCCAGACGCTCGACTTCGGTCCGAAACCGCCTCCGACGTCCGGCGCAATAACACGGATCAAGTGCTCGGGGTAGTTGAGGGCTTGTGAGAGATAGGTCTGTAGGACGTGGGGGAACTGCGTCGAATCCCAGACAGTAAGCTCCCCGCGTGCTTTGTCAAAGTCGGCGACCACTCCCCTGCCCTCTATGGGCGTCGGAGCGTACCGCTGGTTCACGTACCTCCTCCTTATCACCAAGTCCGCTGACGCGAACGCTTTCTCAACGTCGCCCGCTTTGAAGCCGTAGTTCATGATGATGTTGTCGCCCCACTCCTCGTAAAGCAGGGGCGAGCCGGGCTGGAGAGCCTTCTCGGCGTCGACTACTGCGGGGAGTGGTTCGACCTCAACCTCGACCAAGGAGACTATGTCCTCGACGCTGTACCTGTTCTTTGAAGCGACTGCTACCACGGGCTCGCCGACGAACCTCACTTTTCCACGGGCGAGCGAAAACCTCGGAACGTTCCTCAGCCCCTTGTACTTCATCCACGACGGGAGAGGCGCAGCCTCGTCAGGCATCAACACGCCGACGAAGTCAGGATGCTTGACGGCTTCCGAGATGTTTATCGAGACTATTCTTCCATGAGCGTAGTTGGACCTCACGAAGCCGGCGTAAACCATGCCGTGGAGCTTGATGTCGTCGACGTACCTGCCACGCCCGGTCAGCAGTATAGGGTCTTCTCTGCGTTTTATCGGCTTGCCAACATACTTGCCTTTCATGGCCAGCCGTACCTCACGCTGAACTCCCGTCTGGCTTGCTTACGTTCTCTACTGCAGAGGTCCATGGACATCAGGCTGTAGACCTTGGTGCAGGCCACGAGGTTTGGGATGTACAGCGTGCCACGCATCTCCTTCCCCGGACCTCCAGAGGGCCCGTAGTTGACCGCCACCACTCCGTTGCGGGTCAAGACGTTTGCATCGGAAGACCATGAAAAGACAACTCTCTCAGCCTTTGTTCCGAAGACTTTTTCGTGAGCGTTGTCTATGGCCTCGACTACAGCGGTTCCTTCAGGGACATGGGCCCATGCATCGCTGACATAGATGTCGAGGCTTGGCCTGAAGCCGTAGCGCTGCTGTACGATGTTCAGCATCTCCTCCAGAGCTTCCTTGACGTCCACCGCCGAGTAGGGAGGAGGATACCGCAGGTCAACGTAAAGGTTGCAGAACCATGGCGTCCGAGAGCATCTCCATGGCCAGCCCCCCTCGATGGACCCAACGTTGACCGTCGGCTTAACGCCGTTGAAGCTGAACCTTTCCTGATACTTGGGTATCCACTCCTCGAGAACGGTGAGCACACGGTTCATCTGGAGGATGAGGTTGGTCAGGCCTGCTGAATGGGCTGTGTGAACCATCTGCCCTTTCAGGTATATTTTCGCCCAGACCGAGCCGAAGTGCGTGAGCATGAGCCTCAGCCCCGTCGGCTCGCCCAGCACAGCGAAGTCGGCGACTCCTCCGTGGGCGACGAGGTAAGCCGTCCCCGTCCCGTATCCCCTGTACTGAGCACCCCTGTAATGGTCGACCTGCGTCTTCTCAATCTCTCCAACAACACCCGCTATCATTATGTCCCCCTTCAGCTCGACTCCAGCGTTCTGCAAAGCCTCCACCGTCGACACGTAAGCCGCCAAGGCCCCCTTCATGTTGAAAACCCCCATCCCGTAAAGCCACTCGCCTTCACGGTACGCCCACGGAGGCTCCAGCCTGTAAACCGGTGAAATGGCTTTGAGTATCTCGGCTGGTTCACGGGGTGAGAATGACGTGTCGAGGTGGCCGTTGAACATCAGCGAAGGCCCTCCCCCCTTCCCCGGAAGGACTCCGACGGCGTTGTACCTGCCCTGCTCAACCTCCTGCAGCTTGACACGCATCCCAACCTCCTCCATCATCCTGGCGTAGAGCTCGGCGCACTCGCCCTCGAACCCTGTAGGGCTCTCGACGTTCGCCAAGTCCAGCGTCCGCTTGATGGTCTTCTCGGCGTCTACTTTAGACAACACGTCTTGGATGCTGGCCGTCATTCAAGCACCCGGCATCGAAAAACCACCGTCGCACACGACCACGTTTCCCGTCATGTGAACCGAGTCGTCCGAAGCCAGAAACAGCACAACGGGAACCACGTCCTCAGGCCTGCCGATCCGCCGCAGAGGAGTATGCTCAACGACCCATTTACGTCTCTCAGGCGTCCAGTCAGGCCTTGACAGTAGGGACTCGGTCTCCATGTATCCGGGTGCTGCGGCGTTTACCCGGACCCATGGTGCGAAGGCTTGGGCGTAGGACTTGGTGAGGCCTAGGACTCCGTACTTCGAGGCTGCGTACTGCGGTGCTCTGGGGCTTCCGGTGCTTATGACGTTGGAGCAGATGTTGACTATCACCCCTTTCTTCCTCTCGAGCATTCTCGAACCGACTTCGTGAGTCATGAAGAGCGTGCCCTTAATGTCCACAGCCAAAACCCTGTCAATCCTCTCCTCCGTAATCTCACGCCACGACATCTGCCCCGGCGCCGTGTCTCCGACGTTGTTAACCAAGACGTCCACAGGCCCGAACTCCCGCCAAACCTTGTCAACAGCCTGCTTCACTTCATCCCACTTAGTCACGTCGGCTTTCACCGTGAAGGCCTTCACACCCATAGCCTCAATCTCCTTAGCGGTCTTCAAGGCAGAATCCGCCGAAGTGTTGTAGTGTACCACGACGTTGCCCCCCTCACGAGCCAGAGCCAAGGCGATAAGCCTGCCGAAGCCACGGCCTGAACCAGTCACCAAGCAATTCAGCCCCTCAAACCGTCGACCTGGCTTAACAGCACGTCGCTCAACAGCAACTTCACCCTCAACCTTAGGTTCTGTGGGAAGACGACCCCAACTCATACGCCAAACATCACGCTTAGCCGCAACTTAATCTTAAACTGAATTGGTAGCCCGGGCCGGATTCGAACCGGCGTCCTCGGGGTTCCCCTCAGAACAGTGATCCAGAGCCCGAGATCCATGGCCCTTCTGACCAGATTGGCCGCTAGACGACCGGGCTACGTCCTGTTATGATGCTAGGCTGTTTATAGGTTTGTTTTTTTGAATATCGGCAGAACGCCTAGGTAGAAGACGTCTTTATGATGCTCGCCCTCGACGAGGACTGTGGCCTTCTTGACCACGGTTCCGCCAGCCAACTCGACGATCCTCTCCATGGCCTCCATCGTGTTCCTCGTGCTGACTATGTCGTCCACTATGCCGACCTTCCGGCCCCTTATGTACGGAACATACCTGCCGTCTATCACCAGCTCCAGCTCCTTCATCGACGTTATCGGCCTGTACTTGACAGCTATAGGGTTTTGCATGAAAGCCTTCCTCTCCTTCCTGCAAACGATGTACCGGGGATGCTTCAAGATCATCGCAATCTCATGGACCAGAGGTATCCCCTTGCTCTCAGAAGTAAGGAGAACCTCGCAGTCTGTAAGCTGCTCGGCGAGTATACGGGCGCAGTGCTCGATGAACTCACGGTCGCCTAAGCTGTCGAAGTAAGCGATCCAAGTGTCTGGAGAGACTTGAATCAGGGGGAGCTGTCTACGGAAGTTCCTGACCTCTAGCTCGTAGTAAGGCCGGCCATCGTATTCCAGGATTAAAGCCTCCAAGCCAGCCGCACCAACATCCGTGATGAAGTCAACGGCTGTATTTTAAATTAGGCTCTGCTCGAGCATGCATGGAGACCGCTGTTCCTCAGACAGCCGCACAGCAACCAAGCATCAAACAGCCTTAACCAGTCCATATCCTCGGGGAAATACCTCGATGAGACGGTCTCGAGTAAGCAGGTAATAGGATGAGCTGCGCTTGGAACAACGGATAAAGCACACCAGAGGCCCGAACCCGTTTTTTGATGGCGCAAGTACAGTACATCCTCAGCCACGAGATTACAGACTCGTGGAAGCAAGCGGGCCGGAACTGGGGCATCTCTCTCCACCGCATAATGTCTAGGACAGGCTCGTTCCCGCCATCCCTAGCCCGCTGGGTCGTAGAGAAGTTCTCCGACAGCGGAGACGTGGTCCTCGACCCTTTCTCCGGGAAGGGAACTGCTCCACTCGAGGCCTGCATGGCGAGGAGGATGGGCGTTGGGAACGACCTTGCTCCAGAAGCCTACGTGGTGACCCGTGCGAAGCTTAACCCCGTCGTCCTCAGGGATGTAAGGCTCTGGGTTGAAGAGGCTTCTCGGCTGATGCGGCCCGACACCGTGTCGGTGTACGACGTCGAGGAGGAGGTGCGTGTCTTCTTCCATCCACAGACGCTCAAACAAATTCTAGCGGTGCGGGAGATTCTGCTAGAGGCAGACGACGACACTTCAAACTTCGTAAAAGCCTTGATGCTGGGCATACTGCACGGGTCATCGGAGATAAGCCTAAGCCTTCCATGCAGCCACTCTTTCTCGATGGCTCCCAGCTACATCAAGAAATACGCACGCCTTCACGGCTTGAAAAGACCCGTCAGAAACGTCTTAGCATGCATACTCAAGAAAGCCGAAGCCGTGCTGGCTGACGGGCTGCCGCCCGTGCGTGGAGCATGCTTCAACACCGACGCCGTCAACCTCCCCCTAGCAGACGAGTCGGTAGATTTGGTCGTAACCTCGCCGCCCTACTTCAACGTCCAGACATACGCTTGGGACAACTGGCTCAGGCTTTGGTTTCTTGGTTATGACTACCGTGAGGTTGGCAGGAAGCTTTTCGGAACGCAGTCGGTTGAGAAGTACAAGGAGTTCATGGGTGGGGCTTTGAGGGAGATGTACAGGATGCTCAAGGAGGATAGGTTCTGCGTGCTCGTCGTTGGCGAGGTGAGGCTGGGCAGGAGGTTGGTGGACATGGCTGAGCTTTTGATAGAGCCTGCGGAGAAAGCCGGGTTCACGGCGAGAGCTGTGATAAGCGACTCGATTAGGAAGGGACACAAGTACTTGATGTACCTCAAGCAGTGGCAGGGTGTTGGGAGGGAGAGGATGCTGGTGCTCAGCAAGGGCGTGCCGTTGATAAGGGAGCGTATGCTGGACTGGAGCGGGGTAAGCCTGACTTGATCCTCGAACTTCATGGAGACGCCTGCCGCCTCGGCTACCTCAAGCTAGCGGCCTGCATCCTCGAAGACGGATCTCCTAGGTCTCCCGACTACCTCGCCTCCGTCATGCTCGAGACATGCAGGTCGCTGGAAGAAGACGTCGAGCACGGTCTTCCGGGGCTGATGCGGAGCGAAGTAAACGCCCGGAACTATGTAAAGCTAGCCAACGACCTCGGGTTCTACAACCGGAAAACCGGCCGGCTGGGCAGGTTCGGAGCAGCCTACGCCTGCCTAGACTCTTCAGAAACGGTTAAGAAGCATGTTTCCGGCGAGCGGTGCCTGAGCCTCTCCCAGCTTCTCTCACTCAGCCCCGTTGAGAAGATGCTTTTCCTCCAAGCCATCCTGACGATGGACTACTACATGATGGTCCTGTTAGTGAAGTGGCTTTTCAAAACCCGTGAATTCACGCGTCAAAACGCCATGCAGGCCGTGATGGAGGAGATCTATCCCGAGGCGTTGCAGCGTCTATCACGCAGGCTGTCTGACAGAGACCGGCATGATTTGGCTAAGGAGCTTGAGGAGGCTTCTAGGTTCCGGGAGAGGCGTGAGTCGTACAGCTCGAAGGTCGAGTGGATAAGGAGCAGGCAGTACGCCAAGTACCGGCACACGGTCCCGCCCCGGCTTGAGTGGCTGGCGGATGTGGGCTTGCTGGAGAGAACTCATCGCGGCAGGTACGCCGTCTCCCCGGAGGGTCTGCGTCTCTTCAGGGATTTGGAGCTTGTTGTCAGCAGGCCTCGTGAGAGGGTTGAGGAGGAGTTTTTCAAGTACGTTGTCCTCGGCGTGGAGCGTCTCAAGGCCCCGGCTCAGAGCACTGAAGCACAAGCCATGACCAGCGTCTACAGCTCTCTCAACAAAATGATGGGCAGGGTTGAGCTCGACCTGCTCTGCCTCGCGTCAGCCTACAAGCTTGTCGAGAGAGGCTTCAAATCCTCGCCCTCAAGCATGATGCGTGTCTTCAGCTACCTCTCGCTCCTCTACCCCGACCGAGTCTTCGCAACGTACTCCGACGACGGTTCTGCAGAGGTTTCAGGCCTCGACATCTCCCTGATCGAGTAGCTGGTCAGACTGCCCATCGCCTATCACAGGTCAAGATGGACGTTCATCATCATTCCATAAACATGTTTTCTGGCTTGGTTAAAACTTTAGAGTCTGCGTGGCATGCTCCAGAGCTTGTAAATGAATTAAAATACATGCTGATTGGGTTTTATTTAGCTGGTTTGAGCAGGCTGGCTCCGTTGTTGTTTTTGCTGGCTGTGGGTCTGTTTTTCGGAGTGAACGGTCTCAGCGGGCCTGACCTGTATGTTTACTCGGACAGCAGTGTTTATGCTCCGGGCTCCACTGCTCGGTTCAGGGTGTTTGCTGTGGATGAGAGCATGTCCGGGGTCGGGGGTGTAAACCTCTTGGCAACCGTATATAATCCGGGCGGTGATGTGGTTGCTGAGTTTGAGGGCTCTACCGATGGAGATGGCTGGTTTGTCTTCAGTGTTTATCTGGAGGATGAAGGTGTTTACCGTGTTGTCGCTGAGGCAGACGACCCAGCTTTCGGCGTGGCGGAGACCGTTGTGCTGGTGTGCTCCACGTGTCCTCGGCAGGTTGAGACCGTCACCGTCACGAACACCGCAACAACAACTGTGGCCAACACAACCTTCACCCATGTTGTCAGAAGCACGTTGACAAGCACGCTGGACAGGACCACTACACTGACATATCTGTACACAACTACTGTCGCCACATCGTTAACAACGACTGCAACCGAGTCCCTGACCACCACCCTAGTTCAGACGAGGGTTGTAGAGACAACTGTTGTAAGGAGCATGCTTTCCACGGTGACGCAGGTTTTTACTTCTGTGGTTAACGGGCTGACGGTTACACAGGTGGTGACTTCTGTTTTTACGGCGAGGGAGACGGTAGTTAATACGGCTACTTCGACATACACTGTTGTGGTGTCAAGCCTAGATGATTCTTTGTTTCCCCTTGCTTTGATAGCGGTAGTTTTTCTGGTGTTGTTTTCGGTTGTTGTTTATGCTGTTAGGTCTGGTGGGCGAAGGTTTTAGAATTTTCGGGAGTAGACGATGATGAAGCCGAAGATGGCTAGCAGGACCGCTATGAAGACTATGCTTAGTATGTCGCCCATCGGAGGGGCTTCAGTTGCGATTGTCTGGCTGACTGTAGTGGTTCGTAGTATTGTTGTTAGGGCTGTTGTTGTTTGAGTTGTGATTGTTACGGTGACGGTTGGCCCCGGGAGTGTGGTTGTTATGACTACTATTTGTGGTCTGGAGGGGCATATGTTGCAGACTAGGAAGGAGCGTGAGCCGGGTGAGAAGTCTCCCTCAGCGGGGTCGGCTGTTATGAGGTATTCGCCTTCTTCCGCTCCTTGGTTTAGTCGCAGGGCTGCTGTGAAGATTCCTGTCTGGTTTGTTGTTGCCTCTGTGTCGAGGATTATCTGCCCGTTGGGGTCTAGTACTGTGATTAGGACTTCGACTCCTGCCACGGGCCTGAAGTTTTCGTCAACCACCAGCCCTAGGATTATTACGTCTTCGCCCTCTGTGTAGGTTTGTCGGTCCGTGTACAGGATTATCTCGGGAGGGATGAAGGGTGCCTGTGCATGTGCTGAAATTGCTGAAATTAGAAATAACGTGAGAAAGATGATGACGGTTCTATTATACAACCCAGCGTTCATGTTTTCCGGATGTTATTATGTTTTTGTCTTTTTATGAAGCTCGATTTCCACGGCTCGTTCAAGCTTTAAATGGTTGTTTTGTTTTTCCTGCATGTGTTAGCCAAGGTTCTGGCGCTGTCGCTGACGGCTCTGTTTTCTTTGGGGGTTGTTTTAGCTCAGAATGCCGCGGTCGACACGATATATGTTTTCACGGACAGGTTTGTCTACAGGCAGGGAATGGTTGTGGTGATTAACGTTCTTGTCAGGGATGCTGAGGGGGTTCCGCTTGGAGGGGTTGATTTTTATGTTTCGATGACCGACCCGCTTGACCAAGTTGTGTTTGAGAGGGTTGGGAGGACTTTGCCGAACGGTAGTTTCGTGACCTACGCCGTGTTGAGTGGTGATTTTTCCGAGGGCTATTATAAGGTTGAGGCTGTGGCGCTGGTCGACATCATTCCCACACCCTCGTCTACGATAAACATACTTGTCTGCAGAATTTGTATGCAGTATGATGAGGCTACTCACAACCCGCCGTCTGTTGTGACGGTTACGGAGACCGAGTACATTCCTGTTACTTCTACGGTTAGCGTGGTTCAGACGGTGACGGCTGGTATGTTGACCACCACGGCGACTGTGTTCGACACGGTGACGACGAGGTTGACTAGGTCTGTTACTTTGACTGCGACTCTGGAGGTTAATCCTTATGCTTATGTTCCGGGTTTGGCTGTGTTGGCTTTCGCAGGCTATACGGTGACGCTTCTCATCGTCAGGCGGTATCGGGTGAAGAAGTCGTGAGGAGATGGGTGGCGTGTCTGTTTTTCGTGTTGTTTGTGCTGGCTGGTTTTGCTTCTGTTCTGTCGGTTGAGCCTCCGGGCGTCTTCGCTTTCTCCGACAGGATGGTTTACGGAAAGCCTGCGGACGTGACGATTTTCGGTATTGTTTTGGACGAAGACGGTAGGCCTGTTCCTCAGACGACGGTCTCCATCGACGTGCTGAACCCCGATGGTGAATTGGTTTTCTCCGACGAGGCTGCCACTGGGAACGACGGCAGGTTTGTGAAGAGTTTTAGGCTTTCGGGCTCCGCTGTGGAGGGACAGTATCAGGTCTTGGTGTCTGACGTGCAGGGGAACTACGAGCCTGCTGTGTTTTATTTCGAGGTTTGTACTGGCTGTGTCTTTCTGCCGACGGTTTCGACCACCACTTTCTACACAACCATCCTACGGACTAATGTCGTGACGACTACGTTAACCCGTGATATAACTAGGCTTGAGACCGTTTTCACGACTGTGGGAGGCGGCCGGGTTGTGACTGTTGTGTCTACTTTCTATTCTGTTTTGAACGGGACGGTGGTGTCGGTGACTGTCACGAGGGGTGTTGAGAGCGTTGGGTCGTATGTTTTCTATGTTGGTTTGGGCATGGTCGCTGTTTTGGCTGCGGTGTCCCTTGTTGCCATGAGGCGTTTTAGGCCCGCTGAGTGAATATTCTCCGTGATGCTATTATTTGGAAGGCGAATATCGCTACTATGACGACGAATATTGACGATAGAAGTAGGTCGCTTGTGAGGATTAGTTCGGTGGTGGTTGTTGTCTGGGTGGTGCGTAGGGTTGTGGTTGTCGTGGTCGGCAGGGTTGTGGTCGTTGTGTTTACGAGTGTTATTGTTTTGAGTGTTTCGGGTCGTTTGCATGCGTTGCAGACTAGGAAGTAGATGGCTGCGGGTCGGTGGATGTTCTGCTCGTCGATGGCCTCGATCAGGTATTCGCCTTCGGGGGCGTTGGCTTCCAGCTCCATGGTGTATGCTGCTGTGCCGTTGGCGTTGGTTCGGAGGCCTATGTCGAGTATCGTCTGCTGCTGTGGGTCTGTCACGGTTAGGATTATGCGTGTGTTGGGTGATGGCTTTAGTTCGTCGTCTAGCGCCTCAACTGTTATGATGACTTGCTCGCCCTGGCGGTATATCTGCCTGTCGGTTGACAGGATTAGTGTTGGGGGTGTTAGGGGGTTTTGGGCGCTGGCCGTGGCCAACAGGGTTATGGCGGTTAGGATGGCTGCGACGGCCTTGATCACGCTCGACGGATGGCTGGCGCTGTTTTAAGCTTTCTGTTTGTCGTGAAAGCCTCTCCTCTCCAGCGGCTTGGACGAATTCTATGCTTGTCTAATGTTTTAGACTTTTTGACACTCGAGGCTGTGTGAAAACCCTTTAATAATAGAAAAGTAGGGAGAAACCGATGATAGGAAGAACTTATGCGTCAGAAAACCGGCTCTCGCTTCTGACTATCGCAACAGTTTCAACCGCTGTTTTGATGCTGTTTCTGCTGCCGACTCTGCTTGCTCCGTTTGCTTCGGCTGGACAGCTTCCTCTGAGCCCAGTGGGCATGGACCCGGCTGTGTTCGTGTTTAACGCTCCCGAGGTCTGCGGATTCATACCGTACGACATATCGGTGAATGTGGATGAGCCTGAGGACACTACGCTCTCTGTTGGCCTTGCCGGGGAGCCTAGCGTGTTCGTCCCAGACCTTAAGCAAGGCGACTACGCCACCAACTTCTTCCTCAGCAACAGCGACCAGCAGCTAGAGACAGACAGGATAACTTGGAACTTCTTCGTCGAATACGCTGGGTACACGCTTCCCAACGGAACCTTTGTGGGCAGGCCTGTCAAACGGGTGATAAACATGACCTTCGAGCTCCAAAGCTTAACACCATCGAGGTACTTGGCTTTCCCGAGAAACGGCACGCTGGCGGTGTCGTGCTCGACGATCAACGCATACGGCTCGCTGACCCCTCTAGCATCCGACCCGTTGTTCCGGGTTAACAAAACAGCCATTATCTGGGGTGAATTAGGAACCCTGATAGAGGATCCTGCTCGTCCGCTGGTGCCTGGTTCTATCCTCTTTTGGAAGGGCTTCAACATCTGGAACCAGACGAAGGGCGACGGATCTGCGACGACTCTGTTCCCGCTTGACATCGACGTTGTGTACAGCTACGAGTCGAGCAGCAACAAGATATGGTTCCAGATATTGAAGGACCCGTCGAGGACTTTGCCGAGGAACCTGATAGGCAGGAACCTCGAGATCGTCGTGGCTTTCAGGCCTTTGAACAAGACGCAGCTGGGCAACAACTGGTTCGAGGTCGTCGAGATAGACACCCTCATACGCAACGCCATCAGAGACCAGTATCCGCAGGCAGCCGACAGGGTCATCCTCAGGGTGATAGACGTTGACTACGGCGTGGGCAGCAGCTGGCAGGTAGTCGAGAGCCTAACCTTCCGTGAAGTGCCTCCGTAAACGCGGAGGCTTCCTATTGTTTCTGCGAGGTGAGCGTCGTTGGCTTCACGGCTTTCCCAGTTTCTCGTCGGTTCTATGCTGGCCGCAGCCCTCTTACTGCTGACCGTTTTTCCCTACACCACTGCAGCCGTCTCACAGCCCCAAGCCTTCTTCAAACCCATGGACCTACCAACGCAGGTCTGCCCGCCTGACACAGCCCAGCGGTTCGACCAAGACGATGACGGAGCCGGCCGTTTACTCGACGTCAACACTGCTGTTTTCATCTTGAACGGAACCATCATGGTGCCCTCTGTTTTTGCAGACAGGCAGGCATGGCTCATCCTAAGAATAACGAACATAAACCCTGATGCTGGAGGAGGCGGTACCTCTAACGAGGTTCATGAAATATTCCTGACGAACGCAAGAGGCGAGACCATATTCTTGGGCGTCATAGATGAAACAACCATTAATGTACCGCAGAACTTGTTTTTCCAGATTCCACAGGACTTCCTCACCGCAGGAGACGTAACAATTCAGGTCCAGCTTAACGAGGCTGTCAACCAAGACCCCAACGTCATCGACACCACTAGGGGAGACATCATTATTGATTCTATGCGTGTCTGCTACGGCGGCTACTACGTCTACACAGTGCCGCTCGTCTGCGGCTTCACCCCCATAGACCTCAAAGCGGGGTCGGCGCCAAACACAGACCCTCTCACAAGCGTTCCAGCCATCA
>JAWAFZ010000018.1:0-25201 GCA_038890155.1 Candidatus Caldarchaeum sp. | reverse complement strand
CCACTCCTGAGGGATCTATATCCGCGTCCCTGTAAGCCTCCACGGCCGCCGTGTAAAGCATCTCTCTAAAATCGGCGTCGACATACTCCTTCCTGCAAGGGATTTCACCGACACCAGCAACCCATACATCCATCGCATCCACCTCCCTAGTAAGACTTTGGAAGACCTAGCACGTGGCGACCGATGTGGCTGAGGGCGAGCTCGTTCGTGACGGGGGCGGTGCTGAAAAGCCGGATGACGGGATAGAAGGTGATGACGTCTGTGCCTGTGTCGTAGGCGTTGCCGCCGAAGACCTGCATGGCTGCCTCAAAAGCCTCCAGCGCAGCCTCAGCCCCCACGACCTTAGCCATGTTAGCAAAACCTGACGCCGGCTTGCCTGAGTCGTAAAGCTCCGAAGCCTCGTAAACTAGGCTCCTAGCCGCCTCCAGATACGCCTTGGCGCGGGCCATCCGCAGCTGAAGACCTTGGTAGGAGCCGATGGGCTTGCCGAAGACAACTCTCTGGCCAGCGTATTCAACAGCCCTGCCTAGCACATGGTCTCCAAGCCCCACGCTGCAGGCTGCTATCAGGATTCTTTCAACGTTAAGCCCGTCGAAGAGGTAGTCGACTCCCCGGCCCTCCATTCCCACCAAGTTCTCCTCGCCAAGCTGAAGCTCGTCGAAATAGACCGTGTACTGAGTCTCGGGGGAGTAGAGCTCGATGCCCAAAGGCTCGAAGCTAACCCCGCTCGACCCAGTCTCGAACAAGAACAACGAGATCCCCTCCCTCTTCACAGGAACCTCGTCGTACTTTCTCGTCCGTGCCACGACGAGCATGAAATCTGACTCCCGTGCTCCTGTGATGAACGTCTTCTGCCCGGACAGGACGTAGCTGCCGCCTCGTCTCTCGGCGAAAGTCTTTATCCTCCAAGTATCCGACCCGGCTTCAGCCTCGGTGAGACAGAGGCTTATCTTCCTACCATCTAGGCATGTGGGCTCCACAAACGTCTTGAACTGCGAGGCCGAACCATGCCTCAAAACAATCGTTCTAGACAGATGCGTTGTCAGAAACTGGAGGAGCGGGATGCCCGCCCTAGCAAGGCCCTCTTGGACCAGCACGGCTTCAATCAAACCGGACTCCTGCCCACGGGCGAGGTTCACGCCGGCAGCCGTGAGACCCGAACCCTTCAGCTCCGACCAAAGCAGCTCTGGAGGTCTTTTATCACGGGCGCAGGACAGCCAGTATCTCCGCCCAACCCGCCGGCCGACCTTCTCGGCTGTCTGAAGGATGATTTGATGCTCTTCAGAAAGCATCAGAGCAGAAATCGCAGCAGCGTACTTAAGCTTTGCATGCTGCAACAGACCCGGTGAATTTATAAATAGACGCTCTTCCGCAAGTAGATGGTTTGGTCTCGGCCAAGACTGTCGTTCGTTTGATGACTAAGGGCGTTGGAGGTGCCCTGCTGGCGGTCTCCGTCTCAGTACTGTACCAGCTCTCGACCACCGCCATAACGGGAATTCCGTTGATAGGTGCTTTGACGGCGTTTTTCGTGGTGCTGATGGTCTTAGGCTCAGCCCTCCTAATCCTTTCCTGAAGCTGAGAAACCCGTGAAGCCGGCATCCATACAATCCTGCATCTCCTGCGAAGCCGTCTACTCGGCTGAGGAAGTACTCTACACATGCCGGAGATGCGGTTCGCTGCTGGAGGTTAGGCTCACAGGGCTCGGTGAGTTGAGAGGACGCGAGCTTGGAAGTGTCTGGAGGAGCCGTGTAAGAGGTATGTGGAGCTTCCGAGAAGTGCTGCCCGTTGGAGACAGGATAGTTTCCCTAGACGAGGGCGGCACGCCGCTGTACGTCGCCGAGAAAGCCGCTAGATGGGCCGGGGTCAAGGAGGTGCTGGTCAAGTTTGAGGGCCTCAACCCCACGGGAAGCTTCAAGGACAGGGGCATGAGCGTCGGCGTCACCAAAGCCCTCGAGCTGGGGAAGAAAGTCGTCGTCTGCGCATCAACAGGCAACACAGCGTCGTCCATGGCTGCCTACGCAGCCGCCGCCGGCCTTAGACCCGCAGTCGTCATCCCAAAGTACGGCGTCGCCTCAGGCAAGGTTTTCCAGACAATCCTCCACGGAGCCCAGCTGATCCAGGTCTCCGAGGGATTTGACAAAGCCTTGAGCTCGGTTCTGTCCTCGACGGTCGGCAGCGACGCCTACATACTTAACTCCGTCAACCCCTGGAGGATCGAGGGACAGAAGACGCTGGCCTACGAGCTTTGGAAAGAGGTCAAGCACGACTCTTACTTGGTGAGCATTCCCGTGGGGAACTGTGGAAACATATCAGCTCTTTGGAAGGGCTTCAAGGAGTTGGAAGAGCTCGGGCTCGTCGAATCCCTACCTAGGCTTGTCGCCGTCCAGGCTGAGGGCGCGTCGCCTTTTGTGGACATGGTCAGGCGAGGAGACGAGGTTTTAAGACCTTTCGAAAAGCCTTCGACGATTGCTTCAGCGATAAGGATCGGCAGACCAGTCAACTGGAGGAAGGCTTTGAAGGCTGTTAGGGAGTCGGAGGGTTTGGGGGTGAAGGTGAGCGACCAGCTGATCCTTGAGGCTCAGAGGTTTCTCGCCTCGCAGGAGGGTATAGGGGTGGAGCCGGCCTCCGCCGCCTCGCTGGCTGGGGTTAAGAAAGCCGTTGAGGAGGGGCTTGTCGACAGGAGCTCGAGAGTTGTCTGCATAGCGACTGGCCACGCCCTTAAAGACCCAAACCCAGAGATAGCGGCTAAATACCTTGGAGCGGAGCTCTCCAGCCTAGACGAGGTTTTGAAGAGTGTTTAAATCATGCGGAGCAGTCTGGAACGATAGGTGAAAGTCTCCGATGGTTCCTCCTCTGGAGAAGATAGCCAACAACACGTGGCGTATACCAACAACTTATCGAAAAGACATGAAAGTGCCTGTGATAATCTACTCGTCGGAGAAGCTGTTGGAGAAGATGAAGACTGACCGAACGCTTGAGCAGGCGGTAAACGTGGCGAGCCTGCCCGGAATAGTCAAGCAAGCCGTTGTTCTGCCCGACGCCCACGAGGGATACGGCTTCCCCATAGGCGGGGTTGCAGCCATGGACGCGACGGAGGGTGTGATATCTCCCGGCGGAGTCGGCTACGACATAAACTGCGGCGTGAGGTTGATGGTCACGAATTTGACGGTTGACGACGTTAGGCCTAGGATAACCGATCTTGTGAACACCGTTTTTCGAAACGTTCCAGCAGGCCTCGGGTCCCGTCGTAAGGACTTTGCCGTCACTCATTCTGACCTCGACCGTGTAGCGGTTGAAGGAGCCCGGTACGTCATCGACAAGTACGGGCTGGGCTGGAGTGATGACTTTAGGAAGATGGAGGAGGAGGGCCGGTACCCCAGCTACAAGGCCGGCAACGTCCCCGACCCCGACCCTCAAGTCGTCTCGCGTGAGGCGAAGGCTCGTGGAGAGTCGCAGATAGGAACCTTGGGCAGCGGCAACCACTTTCTCGAGATACAGCGGGTTGACAGAATATTCGACGAGAGGGCAGCCAAGGCCATGGGGATTACGCAGGAAGGCCAGATAACTGTTTTGATCCACTGTGGAAGCAGGGGCTACGGGCATCAGATCTGCAGCGACTACCTGAGGGTTATGGAGAGGGCTGTCTCGAAGTACGGCTTGAGGCTGCCGGACAGGGAGCTGGCCTGCACGCCGGCGAACAGCCCAGAAGCGGCTCAATATTTGAAGGCGTTCGGATGCGCTGTGAACTTCGCTTTCGCCAACAGGCAGGCCATCAGCCACTGGGTTCGGCAGAGCTTCGAGCAAGTCTTCAAGAGGAGCGCTGACAGCATGGGCATGCAGATAGTCTACGACGTCTGCCACAACATCGTAAAGCTGGAGAAGCACAAGATCGACGGAAGCGACCGCGACGTTTTCGTGCACAGAAAGGGGGCCACACGGAGCTTCCCTGCGGGCCATCACCTCATCCCCCAAGTCTACAGGGATGTAGGCCAGCCCGTGCTGATACCGGGGTCGATGGGCACCGCCAGCTGGGTGTTGCTCGGCAGCGAGAAGGCTATGAGCCTTAGCTTCGGCAGCACGGCTCACGGAGCCGGCAGGGAGATGAGCAGGAGCGGTGCGAAGAGACGCTACAGGGGGGAGCAGGTTTTGAACGAGCTGGAGAGGCGTGGGATCTACGTGAAGGGCGACAGCATGGAGACCGTCGTCGAGGAGGTTGACGCAGCCTACAAGTCGGTCGATGAAGTCGTGGAGGTAAGCCACCAAGTCGGAATAGGTACGAAGGTCGCTAGGCTGGTTCCCATAGGAGTGGTCAAGGGATAAGCCTTCCGTCGACCCTCATAGAGGCTTTCAACTCCTTCTCGAGGATGCTGAGCCTCTCCTCGTGCGAGAGGAGAGACGACATCAGGAAGACGTCGAAAGCGTTTCTCATGGGATACATCGTCCCTGCGTGGACGTACCGGAAAGAGTTGTCGACAAGCCTTTCGAAGGCCTCCCTCTCCATCCTCGTCAAAGCCCTCCTGAAGGAAGCCCACCGCTCCAGCTCTGCTTCAAGCCTCTGCCTGTAGGTTAACGACGTCCGGCCCAAGACGGGGCCCGTGGCTCATCGCGGCTGATAAGCTGAGAGAGCTGTCTGAAAATGCGTCAAGCTCTGTTAACGACGTACAGGCTGTAGGTAGTGTCCCCCTCCGAGGAGACGGCCACACGGATGGATGAACGGGCTGAGACAACAGTCTCCTCAACGCCGCCGCCCTCAACCCTCAAAGTAAAGGCCAGCCTCCACAGGGAGCTGTCAACCGTATCCGCCAAAGGGCTTAGGGTCGTGTAGAAGTCCACCCTCATCCTATTCTGACCATGGTTGACTGCTTGGAAGGCTGTTTCACTCCACTCGCCCGACTCGACGGGTGGGTCGAGGAACTCGGGCGTAGTGGAGGCTTTTCTCCTCCAGGCCAGAAGCCAGTAGAGCGAGGTTTTCGTCGGCGGCTGGAGTAGCTCGTAGACCGTCGAGTAGTCAGGCCCGTCCCAGTCGATTAGTCCGAGGAAGCCGTGGGGAGTTAGGAAGACGTGAGTCGTCTCGAAAAGCCCGGTTGACGTGGGCCTGTAAACCTCCTCCCCGCCGACGACGGCTAACGGCTTCATGACACCCCATCTAGGCCTACAGTCTTTGTCGACGGCGACGAACCCTCCCCCAGCCTCGTGGTTGAAAACGGTGAGGTTGCCTCCCAGCTCCGCAAGCCCAAGCCTGACAGCCGAGTGGGGCTTGAGGGTGAAGAAACAGTTCTTCGAACCTCTCGGAGGCGGGCATGACCACGCAATCGAGCCCCGGCCCTCGTCAACCTCGTAAACCCCTCGATAGGCTTGGTTTACTGCGGCCAGCACGTCTCCGCCGTAGCTGTTTCCATGTATCCTGCTGGGCGTGTTTCCCGAGATTCTCGAAAGCTTCGCAAGCCCTTTGCCGAGGTTAACGCTCCACAGAACTCTGCCCTCAGCGTTAATACGCCTTAGGTAGCCTGTTGAGTAATCGGTTGTCAGCATGTCCTGCAGGTCCTTCGAGGGCATGAAGTCATGCGACCACTTGGCGTCATCGGGCCTGAAGCTCCATCGAACCGTCTTCTTAACCCTGTCAACAACTATGAACCTGTTGTCCAAGTCTGCACATAAGACATCTCCAGGCCTCGCCTTGAACCCTGAGATTCTCTCAGTAGCCATGCGGGCTATGTGAGGGTTGGCTGTCAGGCCTTCTCCGGGAACCTTGAACTCCCACAAGATTTTGTTTTTAACAGGGTCGTAGATGAAAGCAGACCTTCGACTGTGCGGGTCCGCCATTACGACGACCTCCTCTCCGGACACAGGGTCTTCGACATACTCTGCGAAGTGGGGTGTATAGCCACGTCTTCTGAAGAGAATTTTGGCCTCAGCTCCAGCAGCCCAAACCATGGATAAAAACAGGGATTAACGTCGTTCAAAAATCTATTTCAACAGCTTAGAGATTTATGCAGCCGGAACACCGTGACGAAGTGTTGCTGAGCGGAGAGCGTCAGCTGAGCAGAGAGCTGGTGTCGATGGCTGTCAGCGAGGGCTTCCAGATAACTGAGGCTGCTTTGAACGAGCTGAGGGAATGCGACAAACCTCTCGAGACCCTGCTAAGGACGATAGACGAGTTGAAGAAGAACTCTCCCGACGTAGCTGTGATAGACGTAGTCCACCTTAAACCCGTGCAGGAGGTTGAGAAGCGCGCCGGGTTAGAGAACCGAGCTATCGCAGAACCCAAGCAAACCTACATTCCTAAGCTGACAGCAGTCAACTATATTGACGAAGACTACCGGCTGGAGGGTGACGTCGGGGAGTTCAAGCGATACTTCACGAGCAGATACTTGAAGATACGCAGGATGCTGGAGAGAAGAATCATGAACTACACGCCTGTCGCTGAAGCTGGAGCAGTAAGGGATGGGGCGGAGGTCGACCTCGCCGTTATGGTTCATGGAAAGCATGACCGGAAGAACTCTCTCTTGCTCGAGGTTGAAGACCCCTCGGGCGTCCTCAACGTTGTCGTCCCTACGAAGAACACGCAGGTCTACGAGGAGGCGTCCGGGATTGTCAACGATGTAGTTGTTGGTCTGAAAGTACGTAAGGCGGGAGACCTGCTCATAGTGAAAGAAGTTGTCTATCCAGAAGTCGAGGAAAGTACCATGAGCAAGCCTAGGAATAATGTAGAGGCCTACGTCTGCCTCACCTCGGACATTCACGTCGGCAGCAAGAATTTCCGTCAAGACCTATTCGACGAGTTCCTAGACTGGCTCAATCGTGGAAGGGACGGAGTCGTCAAGCACATCACGCACCTAGTCATAGCGGGGGACTTGGTTGAGGGTGTTGGGGTTTACCCCGGCCAGGAGAAAGACTTGATGATAAGAAACGTGGAAGACCAGCTGAAAGAAGCTTCGAGGCTTCTGTCAGAGGTTCCGGATAGAATTGAGATAGTTTTCAGCCCGGGCAACCACGAGCCCGTAAGGAAGGCTCTTCCACAGCCTCCTCTGCAGAAAAGGTACAGAGAGATTTTCCTCAGCAGGAGACGTGTTCAGTTTGTCTCGAACCCGGCGATGCTCGAGCTCGACGGAGCCAGGATACTTGTCTACCACGGGCAGGGGTTGGATGAGCTCATCCAGTCAATTCCAGAGGCTTCCTACAGCAACCTCCGAGAAACCGCAACCAAGCTTCTCACTTACATGCTGCGATGCAGGCACTTAGCTCCTGTCTACGGCGAAAACACGCAGCTTCTCCCGATGCACGAGGACAAGCTGGTCATAACGGAGGCGCCGAGCGTCCTGCAGACGGGCCACATCCACGTGGCCGTCAAAACTACTCACAGGGGTGTTGTGCTGCTTAACGCGGGTGCTTGGCAGGACCAGACAGACTACCAGAGGTCGATGGGGATGGAGCCTATGATAGGCTACGCTGGGTTGTTCAGCCTAGCTGACCACGACGTTGTGCTCAAACATTTTTGAAACTAGTCAGGCTTGACTGAAGCACTCCAGAGCAGAAGCCCCTTCCTCAGGTTGTACGGCTTCAGGCCGGTCTCCTCCATCAAGTTTATGACCTTAGACGGGTTAGTTCCGTGGCCGAGCAAACGGCTTGAGATCGGGTCGACCATCATGGCCCGCCCCGATGGCTTCAGCTTATTCCTCAGCTGAATGAAGGCTTTTCTAACGTCGACGAAGTGGTGAAGGCTTAGCATCATGACTGCTCTGTCGACCGACTCGTCCACAACGCCGTCTAAAACCTCGGCGGGTGTAAGCAGGGTTTTGACGTTCTTCAGCCCCAACGCCTCAGCCCTCCGCCCAACCTCCTCCAAATACTTCTGCTCAACGTCGACTGCGTACACACAACCCTTATCTCCGACCATCTCGGCAGCAGCGATAGACACGAAGCCTTTCCCGCATCCAACATCCAGGAAAACATGGCCTTCAGCCACGCCGAGAGTTTCCAGCAGCCTGTAAGGGTTCTGGACCAGACGTCTAAGCCAGCATCCCGGGCAGAGCCTCAAGCTCACCTACATCCCCTCGAGAAGAGGCAGCACTTTCTCAAAATAGTCGAGAGACTCGGGGTTCGCCAGAGCCTCCCGGTTTACAACCTTCCTCCTGTTGATGATGCTCGAGACAGCGGTCTCAACCTTCTTCATGTTGAAGGTGTAAGGTATGTCGGGTGCTTCGAGAATGACGGCTGGAACATGCCTCGGCGATGCTCTTTCGCGCAGCTCTCTCTTTATCCGGTTCTTCAATTCATCAGTTAGGCTGAACCCCTCCTTCATCTTGACGAACAATACAATTCTCTGCTCGCCCATCACGTCCTGCCCGACTGCAAGGCTGTCAGCTACCTCAGGGATCTTCTCCACTACCGCGTATATCTCAGCGGTTCCAATCCTAACCCCAGAAGGCTTGAGAACAGCGTCCGACCTGCCTAAGATTGTTATGCCTCCTGTGTCGCTGTGGAACACGACGTAGTCTCCGTGCCTCCAGACCCTTCGGTGAGTGTAGTAGCTGAAGTAGGTCTCGAAGTATCTCTGGTTGTCTGGGTCGTTGAGGAAGTAGAGCGGCATCGAGGGAGCTGGAGCCTCGCAGACAAGCTCGCCCTCCCTGTCGTAAACAGGCTCGCCCCCCTCGTCGTAGCTTTTGACTTTCATCCCCAGCCCGGGAGATTGAAGCTGACCAGCGTAGACAGGCAGTATCGGGCTTCCAATAGCGAAGCAGCCGTTGATGTCCGTGCCTCCCGAGATGGAGTTGAAGTGATGGTCTCTCTTCACCTCGGCGTACATCCATTCGAAACCCTCCGCCGAGAGCGGCGAGCCTGTCTGAGAAACCTCTCTGAGAGACGATAGGTCGAACACCGACCCAGGGGTTGCTCCCCTGCCTCTCAAGTTGTTGATGTAGCTGGCGCTGCAGCCGAATATGGTGACGCCGTGCTCGTCGACAAGCTTCCACATCTTCCGCCAGTCTGGGTAGTTTGGGTCGCCGTCGTACAACAGAAGCGTTGAGCCAACGGCTAGAGAGGTCATCAGCCAGTTCCACATCATCCAGCTGGGTGAGGTGATGTAGGTCACGACGTCTTCAGGCTTGACGTCGCTGTGTATGACAAGCTCTTTTAGATGGTTTACCAAAACCCCTGCAGCCGACTGGGCCATGCATTTGGGCCTTCCAGTCGTCCCTGAGGAGAACATTATGTAGACAGGGCTTGAGGCTGGGACCTGCCTGAACTCAGGAACTCTTTCGCCCAATTCGGTGTAGAGCACGGAGTCGTGTATGCTTTCCGTTTTCGGATTGTCGGAGGCGTAGGGCACTACGACAACGGCTTTAACCGAGGGTATAAGGCTTACAATCTTCTCAACCCTTTCCAAGACGTTGAAGTACTTGCCCCTGTACATGTATCCGTCAACTGTTATGAGTGCCTTGGGGTTTAGCTGGCTGAACCTGTCCACGGCTGCGTCGACGCCGATCTCTGTTCCAGAGGAGGACCAGGAGGCTCCGAGCGATGTTGCGGCGAGCATGCCTACGCAGGCCTCGGGGATGTTCGGAACATACCCGCAGACCCTGTCTCCTACACCTACTCCAGCCTCCTTCAGAAACTCAGCCAAACCTCCGGCCTGTCGACGGAGGTCTAGATAACTAAGCTCCCTCGAAACACCGTCCTCCCTCACAGCCGCCAAAGCTGTTTTCCCATCGGATCGCCTCAGGAGGTTTTCGGCGAAGTTAAGCTCGGCCCCCACGAACCATGAAGCGCCCGGAAACTTGCTCAAGTCGTCGACAACCATGCTAAACTCCAGCGAAGCCCTTACGCCGACGAATTCCCATACCTTCCTCCAGAAAGACGGAATGTTCTCGACGCTCCAGCGGTAAAGATCAAAGTAAGCACCTCGTTCTCTGCTCTCAATACCAAGCCCCTCTTGGTCGTCGACAAACTCGATGAACTCTCTGATGTTGGCTTTTTCCACCGTCTCCTCAGAAGGGCTCCAAAGGAGCCTGCTCATCCGTCAATAGCGGTTGTTTAACCGTATATATAAAGGCGTTGACCAGTACGATAGTCGTGGTGCTGGCTGACGACCCGACGCTTGTTTTGACTGGAGTTGCTCTGCTTTTCATCGTTCTCTACACACTCGGCTCGGTTGCAGGAAGGAAACGCGTCGCTGATCTTTACGGAGAGTTGTCGAAGGCCGTCGCTTCCCTGGGGGGAAAGGTTGTGGGGGGTAGGAGCGGAGCCACGACCGCTGTGCTTTCCTGCAGGGAAATGGGCAGCTTGGTCGAGTTCTCGATAGTCATAGGGATACAGTCTTGGGCAAATCCCTTGACCTACCTCGTCTCGAGGATGACTGGACGGAAAGACCTTGTCGTGCTGAGAGCCAAGCTCGCCAAGAAGCCGACTCTTTCCTACACCCTGATCAACAAAAAAGCCCCAGCGGTACGCTATCGCTCACGATGGGGCCGGTACGTAGGCGAGCTTGATGATTACTTGGTCGTTTCGCCCGACAAACTCAGCTTGGAAGAGGTTCGGCCCACTTATCAAGCTGTGAAGGACTTGGACAACCTGCTTCTGCTGTCTTTGAGCAGTGATCTCCCCAACTTACACGCTTATATCGACCCGAAAGACAGTCATAGGATAAAAGATTTACTATACGTTCTAATAAAGCTTATATGAAATAGAAACTACAACATTTTCGAAAAATGCTTCTAGAAACTCCTCTGGGTCTTACCTTAGCCGGAATCGCCGTGTTTCTAGTAGCGTACACGGTCTACAGCAAGATCGTCGACCGAAAGGTTTGGAGCCCTGATAAGACAAAGCCCACGCCAGCCCACATGTACGCAGACGGCGTTGAGTACTTTCCAGTAGGGCGTTTCGTCCTGTACGGCTTTCAGTGGAACAGCATAGCAGCTCTAGGCCCTATAATAGGTCCCGGCGTGGCTGCGTTTGCATTCGGCTGGGTTCCAGCGTTCCTGTGGATCATATTTGCAGCTCTCCTGATCGGGTGGGTTCAGGACTACAGCGCCATCTTCCTGTCGGTGAGGAAGGAAGGCCGCTCATTCGGGCCTCTTGCCTACGAGCTCCTCGGCCCAACTCCTCGCAAGCTACTTCTCGGCTTTCTACTCTTCTACCTCCTGCTCATCAACGCAGCCTTCCTCTTCGTCGTCGCCACAGTCATGAACGCCTTCCCAGGCTCCTTCTGGTCGCTGCTAGTCCTCGTCATAGCCGCCATGATAACAGGCCATCTACTCTTCAGAATGAAGATGAGCGTGGGGCCCGTGACTGTACTCGCCGTAATCCTACAAGCCATCGGCATCGGCTTGGGTGCAACAGTCCTGTCAGCTGTTCCCCCTCCAGGAACCTTCGTCTTCACGCCGCCGCCCCAAGGAGTTCCAGCGGGCGCAAACCCGTACACGTACTGGCTCGTGCCCTTGGTTGCCATACTCGTCCTCGGATCGCTTCTCCCCATGCCTAGGCTGATAACGCCGATGAACTACATAGCCTACTACTCCCTGATACCAGCCGTCCTACTGCTGGTGATAGGAGCCCTCGCCTCTCCGGCAACAGGCATCAAGATAGAAGTACCAGCCTTCCGAGGATGGGCTGAAGTAGTGACTGTGGGACCGCTTTGGCCGGCTCTTTTCGTCACGATAGCTTGCGGAGCAATCTCAGGATGGCACAGTCTCGTAAGCACGGGTCTCACATCCAAGCAGATAGACGTCGAGACAGACATAAGACCAGTCGGAGCTGGAGCCATGGTGACCGAGAACCTCGTGGGGCTTACGGCTCTGGCTGCATGGATCTCGATACCCTTGCTAACAGTGGCAGGAGGAGCCTCGCCTGGAAACTTCGTGGCTGGAGCAACAAAACTAACCTCGCCCCTATTGGGAGGAGAGGCGGCATCCCCGTTCCTAAGAATATTCTTCGCAAACTACATGGTCGGAATGGCCGTCACGATTCTGACGATTCTTGGAAGGTTCTGGAGAGTGACGATGGCCGAGGTCTTCGGCGGAACGAGGCTTTCGATACTAGGCAACAAGTTCATCGCCTCAATCCTCGGATTCGTATTCCCCATAGCCTTCGTCCTCACGGGCAGCTGGAACAACATATGGCTCTACTTCGGAGGAACCAACCAGCTACTGGCAGGCTTCGCCCTCCTCATAGTCGGACTGTTCCTCTACACACAGAAAAAATTCCACTGGTATTCTACGATACCCGGAATATTCATGATGATAACCACGCTAGCAGCCATACTCTACCAAACAACTGTCTTCGCAAGAGCCTTGGCTGGCGAAAACCTCGCAGGGCTCGGCCCTGGCCTGCTGCACGCAACCCAACTGATACTGCTGGGCGCAGCTGGCCCAGGAGCTGTTTCCTTCATAAACGCCTTCTCAACCACCGTCGGAGCTATAATGTTCATAATCGGCCTAGCCATGGCGGTCTACTTCGTTAGAGGCTTCCGCAGGGCCTTGAAGGTGGAGGTCAAGGCCTAACCCACCTTTTTTTGCGAAACGTTTTTTAAATAAGATATTGCCTGTAAATATGTGGAAGGTGAACGAAAAGGCGGATTGCTCTCCGCTCTCCGTAAAGCTGTGGGCGACATGTTCTACGGCGTGGCTCTCCACCAGCAGGTATCATCCATACTGAAGACCAGGATGTACATGGAGCACATGTTCATCCTGATGATAATGGGAGACATGCTGGGCTTCCCGATCCTTCCGCCCTACTACTCTCTGCGGCTTCTCCCGTACGCCATCCCCAACGTGAAAGCCTGGAAACACAGGTTCTACAGAGAGCGAGACTTCACGGACGTGATCTACGGTTGAGGGGGTTTAGCGAGTTCCTCTCCTCAAAACCAGGCTTGAGAATGGTCATATTCGCGGGTAAAGGAGGCCTTGGCAAGACAACATGCAGCGCAGCACTCAGCTACGCCGTCAGCAGCTCCAAAAAAGTTCTCTGCTTCAGCACAGACCCACAGGCCTCGCTGAGCGACATATTCGAGCGAAACATTTTCGGAAGGGGGGAGGTTATGGTTTTCCCAAACCTTTTCGTTGTAGAAATAGACGCCGACTCGAAAATATCATCATACATCAACGAGATTAAGCAGAAAATCAGAGACATGTACAAAACAGACATCCCTGCCGAGATCGAGTCGTACATCGACAGCTCCGTGGCCGAGCCGGCCATGTATGAGTCAGCTACGTACGACGCCATGGCGGAGTATCTGGCGCAAGCCAACTACGGGCTTTACGTGTTCGATATGCCCCCTTTCGGACATGGGATAAGAATGATAACTATGGCGGAGATCCTGAGCGCCTGGGTTGAGAAGCTTACGGAAGCCCGGGAGAAGGCTAAGGAGTACGATGAGATTGCTCGGAAGCTTCGGGGCGAGAAGCTTGTCAAGGAGGATGACGTGTTGAACGAGCTCTACGACATCAGGAAAAGGTTAACCACCTTCACAGACGTGATGAAGGACAGGGACAAGGCTGCTTTCTTCATGGTCATAACCCCGGAGAAGATGTCCATCATAGATACGGAGAAAGCACTCGAGATGTTTAGGTCTGTTGGGCTAGAGCTGTCGGGCATCGTGGTCAACAAGGTCCTGCCGCCCGAGATGGCTTCCAACCCCTCACCCTTCATAGCTAACAAGCTCAAGCAACAGGCTGAATGTATAGAAGAGATAATGAACAAGTTCGGGAAACTCGTCACCGCCATGATTCCCATGTTCCCGAAAGAACCTCGAGGGCTGGAGGGCATATCCGCGGTGTCCAAACATCTCATGAGCGGAGGGATTGAGTGGGCATGAACAGTACGTACAACCTGGAGAACTCTAGGTTTGTTTTCATAGGCGGGAAAGGAGGAGTTGGGAAGACCGTGTTCGCAGGTGCTCTCAGCGTCGAGAATGCCCGTCAGGGTAAAAAGGTTCTCCTAGCTAGCTTGAACCCCGTACACTCTCTCAGCAGCCTCTTCATGCAGAACCTGTCGGGAGGAAGCTACAGGGATGTGGAAACTGTTCCGGGGCTGACGGCTGTAGAGGTCGAGATAAACGACCTTCTGGATCGTTATCGAGTAAGCATGGCTTCACGGCTCAAAGAGTTCTTCAAATGGGCTGAGATACCCATCAACCCGGAGCCGTTCATCCAGATTGCTACAACCAACCCCGCCTTCCAAGAATCAGCGATGTTCGACAAAGTCATGGAGATAATAGTGGGCGAGAGCGATAAATACGACCTTGTTGTATTCGATACGGCCGCTGTCGCCAACGCCGTAAGGCTCATCGGGCTGAGCAAGCTTTACGGCCTCTGGCTTGCGAGGATGATGCAGTCGAGGAAGGAGGCTCAGGAGTATCGTCTGAGGCTTTCTGTCAGGAAGGAGAAAGTGATGGAGGAGATTAAGAAAGACCCCGTTGTCGCTGACCTTCTGAATCTTTACGAAAAATTCACGAAAACAAGGCAGATAATAACAGACCCGTCTAAGACCTTGTTCTACTTCGTGACGACGCCCGAGTCGCTGCCCATCTCCGTAGTGAAACGGTTTATCAACATGGTGCAGGCCTTCAACATTCCTGTGGGAGGCATTCTGGTTAACATGGTCCTCGACCGGGAAGACGTAGCCTCCGACCCCTCCGGATACCTTCAAGCCAAGTGGGAGGAGCAAAATCATTACTTGGAAATTATCGGTAAGGACCTGGGCCAGCATGTGAAAGGGTTCATAAGGATGTATCCGAACGAGATAAGAGGCATCCCTGCGCTCGAGAAGGTCATAAACGATTTGGCAGAGTTTAGACCAAGCTAGTGAACAGCAGGCCCTTCCTTCATCAGCTCCAGCAGGTCGACATCTCTGAGAAGTCTTCTCCTCGCTCCCTCAAGCTCCGGAAGCAGGTACGGAACTAATCGGAGCGTGAAGTAGTTTCCCAAGAGCGGGATGCCGAGGAACTCTCCCATAATCAGAGAGAAGAATATGTCGTCGTACTTTCTCTTGACGCTGGCGACGTTGTGGTAAAGGCCTAGTATGAGCGCTCCGAAGAAAAAATCACGTAAGGCTTGTTTCCAGCCTCCTTTCTTAGAGCCTATTCGGAGTTCACCCGTCTCAGCCAAGCCTCTTCAACCGCTTTCCTCAACCCCTTCCAGTCAGTTCCGCCGTCGCAAACTTTCCTCCCGTCTACGACGACGCCCGGCCTCCTCCACACGCCGTACCTCAAACTCTTCAGAAACCCAACCGGCGAAAGCAAGTTAACCATCTCAACCTCCACGTTCATGCGAATGCCTGAGAAAGCCCCTTTCAGAAACTTCACGACCTCCGCCGCTCTCAGATGATTCTTGATGATATCTTCAGGATACTCTGTCGCCTGCGAAGACAGCTCGCAGAATTCAGACCCTCCTGCGTACATCTCGGCGGAGAGGAGGTTGTAGTGCGGGCAGTGGCCGAGCGTCAACGGGTATATGTCGTAGACCTCAACCCTCACCGGCTTGTGCATCTGTATAAACAACGGATGGAAGGTTTATTAATCTTTCTAACGACGGAGGCATGATTGGCTGGGACCAGGGTCTTGATAGTCGGGTTGTTCCCGACTCTGTTCACCGCAGGGCGTGGATTCTTGAACATTCCGACCCGCTTGGGCAAGTCTCTGCTTGACGAGCAGGTTCGTGAATATCCTAGGTCGTTGCTCGAGGAGCTTGCTAAGGTGGATGAACTGGCGAGGAGGCTTGCTTCTCTGGGTTTCAGGGTTAGGCTTGTTCACGTGTGGTCTCCGTACGGCTTGATGCTGGTCTTCAGACACCGGCTCGGGGTAGGTTTCTACGCCGTCGTCAACAACAGGTGTGTGAGGATAGAGGGCGATGTCAGCGATGTTGTTAAAGAGATAACTTCTTCGGCGTCGACCGGTTTTGGGAGAAGAGTCAGGTTTAACATCGAGTAGAGGGTTGGCCGATGCCGGCGAGAGAGTACGAGCTTGCGACCGGGAACTTGTTGATGGGCAGGTTCACATGGTTGGTGGTATACGTGCCGGAGGGTTGGAGCGTAAAGATCGGCGACGCCCCCGTCGACGTGAACTACACATTAGTTGTGAAGGATGCTGGATGGGTTCTGGACGGCTCTTCAAACTACTACGTCGTGAACTTGGTCAACGGGGACGTCGTGGAGCTGGAGGTTAAGTGCAGGAAGGGCGTTAAGCAACCCAGACTGTCTCGGGAAGGGATTGAAACGTCCAGAGTCAACGGCCACAGCGCCTACTTGTTCTCGAGGACTTTCAAGAGGGGGATTCGACGGACTCCTATGACGCAGATGTCTCTGCAGATCCCTTGCACCGAAACGAAACGGACGATAGAATTAACATTCACGAGCCAGTCGTCTTCTGGATTGGAGCAGCTCAAGAACCTCTTACCCAGCTACAGGTGTCATTAGAACAGGGTTTTTAGCAGGCTATCGTCAGCGAAAGACGTGGGTCGGAAACTCAGAGTATGCGGAGAATCCGAGCTCCCTGAAGGAGGCTCCCTAGTCGTCGACGTCGATGGACAGCCCGTGCTTGTGCTCAAGCATGGGGGGAGAATCTACGCTGTTTCCAACATATGCACTCATGACTACGCAGAGCTCTCCAACGGCCTGCTTATGGAGGGAACCATCACCTGCCCAGTCCACCTATCACGGTTCAGGCTTGACACCGGAGAGGTTCTGAACCCTCCAGCGGTGAAGCCCTTACAGGTCTACAGAGTAGTCGTTGAGGGCGGTAGCGTTTTTGTCGAGCTTTAGAAGAAGCTTCTCAGGCTCCCCTGTCTCGATAAACCAGACAGCCTCCATAGCGGCCATGCATCCGAAGCCAGCAGCCGTCACGGCCTGCCTGTAGCGTTTGTCGTGGACGTCGCCCGCCGCAAACACTCCGGTGACGCTGGTCCGCATTCCGTCGTACACCCGAACGTATCCCTCCTCGTCCAGCTCAAGCTGTCCATGGAAAATCTCAGTGTTCGGCTTATGCCCTATGGCAACGAAGACCGACTGGCATCCAATCTCCAAAACCTCCCCGGACTTGATGTTCCTCACCCTAACAGCCTCCACCCTTTTGTCTCCTTTGATGCCTTCGACAACCGAGTTCCAGACAAACTCAATCTTCGGGTTCTTCAAAGCCCTCTCAGCCATCACCTTCGAAGCCCTGAGGGAGTCGCGTCTATGAACTACGTAGACTTTGGACACGAGGTTGCTTAGGAAAAGAGCATACTCCATGGCTGTGTCCCCTCCCCCTACAACCACTGAGGAGGCTGTTCCTTTGAAGAGCGGGCCGTCGCACGTAGCGCAGCTGGACACACCTCTTCCGAGCAGACGCTTCTCATCTTCCAGGCCGAGCCACTTGGGTGAAGCGCCTGTAGCGACGACCACCGCCTTGGCCTTGTACTGGTTTTCGTTGACGTAAACCTCCAGCGGGTAGGTCTTGAAGTTCACAGCGGTTGCGTTGTCGTACACAATCTCCACGCCTTGATTCTCAGCCTGCTGCCTCATGTTCTCCATAAGCTCGGGCCCCATAACTCCTCTGCTGAACCCCGGATAGTTCTCAACCTCCCTGGTGAGCATAAGCTGCCCTCCAGCCTCGAGGCCAGCTATCTGAAGAGTCTTTAAACCAGCACGGCTAGTGTAGATGGCTGCAGTGTAGCCGGCAGGCCCACCGCCAATAACTATGACGTCGTATCCACCATCCATACAATCCACATTCTACAATCATCTATTAAAACATATTAACACGTGCAAGAGGGTGATGAACCATGGCAGTTGACCCTGTCTGCAAGATGAACGTCGACGAAAGGAACGCTAAACACGTCTCAGCCTACCAGGGACAGAACTACTACTTCTGCTCTAGGCACTGCAAGGAACTGTTTGACAAAACACCTCAAAAATACGTTCTTTAGTAGAGAAAAATATATCGCCGAGCTTTCCGATGAAGAAGCATGGCAAGGCTGGTTTTTGTCGCTAGGCAGGATGAGATCCCGCCTGGAAGCATGAAGACCTTCGACGTCGAGGGAAGGTCTGTCTTGGTTGCCAACGTGGACGGGCGTTTCTATTCGATCGGCGCAGTATGCACTCATGAGGAATGGGACTTGAGCGAGGGTTCGCTGGAGGGAACGAAGGTCGTCTGCGCCGGGCACGGAGCTGTTTGGGACCTCTTGTCGGGAACAGCTGAGTTCGATGAGGAGCTGCCACCCAACCCAGTTTACAGGACAACAGTTAAGGACGGAGCTGTTTACGTAGAGATTGACTGACCATGGAGAAGCATCGCTTCGTCTGCTCCAGCTGCGGAGCTGAGTACTGGCTTCAGGCTTGGAAGGCTGTCTGCCCCAGCTGCATGCAGGAGTTCACGCTCGAGCTTAAGGAAGTGAAGTACTATAAAGGAGTAGTAAAGTCCAACAAGGTTTCAGCCCTAGCTCTAGCCGCATACGCCGTGTATGGTCTAGCTCTGCCAGCTACCAAAAGCTTGTTAAACTACGTCGACAGCGTTCCCGCGTCGCTGACAGCTTTCCTAATGCTTCTCTTGGCTTTGCTTGTATTCTCAGGCTCGGAGCCCGCGGTCTGGGCGGGTGTCTTAACGGGTTTTGCAGCATGCTTAGTACACGCACAGACATTCGACCCGCTCGGGTTTTTTGGAGTCGTGATGGCGTTTGCGTGGACATCTACAGCGCTCATCTACGTGAACCATATGCGTAAACTGAGAAAACACATCGACCGAGAACCCAACGCAAGGACTATGCCCGAGTACTCCGGCTGGGGATGGAGGTCAGGAAGCGGCTGAAGACTTCGAAAGTTTGCCCGTTATAAAGAACAAGCAAATCTCTCAAGAGAATGTTTTCCAAGTAGTCAACGCTTGGAGAGAAGCCTATCTATATATTTGCATCCGACACTACTGGCTTGGCATGCCTTTCAGAGTGATGTTGTTCGTGCAGGGGAGGGGATGGGTGTCGTTGTACGAATTGACAGGCCAAAGTGATGTGGTTGATTCTAAGGAGACGGGTTTAATGCTTGGTTGTACACTGGTGCTCGAGAAGCTTTCGAAGTCTCAGAAACCTCTCGGCTCTTCTGCAGGGGATTGGGTTGGCTTCAGGCTCGACTATGTTGACGAAGAGCCGCGGCCGGTTGAGAGACCTCTTCTCGATTGGGTCGGGCACAGGCACTTTTTCTTTAAGAGGGACGATGCCTACTTTCTTTACAAGACTTGGAGCTGGCCGGACTGAATGGAACAACATTTCTTGGTGGATGGGAAGGTTGTTGACAGGCTTGTCGAGGCTGCGGACGTTGAAGCTTTTGATGTCGTGGTTGACGTGGGAGCTGGCAAGGGAGTTATCGCTGAAAAGCTTGCCCGAAAAGCTCTCAGGGTTTACGCTGTCGAAGCCGACCCCGCCATGCTTCCATACCTCGCCAGACTCCAGAGCCAACACAGCAACCTTCAGGTCTTCATCAGCAACTTCCTCACAGCAAAACTACCGCTTTACAATAAAGTTGTAGCAAACCCGCCGTTCAGCATCCTAGAACCACTCATCCAGCTACATCTAAGAAAACCCACAACCATGTCATTACTAGCTCCGTCGAGGTTCGCCGAAAGGCTTGCGGCTCGGCAGGACACCCTTCTGGTTTTTAAGGTACGGCTGGCTTATGACGCACGAGTACTCGAGCGGTTCAACGGAGATGTTCTCGACCCACCGTACCCGGGCAAGGTCTCTCTTCTTGTGCTCAACCCGGTGGAGAGAGGGTATGCAGAGAAAATCATGCTTGAATTTCTTTCTCAGCGGACTAGCAAGGTTAGGAATGCTCTTAGAAACGTTTTCTGGACCCACATGACTAAACGTCAGGCTACGCGGCTTGTCGAGCTGTCTCCCCTGCCGGAGAAAGTCCTGAACAAGCCTGTCAGAAGGCTTAGTTGCGGCGAAGCGGAGGATATATATCGGTTGATAAGCAGGCAGGTGGTTAACATTTAAGAACGAACGATTCCGGTAGCTGGCTGGAGCTGATGGCCGAGGTGGGGTAGCCTGGTAGCCCTCAGGGCTGTGGACCCTGCAGCGCGAGTTCGAATCTCGCCCTCGGCCCTTAAATATCATTAAGCCCTGTTCTACAGCGTGAAGGCGACGATTCCGACGGCTGCTGTGCTGGCTTTCGCGACTATAATTCTGACTGTTTTCATAGTTTCAAGCGTTGCTGCTTGGCTCTGCTTCGTCGCCTCCGTGCTTTTGTGTGTCGGAGTGATGGTCCAGAGCTTTAGGAAAGGCCCGTTCTACAGAGAGGAGGTTAGGAAGAGCCGGTACCCTGTCCTAGCTTTCTTGATAGTGCTCGTCCCCCTCTTCTCTTCAGCATTCATATTCGTCGAGGAGTCTGTACGTTCGCTCGACTGGTACAGGCCCATAATGCTATCAAGCTTCACGATTCTCTTCTTCATCAACCTGATGGCGTTGCCTCTTGCGTTGCTCACCAAACGACGCGAGGAGTCGAATCAGGACCGGCAACCCTTCTTGATACCTGTCTCAGTCATAGTACCTGCCTACAACGAGGAGAAGTGGATCGGGAGCTGCATAGAGGCCATTCTCGAGTCAGACTATCCGAGCAAGGAGGTTATAGTGGTTGACGACGGCAGCACTGACCGAACCTATGAAATCGCTTCAAGATACCGGGACAGAGGGGTCACGGTGTTGAGGAAGCCCAACGGAGGCAAGGCCTCAGCTCTAAACTACGGCATGTTGTTCGCCTCGGGCAGTGTTATCGTCTCGGTGGACGCGGACACGATAATAAACCGTGAGGCATTAAAATACCTGATCAAATCTTTCGAAGACCCTAAGGTCGTAGGCGTGGCGGGGAACGTTCGGGTAGTCAACAGGGTTAACTGGCTCACGAAGAACCAAGCGCTCGAGTACATTACTCAGATCAACATAGTTAGGAGGGCTACATCGTTCTTCGGCGTGGTTCAGGTGATGCCCGGGCCGCTGGCTGCTTTCAGGCGCAGCTACGCTGAATCTGTGGGGAAGTACGACAAGGCAACGATTACGGAGGACTTTGACATTACGGTCAAGCTGCTCAAGACGGGAGGAGTGATTCAGTCGCATTCAAAAGCCTTCGCCTACACGGAAGCCCCGTCGAAACTGTCAGGGCTGTACAAGCAGAGGTTGAGATGGTACAGGGGCAACACCCAGGTTTTGCTCAGGCACAGGGATGCACTCAGGAACCCTAAGTACGGCCACCTAAACCTGTTAATTTTCCCGCTTCTGGTCATCCAGCAGATCATAGCCCCGACGCTTGGTGTTCTAGCCATCCCCGCCGCGGCTCTGGTCATAATGGCTGGAGGGCTGGGATATGTCCTGCTTTTGCTGGCGGTGTTCATCCTTCTTCAGTCCATTCTATCTTTCATGGCTTTGGACATCGAGGACGACGATGTCAGGCAGGCGGTCTACGCAGCTTTCGCAGTCGTTGGATACAAACAAATTCTTGACATCATAGCTCTAAAATCGGTCATAGACGTGATGGTTCTCCGAAGGAAGCCGAAATGGACGTCGGCTCAGAAGGATGGTCTCAAGGCGGTTGCAGGCTGAACTCTTTCAGAATCTTCTCGGGCAGGTGTTCACGCCACTTCTCGACAAACTTCTGCTCCTGCTTTCTGTCCCTTAGGTCGTCGGGGAGCATGCGGGGGATGGCGTCGACTATGGAGAACCAGCGGCCGCAAGATATGCATTCCAGCAGGCCGCTGACCACCTCAACCTCGTAGCATTTCTCGCACAACGTCTCGCCTAAGTTCCTTACGTATCCTCCGTGAAACCCGCAGTAAAGCTCGCACTTCCTAATCCTCGGAGGAGTCTGGACGTTAGTCTGTTCAAAAACCGACAAACGCAACGGAAACCCTCTGCACATCGGGCACGCAAGTATGTCGAGCAGGCGGTACTTCAAGGACGTCATGGCCTATAACGCAGAGAATATTTTAGGTTATGTTTAAATATCTCGAGAACAAAAGCGACCCGTATGAAGAAAATTTTGCTCTTAGTTTTGCTTGTCGCGCTGGGTTCCGTCGGCGCTGTTCTGGCAGTTGGTTCGATGCCATCCGAGTCGGACGTTGCTCTGAGGCTTGGAAGAGATTCGGCGGCTGTATTCCTTAACCTCAGGAACAACGGGTTGATGCCGGACTGCGTCGTCGGGGTTGAGGTCGAGGGAGATGTTCAAGGTAAAACGATTCCGATAAAGGCTGAGCTGCATAAATCATACTTGGAGGGAAACGTCGTGAGGATGGTTAAGGTCGACCGAATATGCGTGGGGCCTCTGAGCGAGGTTAAAATGAGGGGGATTGAAGGCGAGGGATACCATGTGATGCTGCTGCAGAACGTTGAAGAGGTTGAGTTGTTCCACATATATCTAAAATTTGAGAGCGGCAAAGTTCTCCACTTCCACGTCGAGCAACACGAAGGCGCAGGATCCCACCAACATGACCACAAGCACTAAGGAGTCCAGAAGAGACCTAATCCATTTCTTTGCGGAAAGGTTTCAAAAACTGAACGGCGTCGTCGAAACAGCCTCAACACCGGAGGAAGCAGCCAAAAAGTCGGCCGACATGATAGTCTCGAACGGTGGAAGGTCTGTTTTCAAGCTAAAGTTGTTCAGCGAGATAGACCACCAAGTATCGACGGCTCTCTCCAGCAAACGATTAACCGTGGTAGACGAAGCTTCAGACAACCCTCTGGAGGTTTTGAGCAGCGTCGACGCTGGGTTGTCGACTGCTGTGGCTGCGATAGCTGAGACTGGCACGCTGGTCGAGGTCGCTTACGACGATTTGGACAGGCTTTTGTCAAGCCTTCCACGGGTCCACGTCGTCTTCGTCAAGTCCTCGACGATCGTTGAGAGGGTTTCTGATGCTGCTGGAATTTTGCGCAGCGCTATGGAGAAAGCCAAAACATGTACGGTGTCGTTTATCTCGGGGCCGAGCAGGTCTGGAGACATAGAGCAGAGGCTTGTCGTCGGTGTTCACGGCCCGCACGCTGTAGCCGCGGTGGTACTGGAATGGCTCTGAAAGCGGCCAGGCTTCACAGGCGTCTGATGGAGGAAACTAGGAAAGTGTTGCAGAGGAAGGAGTGGAGAACGTATCTGAGGGACGCCTTGGACAGAACGCTCGAGGCTAGGCGGCAGATGATTGCCTTGATGATTGAGGACGTTGACGCGTTCAGGGATTCGGTAAGGCAGTCTAAACAGAACGCTGTCGACAACTTGTTGGAGATGTTCAGCATGTTCAGAGAACGCTGCGAGGAGCGGGGGGTGAGGGTTTTCTTGGCTAGGGATGGGGCTGAGGCTTGTGAGATAGTTTACCGTATTGCCGTTGAGAAGAAGGCCAAGCTCTTGACCAAAAGCAAGTCGATGACCACCGAGGAGATTGGCCTTAACCATTTCTTAGAGGCTAGGGGGTTGAAAGTGGTTGACACCGACCTAGGCGAGTTCATCATACAGCTTGCTGGTGAAAAACCCTTCCACCTAGTCTACCCCGCTGTTCACAAGACGAGAAAAGAGATCGCCGAGCTTTTCTCAAGCAAGGCTGGAAGACCCGTAGGCGACGACCTCGGAGAGTTGATGGACTTTGCGAGAACCTATCTACGTGGTGTCTTTCTTTCAGCAGACGTTGGAATAACGGGTGCCAACATAGCCATAGCTGAGACGGGCACGGTCGTGGTTGAAACGAACGAAGGGAACGATAGGCTTGGAAGCGTGCCGCCGAAGACGCACATCGTAGTGATGGGGTTGGAGAAACTGGTTGAGACGGTTGAGGATGCTCTCAAGATTATCGTAGCCCATCCCGTCAGCTCCACAGGACAGCCTCTCACCACCTACGTCTCGTTCATATCGGGGCGAAACCCGTTGGCAGGTGCTCAGGACGGTAGGGACCTTTACGTCGTTGTTGTCGACAACGGAAGAACGCAGATGCAGGAGGACGAGACGTTCAGAGGAGCCCTGCACTGCATAAGATGCGGCGCTTGCATGAACATATGCCCTACCTACTCAGCGGTCGGGGGATACGTTTTTGGACACGTCTACACAGGGCCTATCGGAATCCCTTGGACGGCCTTCGTCCACGGTCTGGAGAAAGCAGCGGAATTTACAGAACTCTGCATATCATGCGGACTGTGCAAGGAGGTTTGCCCGGCGAAAATAGAGATGCCGATGATGATAGCTGAGGTGAAGCACAGAATCGTCAAGCAGGCAGGTCAGTTGTGGGTCAACAGGATTTTGGAGAATTATGAAAAGTTTTACGCGATAGGCTCACACTTCCCTGAGCTTTTTAACTTTGCAGTCAAGAACAAGCTCTTCAGGTTTTTGCTGGAGAGGCTTGCCGGTATCGAGGCCAGGAGGACCATACCGCACTTGGCTAAGAAGCCCCTGACTGCCTTAACGAAGAACAGGAAACCCGAGGAGGGCAGGCCCTTGGCAGCGTTGTTCGCAGACTTTTATGCAACGTACGTGAGGCCTGACCTAGCCGTCAAGCTTGTTGACGTGCTGGAAAAATGCGGCTTCTCGGTCGTCGTCCCGGTTCAGAAGACCAGCGGCTACCCCTACGTGGCTTACGGAGACCTTGACAAAGCCCGGCGTAATGCCGACTACAACGTGCGCTCGCTAGCAGAATACGCTGACAGAGATGCCGTCATCGTCTCAATCGAGCCTACGGCCACTTACTGCCTCAAACAGGTCTATCCATATCTGCTGAAAAACACCGAGCAGTCCCTTAAAGTATCACGGTCAACCGTCTCAGCCACCGAGCTTCTAGAAAGCCTGATGAGGGAGGGACGTATCAGGGTGGGGCCTACGACCACGGGCAGGACAGCCGTCCATGTTCCATGCCATGAAAGAGCGCTCGACGCCTCAAGGTCGGTCCTGCACCTACTACGTTCTGCGGGTTATGAAGCGTTCGTCGTCGAGACGGGTACTTGCTGCGGCATGGCTGGTTCGTTCGGCATGAAGCACGGGGTACTGGGCTACGATCTGTCGAATGTTGTTGGCGAGAAGTTGTTCGATTTGTTGAGGAAGAGTGGATGCAGTCAGGTGGCGACGACGAGCAGCGTGTGCCGCATTCACATCGAGGAAGCTACAGGCCTGCCGGTCCGCCACCCGCTGGAGCTGCTTCATTTCTCAGCGTAGGCTATCAGGTCTATCTCTACTAGCGCATCCTTTAAAGGAAGTGCAACTACGACGGTTGTTCTCGCAGGAGGCA
>JAWAFZ010000017.1:23877-28736 GCA_038890155.1 Candidatus Caldarchaeum sp. | reverse complement strand
TCCGCCTCGCACGCGGAAGGTCCGGGGTTCAAATCCCCGCCGGTCCAAGGTCTCGATTTTTTCTCCGTCTGCGGCGGTTGCGAGGTAGGGTTGACAAGAGTTTAGGGGTTTGTTTCAGTTTTGTTGGTGGGGTTGTTCTTCGAAGTTGCGACTACCGCCTACCGTGCTGAATGACGTAAACGGGTTTGCGGAAGTCCTGCAAGACGGTTGTCGCGTGCTACGGCGGCGGTCAATAAACTACAGTGGTTGCTGGGAATATTTCTGTAGATAACGTGTGATGCCTTTTTTCCTTTTTAGGCTTTCTTCGGTCATTTTCCTAATCTTTCCGTAGATTTTTGATTCGAAGAACGGTCGGTCGAACGCGCCGAAACACCAGCTGATGCCGAGGTAGCTGTTGGGGTCGACGCCGTCCAACCCATACCGGTCGTTGAGATAAACTGCGTATTCGAAGGCTTTCCGCGGGTCGTCCGTCCACTCGATCAGCTTTTTACACCAATACATCCGCATGTAGTTGTGGATTTTCCCCGTGTAGAGGAGTTCGCGTTGTGCAGCGTTCCAGTAGATGTCGTGTGTCTCTGCTTTCTCCAGGGTTTGCAGGTCGTAGACGTGTTCCCGTCGGTCGTCCTTGTGCTTCTCGAGAGTTTGTTTGGCCCACTCCGGCAATCCGTCAAAGGTACCAAAGAGCGGGCTGTAGTATGCGGCGTTGCGGGCCAGCTCACGCCAAACAACGAGCTCGTTCACGAGGCTGTTAAGGTTGACGTCGTCGGGGCCGACGACCTCCAGCGCCGCTCTGACAACTTGAACCGGTGAAACCATACCGTACCTGAGGTAGGGGCTGAGCTCGGAGGAAAAATCTTCACCGGGGTCCGACCTGCCCTCAGCGTACCGCCGAAGCTTTTTCTCCGTGAAAACCTTAAGCCGGCTCAAAGCATCGTCCTCTCCACCGGTAAAATAGTCAACCGGCGAAGCTGTTCGGTCGATTTTGACGGATGAAAATAATTTCTCAACATCATTCTCGAAGTCGAGTTGAATGGAGGAGTGTTCCGGTGTTTGGACTGGGAGGTCTTCTAGGAACTGGTTGAGATGCTTGATGAGTTTGGGCCTGATCGTCCGTGCGTAGGGCTCTGGCTTATTCGACGCAAGCTCTACCGGAACCACGACGTTTCCCTCAACTTCGACAACAGAGCACTGCGACGACTCGGTGATTTGGTTGCGAAAAGCCCTCTGAAAACCTAGGTACGCCGTATCAAGAACCGTGAAACACGATTCAGCCAAAAACCGCGTGATGCGGTCGGCTTTCTCAACTAAAACCCTGATCTTTCTCGTCTCAAGCAACTCTCTGAGCTTAGTCAGTCCTTCGAGCATGAATTTGAAACGCCTCAAGTTGGAGTGCGGCATCTTTTCGTCGACAGGAACAACCACTACAAGAGGATTACCTAGACGGTCGGCCTGATAGACAGCGTACTCCAAGGCAAAGTTGCGCAAACTCCTCTGACACGCATCCATTACGTATAGAACAAATTCACCCCGACCCTCCGGAACCACTTTCCTAACATGGATACGTTCAGGCCTCATGAACTTGGGCGGGGGAATCATCAAAACATAAACCTAGCGACATAATATAGATGCTCCGGCCGGGATTTGAACCCGGGTCTGCGGCTCGAGAGGCCGCCATACTTGACCGGACTATACTACCGGAGCTTTTCAGAGTTCGTTGTTCAGCCGTTAATAAATATCTTAGTACTGGGAGAGACGTGGCGGATGTATTTTCGCTGTAGCGCATATGCTTTTATCCTCGGACGTCGTGGTCTGGTTTGGTGGATTTGACCGAGACAGTATGCAGCTTGGGATATGTTAACCGCATTTTTCACAACGTCAGCAACGTAAACCTCGACGAGCTGGAGCGCCTCCTCCACGACATTCAGTCAGCTGGGGTGATCATTCCGTTAGGTGAGGGAAGGTCGAAGGGGGCGTTGAGCATAGCTGCCAGCGAGATGGCTAAGATGCGGGACGGCAAGATCGTGGTGGACCGTGGTGATGTTGGGTTCCCCGGAAGAGAGATCAGCGACGCAGCACCCGTTCTCAAGCAGCGGTTCGGCCGGGTTTGTCTCCTGATAAACTCCGGCTCCGGCAGGTCTATGACCCCTCTTGTCGATGCTCAGAACCTCGCATCCTACATCGGAAAAACCGGCGCCCACAGAGACTACATGATAGACCTTGTCACCTCCGACGTGGATTCTCCGCTGGCTAAGATAGCCTCCAAGTACGGAAGCGTCCTCGAGCTGACGGGCAGGGAGGAGGTTCACGAGGCCGAAGAGGCCAAGGTCTTCCGGGACGTTGGCATAATGGAGGACACCTTCATACTCGGAAGCGGAGCGCTCCTGCACGCAGTGGCAGAAGCTCTCCACGACAAAACTCTCCCCTCCAAGGCCCTCGAGTACGGCAAAGAAGTATGTCTAGAAGCAGCCAAGGTTGTGGACAAGAGCATCAACTCCGAGTTCTACGGGTTCGTCACCCGGAGGCTTGAAACACGGAGCACATGCTTCTTCGCAGGCTTGGGAAGCAGCTACGAAGTCGCTAGGATGACTGCTGTAAGGGTTGGCCACATTAAACGAGCTCTCGGAGACCAGGTCTACGTGGCTAGAGAATCCAGCACACCAGGGCCTAGGCATGGAGACCTGCTGATAGTCATCTCAAGCAGCGGCGAGACCGAGATAGTTGCTGCGTGGTGCAAGAGCTTTAAACGAATGGGAGGACAGCTGGCCGCCGTCGTCGGCAACGCCGACAGCACGATAGCCTCGATGGCTGACGCCGTCCTCGAGATACCTACGAAGCATGAGCCCGGCAGGCCCAGCAGGTTTTACATCTACGCCGCCTTCGCCCTGAGCCCACTGCCCATTCTCCTGGTGGAGAGCCTCGAGACCAAGGGGTTCAGGCTGCCTGAGTACATCCTACGCTGGCATCAGAGCGTGACGGCGTAGCTACTCCATCACCGGCCTTATGGGCCGGCCGAGCTGCTCGTAGAACTCACGCATCCACGGAAGTATGTCTCGGCCGAGTAGGTTGAGGAACCGCTCCTCGTTGGGGCTTGCGCTGTGGATGTAAACCCTGTCGAACCCGAGCTTGAGAAAATCGGCCAAAGACTTGAAGATGTCGTCGACGTCCGTGGTAATCAGCCACGTCTGCTTGATCTTCTGCCTCTCAGCCTCGCCAACCATGGCCTCCAGAACCCTTGGGTCTGAAACCTTCTCCCGTTTCTCACGGGGAATGGCGGTGGGCGCCCAGAAGAGAGCCGACCTGAAGGCCCTCTCATAGTCATGGTCGTAGGACACCTTGAACTCCAGACATTTACTCGTCTTCGCAGGGTCTTTACCGGCCTTCCTAGCGCCCTTCTCCAAGGCGTCGATTATCTCTAGATACTTCTCCAACCCACGTGGGTTGGTCAGTATGCCGTCGCAGAGTTCCCCCGCAATCTCAGCCACGGCTGCGTTGGACGTTGCGACGTAGACGGGTATCTTGGTCTTGGGCCTCGTGTAGAGCTTGGCCGTCCTTATCCGATAGTACTGCCCCTCGTAGTTTACGAAATCGCCGGCCCAGAGCAGGTGCATGATCTCGATGGCCTCCCTAAGCCTCTGAACCTTCTCCCTGAAACCAGGCCATTCGAAGCCAAGCGGCGTCTCGTTCATAGCGTGCCCTGTGCCGACGGTGATGAACACCCTACCCGGATAGAGGTGGTTGAGCGTTGCGAAGGCTTGGGCCACTATGGCTGGATGGTAGCGGAACATCGGCGTAGTGACAGCCGTGCCTACCTCGACTCTCTTCGTCCTCTCAGCAACGGCGCCGCAGAAAATCCAAGGAAACCCCGCTTGACCACCCGTGTCGCTCCAGGGATGAAAGTGGTCGCTCGCAACTATGATGTCGAAGCCGACCGCTTCCGCATGTATGGCGTGCGCCAGAAGCCTGTCAGGCGAGTATTGCTCCATGCCGGCCCAGTAGCCAAGCCTGAGCACGTTCTCGGCGGCCACGTAATCTTCTACGAACAGCTGATATTAAAGATGGATTAAAAGTAATACTATGATAACATCCTCAAACAACGTGGGACTCGACCAGTTTTTGCTTTATACCCGACCCATCCCCGATGACCTCGACAGGCTTGACACGCACCTGCAGCCCCCTCAAAACATCACCCAAACATCTTTCGATGCTCTCAACAAGCTCATTCTCCCCAAAGCTGCTTGACAAGACAACGTAGACTTCGACGGTGTAGTCGGGTTTTTGAACAACCCGGAACTTGCGCACGCCTTGTATATGGTCGAGGGCGGTGATGACCGCGTAGGGTGATACGTCCTCGCCGTTCTTCCTCTTGATTATGTCGACCTTCCTCCCCTGTATGCTTTCGATGAGAGGGATTCCTCTTCCACACGGGCATTCGTCATCCTTGGTTCTTACGATGTCTCCAAGCAAGTAGCGTATCACCGGGGTGCAATCCCTGTACAGACACGACACAACCACCTCACCTTCTTCAGTACTTCTTGTTGCCCGTCTTACGTTGACGAGCTCCAGCAACACTCCCTCCATGTTAACATGGTATCCCACGCGTTCAGGACATTCCCAGGCAATGGGCCCGACTTCGACGGCGCTGTATCTATCGAAAACCTCAGCACTGAAAAAATTCTGAACACGTCTCCTGAAGGATGGCGTTGAGGTCTCGGATGAAAGCCCAATTACCTTTGGAGACAGTTTAACTTCTTTCCGCTCACAGTAGTCCATCAACAACTCTAACGTCGTCGGCGAAGCCATAATAACATCTGGCTGCAGCTCGATCAGCTGTGGGAAGCTCCTTGAATGGATGTCTTTGA
>JAWAFZ010000017.1:0-23777 GCA_038890155.1 Candidatus Caldarchaeum sp. | reverse complement strand
TTGGGATTGCCCTGCTCGGGTTTGCAGTTAGGCTCTACAGGATTGACGTTCCAGACAGGCTGATTGGGGACGAGGTCTACTACGTGCCGGCGGCTAGGAGCATACTTGGACAGAACGAGGAGGGCGTTCCGCGGGATCGTATACTCGGCCATCCTCCGCTGGCTAAGATGATCATAGCATCAGGCATGCTGTTTTTCGGCGACAACCCCTTTGGATGGAGGATAATGTCCGTGGCAGCCGGGACGCTCATCATACCAGTCATCTACCTAGTTGCAAGGAGGCTGGCTGAAGGTAGGAAAGAGCTTGTCAGCGCACCGCTGTTAGCCATGTTCATAGCATCGTTCGAGACACTGAGCTTCTACTTCTCAAGAGTTGCACGGATAGACATCTTCATGATCCTGTTTTTCCTAGCCGGAGTTTACTTCCTGCTCGACAGACAGCCGGCCCGTAGGCTTTTGTCTGCTCCGTTTTTCGCAGCCTCCTTCCTTTGCAAAGAAGTCGCCGTTTTAATGATTCTCCCCCTGCTGGGCTACATTATGGTTAGAGAGGTGTCGAGGAAGGATAAGGGGAGAATCAGGAAGGTTTTTGTTCTAGACTTCAAGAATGTGGGATTGCTGGCTGCGGCAACAGCTGCGTCTACCGCCGTCCTCTGGTATCTGCTTGAATGGGTTATTCTCACGCCGTCCCGCCCCAACATCGTAGACCGAGTTCTAACAATGTTCTCAAGACTTGCGATAGAAAACCCTGCCGCCGTAGGGCGGAGCGAGATCTGGATGTGGTTTTTCAACCAGCCTGTCACAAGGGCTGCAGCAGTCCATCCCGGCGTTAGGGTCGATTTCTCGACCGTCGTAGTCGGCCCGTTGCTCAACCCAGACCTCCGTTTTGCGTACATCGTCCAGCCCAGCTGGACTATCGTGCTTCCGATGATACCCGTGGCTGTGTATTATTTGTTTAGGTCTCGTGCGGACAGCGTGGCTAGGTTCGTCGCGGTGTCTTGGTTCGGAATCTTTGCCGGATGGGTTTTCGTCAACCTTGTTTACAGAGGGCTGGTATATCTCTTCTACGTCCTAACCCTTATACCTCCGCTGATTCTCGGAATCTCATTCATACTCAGCGCCAAACTCTACGAGGAGAAGAAAACAAAAAGCGTCAAGTGGTTCACCATCACTTTGTTATTTTTACTGCTTCATACTGTGAACTTCCTCGCACTCTATCCTGTTCCTCTGGTCTAACACCCTTGACAACAATCATCTCAGCATACCTTTTTACAAAATCGTACCTGAGCTCTAGCAGAGTGAACCACTTGAGGAGCAAGCGGAATAAACGACTCCTCCGGAGAGATTCGACGTTCCTGAAAGCCAGCCACAGGTCGAGCCATCTAAGCTGTTTGGGGAACAAGTGGTATCCCGATACCTTGAAGTCAGACCACCCAGCTGCCTTGGCGAGGGCTACGAGCTGCCGTCTGTGGAAGTGTTTTTCAGGGTTTGTTGCCTTACGCATCAGCCCAAGCAGGTGAAGTGTCTTAGCCGACATCATTCTCATCGAGAAGTTAGACACGTTTGGAACGCCGACGAAGACGTCGCCACCCTGTTTGACGACTCTTGTTTGTTCGTAAAAGGCTTGAACATACTCCGGTACATGCTCTATGCTGCCGAAGCTGCAGGACATGTCGAAGGACTCTGACCTGAATGGCAGTCGGCGGAAGTCGGCCTCGACTGCGTGAACACGGTTGTACAGGTTTTTTGCAGCGGCGTGTTTAAGGGCTTTATCGATGATGGTGGACGAGATGTCGACAAGCATTAGTTCATCAAACTTATTGAGCATGTAGTATCCGTACTGGGTGTGCGTGGCTTCGTTGTATGCGTCTAGCTTGAGCAGTCTTCTGCCGGTTTTTGATGAGAGAGAATGGAGGAGTGAGATGAGGATTTTTCGGTAATAGTAATCGGTTACGGCTGGTTTGTTCTGCTTTAGGTGAAAGGAGTTTCGGGCCACATACTCCCAGTAAGCCTTCAGGTTTTCCTCGTTTTCCTTGCTCGGCTTAGCTCCGCCGCACCGCAGCATCCCGGCTTTTCTCCAGCCTCTGTATGATAAAAGTTTGAAATAGCGGCTTTTCGTTTTCCGGCTTGTGTGGGTTCTTCTGTCCCATAAGTTATCCATGCTGACGCCTTGCTACGACGACGGGCCTAGGCTTGAAGTATATCCCGTCAAGCAGGTCTCTAGAGGCGACAGCAGCAACAGCTACTTGGTGAAGCTTTTCAACCACTTGGGAACGCATGTAGACGCACCCTACCACTTCGACGAAGCAGGCCGCAGAATAGCGTCTTACACCCTTGAGGAGCTTTTATTCAGCAGGCCTCTTCTGGTCGACTTGCCCAAGAAAGAGGGGGAGCTGATCACCGAGAACGACCTAAGGCCCTACGCTGCGGAGATAGCTTCTGCGGACATGCTGCTGCTACGGACGGGTTTCCAATCCTTGAGAGAGTCTAGGCCCGAGGTCTTCATGAAGAGAGGGCCGTGCTTGTCGTCTGGAGCGGCCAGATTCCTGAGAAACTTCACCGGTCTGAGGGCTCTCGGCGTCGACATGATCTCCATCTCCTCTCCCATTAACCGTGAGCAGGGTAGGGAGGCACACCGCATACTGCTGAGGGGTCGGAGCTTCTTGATAATCGAGGACATGGACTTGCTGGACAAGCCGTCCAAGTACATGAGGGTGGTTGTTTCTCCTCTGCTGATTGAGGAGGTTGACAGCGCCCCGTGCACGGTCCTAGGCGAGACCTGAGGACGTGGACTAGGCTACCGAGCCTGTGAGGAAAGCTACTAGGGCCAGGAACATCCACAACAGCGTGAGGTTCTTCTGCCTCCTTCCTTGCTCTGCGCTCGGGCTTTTGATGAGCTTGATGCTGGAGTAGATGAAGCCTGCATCCGCCGCAGCGACCACCAAAAGGTACAACGGGCTCGCTAGGTTCAGAAGATATGGAAGCGGGCTTAAGGCCACTGCGGCCATGTACAGCGCTGACCCGGCCAGAGCTGCTTTTTCAACACCATAAACCCTCGCCACCGTCCTTACGTCTCTCTTTGCGTCGCCGGCCACGTCCGACATCCCCTTAACAACCTCCCTCCCCGTGTTAGCCAAGAACGCCAGCAGAGCGAAAACTGCAACTCTTCCGAGAATCTGGCCCCCAGCTACCAGCGACCCGTACAGGAATGGGGCGACCACTGTAAAGCTCACAGCCATGTTTCCAAGAAAACCCGTCTTCTTCAAACGCCAGTTATAGGCTGCAGCCACGCTGTAAGCCGTCAAAGCCAGCGTGAAGCATGGAAGGCTAGTGAGTAGGGCTGACGAGAGGCCTAGGCCGGCTGTGATGAAAGACAGCGTTAGTGCCGATCTGGGCGACACCGAGCCGGAAGGTATGGGTCTTGAGGGGTTGTTGACTGCGTCAACCTCCCTGTCGAAGTAGTCGTTCAGAATCATCGAGGAGCTCGTGAGCCCGTACGAAGTTGCTAGGGTTAGAATGATTGTTTCAAGGGAGGGGAGGTATGAGTCCGAGACAACCATTCCCACGATTACGGCGAAGAACATCATCAAGCTGTTCGGAGGCCTAGTTAAGCGTATAAAAGCCGGCAGATTCAACTCAGGTCATCTTACTTGTTTTGAAGGTCTGCCATGGTTGCGTTGTAGTAAACGACTTCGTTGCGTCTGTCTAGGACAGCCACCACAGCCTGCTTATTCATGGCTCTGCAGGACCTGAGAAGATCGAGAAGCTCTTCCACGGAGATGCTCTCTCCTTCGTACAGAGGTATCACCAAGTACTTTGCAGGCTTTTCAAGATATTCGCCCCTGTCGAAGACCCTGAACCGTAGCTTAGGCCCAAACCCCTCCTTTACAACGTACCGTCTCTTACGCAGGTCCATGTAGATGACGTAATCCCTCCAGATGTTCGCATCTTTTTGAATGAAAAAACTTAGGAGGTCGTTGAACCCCAGCCGGGTGTTGAGCCGATAGACCTCAGCCCTCCCGTTCTCGACCAAGTAGAGTGTTTCGACGGGGCTGAACCCCCAGCCGCCGTCCGGACGCTTATCCCCGTACCCCCTAGCCTTAAACCATGATAGGTCGCCCTCCACGAAAACCACCGACCCGTCATCCAATAGCTTAAGGCTGCTGATTACCGCAACCGAGACCGATTCCTCGTCGTTCAATACCAGACAAAAACTCAACGAACCATATAAATACATGAACCCGCTGATGCATTCAGCTCTCCGACGTATCATGGAAATAGTTAAAAACAAAGCCTCAGTCGTTTAAGTTGGTTGGACAGAAAGCAGGCAAGCCTTGTTTTGGTAGCTGCGGCACTCATTATACTGTTTAACCTATTCCAGCTTGTTCCACCCCTCTCGAGCACTTCCCTAGTGATTGATTTTTCCCTCGGCGAGTCAACGTCGAGGCCTTACATATTGAGGGTTAAGGTTGAGAAAACTAGGCTGGTTGATGAGTTTCATACCGCAACCGCTCCTGTCCCTAGGATGATCGTTAGGCTCGACGACAAGACTGGCGTCACCAACTCCAACGGCTACGCCACGTTCACCACAACTCCGGGAAAGCACGTGATAACTATCAGCTCACCGCAGCTCATACTACCCACCTACAGCGTGGACGTCGACATTCAAGACTACATCACAGAGCTTAGGGTTCTCTACATTGAGGAGAGGTTCAGGATCGAGGCGGCCAGCGTCTCTATTGATAGCGTCTCCCAAACCTCCCACGTAAGAGCATTCTACACTATCCCATTCAACACAACCTACTACGTTGGGTCTCCCTACCTAGTTTACGTTAATTTTGAGCAATACTTCAAGATTTTCAACGGCGACAGCATAACAGCCTACACGCCAAACATCGAGGTAAATTATCAAGGGCCTTTCAACATCATGATCCCTACCGAGGAAGGAGCTTCTATGGTTTCAGAATCAACGGTCCAGGACTTGATTCAAGTGATCATTTCTCTGTACAGCTACGTACCTGCGTACAGGGTTGAGAACCAGCTTCTGAGGATGAGTTGAAGATGGCGTCCTACCTTTACGACGTATCTTTCTGGGTTGTCGTCAACTTGTTTCTAGCCATCGCCGTGATAGGGCTTGTTCTGATAAAGTACTCTATGGAGCGGTCGGCTGTTCGTGTAGAGAGGGTTGAGAAGAAGCCTAGCCTCGTTGAGTATGTAGAGCGGTTCGAGGAGCTTGCGCAGCAGGGAGATTTTTCTAAAGCCGTGACAGAGACCTTCGCACGCCTCTTCAAGAAAGTATGTGAGTTGAACGGTGTCGACCCTAGGTTTTCGACGGCCATGGAGGTCATTGAAGGCGGGAAATTACCTGAACACATCAGGCAGGCCTTGACCGAGATGTATGCTGTCTACGAGCCTGTAAGGTACGGCCTTAAGCAGCCAAACAACCATGAGATAGAGGTCTTCCGCAGAAGCCTAGCCAAGCTGCTGGAGAGTGTTTAGGAATGCTGGAGCCTCAGCTGATGGCGATCGTTATTCTTTCAGCCGCCGGAACAGCGGCCATTCTCCTAACCCCACGTGAAAGAAATAAGAGACAGAAACCCACGAACCTAAACATCGAAGGACTTGACGACTACGCCCTGCTCTACATGCTTCGAATGCATGGCAAGCGTAAAGAACTTTTGAAAACAATCAAACGTCTTGCGGGAAAAACCAACGACGCTGAGAGGAAAGCGATTCTCAGGAAGCTTGAGACGGTCGTGAGAAGGAATGCCTGAAACCACTGTTGCTTCCGCAATAGCTAACGGCGTTAAGCGGGAGGTTGGTAAAGTCATAGTGGGGATGGGTGAGTCGATCGAGTCGCTTCTGATAGCTTTCCTCACAGGCGGTCATGTAATCATGGAGGGGATCCCGGGTCTGGCCAAGACTCTTCTCGCGAAGTCTTTCGCCATGTCTCTAGGGCTCAGGTTCAAGAGGATACAGTTCACTTCTGACATCCTACCGTCGGACATCATAGGCGGGCTGGTGTTCAACAGAAGGTCGGGCGAGCTGGAGTTCAGGCCTGGCCCAATTTTCGCCAACATAGTGCTGATCGATGAGATAAACAGAGCGCCTCCGAGAAGCCAGTCGGCGCTGCTTGAAGCTATGCAGGAGAGGCAGGTGACTGTTGAAGGTGTTTCCTACAGCCTGCCTGACCCGTTTCTCGTGGTGGCCACCCAGAATCCTGTCGAGCTTGAGGGGACTTTCCCCCTGCCCGAGGCTGAGCTTGACAGGTTTATGATGCGTGTGATCGTGCCCTACCCCACTGCCGAGGAGGAACGGATGATACTGGAGATGAAAAACATCTTGGGCGAGGAGGTGCCGGTTTCTCCAGCCGTAGACCTTGAAGCGGTGAGGGTCGCCATGGACGAGGTGCGGAACGTAGTTGTTGTGCCTGAAGTGATAAAGTACATAGTTGATGTTGTGTCCACGAGTCGTAGGGACAGCCGGCTTGTGCTGGGGGCGAGCACTAGAGCAGAAATAGCGCTGCTGTACGCAGCGAAGGCTCATGCGGCTCTCAGCGGGAGAATGTACACAACCCCAGACGACGTGAAGAAAGTGTTCTTCAGAGTTCTAAACCATCGCTTGCAGCCAAAGCCTGAGTTCTCCGGCCTGTCTAAGACACCGGACTACAGCTTTCTGTCGAAAATCTTAAAAGAGTACCTGGATTCGGTTGAGGTGCCTCTCTGATGCTTACACGTGAGGGTTATGGACTGGCCCTCACAGCCTTCATTCTAACAGCTCTAACCTCCACGGTCGTCGTTTACCATCCACTAACGCTGTCCCTCTTCGCAGCAACGATCTTCAGCCTAGCATACATTCTGTTGACTACTAGAAGCCTGAAATCATTAAAACCCACAGACTTCACGTTCGTCCGCACGATAAACAACCAAGACCCTAAGCCGGGTGAGGTCATCGAAGTAAGAGTCGTGGTAGTCAACAAGACGGGGCGAGAGCTTGTTCTGACGGTTTTCGACGGCTTCGAGGGGTTGACTCTAGTAAGGGGAAGCATGATGGCTGAAAAGCAGGTTAAGCATGGTGATGGGGTCGAGATCCAGTACGCCGTGGCGGCGGAGGAGCGGGGAGTCTACTCGCTAGGGCCTTTGACCGTCAAGGTAGCCGATGATTACGGGCTGTGCTGCAGATTCATTACGCTGGAGCGTGAGGCCAGGGTTTTTGTTAGGCCGAGGATGACGGAGAGGACCAAGATGGTGGACAGCGTGAGGAGGGCTCAGACGCTTTTTATCTCGGGTTCAGGTTTTTCCATGAGGTTCGGGGCCGACGACCTCTTCCGTGAGATAAGCAGGGCTGAGGAGGGGCAGGATTTGAAGAACATAGACTGGAGAAGGACGGCTAGAGAGGATGGTGAAATCTACGTAAGGAAGTACGACAAGCTCAACAGGCTCCGAATTGCTTTCCTAATCGACTGCACTGCCTCAAACTCGGTCGGAAAGCCCAGCTTGATGGACTTGTGCATGTCGTCTGTTGCTTCCTCGGCCCTCTCCATGCTTGAGAAAGGCGATGCCGTGGTCGTCAAACCGTTAGGCGCAGCCGAGCCGAGCGTTTTCAACGCTTTAAGCACAGCAGATTTCGAGAGGCTGGCTGTTTTCCTGACGAGGCTGAAGCCAGGGCTGGGGTTTGACTTGATGGAGGAGGTCAGGAGCTTGGACAGGTTCGACGTCGTTTTCCTGATAGGACGATTGGCTTCGGTTGACGGGAATGGGGTCAGACTTGTTGAGGACGAGGTGAGAAGAAGGAAGGGGGTGCTCTTCACGATAATCCCGGTGCTGGCTGGCGGGGGAGACTTTATGCAGACGCTCAACCGGCTGGAGATGCTTCGGGTCGAAAACCTCAAAACACAGGCCAAGTTTGTCTATGTAGTCGATGCAGCCAACCTGCCACAGTACATAGCACATCTTCACAGAATGCTGAGGGCTGCGACTTGATGCTGAAGCTCGTTCGGATGACTGCGCTGGCTCCTCCCGTGTTAATCTCCTTAATGTCGTACACTAAGTTCGACTTCAGCAACTACTACGTGGCCGTGGGAATAGTCTCTCTTCTCCTGATATCCTCGACCGAGAAAGTCAAGTGGGCGGCTGTAGGCCTTGTCTACATCCCAGCTATATACACTGTGGGACTGCTGCTCACAGGCAGCGCAGCACCCTTCCTCGGCCTAGCAGCAGGATACATACTAGCCTCGCCGCTGGTGATATCTATATCCACATACTCGAGCCGAAGCCCTTCCGGCATCCTTTCCGGCTACTTCTCAGCATACATTACAGCCCTCCTCATCTACGGCGTCGAAGGCAGCCCGGCGAGGCCTGAAAACCTTTTCATACACCTTGTTCGAAACATCTCAGGCTTTTTCAACCAAGAAAGGGTGAACGTCGTCCCGCCCGAGACACCGCCCTCATTCCTGCTGGCTTCTGCAACCTCCGTGGCAACTCTGGCCCTCGTGCTCATGATAGCCTTCAGAAGGTCTCCCGACAAGCTGAGCGTAAAGCCGGTTTTTCTCAAGTCTCTCATCATAACTCTGGCCTTGATGGTCGTAATCACCGTGGCCTCCTTTTCTCTCCCGACGCTCGCGTCTCTCGTCCTGTTGACAACCGTCGCCACCCTGGCTGTGATGATGGCTTTGACGATGCGTGGCACCCATGCTTAGCGTAATGCTCGTTCTCTCGATGCTCCTGTCAAGCCTCTTCTACGTAAACCAAGCACCTCCTCATTTTTGGCTCGTCGGCTTGGGAGGGGAGGAGATGCTTCCGCTTCTGGATGGGGGAGTGCTCACGGCAAGAGTTGGCGAGAGCCTTGCAGTCCGGTTGATGGGCAGGGACGGGCGGTTGAACGTCTTCTCACCGCAGGGGGATGTTAGAGAGACGTTCATCCGAGACGGCTTACTCACAGTTTTGAAAAAGTTCACCGTCGACGACGTTGGAGAATGGGTTGTTGAGACTGACGAGGGAGCAAGACTTACAATCGTGGTCGAGGCGCCTGAATTAAAGCCACCAATCTCTCTAAACGTCTGGATAGAGAACACAACGGTAGTCGCCACAGTCGCAACAAGCCCGCACGCCTTCGCACTGTTCATGGATGGTGGAGGCGAAGACGTCTACACTCCAAGGTCTACTGTGCGTATGGACATTCAAGGGTTGAACGTGCAGGTTGTTAGGTTTGACTTACTGAAGAAAGCTGACCGTATCAGGTATGCTGGAAAACTTAATCAACTCCAGTACACGGTTGAGCTCGACCAAGTTGTGGCATCTCAGTTTGTTCAAGTGAGAGGAGGGTCCGTGTCTCTCCAAATACCTGCGAAGGATTTTTCAGGGCCACAGGGGCTGAGGGTGTTGGGGTATGGACAGTACGTGGCCAGGCTTGTGGCCACGGGGGACAGCAGGCTTGTTGCCGAGAGGGAGGTTACTGTTGTGCCTGAGCGTTTCCGGGGCTTCGGCGGCCTGTCTAGAAGCGTCCGGGTAGACCTTCACCAAGCCTTGTCGAGGAATTTTACACTTGTAGTCGGGAACGAGCTGGGTGATGTCTGGGTTCTGCAGTTAAGGCTGCCTGTCACGGTTTTCAACGTCTACGACAGGACGCACAGCCAGCGGATAGACAGGTACCAGCTCTTCCTCGAAAACTCCAGCAGCCTGAAAGCAGGGGACACAACGCTGCTGGCCTTCTACAACTCTCTCAGCATACAGGATTACGACAACAACACTTACCTAGAACCCTCCAGAATCGCAAGCTTTACTCTGGCGTTCGACGGCCGTGTCGTGGAGTACAACAACTTCGAGTTCACCCCGGGCGCCCCCACGACCATAGACATCAAGCTGTATAGCCTCGTTCTGCGGCTCGTCTACCCCAACGGCTCTGTCCACCGCGGGACCCGGGTTGTGGAGGTCAACGGCATGGCGTTTAGAGACTTGGGCGAAAGGCCTTTCCTGCTACCGCCAGAGAACTACGTCATCAGGGCTCTGGAGCCTAAAAGCTTCGCTCCAGTCACTTACACGCTTACTTCGGACACAGTGTTGACCATCATGGTTCTGGAGAACGCTGAAGCCCTAGCTTCTCTGAAGGTTTCGGCCTTGTTCATGGCTCTGCTTCTTGGATACGCTTCCTTCAGGCTGTTTAGGATGCGTAAGACCTTTTACCGAGCGCGTAGCGGATAGTGTGATGACTCATGAGGACGACTATATCTGTCATAAAAGCTGACGTAGGAAGCGTTGCTGGACATCATAAGCCCCATTCAAAAATGCTAGAGATGGCTGCTCACAAGCTGAGGCAGGCTGAGGAGACAGGGGTAATCAACAGCGGCTACGCCACCCACTGCGGAGACGATATTGTGCTCGTCATGACCCACCCCAGGGGGGAGGACAATCCCGAGGTGCATGGTCTTGCGTGGAACATTTTCAAAGAGGTCACGGACAAGGTGGCTAAGCCGTTCAAGCTTTACGGCGCAGGCCAAGACCTACTCTCAGACGCCTTCAGCGGCAACATCAAGGGGCTGGGTCCAGGGGTTGCGGAGCTGGAGTTCGAGGAACGGAGGTCAGACCCGGTCATAGTCTTCGCAGCGGACAAGACAGAGCCCGGAGCGTGGAACCTTCCCCTCTACAGGATTTTCGCATCGCCGGACAACACGGCCGGCTTGGTCATCGACCCCACGCTTCACGACGGGTTCAAGTTCGAAGTACTCGACCTCATCGAATCGTGGTCTGTACTCCTCAAAACACCCGAGGAGGTTTATGACCTGATTGCTTTGATAGGCACTGTCGGCAGGTATGCTGTTTCGAAGATCTACAGAGCATCCGACGACGAGCCTGCAGCTGCCGCGAGCACGACCCGTTTAAGCCTGATCGCTGGAAGGTATGTCGGCAAGGACGACCCTGTGATGGTTGTCAGGGCTCAGGCAGGCTTTCCAGCGGTTGGCGAGGTTCTGAGCGCGTTCGCACAGCCTCCGATTGTTTCAGGTTGGATGAGAGGCTCTCACAGAGGGCCGCTCACGCCCGTATCCTTCCGCAAGGGTCAGAACGTCGTCTCCTACTTTGACGGGCCTCCCCGGGTTATTGCGATGGGCTGGCAGGTCTCCCACGGAAGGCTAGTGGGTGTTGACGGGCTGGAGCCTTCCGACCTGTTCGAAGACTCGTTCTGGGACCTTGTCAGAGCGAAGGCCGCTGAGACAGCCATCATGCTGAGAAGCATGGGCGAGTTCGAGCCTGCAAGGCTTGGGCATGAGGAGATGGAGTACACGACGCTGCCTCAGATAATCGAGAAGCTGAGGCCCAGGTTCAAGCCGCTGGAGGTCAAAACATCTAAAAAATAGCCTGAGCCCTACGTCGAAAGCGCAGGGGGACAGCGTTCAAAAGTCTTCCTTGACCAGCGTCTTCCTGCCGTTAGCCTGACATCTCTTGACGGCTTTCGCAATCAGCTCCCTGACAGCAGCGTCGAGGCCTTCCAACGCGTCAGCGCTAAGCCTTATCCCCTCAGGTAGGGCTTCTCTTACTCTAGACTCCACAACCAGCATTTCTTTACCCATTTCCGGTCGTGGTTAAGGGCTTAAAAAGGCTTTAAAGGCTTTTCTCTCCGCTGTAGGCGGGCATTATCAAGGTATTGCTCGGTTAATACGCCGGGCACTATTATTCTCCGGGAGGGCGCTCCATGCAAACGGAGTCATAGAGTGCCTAGAAGACTGTAATGCTCGACTTTAGGCTTCTCCGCCAGAAGCCCTGCTTCGTTGGGGTGGATGAAGGGCTCCCTCCAGTCCTCGCCCGTGAAACCCTTCAGGGCCTCGAGGTCCCGCCAAACCGTGACAACCACAGCCTTCGCTGGCTGAGAATCGTCAAAGCCAAAGAACCCGTTCAAGCAGCCGTCCTGCCTCCTTAACAGCGGCAGCGCGTCTTCCAAAGCGAACTTTTGAAAAGCTTTCTCGGCCCCGCTCTTCAAGCGACACGTCCATACACGAATGATCATGACTCAGACAGCTTAAGGGCTGTTGATAAGCTTTAGCCGCAGAAGTTTAATTCAGCCGTGATGGTCTGCCTTCATGCAGTATTATCAAGCGGTCAGGCTTGGTGAGGCAGAGGCTTTGAGGTCGCAGAGCCTTCTGGCGAAGTACACCGGAATGGCTGTGGCAGCGATGATTGTGAAAGAAACCTCTGGCGGCTGGGCTCCGGTGGGTGTGGAAAACTTTTACGCGGTGGTCAACAAGGATGAGAACCTTTGTCTGCTGGTTTTGTGCGACGGCGACGGATATGTAAAAGCCATGTCCAACACCATGCCTTGCAGGCTTGCGGAAAGCCTTGCCGCCAAGCTGGAGAGCGACGGCATACGCAGGTTCCTCGGCCGTCTAACGCTTCCACTCTAGCTGCAGAAGTTTAGTGAACCTCTCCGCATCATCAGCCATCGACACGTTGTTGAACAGGACGAATGCATCCTCGACGACGAATTCGCTGACCTTCTCGGCAAGCCTTCGCAGGTCTTCGTCGGTGTACTTGTATGAGTAGTTGACTTCTTTTCTCCCGAGTCCATGGAGCCTTGTGTAAAGAATCGGCGACTCCACCGCAGGGTTTGCCCGAAGCAGGTCTGTAATATGTATGACGTTTGTTTTACTGCATACGTCCGAGACCACATGCTTTAGTTCTGCGATCTTACCCCTAGGCTCCCAGCCCACGCTCAGCCCGGAAGATGAAGCATACCTGAAGAACTCGACGGCGTTCCTAACTGACTGGTCGTCGGCAGGCATGGTGGGCGGGGTCTGCACAACAACAAACCTAGCTCCGAGAGCCTTGGCCACGTCGGTCGACATGTCCCAAGCCTCAAAGTTCTCTTTCACAGGTCTCAGAAACCCGTATCTTAGTTGCTTCTCTTTGACGACCATCAGCCCAGCCCTACGCCAAGTAGGGCTTGAGACTGGATGGGAGACCGCCTGCCAAGCCTTCATGCAGAACACAAAGCCTTCCGGCGCCTCCTCCCTCCAACGCCGCGCTGTCTCTAATCTCGGAAGCCTGTAGAAAGTCTCCTGTACCTCGATAGTGGGAAACCTGCTGAAATAAGCGTTCCTACCTCCTTTGACAGCCCAGCCGCAGCAGCCGACTAGAACCCTTCCCACGAGTAGAACGACGGGTTGAAACCTTAAAAACACTCATGCTGACGGTAGGGTTGGTGGCGGCGGGAAAGGCCGGGGAGCTAGCCCTTCCCTGCACCCGAGACGGGCTACATGCGGGGGCCGGACAACCTGTGGGGGCGCTTGCGGCCAGCCTGCCTGCCGTGCTGCACAGAGGCGATGAGAACACGCCGGGTAGGGGCGTCGTAGGAGGGCAAGGCCCCCGTAGGGGGGCTCCAAACCTCCTTATGCGTCGAACCGTGTCAGGCCCGGGAGGGAGCAGCACTAAGACGCAGCGACGCAGCCTATCCAGAAGCGTGTTCGAGAGCTCATGCAGCACGTGGGGCCGGTGTCGGGTCCTAGCCACCTCCGGGAGCCGCCGCCACCGTTCCTAGACAAACTCAAATAGCCCTGTATGACAAGGAGACACGCCCCATGCCCAAGCTATCTCCGTTCGCAGTCTCACGATTTCTTTCAGCTCTAGCAGCCACGGCGGTGTTAATAATCCTCCTAGCCGCAGGAGCCTTAACCCCCATCCCGCTCCCAGACGCCCAAAACATGGTTGAGAGTTTCGAGGAAATGGTGGCAGGCCTGACAGCCAGCCCTGCGGGAATATTCGTCAACAACCTCATCGCATCACTTTTGATGATTATACCTGCTGTGGGCATAGCTCTCGCGGCCTTCATAGTTTACAACACAGGCCTCGTCATCGGCGCTGTCTCAACCACTTCAAACATACCTGTTGGGCTATCGCTGCTAATCCCGTTTCTGACTTTTTACGGCTTCGTCGAAATGCTCGCCTATGGCTTCGCTGTTTCCGAAAGCTTCTTCCTCACCTCCGCAGTTGTCAAGAGGAGGTTCATGAGTGAGGTGAGGGTCGTTCCCTACGTAATCGGTGTTGTTGTGCTCTTGCTAGGTGTTGCCGCTGTTATCGAGTGGCTGCTCATCGCCTTCTTCCAGACATTCCTACCTGGCTAGCGAGTAGAGAACCCAGCCCATCAAGTCGCCCACTAAGAAATTGATGAAGTATCCAGCCGTGAAGAAAACCAGCAACGGAATGCCTGGAGTAATCCACAAATCATCCGCCTCAACCCTGTCGATTTCGTCGATAGCCAGCTTAAAATCAAACCGTCTAACCCCGTTTACAGTCTTCTCCACCGGGCTCCAGAAGACCTTGCCAGCAGATTTTGAAAGACGAACTCCTATGAAGCAAGCCGCCATCTTCCTGATCCTGCTCTCAGCCTCAAACCCTTCGAAGATTTTTCTGCCTCTCAAAAGCATGTAGAGGTTGTAGAATGCGAAGGATATTGGAAGCGATGCGGAGAGGAGCATTCCGTTGGTCAACACGGTTAGGGCGTTGATGCCGTGGAGGTATGGCCATACGTAGACGTATGGCTGGACCAAGGCTATCGTTATGAGCGCTTTTCCGTCAGCACCTCCGTAAAGCCCTGCATAGTAGAGACCATAGCCCACAGCCCCTGAGACCCCGACGGCGACAACGTAGCGGAGAAGCTCGTCGAAACCAGAGTTGTAGATGTTTAGCGAGTTCAGCAGCAGGCCTAAGATAGCCGGAACGACCCACACGTAGTCGTCGACTTCACGCTTCCTAACATCTAGGTATGAGGCGTACAGAAGCGTTGAGGCGGTTATTAACGTGCTCCACGGCTCCATCTCAGCCTACGGCCAGATCCCCAAGTAGTTAATAGCTTCCGCAACCTTCCCCACTGCGAGGACCATAGCACCCTGCCTCATAGAAACACCGTGCTTCCTCGACGTATCCATCACGTCTCTGAAGCCCTTGACTATCTTGGCCTCCATCTTAGAGTTGACTTCCTCGAGGCTCCAGCTCTCCCTCTTGAGGTTCTGAACCCACTCAAGGTAGCTGACGGCCACGCCGCCGGCGTTCGCCAGTATGTCGGGAACCACGGGAATACCACGCTCGTTCAAGACTCTGTCTCCCTCGGAGGTGGTTGGCCCGTTGGCACCTTCGACCACGGCACGGGCCTCAATCTTCTCAGCCACCTCCTTGGTTATCACGTTCTCCAAAGCAGCCGGGATGAGAAAATCGCATGGAATCGTCAACAACTCTTCGTTCGAAACAGGCTTAGAGTCCTTGAACCCGGCCACAGACCCCATCTTAGACTTGTGCTCGCCGACAGCCTCAGGGTTCAACCCCCTCTCGCTGCTAATGCCGCCTTTCGAGTCGCTGACAGCGATTATCCGGGCCCCATATTCGTTATGAAGAATCCTAGCCGCGTTGTACCCCACGTTCCCAAACCCTTGGACGACAATCCTCGCATCCTTCAGGGGCTTGTTCATGGATCTCGCCAGCTCCCTCAACGCAATCGTCAAGCCTCTAGAGGTTGCTTCCAACCTCCCCAAGCTCCCGTACAGGCTTATGGGCTTGCCGGTCGCAACTTCGGGAGTGAAAACACCCCGCATCATGCTGTAAGTGTCAACCATCCAAGCCATGGTTTGAGCGTCGGTGTAGACGTCTGGGCCGGGGATGTCGACGTACGGACCTATGACCTCGTAAATCATGGCCGTGTACCGCCGAGTTATCCGCTCCAGCTCTGACTTGCTGAGGTTCTTGGGGTCGCATGCAACACCTCCCTTGGCACCGCCGTAAGGGAGGTCGACCACAGCGCATTTCCAAGTCATCAACATGGCCAGAGCAGTAACCTCGTCGACGTCCACCGTCGGGTAGTATCTAACTCCACCCTTGTAAGGACCCCTAGCGTTAGAGTGCTGAACCCGCACCCCGGTGAAGACTTTGAAAGAGCCGTCGTCCATCTTCACAGGCAACGACACCACCACGACTCTTTTCGGAGTCTTGAGAACCTCGTGAATGCCAGGGTCTATGTTAAGATGTTCAACAGCCTGACGAACCGATTCAAGCGTGTTCTGTAGAAAAAGACTACCGTTGCTCACAGTATTATGCTGGAAGAGTCATCATAAATAGATTTTAGCTGCTAAAGCAGCTGGGCAGGGTGTCTAACTAAAATTCAGCCGGCTGGACAAGATTAACATGGAGACGAAAGCCGTCGGGCGGCGGAAATTCCTTGTCCTCACGTGGACAGACGTGGAGATGCTTGTGGACCGTCTTGAACGACTGATAACTTCGGACGGCTACGGCGTCGACACAATCGTAGGAGTTCTTCGGGGCGGGATGGTTGTGGCCAACCTTCTGTCCGACCTTCTAGGAGTGAGGGAGGTCTACGTAGTGGGGTGCAAGTCATACTCGGACACCGAGAGGGAGGAGCTTAAGGTCTACCACGACCTTGAGCTAAGAGAATTAACCGGCAGGAAAATACTACTCGTCGACGACGTGGCCGACACGGGGGCAACTCTAGAGGTCGCGGTAAACAGGGTTTTGAAACCCCGTCAACCAGACATGGTTAGAACCGCAACCCTGCTCGTAAAGCCTTGGAGCCGCATACGCCCCGACTACGTCGTCCAGTCAACCGATGCATGGATTGTTTTCCCCTGGGAGAGGATGGAGACGGTGAAGGCCGTTGCAAAGATTTTTGTCGAGGAGTACGGGTTAGGCGAGGCGGTGAAGCAGCTGGCGGTCATGTCAAGGCTTGATGAGAAAAAGATAGTAGAGGCCGTCAAAAATTTCTACACAATGTCTTGACGGCGTCACTGCAAAAGGATGGGCGCGTGGTCTTTGCTTACTTCGGCGGGCAGCATGGGCAACAGCAGAAGGGACAACTCAACCCGCATCACCTCCAAGCGACCATCATGTTTGGGGTTGAACTTATTGACTAGCCACAACACAGACAGTTCTCAGGCATCCTGCAGACGCAAAGATGGTAATTGCCTTCGGCGGTCCGGCAAACCCAACAGGCTTGTCTCAGCCTTCTAAGAATTCTTGATAAAACCTCCTGATGCAGTCCAGTGGCGCGTCTGAGTTCGTTGAACCTGAACCTGTGCTGTGGATAGCGCTGGAAGAGCTTGAGCACCTCCTCCTCACGTCCGGCGACAGGTATTTCGCAGCGGTCCTTCATCCCATTCCAGCCGTGTCAACCGCTACATTTATTGACTACTTGCGACGCACTTATTAAAAAGACCCGGCTTCTAGGTGCGGGCCTTGCAGGGTGCTGCTGGAAGGGTTTACGCAGAGGTTTACGGCTGCTCAGCCAACCAAGCCGACGGCGAGATAGCCCTAGGCGTGCTGAGGAGTAGGGGGTACAAAATTGTGGAGAAGCCGGAGGAAGCCGACTACGTTGTTTTGGTGACTTGCGCCGTCAAGAAACCCACCGCCGACCGAATGGTCTCCCGGGTTAGGCGGTTCGCTAAGATGGGCAGCAGGCTGGTTGTGGCTGGATGCATGGTTTCGGGCGAGGGAGAGAGGGTTAGGAGAGCAGCGCCAGAGGCCTTGCTGATACCTCCCAAGAGAATCACAGCCATAGCTGAGATGGTTGAAGGCGTTGATGCGGGCGAGCCTGCGTTGAAGATTGGCCTGCCGAGAGTTAGAGGCAACCCTGTTGTTTCGATCGTTCCTGTCTCGGAGGGCTGTCGCTGGAGTAGGTGCAGCTTCTGCATCGTCCCCAACACAAGGCCTGGCTACCAGAGCTACCCGGTCAGGGCGGTCGTGGAGGAGGTGCGCCGCAGCGTCTCAGAAGGATGCAGGGAAGTTTGGCTGACCAGCCAAGACATGGGCAGCTACGGCCTTGAGTCGGGAAAAAACCTGCTTCCCCAGCTGCTGCAAGCCGTCAACGCTGTGGAGGGCCGGTTCTACGTCCGCGTGGGGATGATGAACCCTATATACCTCAACCCCATACTGACCCAGCTTGTCGAGGCATACCGCTGCGAGAAAGTGTTCAAGTTCATACATCTGCCCGTGCAGTCCGGCTCCGACAAAGTCCTCCGAGATATGAATCGTGGCCACACGTCAAGCATGTTCATCCAAATAGTGGAGAGGTTCCGTGAAAAATTTCCAGACCTGACTCTTGCGACGGACATCATAGTCGGGTATCCGACGGAGAATGACGATGACTTTGAGCAGACGCTGCGTCTCGTCGAGAGGGCTAAGCCTCACGTGGTCAACATTTCACGCTACTTTCCACGTCCCGACACCCCTGCCGAGAAGCTTAAGCCGTTGCCGCACAGCGTGGTGGCCCGTAGAGTTGCCGCTGTCAAAGAGCTGGTTGAGGAGGTTCAGCTGAAGCTCAACGAGAGATGGGTGGGCTGGTCTGGAGAGGTGCTTGTGGACGAGGTTGGGAAGAACGGCTTGATGGCCGCTAGGAACCATGCCTACAGACCGATAATCCTGAACACGAGGGAAAACCTGCTGGGCAGGTTTGTTGAAGCCGAAGTGGTCGAAGCTGAGAAAACCCATCTAAAGGCTCGTATAGTCCAAGCCTATTAGGCTTCAGCCCCAGGCATCGGCCCCTCGAACACCGTTACCGTCCCAACCATCCACGGATGGGGTGTGCAGTGGTACGGGTATATGCCGGCTCTAGCGAACGTTAACACCCACCTCTCGTTCGAGCCGAACAACCCTGAGTCGAAAAGCCCTTGGTCGGACGTGACCGTGTGGGCAACGTTGACGGTCTCGGCGTTAATCCATATCACGGTGCTGTTGTATCCGGCGAGCACCCTTACGCTGGCCGGGGAGTACGTCTCCGTGGCGCTTGGGTCAAACGAGCCGGGAAGGATGATAACCGTGACGTTGAACGGCGTAGGACCTGTGGCTTCTATCTTCTCTATTTTGGTGAAAGGACCGACTTGGAGAGCTGCGGAGACAAGAACGAAGGAAACCAGTCCTATCCCCAGCGATGTCAACACATATGTTTTACCGCTGCTCAGCTGCGGAAGCCCTCCCCTGAACAAGCCTATGGGCAGCATGATGATGCCCAGAGCCAGCATGAAGCCTGAGAACTCGGCCAGCGGTCTCATGGTCTCCGAGATTCCGGAGAATGGTATGAATATTCCAGCGACACCCATCACGATCAAAAGCACCGAGACGGCCAGCACTGTGTCGTCCATGTTTCAATCCTCACAAAGCCAGCTTTTATACTGTATCCAAAAGCAAGCAGCCCGGTCATTAAACTTTTATCCCCAACATCCGGATGTGTTTAAATAATTTTCATCGCCGTGACTGCTGATGAAGGTCGCTGTAGTAGGCGGGACGGGCGACCTCGGGTTTGGGCTCGTGCTCAGGCTCGCCAGAGCAGGTGTAGAGGTTGTGATTGGGTCGAGGGATGATGGGAGGGCATGGCAGGCCGCTAGGAGGGCGGTTGAAATATTGGGGAGCGCCGTGGTTTCAGGGGCCTCAAACAGACATGCGGTAAAGGGATGCAGGGTCGTCTTCTTCACCATCCCATACGAGGCTTTAGCCCCGATCGTGGATGACGTGGCGGCAAGCCTTGACCAAGACTGCATCGCAGTCTCATGCATCGTGCCCCCCGCCGGGGTCAACGGTTCGGCCGCTGAGCTTTTGGCCGAACACCTGCCCAAATCAGCCAAAGTCGTCGCAGCACTCCATACAGTAAGCGCCCAAATCATGCAGGACCTAGACAGGCCTATTGACTCCGACACGTTTGTCTTCGGGGACGGGTTCGAGGAGAAGAGGACGGTCGTTGTGCTGCTCCGCCAGTTCTCGGGTCTCCGGCCTGTTGACGGCGGGCCGTTGAAAAACTCCAAGTATGGGGAGGCTTTCACCCGTTTCCTTATAGGCGTCAACAAGAGGTACGGGCTGAGTGATGCAGGGCTTAAAGTGACGGGTTTAAGAGACGACGATGTTTGGAGGAAGTGGGGGTTTTGAGGCCTTCGCCGCACATCTTCAGAGCCTACGACATACGGGGCGTTTACGGCAGAGACATCGACGAGGATGTCGCCTACAAGGTCGGTAGGGCTTTTGGTAAAAGGGTTGGAGGGTTGACTATAGTGGGCAGAGATGTAAGGACCAGCGGGCCTAGGCTGGCTAGAGCTTTGACCGAAGGTTTGACCGACTCGGGTGTCGACGTCCTGAACGCGGGTATGTGCACGACGCCTGCGTGCTACTTTGGAGCACGCCACTTCAAGACGCTTGGAGGGGTTATGATAACAGCCAGCCACAATCCACGAGAATGGAACGGCTTCAAAATGTTCCTCGGCAGCGGCGAGACCATTTCAGAGGGAGCTGGAATGGAGACCATACGTGATATGGTGCTGAACGAGGCTTACGGCCCTGCTTCGAGCAGAAAGGGAACCATGACAGAGGTAAGCCTCCTAAAAATCTACTCAGACCACCTGCTTCAATCATTCCGGAGAATGGACGGCCTCAGAGTTGCGGTTGACCTGAGCGACGGAGCTGCGGCGCTTGTGTTCCCAGACATCCTAGAAGCCCTTGGAATAGAGTACGAGGCTTTGAACAACAATCCGGACGGCTTGTTCAGGAGCCATGAGCCGGAGCCGACTGAGAAGAACATCGAGCCCTTGAGAAAACTCGTCGTGGACAGGGGTTTCGACATGGGGGTTTCTTTCGACGGCGACGCCGACAGGGCTGTTTTCGTCGACGACGCTGGAAGGGTTCTCGCAGGGGACGTGGCGATGGCCATTTTGTTAAAAACGATGAAGCTCAAGGGCTACGTAGTCTACGACGTGAACTCCTCTACGGCTCTGAAACACGTGGCTGAGAGGCTTGGGTTCGCTCCAGTTGAGTGGAAGGTCGGCAGGGCTTTCATCCAGAGGAAGGTCAAGGAGCTGGGAGCCGTGCTTGGGGGTGAGAAGAGCAACCACATCTACTTCGGGGAGCTGGACGGCGACGACGACGCCATCTACGCAGCCCTCAAGATGGCCGAGCTACTACACACAAGCCAAAAACCTCTCTCAAAACACGTCGACGAAATCCCCTCCTACCCAGCCACCCCTATAATCGTCTTCGACTGCCCCGACGAACACAAGTTTAGGGTAGTCGAGAGGATTAGTTCAAGGCTTGAAAGCATGGGCTTCAAGACCAGCAGGCTGGACGGGGTGAAGGCGTATGCGGAGGACGGATGGATTCTTGTGAGAGCCTCGAACACGATGCCCCAGGTTAAGATGAGCGCCGAAGCTGCTACGGTGGGCAGGCTCGAGGAGCTGCGGAGGCTCGGGGAGCGTTTAATAACCGAGGAGATTTCATGCCTTGGGACGGGTTGAACTGGTTAAACGAATTGGCTCTCACATACGGCATCTCTGGCGTCTTCGCCGTCTCAATTCTAGGAAGCTTGATACCCTTTCTCCCAGTCCCTTACTTGTTCGTGGTTGTTTTGCTGAGCGATACCATCGACCCCCTTATACTGGGCTTGGTCGCCGGCGTAGGCGGTTCCCTAGGAAAGATAACCTCCTACACGCTGGGAAGGCTCGGCTACCGCTTCCTCGGACAGGATAGCAAGAACAGGATGGATGCGTTGAGGGAGATCATCGGAAAGTACGGCGACTTGGGCGTGTTTGTGTTTGCGCTGACCCCGCTCCCCGACGACGTCTACATCATACCGGCGGGGATGATTAAGCTGAGCTTCACACGGTTTCTGATAGCCAACACTCTTGGAAAAATCCTCCTCGCCACAGCCGTGGCCTACCTCGGTAGAACCTACTTCCACTACACAGCGATCTTACTTGGCGAGTCAAGCTTAATCTCCGTCATCTTAGCCATAGTAGCTATGACGGTGATAACGATAATACTCTTGCGTGTTGACTGGGAGCTGGCCCTCAAGCTCGTAAGGGAATCGGGCTGGAGAGGCGTTTTCAAAAACCTCGGCCTCTTGATGCAATTTAACAGGGGAAAGAAGCAGGGCTAGCTTTTGGAGTGAAACGAATCCTCTTCATGGCTTGATGAGCTATCCTCAGAACCCTAGATTCGTCAAAGACTCGGCCAGCTATCTGGACACTTACGGGAAGTCCTTGGGACGACAGGCCGACGGGTATCGAGATGGCCGGCAGTTCGGTCAAGTTGTATGGAATCGTGTAGGCTGCCAGCTTCCTGAAGGTTTCTAGGCTTTTTGTCTCCAGCTCTGCTAGCTTGACCGCCGGAGTAGGAGTTGTTGGGCACACAAAACCGTGGTACTGCTCCAGCAGTTTCTGGAAATCTCTCTTCAAACTCCGAACCCCGTCCCACGCCTTCAGATACTCAACCGCTGAAACACGGCGACCATACTGTATTGCCATCCTCGCCGACTCACCGTATACATGCCAGTTGCCCGTGAACCATTCATCATGTATGGCCGCAGCCTCTCCGAACATCAAAGGGTTGAAGAAATCGAAATAGTCTAAACGCTTGAGCTTCACAGCCTCCACAACGACCCCGATTTTCTCGAGAACCCTTACGAAGTCCGTGAACTTGGCTTCGACTTCACGGCTGCACCCATCAACATCCTCAGGCATACACAGCTTAGTTCCGTCAACGTCGATGCTGAGCAGCGTAGAATAGTCTTCGACCTCTGCGTAGACTGTTGAATCATCTTCCGGGTCGTATCCCGCAACCTGTTTCAGGACGATGGCGACGTCTCTCACCGTGGGGGCTATTATCCCCACTGCTTCTAGGCTTCGGCAGACCGGCAGTACGCCGTGCATGCTTACCCGTCCGTAGCTTGGCTTGAAGCCGACCACTCCGCAGAACGACGAGGGGATTCTGACAGACCCATCCGCATCAGTTCCGATAGACACTGCGACAAGCCCCGCAGCCACAGCAGCAGCCGAGCCGCCGCTCGACCCTCCTGCCATGTGCTCCAAGTTCCAAGGGTTCCTCACCGGGCCGTAGAAAGGGTTTAAGCCTGCAACCCCCAGGGAGAACTCGTCGAGGTTGTTCGTCCCGACTATTATCGCCCCAGCCTCCCTCAGCCGTCTTACAACCGTCGAGTCCTGTGCCTTGACGTTATCGGCCAGGAGTTTCGACCCAGCCGTGCAGGCCACGTTCCTGACGTGGAAAACGTCTTTGACCGAGACAGGTATGCCGTGCAAAGGCCCCCTGTACCTACCCGCTCTCATCTCCTCGTCAGCCCTAGAAGCCTCCCTCAAGGCCTCCTCACGAAGAACTTTCACGAACGCGTTCAGCGAAGCGTTCCTCCCGGCCAGCGCCTCCAAGCATGATGCGACGACTTCCCTGCAGGTTATCTCTCCGTCCCTTAATTTAGCGGCTAGGGAATCTACAGACATCGCCCGTTTTTCAACAGACGAGCTCCGGCTTATATTTAGGCCTGCTCCAGCTTTTGACGGTTTGGAGACCAAATTCTACGTCGAGGTCAAGACTGCTGAAAAGGCGTTGAAGGCTGAGGCGGATGTTCTGGAAACGGTTAAGGGGGTTGTTAAGGGGAAGATGCTGGCCCGGATGAAGAAGGAGTATGTTGACTGCCCAGTGGCAGGGGCTCAGGTGCCTTTTCTCAGCTGCTTCGTCTGCGTAAGCCACATCAGAAGGGTTAGGGGAGTCGTCCACTGCGCTGGTCTGGAGAGAAGGATGAGAGCTTGAAACGCTCGCCCCTCCTCTTCTCAGGCGGGATAGTGTTTTTGTTCGGGGTCTTCCTAGCAATAGCCGGCCTGCCTTTCTCCTACATCTTCATAATCTCCGGGCTTATCATGACCGTGCTGGGGTTCTTCATCGCTCCTCCTCCATCTGTTGAGCCTGAGAAAGGTAAGAAATTCTGCTGGTACTGCTACGAGATGATACCCGCTGAGGCAGGCATATGCCC
>JAWAFZ010000016.1:0-31068 GCA_038890155.1 Candidatus Caldarchaeum sp. | reverse complement strand
CAATCAACGAGTGGAATACTTGTCCCGAGACGGGTAGGATAAACGCCACAAACCCATGCTCAGAATTCAACTTCCTGGACAACACCGCCTGCAACCTTGCCTCCCTCAACATTGTTAAGTTCTACGATGAGGAGAAAGGTGTCTTCCTAGTAGATGCATTCAAACACGCCGTAAGGCTCTGGACCGTAGTCCTTGAAATAACCGTCGCCATGGCTCAGTACCCAAGTCAGGAGATAGCTGAGATGAGCTACAGGACGAGGAGCCTAGGCCTAGGCTACGCAAACCTAGGCGGGCTCTTGATGCGTATGGGTCTTCCGTACGACGGCGACAGAGGCCGTGCCGTAGCCGCTGCGTTGACGGCTTTGATGACGGCTGAAGTCTACGCAACCTCCTCGGAAATTGCCAGAGTAAAGGGACCGTTCGCCGAGTACGAGAAGAACAAACGTCATGTTCTGAGGGTTCTGAACAACCACAGGAGAGCAATATACTTCTGCAGGCCTGAGGAGTACGATGGTCTCGAGGTCAAGCCCTACCTGCCGCCGCTCGAGCTCTGCGACTCTTACATACTGGAAGCAGCTCGAAGATCTTGGGACAGGGCGGTGGAGTTGTGTGAAAAATACGGCGTCCGGAACGCTCAAGCGACCTTGATTGCTCCGACTGGAACTATCGGGCTGTTGATGGACTGCGATACACTGGGCATTGAGCCTGACTTCTCGATCGTGAAGTTGAAGAAGCTTGTCGGAGGAGGGTACTTCAAGCTTGTCAACAGGTCTCTTGAGCCTGCGCTCAGAAAGCTAGGCTACACATCTCGGCAGATACAGGACATAATACAGTACGTCGTGGGGACGAACACGCTTTACGGGCCTCAGCCCGTGAACGCCCAGTCGCTCAAGGCACGTGGTCTGACAGAAGCCGAGATACAGAAAGTCGAACATATCCTGCCGTCAGCCACAAGCCTCAAAGACGTGCTGAACTCGTGGGTGCTCGGGGTTGAGACCATGAGGAGGCTCGGCGTGCCCGAACAAGCATACAAAGACCCCTCCTTCAACCTGCTCAAACACCTAGGCTTCTCAGACGAAGAGATAAACACCTCTGAAGAAGTTGTCTGCGGAGCCATGACCGTCGAAGGAGCGCCCCATCTAAAACAGGAGCACTACGCTGTTTTCGACTGTGCCGTGCCTTCAGGCAAGAAGGGGAGAAGGTACATTCACTACAGAGCTCATCTACTCATGATGGCTGCAGTCCAGCCATTCCTCAGCGGAGCTATAAGCAAGACAATCAACATGCCGAACGAGGTGACGCCGGAAGATGTTGCCTCGGTGTACTTGGATGCATGGCGGATGGGGTTGAAATGCATAGCCATCTACCGTGACGGAAGCAAGCTGTCCCAGCCCCTTACAGCGAAAACACCCGCCAAGGAAGAGAGCGTCCCCAAGCCGGTCAGAAGAAGACTGCCTTCGGAGAGAACAGCTGTAACCCACAAGTTTAGGGTAGGCGAGCAGGAGGGCTACATAACTGTTGGTCTCTATGAGGACGGAACTCCTGGAGAAGTCTTCATCAAGATGGCGAAGGAGGGAAGCACTCTAGCCGGGCTCATGGACTCCTTCTCGATAGTCACCTCAATAGCTCTTCAGTACGGCGTTCCCTTGAAGGTGTTGGTTGACAAGTTCATCCACACTAGGTTTGAGCCTTCAGGCTTCACCGACAATCCTAAGATCAGGTTCGCCAAGTCTGTTGTTGACTACGTTTTCAGATGGCTTGCGCTGAAGTTTCTGCCAGAGGATCAGCGTCAAGAGATTGGTTTGGTGGACGGCGACGACGTCGAGCCTAAGGCTTCTGTTGAGAAAGTTTCATCCGTGAAAGCACCTGCCCCGGACGCTCCTCCATGCCCTGAATGCGGCAGCATAATGGCTCGAAGCGGAACCTGCTACGTCTGCGTCAACTGCGGAGCCACGACGGGCTGCTCCTAAAACTAAAAAGCTGCTTAAAAACCATCTTGGCGAGGACGATGGTAAACTTCACCCCGGCCTTAAACATCCTGATTATTTTCACGGTTCTTTCTCCGCTCTTCTCCCTAGCCTCTAGACGTCTGAAGGCATCCTTCATCATAGACGCCTACAGCTTCGCAGCCTTCGCCCTCAGCTTCATCGTCGCATACTTTCAAGCACAGACAGTCTTCGCAGGAGGGGTCTTCAGAATCTCTCTGGGGCCTTACTCGTCAGCCATCTACGTCGACTCCCTATCCTCATTTCTATCCCTGATATTCATAGCCGTCGGCCTCCTAGCCAGCCTTTTCTCCATAGGCTACATCGAGGAGAGGAAACCCGAGTTTTACCCTCTGCTCATAGCACTGGTCACAGGAATGGTTGGAGTCGTTTTCGCAGGCGACCTCTTCACCTTCTTCATCTTCTGGGAGATGATGTCTATCGCTTCGTACCTTCTGGTCGCCTTCAGGTATCGTTCTTGGGAAGCTGTCGAGGCTTCTCTCAAGTACCTAATCATCAGCGCTGCAGGGGCTTCGGCGATTCTCTTCGGCATGTCTCTGCTTTACGGACTGGCCGGCACGCTTGAGATAAGCAGGCTGGCTGAGGTGCTAGGTACGGCTGCTGCAGCAGGCGAGGCTTGGAGCTACATAGCGATAGTTTTCCTCGTTACAGGCTTCGGAGTCAACGCGGCCATGGCTCCGTTTCATTCATGGCTCCCCGACGCCCACCCCGCCGCACCCAGCTCGATATCGGCGATGCTGTCAGGGGTTGTGATAAAAACCGGCGTTTACGCCTTGTTCAGGCTCATACTCGGTGTCTTCCCGCCGGCGGTGTATGACTGGAGCTTAGGCTTGGCTGTTTTCGCCGTCATCACCATGAGTGTTGGAAACCTTCTGGCCTTGATGCAGGAGGATATCAAACGTCTGCTGGCCTTCAGCTCCATAGCCCACATAGGGTACATCGTCTTCGGGCTAAGCGTAGCAAACGTCGCCGGCGTGGCCGGAGGCCTGTTCCACATACTCAACCACGCAGTAGTCAAAGCCTTGCTCTTCTTGGCTGCGGGAGTTTTCATCCACGCCGCCGCCACAAGAAGCATAGACAACTTGGCCGGGATAGGCAAGAAACTACCCTTGGCGTCGACATGCTTCGCCGTAGGAGCGTTCGCTCTGGCTGGAATTCCGGGCCTCAACGTCTTCTGGAGCGAGTTCACCATCATCACCGCAGCCCTCTCCGCGGGACAGATATATGCCGTCCTCGCAGCCATCATGGTCGTCAACATACTCGTCGGCGTGGCCTACTACGTAAGGCTAGTCCAGTCCATATTCTTGAAGAACCCGTCTCCCCCCCTCGAAAAGCTCAACCCGGTGGGGGCAAGCATGACGGCTCCTCTGCTGGTCCTCGCAGCAGCAGCCATCCTCATAGGCGTCTACCCGACTCCTTTCCTTGACGCAGCCTTTCTGATCTCAAACCAAATAACCGCGTGAATCTATAAGAGCTTCCCATACAGAATTAAGACAGTGAAACAGAAACCAAAGAGGATACTGTTAGAGGCTCAGGCCGGGGTTCTGGAACGTATCAGGTCGCTGGCCAAGTCTGTCGTCAAGACCGTCGAATCTGGAGAGTTTCCCAGCTTTGAGATCCCAGCCCGCTCCACGTCCAACATAGAGTACAGCCCAACCCTGAGGCAGTACGTCCTAGGACCACGGAAGTCCGTCCGAACCGCTAGGAACATCAAGCATCTTAGGCCTCTCGCCCAGCTGTGCTGGATGGTCATGTTCGCCTCCCAGCTCATCGTGTCGAAGAAGACGAGCACGCTGAGGGATGCTTTCTATAACGCACTCGGGTACGACGTTGACTTCGAAGACCAGCAGGAGAGCGACGAAGCCGTCACGGAGCTGGAAACTCTTGTCGGGGCCGTTAGAGAGGACTTCAACATCTACCCGGAGGAGAGGTCAAGCATATTCGGACCTCTGGTGATTGAGTACACGGTTCCAGGATACGAGGGCAGGACTCTCGATTTGAGGACTATTCCCGACGGCGCTATGATCGGGCCTGCCATGACGACGGCCAAGATAGTAAGGTGCCAGGCTGAACAAGTTTTCGTCGTCGAGAAAGGCGCCATATACCAGCGGTTCCTCGAGGAAAACGTCCCGCAAAAGTATAAGGCTATCGTGGTACACACGGCGGGTCAGGCTCCAAGAGCCACGAGGAAGTTCATCAGACGCCTCAACCAAGAGCTAAACCTGCCTGTTTACATCTTCAGCGACGCAGACCCGTGGGGGATGCACATCGCAAGCGTCATCATATTCGGCTCAGCCCTATCCGCACATGTAAGAGAGCTTAACGTCCCTGACGGAGTATGGGCGGGGTTATGGGCGAGCGACATAACAAAGTACAAGCTTCCATCCATGAAGTTCAACGACGAGGACGTCCGAAGGGTATCAGAGCTTGAGAAAGACCCACGCTATGTCCAAGACCCGTGGAAGCGTGAGATAAGCCAGTTCAAGAAGATGCAGCGGAAGGCCGAGCTTGAGTCGCTGAGCCGGTACGGGCTCGAGTACATAGTCACCGACTATCTTCCTGAGAAGCTTGCTGAAGTCTCTAAGAAATAGTGTGAGGAAAGAGTTGATGATTGTTGAAGGCCATCCCGCTCTGCTGGTGGAGAAACCTAAAAGAGCAGTGGTCGTAGCTGACCTCCATCTCGGGTTCGAGATGGATTTACGGCTGAGGGGTGTGAGGATTCCGTCTCACAGCGGCAGGCTGCTGGACGAGTTGAAAGAAATCGTTGAGAAGACCAAGGCTGACCAGGTCATAGTGGCCGGCGACCTGAAGCACAACATCCTAGGGCCCTCTGAGCTGGAGTCCAAAGTTCTGCCCATGTTTCTCGAAGAACTGAACAAGCATGTGGAGCGAGTTATGATAATTCCAGGCAACCACGACGGCCGTCTAGTGCAGGTCTTGAAGGGGCTGGCTGAAATACTTCCCACCCGTGGCATATACATACCGGAGGAGAGGCTCGCCATTACTCACGGGCACGTCAAGCCAGACGACAAACTAGTCAACGCTAGACTAGTCATCGCCGGCCACCTCCACCCAGTTCTTAGACTCGGGTCTGGAGACGCAGGTGCTAGGCTGAGGGTATGGCTTAGGCTGAGAGCCTCTAGGAAGTCTTTACTCAGGGCGTTGTACGGTAAACAGGCCCGGGATGTGAGGGGTGAGTTGTCGATGCTGATAATGCCGAGCTTCAACCCCTTCCTTCAAGGCAGGTCCGTGAACGACTTGGGGCCGTCTCGTCTCGTCAGGGGGCCGTTGCTCCACTCAGGGGTGTTCGATGTGGACATGGCAGAGGTCATGACCTTAGACGGCAAGGTACTCGGAAGGCTTGGAGAGCTGAGGAAGGTGCTGTGATGAGTGAAGAGCTTACGAGGATACAGGCAGAGTATCCTAGGCTGTTCGAAGAGGCATATGAATGCGTTAAAGCGAAAAAAGTCAAGAAGTATCTCTTTAAGCCGAGCAACCGGCTCCGTTGGGTTGTGGTTGGGAAAACAAGAGACTATCTGGTCCTCCCAGCTGTTGGCTACTGCTCCTGCGAAGACTTTTTCTTCCGCGTGATGAGCCACGAAAAACCCATGTGCTACCACGTAGTAGCAGTTAAGCTAGCCATACTTACAGAGGAGTTCGAGCTGATAGAAGAGTCTGACGAGTGGCACTGGAGGCTTATGAGTGAATGGATTCTCAAGCCTACTTCCTGAGGTAGGCGTCTTCACCCTTAAGCCAGTCTTCTCGAGGTGGTGCGAATATGTCGGCGACGAGGCTGTCTTCAAGGGCTTCTGCGGCATGCTCAACGTTGGGTGGTATGACCATCACGCCGCCGGCCTCGACAACTCTTTCAAAACCGCCTTCGAAAACAAACTTAACCCTGCCCTCCAGAACGTAGGCCACCTGCTCGTTGTGATGCTTATGCATAGCTACTCTAGCGCCCCTCAGAAGACGTATCTGTGCAACAGTCATCTTCTCCCCAAAAACCACACGCCTCCAAACATCGCTCCTGACTTTCTCCCAAGCCACTTCATCCCACTTGACGTGCCTAGGCATCATCTTGACAGCCAGCCTCCAACTCAGTATAAAAGCTTTGAAGCAGGTCAGCCTTAAAACCAAACACTCCAAACCATAAACCCGGTATGAAGGATGCTAGGGAATATCTCGAGCTAAGGTCGGGCGGCGTCTCCTACGTGAGATACAGCTCCATGGAGAGGCTTTCGTCTATAACCGGCGCTGTGTTTGATTGCGACGGAGTCCTGATAGACGAGAAGTCATCCTACGACGAAGCCATCAAGGATGCGGCTGCAGCCCTTCTCGGCTTCCTGACCGGGTTATCGTTCAACAGCTCTGACATACCTTCGGAGACGTTATACAGGGTAAGAGCCGTTGGAAGCTTCAACAACGACTGCGACACCTTGGCCTTGATAGTTGAATGGGCTGTGAAGATGATGGATGATAAATCCGGCTACAGTCTAGCTGAGAGACTGGAGGGCCTGAAACTCCTTAGTTTGGTAGAGTTGGCTGAGGCCATGAAAACATACAAGCATACAGGCTTGAGCGCAGAAGTCTCGGCTTTGATGTTCGAGTTGGGTGAAAAAATTTCAGCCCTAGAGGGCACAGCAGCATCTCTGTCCGAGGTTGAGTCGGCCCTAGGAATTAAGTCTCCAGCAGTCGAAGCCTTGAAGAAAGTCCTCAACTATCCAGAGAGATATGGAAAAAGCCTTTTGACAACCGTTTTCGACGAAGTTTTCTTCGGGTCGGAACACGTCAACACGGTTCGAGGGTCTGGGCCTTTCTTCTCGTTTGAGGGAAAGCTCAAGAATGAAAAACTTCTGGTCGAGCGGTCGACCCTAGAAAGACTGCGCAGACGTGGAATAGTCCTCGGAATGAGCACAGGCCGGGGTTCGTGGGAGACGTGGAAAACCCTCGGCGATTTGGCGGATTTCTTCGACAAGAAAGCTTGCGTGTTCATCGGCGACTATGTAGCTGCAGACCCCTCTAGTAAACAGCTTTACGAAAAGCCCAGCCCTTGGTCGCTTCTGCAGGCTCTACAGAATCTTGGGGGGAATGGAGAAGTTGTCTACGTCGGCAACAGCGTCGAAGACTTTGTAATGTTTAGGAAAGCAAAACAGACATCTGCCAACATTCTTTTCGCAGGCGTCTACGGACAGTCCCACGACGCTGCCGACTTTTTCCTAGAGAACGGCGCAGACCTAGTTATCACCAACGTTAACATCTTTCCTAAGATACTCGAACTTCTTGAAGAAGCCTAAGCCACTGGAAGGACGTCGGCTCCAAACAGCTCGCCCAAGGCTCTGCCGAGAATATATGTTCCAGCTGCCACAGCAGCTAGGATTGAGATGTTTATCAAGAACTCCTTCGAGAAGCTCTTTTCCTGGAGGATTGTTGAGAAGAAGGTGAAGAAGGCTGTGAGGACGATTGCCGACAAGATTGACAGCATGAATGCATAAAGCATGTCCCTGAGGATGAAGTAGGGCGATACAAGTGTTATAACCGTCAGCATGTAGATCCCGCCTGTCACGAGGCCCGAGACTGCAGGGCTTTCGGAAACGCCCTGCCTAGCCTGGAGGTAGGAGGCAGCTCCCATGGACACAGCGGCGGCGCATCCAACTATGAGCCCTGCAATACCTGCGACGATCGTGGAGCTGGAGACTCCCAGAAACCCTGTCTGCACGCCCGTTAACTCGATTATCGCATCGGCCACACCAAGCATCATGAACCCGAGATACTTCACCACAGACTCGTCTATGTGGCCTACGAGCTGCCTCTCAACCTCCACCTCCTCGCTGATGATCTTCTCGATGGCCTGTTTCTCAACGCTGTTATGTTCAAGCCTCGAAACCATCAGCCTGTACTCCTCGAGAGTCTTTTTTTCATGACCCTCCAAGGTTTTTACGACGAACGTGACGCCGAACAAAAGCCTGCACAATACTATCAGGTTGAGAAAAACTCTGGATGTTGAAGGCCTGTAGCCTGGGGCGTGCTGGAGCCAGAAGCTAAAATGTCTCTTCTCAACGTCGGCCAGCTTCTGGAGGGTTTCTTTCCGCTGTCCGTTTCTCTCGACGCTGGCCAGCCTGCTGTAAACACTGTAATCCTTGTACTCGTTGTCCACAAAACGCCTGTAATCGGCATCCATCACCTTTAGGCTTCAGAAGTGTTATTTAGAGTGTTTGCACACATCCGGAATTATTCGGCCTTGTATCGAAAGCCTCCAACAGTTTATACCCGTTCCTCCCTAGCTTTTCGACGATTTCCGCCACGGCTTTGTCAACAGGCCTTTCACCGACGCCTTGGTCGTTCTCCGACAACTTGTAGAACAATACCCTAGACGGCCCCGCCCCGCTTATGGTCTCCGCCACGTTATACTTTCTCAACAGCCATCGCTTCTCCTCCATAAGCTTCCGCCCGTCGACACCATTACCGTAAACCCCGGCGTCAGCTCTGGAGTATTCGACGAACGGGTCTAGGCAGACGGCTCTAAAGAAAGTGTCTAGGTCGGATTTGCACAGAGCTAGTGCTGCTACTGCAGCCCGGGCGGTCAGCTCGACATGCGTCATGGTCTCTACAGACTCCGGGACGGCTTTTCTGGCATCTGAGGTTGATGTCTTTTCCACGTCAGGAACCAACACCATCATGGCCAGGTCTGGTGGAGGATCCACCCGGAAGACGGATAAGCCGTCCTCGTCCCGGAGACAGGCCACGAAACCTCCCATCGTTGAGGCTGCGACGTTGTCGGGATGCATTCCAGGCTCAGCCAAGGCCCCTGCTTCAACGAGCTGGCTGGCCGTCATCCCCAGCTTCAGAAGCTTGTTCAACCCGTACACCGTGGCCGCTGCCTCAGCCCCGCTCGAGCCCAGACCCTTTCTCGGAGGGATTTCAGCATGGTAGGTTATCTCAACTCTTTTCCTCACCCCCCTGCTAGCCAGAAGCGCTGCCGCAGCTCTGGCGCCTGAGTTATTTTCGGGGTTTGATGAAATCTCCGAGGCGTACCTGCCTTTCGCCTTCACGACAACCTCATCCCCCTCGTCAACCCTCAACTCCACGACGAGGCTCGGTTCTTCAAGAGCTATGGAGAAAACATCATAGCCAGGGCCCACGTTGGCGGAGCTTGACGGAGCTTTGAAGACCCCCGAAAGCACTCTCCATCACTTCATACGATTCGATATTTTCTTCTTCACAGCATCGACGAACTCGCCGCACTTTGCTCTACCGCCTAGGTCCGGAGTCAAAACAACTCCCTCTGCTAGTGCTTCTTCGAGGCTTTTTTCCAACGCTAAAGCCGCTTCCGCGACTCTTCTGTCGTTGTTCTTCTTACCCAGCCATTCAAGCATCATCTTCGCCGCTAGAAGCTGAGCCGTAGGGTTTGCGTACTCAGGGTCAAGCCCGGGCGCTGAGCCGTGGACAGGCTCAAACAGCCCAAAAGAGTCGCCGATGTTTGCCGACCCAGCTATGCCTATAGTGCCGACGACTCCAGCTGCTTCGTCGCTCAAAATATCTCCGAACATGTTCGGCGTTAGAATTACGTCGAAGGACTGAGGGTTTACGATTAGCTGGTAGGCGGCGTTGTCGACGTACATTTCGTTTACCTGCAGGCTCGTGTTTCTCGCCGCGACCTCCATGCAGACGTTCCTGAAGAACTGGTAAGCTCTCACCACGTTGGCTTTGTGGACAACCGTCAACTTTCGCCGCCTAGACAACGCCATTTCCACCGCAAGACGTGCTATCCTCTCAGCGGCTCTACGCGTTATTATGAGAAGGGCGACGGCATGGTCAACACCAACGTCCTCGACAGACTTGTAAACGTCCTCAGTGTTCTCCCTCACGATAAGAAGGTCTACGCCGGACCACTTACTTGCAACTCCTGGGAAGTTCTTGAAGGGCCTCAAGTTGGCGTAGAGGTCTAGCTTCTGCCGAAGGTAGACGATGACGTCTCGGGCGGTCTCTCCCACGGGGCCTTTGAGGCATGCATCGCTGGACCTGATTTTTTCGTAGGAGCTCTGGGGTAACGCCTCACCATACTCCTCGAACACCTTGTCCCCTGCAGGCGTGTCAACGAACTCAACCCTGAACCCGTAAACCTCCCCCAGCCAGTCTACGAGCTCGACGGTCTTCCCGACGATGTGGGGCCCGATTCCATCTCCACGTATAACGCTGACCCTGTACACAGGCGTCTAGCTCAACACTCCTTCATAAAAGCCTAAAGCAAGGCTTTTACGTCAGTACCGCCATCATTTTTGTAGGGCTTGTTCGCGAGCTTGGAGACATGGCGGTCGCCGGAGATAAAGGGAAGGCTTGAATGGTATTACATGGTGGCGAACAACCTCAAGCCCGCCAAGTATCTTATCTGCAGGCGGATACCAGCCGGAGAGGATTTGAGCCGGTTGAACGAGGAAGAGATGTGGATGCTTCACAGGAGGAAAGCCGATGAATTCAGCAAGGTCTTCAGGGCTATAAGGGACGGAAGTCTTGCTCTGAAAGACCTCGAAGCGGAGAGGCCTAGCTTCATGGACATCAAAGTGGCTCTAGTCAAGAAAATGCTCCACCACTGCAACTTCTGCCGATGGAACTGCAGAGTCGACAGAACAGCATCCAAGAAGCTTGGAACATGCCAGCTGGGCGAGACATCCCGCGTCTCCAGCTACTTCCACCACCGTGGTGAAGAGCTCCCGATACGCGGTACGAAGGGGTCGGGGACGATCTTCCTCACATCATGCAACCAGCGGTGTGTGTTCTGCCAGAACGCCGACATCTCGCACGACAAAGACAACGGAATAGTCTTCACGCCCCACATGCTAGCCTGGTCCATGTGGCAGCTGCGTATGGAAGGCTGCCATAACATCAACTTGGTTGGGGGCGAGCCAACCATCCACCTCCACACCATCGTCGAAGCGATAAGCCTGCTTAAGTTCTTCAAGCACGTGGAGGACAAGGCGTTAGAGGCGAAGGCCGACATATACTATCCATACACCTTGGACGCCCGCAACGCATCCTACGACGGCGAGTTCAACACCCCAATTCTCTGGAACTCCAACATGTACATGAGCCGAGAGACCATGGAAATACTTCACGAGCTTGTGGACATATGGCTTCCCGACTTTAAGTTTGGGAACGACCGCTGCGCTGTATGGCTCTCCCGGACGCCGTGGTATTTCGAGACCGTGGCTGAGAACCACAGGCTTCTGTATAGCTGGAGTGAGGACGTGGTTATAAGACACTTGATCATGCCCGGACACGTCAGCTGCTGCACCAAACCCGTATTGAAGTGGATAGCTGAAAACATGCCCCTAACCCCCGTGAACATCATGGACCAATACCATCCCGACTGCTACTGCAACCCATCCGACCCCCGGTTCGACAAGAGATACGTCGAGATGTCCCGTTATCCGACGAAAGAGGAGATACTCGAGTCGTACAGATTCGCCAAGCAGCTAGGCCTACGCTTCGAGGAGATCACCTTCGAGAAATCGATGAGAGGTTTTAGGTTGTGAAAGCTAGGTTTAATACCCTAGGTGAACGATTGTAGTCATGGTTAGAGCTTCTCTGGCTGTAGACGCTGAAATCGCTGAAGCGCTTTCCCGTGTAGCGGAGGAGAAGCACATGACGCTCTACTCTCTGACAAACCAGCTGCTCAAAATGTCGGTAGACCTTCTCAAGGAAAACTTCGACATGCAGGATATCAAAAATTTGATAAAAGCCTACTGGGTGCTCAGAGACATAGACGCAGTAGTACTTCCCTCCGACTTCATGGACAGCCTCATCGCCGACCTCTACTCTAAAGACCGTGAAAGCCTCCTCAAAAAATTCAAACAGCTCGGCCAAGACGTGGGCAAATACCTCAAGGTCTACGCAGAGACCGTAGACGGCCTGCTGCAGCTCGCAGGCATCGTCAGCAGGTTCTTCCCACTCAAGAAGCTCGACGTCAAATACACGTCAAAGGACACCTACGAGGTAGCGGTCATAGGCGTGGGAGGAAGAGTCGAGTCGACGCAGTGCGTCTTCGAAGCCGTGAAGGGAGTCCTGGAGGAGTACGGCGTAAAGATTCTAGACCACTCCCTGACGAAAGGATTGATCAAGGTAAGAATTAGTGGCGCCCAGGCCGGGATTTGAACCCGGGTCCGCCGGGCGACAGCCGGCGATGCTAACCTGGCTATACCACCTGGGCCCGAATCTATGTCTTGTGGCAGCGTTATTTAGTTTTAATGAATGTTTTAGGGCTTTACCTTTTCCTCAGTCTGGGGTTGACTACTGGTTCCATGCCGAGTGCTATGAGGACGAAGACGACGGCAACCATGACGATGAACAGGCCTGGCGGCAGTATCCACCACCAGTAGCCAAGGTATACAGCGTTGTTTCTAAAACCGAGTTCGAGTAGCTGGCCCCATGTAGGTAGAGATGGGTCGCCGAGGCCGAGAAAGCTTAGAGCTGCTTCGAGGAGGATGAAGTTGGGCACGAAAAAAATCATTTGGGCGACGACGAAGGGAAGAACTTGTGGTAGAATGTGCAGAAAGACAACACGTGAAGTGGAGCTTCCGAGTACACGTGCCACTTCTACAAACTGTGATTCGCGCACTTGAAGAACAACTGACCTAACTACTATGGTAAGCCCAGGCCAGCCGAATAGAACCAAGATGAGAACGATGTTGGTGATGGATGGACCTATGACGAAAATGAGGAAAATCGTTAACGGTAGCAGGGGTATGTTGTTGACTATGTCTGCTGCTCTCTGTATTATCTCATCTATCCTTCCGCCGAGGTATCCTCCGACGGTGCCGAAAATGGTTCCTATGGCGGTGACGAAAACAGAAGTTATTACACCGACAAAAAGAGATGTTGGAAATCCGAGGAGAAGACCTACGGCGAGGTCTCTGCCTATGGTGTCTGTTCCCATTAGTCCATTCACCGTTCCACCCAACACCACCGACATCTGCGAAATCGAATCCCGTTCATCGAAGACCCGAGCAGTTATCTGAAATTCGTACGTTCCTTTTAAAACTGTGAAATTTTTGTCAAGACCCAGCTGGCCGAAGACATATCGTTGAATGCCAACCGAAGCTACGTCGGAAGGCAAAACGCTGACGCCGTATTTTTCGGAGAGAAAACTTGACACGGATCGCGTTGCTTGTGTTTCAGCGTCGAGCTTTACCCTGTACGGAGAGGTGTCGAACCTAATAATTGGCGTCCGTTCCCCAGGTCTTGCGGGCGGAGGAATAAAGGTATAGAGGTCGATTTTGCTTTCGTCTGGTCTTTGGACTGATAAAGTAACTATCGGTGGAGAACGCCAGTACCTTAGTTCTTCGACTCTAAAAAGCAGAAATGTTGGAAACTCGTCGGCGACGTAGTTGTAGCGTACGTTCCATGTGTAGATGCGTTCTGGCCCTACCGTTGTCACCCGCGGCAAACCAGCAGTCAATATGGTGTTTTCGAGACGAGTAATTGGCGAAAAGTAGTTTGTCCATACTGGCGGAACGCTTTTCGGATATTCTTCCCACGCGGCTGGGTTGTTCCAAACAAGGCGAGAATATTCTGGAGAATACCTTGCTATCACGTAGACGGAGACTGCGATGAAGAGAATCAGCATGAACACGCCGGCTTTAGATCTTCCGTACGACCAGAAAATTTTGAAAGAATCACTCGGAGTCATCGCCAACTAAATTCTCACCCTCGGGTCAAGCACAACATACAGCGCTTCAAGGACAAAACGTGCAGCAACGTATATCAGCGTGAAGATGTAGGTGAGGCCGAGAATCAGAGCTTCGTCTGAAGTGGTAATTGCTTGGTAGAAAAGCGTTCCCAACCCCGGCCAGCTGAAAACCGCCTCGGTCAGGATGGCTCCGCCAATAGAGCCCGCCAGAGCGAGAATAATGTTGGTAAGAATTGGAGGTGCCGCAACTCTCATTACGTATTTTCTGCGGACGATTTTTTCGGGTAATCCCCTCGCTTTAGCGGCAATAACAAAGTCTTCCTGAGAAACGTTCAAAACAAGCGTTCTGGTGACGTAGATGCTGACTCCGACATTCGCTATTACTAACACGGCCACAGGCAGAGCCGCATGCCACAGCAAGTCGAGTAACCGTGCGAAACCATCTGGGGGCGGTGGCGAACTATACATACCGCCGAACGGGAAAATTCGCAAATAGAAGGCGAAAATCAGTATGAAAAGTATCCCTGTCCACCATGTTGGCAAAGCGTAGCTTATGGCAGAGAAATAAGAAACCACTTGGTCGAATTTTGACCCGATTTTCATCGCGAGCCTTGGTCCGACGACCACACCTATCACCGAGTTGATGGTGATGGCTGTAGTTACGAGCAACACCGTGATCGGTATTCTTTCAGAAATAATGTCTGCGACTCTTTTGCTGCCGGTGAAGCTTTGCAGGTTTTTCGCATTCCCTAGGTCAAGCATGATTATGCGGATAACCATGTCCCCGAGCCGCTGGAACCAGGGCTGGTCGAGTCCGTAAGTTTTGATTAGCTCTTGCTCATACTCTTTCACGGCTCGGTTTAAAGCTTCAGGGTCCGTGATGGTTCTCGAAATAGACTGACGAAATCCACGCACTTCTTCGTTAACTATTGCCATCAAAATTTTATCCGAAACTCCCGTAGATCCAAGAATCGCCGAAGTCAGAAGAAGAACTCCCAGCAGAACCATTAGTAGCGTGACAGCCTTGATCGCTAAGGTCCGCCCTAAACCCATGACCCCATCCAAGAAATTAACTTACTGCACTAAAAATCTTTAGAATGAACCAGCTGTTGCAAGACCTGTATAGCCTCCCCAGCACCCTGCTTAGTTCTGCCGTGTTGATATCGTTTTGGGGAAAAATTATAAATACCTCAAACCACTATATAGCTGTATGAGAAGGACGAATTGTTTTCCCCACTTTTTCGCCAGCATTTTCGCGGCTTTGCTAGCCTTGTCAGCGCTACCTTTGGCCTCGGCGCAGTACACCGCACCACATACAAGACAGGGACCAGCCGCTGACGTCATAGAATACACTCGTGTTCCTCTGGACCTTGCGCCGGAAGCGGTGAGAAGAGGAGACATCGACATCTATCAGTTCGGGTTGCGCGCGGCCCAAGCTAGAGCACTTGTTGGCGTACGAGAAGTGCGGCTCTTCACCGCTGCATCTGGTCTTAACGACATTGTCCTAAACCCCGCTCCGCCACCTGCAGGAGAACTCAACCCACTATCCAACCAAAGAATTCGGTTCGCGCTAAACTACGTGTTCAACCGCGATTTCTTGGTTCGAGACGTTTTCGGAGGACTTGCTCTACCGATGTTTTCATTTCTAAGCTCGGTTGACCCAGACTACACGACGATATTCGACATTTTGGCGAAATATGAATTCAAGTACGACCCAGCACTAGCGGCTGCCATCGTAGATGAAGAAATGAGGAAACTCGGCGCTGAGAAAGCCGCTGGACGATGGGTTTACCAAGGCAAACCAGTTACCCTAAAGTTCATAATCCGAATCGAAGACGAACGAAGGCAGATGGGCGACTCCTTCGCGGTTGAGCTTGAAAAACTTGGGTTTACGGTCGAGAGAATTTACTTACCTTTCGGGCCCGCCATCCAGATCATCTACGGCACTGACCCGAAGGATTTCCAGTGGCACTTGTACACAGAAGGATGGGGAAAGACCGCAGTCGCCAAATACGACGTTGATTCGATAAACCAGTTTAACACGCCATGGTACACTTTCATGCCTGGTTGGGCTGAGGAAGGCTTTTGGCAGTACGAGAACAAATTAGCGGACGAACTAGGCCAGAAAATCTACAGAGGCGAGTTCAAAAGCAAAGAACAGAGAGACCAGTGGTACAGACAGCTTGCTGAACTGGGGATCGTGGAATCGATTAGAATTTGGGGTGTCACACGGCTTGACTCCTACATCACTTCGGACAAAATCGTCGGTATCACTAACGACGTTGGCGCGGGGTTGAGAGCTTGGCACGTATTGCGCAACGCGTACGATCCAGGTAAAGCATCGCTAAAGGTCGGACATCTCTGGGTGTGGACAGAAAGAACGGCGTGGAACCCGATAGCTGGATTTAGAGATGTTTACTCGGTAGACCCGGCCGCAAACACATGCGACCCAGCAATCTATCCTCATCCGTTCAACGGTCTACCGGTGCCTGTCAGAGCGTCTTTTGACGTGACTACTGCTGGGCCAGACGGAAAACTCGACGTACCGTCTGACGCAGTTGTCTGGGATGCGGCGAACGACAGATGGGTTGCAGTCGGTTCAGGCGTGAGAGCAACCAGCAAGGTTGTCTTCGACTACTCAAAGTTCTTCGTCTCAAAATGGCATCACGGAATCCGGATATCGATGGCTGACCTGCTCTACAAGTTATCGAGCGTCTGGGATTTGACGGCTGACCCTGCCAAAACAGGTCTTGAAAGCGCAGCCGCGACAGCAAACAGACCGTTCTTCGAAATATTGAGGGGAATCAAAATTCTTCCCGACGACCGTGTTGAAGTCTACATCGACTATTGGCACTTTAGCCCCAACTACATCGCCAACCAAGCCAACGTCTGGCTTACGTCGGCTCCCTGCATGACTCTTCCATGGGAGATTCAGGCAGCGATGGACGACCTTGTTTACACGGACAGGACACATGCTTACAGCGATTCCGCGGCCACGGCGAGGGGTGTTCCGTGGCTAAGCATAGTTTTGAGAGACCACGCCGCAGCTGTCGCTTCCAAGATATCAGCGTTCAAGGAGACGGGCTTCTTCCCCGAAGGTGTGTTCAGAGTCGGCAACAGGGTCTTTGAAACACGTGAAAACGCGGCGGCAAGATACGACGCAGCGCTGGCATGGCATGCGAGATACGGTATCATCTGGGTCGGCAACGGACCATACATGCTAACCGCCTTCGACAGCGCAGCTCAGTACCTCAAGCTCGAAGCATTCCGAGACCCAACATATCCATACATGCCCGGCGACCATTTCTACGGCCTACCGCCGAAAGTTGAGATAGCCAACGTAGGTAAAAGCACCATCACACCGGGAGGAGAATCCCTACTTCTCATCGATGTAAACGGTCCAGCGCCGCTGTACGCCATCTACCTTGTCAAAGACCCGGTAACGGGAGAAATTCTGTCCGTGGGAACCGCTGACAGAGTGACTCCCACTAGGTTCATCATCAGACTGTCGCCCGACTTCACCAAAACACTGAGGCCTGGAGGACTCTACGAATTCACTATAGCGGCCTACAGTGACGAAGTCGCTTCCGTAGCCTCCGTCAAAGAATTTGTCGACGTTCTGAACATCGAACCGCTGGTCGAAAGCATTGAAGTGGTTTCACGTGAGTTGCTTGACAGGCTTGGGTCGATCAGCAGAGACCTCGCGGCAGCTTTGACGGGTGTTCAGGGAGCTGTAAATACTGTCGGCGAACGCGTATCCAGAGTGGAGACAGACGTTAACAAGATATCGGCCTCAGCCACCACCATAGACGAAAGTGTGGAAGAATTGACACGGACAGCAGGTACCATCCTTTTGACTGCGCAACTCGTGCTCGTTGTTTCGATAATCGCGCTGGTCATCTCCGTTCTCTCAATAGTCCGTAGGCCAAAACCTAGTTGAAAAAATTTTTTAAATCATACTCTTTTTTTGGGAGTAAATTGGTGCTAAAAGCCACTAACCTGTACCTTTACTATGAATCAGAACGAGGAATAGTGAAAGCAGTTGACGGAGTAAGCTTTGAGCTCGGAGACCGGGAAACTCTCGCAATCGTTGGTGAGAGCGGCTCTGGCAAATCTTCTCTCGCACTGTGTCTCATCCGTCTGCCGGCGAAAAACACCGCGAAATACGAAGGACATATTATTTTCAACGGAATTGACATCATGAAGCTCAACGAGGAGGAATTTAGGAAAAAAGTTCGGCTGAACGGAATATCCATAGTTTTTCAGGGTGCGATGAACACCTTAAACCCTGTGATTCCAATCTTCCGACAAATCGCCGAACCATTAATGTATGAATTCGGTGTATCTAAAGAGGATGCGAAAAGGAAGGCAGTTGAAACTCTTTCCTACCTCGGCATCAACCCTGACATGGCTTCAAGGTATCCTCATGAACTAAGCGGCGGCATGCGGCAAAGAGTCGCCATAGCCATGGCTTTGGTAACCAACCCAAAAGTAGTTATACTTGACGAACCCACCTCAGCGTTAGACATAATTACTCAAGCCAACATCATGAATCTGCTGAAAAAACTGAAAAACGAAATCGGCACATCATACGTTTTCATTACACATGACCTAGCTTTGGCCAGCGAGCTTGCCGACAAGGTCGCGATAATGTATGCAGGCAAAATCGTGGAGCAAGGTCCTGCGGAAAAAATCTTCAACACACCCAAGCATCCGTACACCCAGCTGCTGATAGAGAGCGTTCCAACTCTCAGAACTGAAAAAGAGCCGCGATTTATCCCCGGCGCGCCGCCCGACTTGACCAATCCGCCTACTGGCTGCCGTTTTCATCCAAGATGCCCATATGCCATAGCCAACAAATGCAACGTCCAGGAACCGGTTGATTTCGAAGTCGCCGGAGAACAGGTTGCGGCCTGCTGGTTGCTGTGTGAGAAATAGATGAAAAACTTCGTCAGCGTGGAAAACCTGAAAGTCTATTTCCCTATCAGGAAGCTGTTCAAAACCATCGGGACGGTTAAGGCCGTGGACGATGTTTCGCTGTCCATGCAGAGGGGTGAAACGGTGGCTTTGGTGGGTGAAAGCGGCTGTGGAAAAACCACCTTCGGCAAAGCAGTTCTCGGAGCGGTCAGACCATATTCCGGGAAAATCTACTTTGACGGAATGGACATCAACAACGTTAACGGAAATCAGCTGCGGAGGATTCGTAGAAGAATCGGAGCTATTTTCCAAGACCCGTATTCAAGCCTCAACCCCATGTTCACCATCTACCGAATCGTAGAAGAGCCGCTGGTTGTTCACGGAATAGGCACTCCGGAAGAACGTAAAAAAATGGTGATGAAAGCTCTTGAAGACGTCAAGCTTATTCCGACATCTGATTTCGCTTACAAATATCCGCATCAAATTAGCGGAGGCCAACGGCAGAGAGTCGCGATAGCCAGAGCAATCATTTCGAGGCCTGAGTTCATTGTGGCCGATGAACCCGTCACCATGCTTGACGCATCGATACGAGTGGAAATTCTTCTACTGCTACGCGAGATTCAGAGAAAACTCGGCCTAACCATGCTATACATCACTCACGACATTGCGACTGCGAAATACTTCTCCGACCGTATAGTCGTCATGTACGCCGGTAAATTTGTCGAAACAGGTCCGACGAGAGAGGTTCTGAAAAACCCCAACCACCCATACACTCAGTGTTTGATCGACGCGATTCCCGACCCGGACCCGCGAAACAGGCTTGTTTTGAGAAAAGTAGTTGCGGGAGAGCCGCCGAGCCTAATCAACCCGCCGCCGGGTTGCCGTTTCTACCCACGTTGTCCATTCTTCATGAAGGGTAAATGCGACGCGGCTGTGCCTCCGATGTTCCAAACAGGTGAGAACAGGTTTTCAGCATGTTTCCTTCATGAAGTCGGTGAGCCGTCTTCCAAACAAGCATAAATAGGCCAAAACCCCCAAAGATAATGATGTCCGAAGCTTTCGTCAAAGCATTCAAGCACGTCGAAGAGCAGATCAGCAAAGGACTGCCTGAAGCAGCTATTCAGGAGAAGATGCCTGAATTCAGGGACGGTGTGTTCGTCGTCAACAAGTATATTCCCTCCGACCCGCCGTTGCTGGGCATGGCTTTCAAAAACCCAGCGCTTCAACTAAATAAGGAAGTGATTGGAAGGGTTGAGAAATTCGCCAAGAGGCGGGGATTGTTGATGATGGTTGAGGGAGACAACGTATACCTCTCCACTAAGGAGGGTGTTAGGAAGGCCTGGCTGCGGCCCGACTTCTTCGCCGCGACGAACCCACAGCTTTTCGAGAGTGTCGGTAAAGTATTCTACAACTTATCGCCTGACTTGGCGTCTCAGCTCGAGTTTACAGACGGCTTAGCCTCGTCCATAGCTCGTTTGCTCGCCGACAAGATGATGATCACCAAGGGGGTGGTTGCCCTGTTTTTCCTTCTATCTCCTGCTCTCTGGGTCGCCATATCGATGTTCCTTACCGAATCTCTCTTCTACCCACGCTGGGCCATGCTGGCGTTGGGTGTTTTAGGGCTTGCAGCAGCGCTTTACCTCATAAGACTGTACCTCAGAGAGAACTTTCCAGAGCTTTCGGAAAAAATCGAAACCACTAAACTACAGAGAAAAACCGCCGCTGCTCACTAACATATTTATACTTCACGTACGAAATTATGGCATAATGCGGTTAGCTGTCTGCACGCAGACCCCTCTCATCCGTCTAGTCGGGGACACACCTGTCTCGCAGAACATCTTAGACGTTTCGGTGATGAAGGAGAACGTCGAATATGTCTTCTCCCCCGGCGGGGTGACGAGGATGGTTTATCCTCTTCTCGTGCGGATGTTTAGGAACGGGGTGTTAGAAGACGCTTGCTGGGTCTCCTTAAACCCTAAGGGCCCTGAAAGAATCAGGTTTGGCAGGATTGAGGTGTGGAACGTTAGGGTGGAGGAGACTCATCTCAAGAGCTACGGCGTCGTCAAAGAGCTTCTTTGGAGGATTTTTCACGGCGTCCAGAAGGATGAGCCGAGGTCCTTGGTTGACGTTGCATGGTATGAAGACTACGCGTACTACAATCTCTACAACAGGGTTTGCAGCGAAACGTTGATGAAGCTTGACAACCAGCATGACTTCGACCTGTTCTACATACATGATTTCCAGCAGCTTCCCACGGGCTCCATGCTGGAAACCCTAAAGCCCAAAGTCTTCCGCTGGCACATACCTTTCGACGAGAGAGTAATATCCCCGAAATGGGCTCCATTTCTCAAAAAATACTTCGACGCATATGACGCTGTCATCGTCAGCTGTAAAACCTACCTCAAGTCTTTAAAGAGAATAGGCTACGGTGGAAAAGTCTTTCACGTGTACCCCTACATAGACTTCGAGGAGTACGTAGTTCCAAGCCGTCAGAAAGTCTCCGATTTTTGCGACAGGTTCTCGATAAAAGAAGACGACCTTGTTGTGGCGCTTGTAGCTAGGCTCGACCCTTTGAAGGGACATGATGTGGCTGTGAAGGCGCTTGCCAGAGTGGTTAGACGCATACCGAATGTCAAGCTTGTTATTGTGGGGAACGGAAGTTTCTCAAGCTCAAGACAGGGCCTCGGCTTGTCGAAGGCTGACCAATGGAGGCAGCAGCTTGACGAACTGGTGAAAAAGCTTGGGGTCTCCGAAAACGTTGTCTTCACTGGGCATGTAAGCCAAGAGGAGCTGGGCTGCGTTTACGAGAGATGTGATTTGACGATTTTGCCTTCTAGGGCGGAGGGGTTCGGGCTTGTTGTGGCTGAAAGCTGGCTGTACAGGAAGCCGTCAATCGTGAGCGTTCACGCTGGGATAGCGGAGCTAGTTGAGCACGGGTCAACAGGGCTCCTTGTCAACCCTGACAACCCCGAGCAGGTGGAGGAGGCGATGGTCAAATTATTGAACGATGAAAAGACTAGGCTGGAGATGGGTGCGAAAGCAGGTGAGGCGGTTGCGTTGTGCAGCATAGAGCGTGGCTTGAGGGAGGAGATGGAGGTGCTGAGCATTATTCTTCAAGGGGGTGAGTGAATGAACTTTCTCGAAATGATGGATCTTACGGTTTTCCTTACTAGGCTAGCCGTAGTAGCGGGCATATTGCTGGTGGTGTTCATTATCGTACGCTTGCTGGGCACGATACTGCGTAGGACGTTGAAAGCAGCTCCACCCTTGGCTGTTGACCAGACAATTCACTGGATCTCTATCTCTGTGTGGCTAGTCGGAATCCTGCTCGCAGTAAACCAGCTTGGGCTTAATCTCGACATTCTTCTGCTCCTGATGGCGTTGGCGGGGATCGCTGTTGTGGTTGCTTCGAGAGACCTTTTGACGAGCTTTGTCTCTAGGTATTTTCTGGGAACATACATACCTGTCAAGAAAGGCGACGACGTAGAAGTAGCAGGGTTTAGAGGCAAGGTGATAGAGATCAACCATGTGGCCACGGTGCTGCTCAGCGGCGACGGGTCTGTGATAACTGTTCCAAATTCCATGTTCATCAAAAGAGTTTTCACCAACAGGACGTCGCTGGCCTCCCAGCGTATCACCATTCCCGTGCTGGTGCCCGCCAAGTTAAGCCTACCAAAAACAGAGGCAGAGGTGCTGAAGGCGGCCTACAAATACAAAGCTCATCTAGACCAGCGTTTTCCACCAATATTCAGCGTCAAAAGCAGAGGCTCCTCCCAAGTGGAGGCCGAGCTAGACGTGTTGGTGGCCAAGCCGGAAATGAGAGACGTGCTGGCAGTCGAGCTTGCTTCAAAAGTGAGGGAAGTGCTGGAGAAACTAGCTTCCCAGGATGGAAAGTGATAGCTCCGACGCCGACGTCCCTATTACCGAGATGAGCGACGTTGCGTAGAAACCCAGAACGACGACCAGAACTATTAAGGGGGTCATGGAGCCCAGCATGGTTGGTCCAGGGTCAGTAGCCTTAGCCACGCGCTCGCCGAAGAAAACCGCCCGGAACATTCGTAAATAGTATCCTGCTGTGATAGCCGTCGCGAAGACCGCAACAGCCACAAGCCATGTCCAGCCCGCCTCAACTCCCCCAGCGAAGATCATCCACTCGCTCATGAACCCGCCCAGCGGCGGCGTGCCGGCGATGGAAAGACCTCCCAGCAGCATCGCCATCGCTGTTACCGGCATCTGGGAGGCCAGTCCTCCCAGCCTCCGGATGTCCCTCTCGCCCAGCTCATGTATAAGGACACCCGCCCCCATGAAGAGGAGGCTTTTTGCGAAACCGTGGTTGAGAACGTGGAACAAACCGCCTTGGATTCCGGCAGTACTGCCAGAAGCTAGGCCGAAGACTATGTAGCCGACTTGGCTGATGCTGCTGTAAGCCAGAAGCCTTTTGACGTCCGTCTGGACGAGAGCCATCACACCTCCCCAAATCATGCTGACGACCGCCAGCCCGGCTATGGGTATCTGGAGGTCGGCGACTGTGAACGGAAGCACTCCTAGCAAAAGCCTGGCCATGGCGTAGACTCCTGTCTTAATCATCACTCCGCTAAGCAGAACGCTGATGGGCGTCGGCGCCTCTGCGTGGGCGTCGGGAAGCCATGTGTGGAAGGGGAATACTGCCATCTTGACGGCAGCACCTATGAATATCAACAACGCTATCATGGTTAGGACAGGTCGGAGCGATGCGGGCTGCTCGCCTGCGAGACTGCTGAGCTCGAATATGTTCATGTTGCCGAAGAGAGCTGCAAGCCAAGCGATCCCCACGAGCATGGACAAGGCTCCGGCGTGAGTGAATATGAAGTACTTGAAGCCTATGAGCCTAGGGTTTCCAGTCCCCCAGTAAGCTATCATGGCATATGAAGGTATCAGCATCAGCTCCCAGAAAACGTAGAACAGGAACAGGTTTGTCACCAACACGACTCCAACCATACCGCCTACGAAAAGCAGGAGTAGAGTGAAGTAGGAGGTGAGGTCGTGCTCCCTCTCCATGTACTTTGTGGAGTAGACGCCGGCCAGAAAGCCTACAAGAGAGATAAGGACTGCGAATGGATAGCTTAGGCTGTCGAGGACGAAGCCGACGGTCAGCCCGAGGGCAGGCACCCATTGATACTCCTCGTGGAGGACAGCACCTTGGAAGACCTGGGGAGTCAAGTACAGTAGTACCAGCAACGGAACTAAGAGGACAGAGTTGCACAAGACTGCAGCGGCCCTCCAAGAGCCGACACGCCCAGCCAGAAACGTCGCAGGCGTCATGACGAGCGGAAGGATTACAGCGAGCGACAGCAGGGGTATGTCTAGAGCTTCTCCCGGCAGCATCGTCTTTGGCCTTTAAAAACGACAATATAATGATTCGTCGGCCTGCATGATCCGTTAAAAAGTTTTGAGAAAGCATAAATATAGTTAAACCACGTTATTTAATTAATGAAACTGTCATCAGCCCCTCCACGGTGGGCTTTTACATCAGTAATAGCAGCGGCCATGACCTACGGCCCGACAAGAATACCGCGAATAGCCTACGAACTCGACATGCCCGTCGAGACATGTCGATACTATCTGAACAAGTTCCACGAATCCGGCTTCAGGTTCCGTCCCGTTGTAGACTACAGAGCGTTAGGGCTTTCGCCGCACATAGCTTTCATACGTTTCAGCAACCGGCTAGACCTTTCTAAGCAAGTGAACTTCCTAAAATGGCTTGACAGTCTGTACGTGGTTTACAGAGCTACCCTAGTCAAACAACGTGAATATTTTCTTGAGGTCGTTCCCCCATCAGAGGAAAGCCAAAACTATCAAAAAATTCTTCAAACACTTCAAGAGGCAGAGGTTCTGGAAAACTACGCCTACGACGAGGTAGTGGATGGATACTACAAGCCTGAATGGGTCAAGCTCTACGACTTCAAGCTGGACTCTTGGAGCAGAAAAGTCGAGGTAGAGATTCCGAGAATCCCGTTGTCGATGAACAGGAGACGGGTTAAATTCGACAAAACGGACCTTTTGATAATTGAGGAGCTTGAGCTCGAGCCCACGACGAAGATGAATAAGATATCGGAGATGCATGGAATATCTCCTCAGCTGGTCAGCTACCACAGGGAGAGGCACATCGAGGGAGGAAGGATTATTACTGGATACCTGCCGACTAGGAGGACGAAGTTTGACAACGTCCGGTACGTGTTAGTGAACACCGTTGAACGAGGGGTTGAGGGGTTTGAGGACTATCTGCACGCAGTCTGGATGAAGAAGCAAGGAACGATCACGAGGCTGCACGTGCCCGTCCATGCCGAGCTTGAGATGAGCCAGACTTCATACCCGATATTTCCTGATGAGGTTTTCACATTCACAGTACCAACCGAGCATTACGGAGAGAAGGGATGGGCCAGCACCAAACCCTACTTAGAGCAGCTGGAAAACCTCATCAAAACAACATAAAAAGGGTTAGAGATATAAAAGAACTGATAGTGGGTCTAGTCGGACGAGTCTATCAGCCTGCCTGCATGAACGCCTAAGATAAGCTGTAGGGCCAGAACCGTGCCGAGGACTGCCAAGCCTATCAGCGTGTACTTCGACGGCCGGATCGTCGCCAAGGTTCTTAATTCGTTTATGATTCCTATCATTTCGTTTCTTAGGATTCAAGGTTGAAGAAAAGTTTTTTGTTTTGATTACTCATAATACTACTTAAATCTTTCTTTTGTTTAAATACTCGGACCGAAAGAGGCCATGAATGCTCATGCTTGAACAGCATCGAGAAACCTTTTATACGATTACGTCTAATAAAACATCAAAATGGGTGAGACAAGCAACGAGGCGCCTGAACAGCCGCCTCAACAACGCTCGAGAAACCCGTTCTTCGACGAAGTAGTAAGGATTACCCCCGGCCAGACCGTGCTTGTGAGGGATGAGACCTTCAGCGAGTCGAGGGAGTTTCTCTTAAGGCTTTTTGACAGGCGGAGCTTGCTCGAGCTGGTCTCCCCCCGCCAGACTTTGTCAGGCGATGTCGAGAGGCTGGCTGTGAGCCTTGACAACCTTCAAGAGCTCTCGATCACCATAAACACCCTGAGAAGACAACTCCCGCCACGCATAATCGTTCACTCCTACTTGCCCGAGCTCCTAGTAAGGTATGACTCCGAGCAGGTCCTAAAGCTCTTGAATTTCTGGCAGGCGGAGGTGAAGAAACAAAACCACGTAGAGTTTTTGCTGCTGCCCAAAAACACCTTCGAGGTTTTCGAGAGAAAGCTCATGGCCGTCGTCGACGGGGCCATCGACCTGTCTGTTTCAAGGGAGGGAAACACTCTTCAGAAGTACTTCACCCCAATCCGAATAGCGAGGGAAGAGTACCACCTGAAGCCAATAAAATACACCTTGGTCAACGGCGACGTTGTCATAAACGCTGCGAAGAAAGTTCTTGATGGAAATAACTCAGCCAGAGCTCTCCTAGAGAGAATCGAGGCTGAGGACGACTTGATGATAGCTCTAAAGAAAGACCCGATGGAGCTGGAGGTTATCAGCGATTATTTTCTGGCGAAGGCGGTTGATGGTTTCAGAGTTTCTTGGGTTAAGAGGGTTTTTCCCGACATGGTGGACAACGTCATGTGGAAGATAGCCTCTTGGGTTGACGAGGGTTTGTTGAAGCTAGAAAGAGCAGCTGATGATGATTCAGCCATCGACGGCGTTTGGGCGAAGGCTGGCAGGAGACTGAGGTTTTTCTCCTCGCAGGAGTCGATGGAGACCCTAAACGACTTGAGCCGTTTCCTGAAACACCGTGCTGGGGTTGAGGTTGATTTGAGCCGTCTCGCCTCCTATCTTCAAGAGCTGTACTCAAGGCTGTTCGTATTCTGCCTGCTGAGTAATGGAAGGCACACGAGTTGGGAGAAAGTTTTGGCTATGGTGTTTTCAACGGCTTCCGACGGGAAGGTCAAGGTTAGGAAGGTTGACAAGGATAAATGGGTTGTTGAGCTGAGGGGTTGCGGGTTTTGCCGAGTCGGAAGCCTTGGTTGCGAACTGGTCGTCTCTAATCTTGTGAGTGGTGCTGGAGCGGTTGCTCTGAATGAGGCTGTTATATGCAAAGAAGTTGAGTGTGTGGAGTCTGGTAGTGGGAAGTGTGTGTTCAGGCTGTCGGTTGTCAGCCGAGGCCGAACAAGAAACGGAGTAAGATGATTATCAGCAAAATCATGCCTATCAGTAGTCCGCTGATGTTTACGTTGCTTTCACCGGTCTGTATGTTCCTGAACAGCTGCACGAAGGCAACCGTCGCCCTCGTGAGTGCGTAGTTGAAACCGTCGATTATCTTTAGCTCTACGAACTTCAGCAGCAGTCCTCCAGTCTTCTCCAACCCGTTCACGAACACCTTGTAGTAGAAGGCATCCACGTAGTATCTGTTGACCAGCAGCGTGTGAAGCTTGGCCCCTACGCCCGAAGACCTCACTTCTCCGGGGTTTTTCAACTTTCCGAGGTAGAAGGCGTAGCCAAGCATACCGCCTGTAGCCAGTATTACTGCGGAGGCTGCGTAAGTGGCTAGGCTTGTCGAGAACTTCCCATGCAAGCCTAGGTAGTGGTGGAGTTCTTCCTCGAAGAATGGGCCTGTTATGCCGACTGCGAGGGATGCTGCTGCAAGTACTATGAGCGGGATGGTCATCACTGGAGGTGCTTCGTGGGCGTGCTCCGTGTGATGGGTTGGGGGTGCGAGGAAGACCTTGTACAGCCAGCGTACGCTGTAGGCGACTGTGAGGATTGATGCGCCGGTGATGAGCAGGAAAACCAGCATGCTGCCGGCTTGCAGCGAAGACTCGATGACGAGGTCTTTGCTCCAGAAACCGCTGAAAAGTGGGACGCCGGCTAGGGAGAGGACGCCGACGGCTGAGGTCCAGAAGGTTATCGGCATCTTGGTCCGCAGCCCTCCCATCTCGTCGAGGTTGTTTGTGTGAACGGCGTGGATGACGGCTCCGGCGGCTAGGAAGAGGAGGGCCTTGAAGATGCTGTGGCTCAAGAGGTGGAAAAGACCGCTGAACAACCCTAACTCCGAAGCCATGCCGAGAGCGGCCAGCATCAACGCCAGCTGGCTTATGGTAGAGTACGCTATCACTCTCTTGATGTCGGGGGAGACCAGCCCCATCGTTGCAGCAAAGAAGCTTGTGAACCCTGCGATCAGCGCTATCGATAAGTACCACTCAGCCAGCATGGCCGGTGGGAAGGCTTCGAACGGCACGACGGTCAAAATCATTCTAGCAACAAGATAGACGCCGGCCTTCACCATGGTGGCTGCGTGGATCAGGGCTGAGACGGGTGTTGGGCCCTCCATGGCGTCGGGCAGCCAGACGTGCAGCGGGAACTGGGCTGACTTGCCCACGGCTCCGCCGAATATCAGGAGGAGCGGTAGAATTAAACCCGACGTGGAAATTACGCCTGTTTCAATCGAGTTGTGCATGGCTTTCTCCAGCCCGGTGAAGCTGAAAGTTCCGAACATGGCGAACAGGATGACTATGCCGACGAGCATGGAGGCGTCTCCAACCCGTGTCGTCACGAAAGCCTTAATTCCAGCGTGGTTGGCTTCAGGGCGTTTGTTGTAGAAGCCGATTAACGCATAGCTGCAGAGACCAACTATCTCCCAGCCGATGTATAGCATCAGGAGGTTCTCGGATAGGACGAGGAGAGTCATGCCTCCGATGAAGAACAGCATGAAGAAGTAGTATCTCGGTAGGGCTTCTTCACGGCTCATGTATCCTACGCTGTAGAGGACTATTAGAGAGCCTATGCCCGTGGCTATGCTGGCCATCATTACGCTCAACGGGTCTAAGAGCAGGCTGGCGTCTATGAACCGGTCGCTCCCCAGAGGTATCCACGGCACTTTTATGACCAAGCCCTTATTCCCTAACCCGTAAACATCCGGGATCATGGATATGCTGAAGGCTGCTGCGGCGAAGGAGACGGCTACTGCGTAAGTCTCCCCCGCACGCTTCCCAGCCTTGAAAACCAAAGGAACAAACAGGCTTCCGACGAGCGGTATCGTCCAAGCTAACCACGGAGCATACGGTAGCATTTTCGCCATGTACGTGTTTTAGAAGAATTTTAATCTCACGCCGTCTTTTGACGGATCATGATGGTCGTTCTTCTAGTCTCCTACCCGAGGAGCGGGGATTTTGAAGGTTGGTGTAGGAGTCTGGTTGAGAGAAGGCTCGCTGCCTGCATTAACGTCGTTCAAACCGAGTCCATCTACTGGTGGGATAACAAGGTAAACGTCGACTCTGAAGTGTTGTTGGTGATTAAGACGAGCAGGCAGAAGTCTCAGCTGTTGAAAGAGACGATTGTGGCGGAGCATCCGTACAAGGTTCCTGAGATGGTTGAGATCACGCCGACGGATGTTTACAAGACATACCTCGACTGGGTTGTCGAAGCCACGACGCCATGAGACGATACATAGTTTTGGCCGCCAACACGGGGCAGTCTCCCCTAGACAGACCTAGAGTAATTCAGACACTCCGTTCTAAAGGATACAACGTCATAGACGTCAGGGTGGGAACCAAGCACATCGAGGTCGACGTGTTCTCTGACCACCCGCCTAGGCTCGAGGGGTTTGACGTGCTGGAAGTCGTTCCGACGGGCGCTGACGTCGCCGAGAGCCCGGAAGCCTGCTTCAGTCGTGCTGTCGGGCTTTTTGACTCGGAGAGGTTCTGGGAAGCTCATGAAGCTCTCGAGTCTTTGTGGAGGTCGTCTGAAGGGGTTGTCAAGGTTTTTCTTCACGGCCTGATTCTCACGGCGGCGGCTTTCGTCCACCTGCAGAAAGGGGACACGAAAGGCTTCGACTCGATAATTAAACGGGCTGGCGACGAGTTGGCAAGGGCGGGCGTCGAGTTCGGTGGGTTAGACTCCAACAGGGTGGCTGAGAGGCTGAAGCAGGCCAAGCTGGACAGAAAACCCTTTAAACTCTCAGGATTGCTGGGTTGAAAAAGTTTATCAAAGAGCATTAGAATCCTACCGAACATGGACGCCCGAGCGGTTTCCATGACAGTTGTGTTCACGGCACTCGTGGCGGCTGCGACCATGGTGCTAAGCATATACTTCCCGCTGACCCGAGGATACTTCAACCTCGGTGAGACTATGGTCTACCTGTCCGCCCTGCTGGGAGGCCCGTTCGTGGGAGCTTTCGCCGGAGGCGTTGGCTCAGCCTTGGCAGACATGATTCTCGGATACCAAGCCTTCGCACCAGGGACTCTGGTGATAAAGGCGGCTGAGGGAGCTGTTGCAGCAATCCTCTACAGGAGGCTGAGGAGGCTGGCGGTGCCGCAGGCGGCTGTTCTGTCGGCCATGGTCGTCGGGGTTTATTTCATCATACTCGTGATGGTGGGAGTTTACTTGATGAGCGGCGCAGTTGAGATAGTTGTCTATCCAGGCCAAACATTCGAGCTGCTGGTCATGCCGTCTACATGGGTTGTGCTCGCTCTTCTCGGCTCAGCCGTACCAGCTTACTACGTCTTCAGGAAGAAGGAAGCAGAGGCCTGGCTTGTGATCTCCCTGCTGGCGGCAGGGCTTGTGATGGTGCTCGGCTACTTCCTGTACGAGTCTCTCGCTGCCGCTATAGGCCTGCTGCCCGACATCGTCCCCGTTGCCGAGATACCTCTCAACATAGGTCAAGTTGTAGTCGGGTCAGCTGTTGCAATCCCAGTCTTCAAAGCCGTCAGGTCGAGGCTGGAAATCTCACCCGTCAGCCGGTAGAAGCTCCGTACTTCTGCTCAATAACGCTGTACCCCCTCTCCTCGAGCAGCTGAGCAAGCTCATACCCTCCCGTCTCAACAACCCGGCCTCCGTACATTATGTGGACGACGTCGGGCTTGAGGTAGTTGAGTATCCGCAGGTAGTGGGTTATAACCAAGGCACCCATGCCGGACTGACGTGATATCGTCCTAACGCCTTCCGCCACGATCTTGACGCCGTCGATGTCCAGCCCGGAGTCGGTCTCGTCGAGAACCGCTATCCTTGGAGAAAGAATAGCCATCTGAAGAACTTCGCAGCGTTTCTTCTCACCGCCCGAAAAACCTTCGTTAAGGTATCTCCGCCCTATCGAGTGGTCGAGCTTTAGCATCTCGATCTTCTCCTTCAAGAGCCTCTGGAATTCAGTCAAGCTGACTTTGTCCTTCGCCTTCTCGCCGTCTCCCCCGTACTTGAGGTTGATGTAGGCTCTACGCAGAAAGTTAGCTAGAGTCACTCCTGATATCTCTACCGGGTACTGGAAGGCTAGGAACAATCCTCTCCTTGCTCTTTCGTCGGGAGACATGTCAACTATGCTCTCGCCGTCGAGGAGGATGTCGCCGCTGTCGACGGTGTACTTGGGATGGCCCATTATGACTGCGGCTAGCGTGCTTTTGCCGGAGCCGTTCGGCCCCATCAGGCTGTGTATCTCACCCTCCCTAACCTTGAGGTTGACGCCTT
>JAWAFZ010000015.1:0-31284 GCA_038890155.1 Candidatus Caldarchaeum sp. | reverse complement strand
CGGAGAAGGAGTTCGGCGAGAGATGCGCCGACGAGGTGGCTGAGCTGATAGACGTCTACACTTCAGGCGACGTGGCTGCTGTTGTCGTCGAGCCTGTGATGGGCGAGGGAGGAATCATCGTTCCCCCTGACTCCTACCTGCCCAGGCTTTCAAAGGTCTGCGGCGAGAGAGGCGTTCCCATGGTTGTTGATGAGGTTCAGACCGGCTTCGGCAGAACAGGTAGAATCTTTGCATGCGAACACTGGGGGTTGAACCCCGACATTATGGCGATGGCGAAAGCCCTAGGCGCCGGTCTTCCTATGGGCGCCGTAGCTGTATCCAGCCGTGTCAACGACGCTCTGGAGCGTGGAGAGCACTTTACCACTTTCTTCGCAAACCCCGTAGCGTGCGCTGCCAGCGTGGCTGGGCTAAGGGTTTTAATCCGGGACAGGCTACACGAGAACGCGGCCAAGCATGGCGAGTTCATGCTGAAATCTCTAAGAGAGCTTACCGAAATCCATCCTCAAGTCGGCGACGTGAGGGGTAAGGGGCTGATGATAGGGGTTGAGGTTGTCGAGGCAGGTGGCAAGAAGCCCAGCGCAGAGCTTGCTGAGAACATCAAGAAGAACATGCTCAAGAGAGGATACCTAATAGGTGTCGGAGGATTGTTCAAAAACGTCCTTAGAATCCAGCCACCACTAATCATAGACAGCGAGACCGCTGAGAGGTCCGTTCAAGCGTTGGCCGAAGCCATTAAAGAGGAGTGCCTCATCCGAGGACATCCTTAAAAACAACCGGCTACAACCAACACCGTGATGAGAGCGGGTATTTCTGATCTGTGATGACAATACCCGTTCTGAATTGATTGTTGCTGGCAAAGGGTTATATTAAAAATAGTTTTCCCGCGGTTAGTATGAGGATAGCCGTTGTCGGTGCTGGGTTAGGCGGGCTTGCGGCCGCAGCCTTGCTGGCGAAGGAGGGGCATGAAGTTGTAGTGGTCGAGAAGAACGGCAACGTGGGCGGCCGAGCTAGTGTCTTCAGCCGAGACGGCTTCGTCTTCGACATGGGGCCGACGTGGTACTTGATGCCAGAGGTTTTCGACCGGTACTTCAGCGAGTTCGGGAAGAAGACGTCGGACTTCTACACCCTCCTAAAACTCGACCCAAGCTTCCGCGTCTTCTTCGACGACGGACAAACCGCTGAAATTACACCTCGTCTGGATGAAAACATCCAACTCTTCGACAGACTTGAACCCAACGGCGGCGATAAACTCCGCCGATATCTCGCAAAATGCGAAAACCTTTACAGAAGCATATCGAAGACCTTGTACCTCGACCTCGATTCGCCTTTCAGCTTCTTCCAGTGGGAAGTTCTTTCGCAGGGCATGAAAATCAACATACTTGAATCCGTTGAAGCATACGTCAAGAAGTGGTTCAGCAGCGACAAGGCTCACAAGATTCTCCTCTATTCCGTGGGGTTCGTGGGAACGCCGCCAGCCAAGGCACCCTCTTTCTACACCATCCTCAACTACGTTAAAATCGCTCAAGGCGTCTACTTCCCCGAGAAAGGCATTAGGCAGGTCGTCGAGGCCGTGTATAATTTGGCCAAGTCGCAGGGAGTTGAGTTTTTGCTCGACCACGAGGTCAATAAAATCGAGGTGGAGAACGGCCTGGCTAAGCGGGTAGTCGCCGACGGAACATCGATTAAAGCTGACGCGTTTGTCTTCAACGCCGACTACGCATACGTGGAGACAACCCTTCTCGACCCCAAATACCGAACATACGACGCCGGCTACTGGGATAGAAAATTGTTCACGCCGTCCGCCCTTATCGCCTACGTAGGTCTGGACCGAAAGCTCGACAACGTAGTCCATCACAACGTCTTCCTCGAAAAAGACTGGGGCGAAAACTTCCAGCAAGTCTTCAACCCCAACCGCCGTGAATGGCCAGAATACGCCTCATACTACGTGCACGTCCCTTCGAAGACCGACAGAACCGCCGCGCCTCCAGGCGGTGAAGCCGTGTTCTTCCTCATCCCCGTTGCGTCAGGACTGGTAGACGACGACCAGAAGCGTGAAAAACTGTTCAACGTTATAGTCAGGGACTTCGAGGACAAAATCGGGGAGAAAGTTTCCGACGCCATCGTCCTTAAACAGTTTTTCAGCGTCAGGGATTTCACAGGCAGGTACAGCTCCTACAAGGGGTCGGCCCTCGGCCTCGCTCACACCCTTAGACAGACTGCGTTCTGGCGTCCTCGCCACAGAAGCCGCAGAGTCAAAAACCTCTACTACACTGGGCAGTACACACATCCAGGCATCGGTCTCCCCATGGTCCTCATATCAGCCCACATAATACGCGACAAAATCAAGAGGGAGTTGATGTAAATGCTGTTCCATAAAACCGTTGAAGTGGAGCCGGAGGTCTACAAGTTGTTCAAACGCGGCAGCAGGACCTACTTCAACAGCACGCTCTTCTTCCCGCCGGAGGTAAGGACCGAGGTCTTCCGCCTCTACGCTTTCCTCCGCAAAGCTGACAACTTCGTCGATGTCATCCCCCAAGACGTGGACGGGTTCTTCCAATTCCGCGAAGAATACGAAAAAGCCGTTAACGGCTACCCAACATCCGACGTAGTTGTCCGAGAGTTCGTCGCCCTGTCAAACGAGAAGAAATTCGAACCAGCCTGGGTTGAGGCCTTCCTAGACGCGATGCAGTCTGACCTCTACCACAAAACCTACGAAACAATCGACGAACTCTGCAAATACATGTATGGCTCCGCAGAAGTAGTTGGACTCTTCATGGCTAAAATACTCGGCCTCAGCGAGGAATCATACATCTACGCACGTTATCTTGGCAGAGCCATGCAGTACATCAACTTCATCCGCGACATTCGTGAGGACTTCATCCTCGGTAGACAATACCTGCCCCTACAGGAGTTAATGGAATATGGAATCGAGGGCTTTGACCCATACATCATCTGCCCGAAGATCCGGTCATTCCAAACCTTCATCCGCCGTCAAATCCTCAGATACTTCGAATGGCAGAAGATCGCCGAAAAAGGATACAGATACATCCCCTACCGCTACCTAATCCCGATCAAAACCGCAGCGGACATGTACAAGTGGACCGCGAAAACAATCTACAGAACTCCGTCAATCGTCTTCCTCCACAAAGTCAAGCCGAATAAAACCCGCATCTTTTTAAACGCAAACGTCAACTTCATCCACGCCATGCGTTTCAAGTTTCCCCTCGGTGGGCTGACGTGGTTCTAACCCAGTCCGTCGAAAGCATTCTGAAGATTTCCCGGTTTAGGTTCTGGATTTACGCAGCTGGTCCGTACGTCGTGGGATACACCCTTGGAGCTTCCGGTTTCAACGACTTTCTCAAACTCGAGTACTATGTCTACCTCCTCTATTTCTTCATACCCGCTAACATCCTGATCTACGGAATCAACGACTACTTCGACACGGAAACCGATTTGCTGAACCCGAAGAAGGATTCGAAAGAAGTCCGAGTTTTGGGAGGTGAGAGGCGTAGACTGGGACGGCTGCTGATGCTCGTCCTCGTGCTGAGCCTGCTTTTGATGCTTACTCAGGACAGCGTGGCCCGTCTGCTGTTCGGAGGATTCCTCTTCCTCGCAGTCTTTTACAGCGCCCCGCCGCTCCGCTTCAAAAGCAAGCCCTTCATCGACTTCGCCACCAACTACCTCTACATCATGCCGGGAGTGTTCGGCCACTACATCGCTTCAGGCACTCTGCCCGCAGTCCCTATACTGCTGGCCGGATTCCTCCACATAGCGGCGATGCATATCTTCTCAGCCGTCCCAGACATCGAATACGACCGCAGCGTCGGCATCAAGACAACACCTGTAGTCATCGGCAGAACACCCGCCCTCATCCTCGTCGCGGTCTTCTGGACGGGCCTCGTCTACCTCGCCATAACACTCACCAACTACCATCCACTCAGCATCCTCACCCTTATCTACCCAGCAGTACCGCTGTCCGTGCTCCTCTTCAAAAAAGACATCAACCGTGTCTACTGGCTTCTCCCATACATCAATACCCTGCTCGGGGGAACGCTCTGGCTAGGACTGGTCAACCATAAAATCATACCCTTTTTCCCAAGACTGGCTTAAATTCTCCACCGCCGCAGGCTGCATCGATGCAGGTCTTCCGGCCGTACGTTGATTGGGCTAGGTCTGCGGCAGTCCTCGACGACCTGAGGCTGGGTAAGCAGCGTGTCGAGGCTAAGCAGGTTCTCAACGCTTTTTTCCGGAAGCTCGGCCTTATCCAGGATGGGCTGAGGGGGTGGCTTTCTCATCCGATTGTTCTGCTGTACTTCAACAACGGCAAGCCATACATCGACGACATCGTCGGCTTCTTCCATGCATGCGTCAACGAATGGAAGAGACGTGGAAAACAGAATTTCATCAACCTAGACGACATCCGGCACTTCATCCAGATGGTTGAGAAAGAACCAGGAACCCCCATGACCCATCTACACGAAATCGAATACCGACGCATACTGCTAATCAAAGACCCTAAGCATTACGTCAGAGTTTTTCCATGTGAGGAGATAATCGAGGTGCTTGAGACTGAGCCTGTCAGAATCAACGGAGTCAATTCATGGGTTTTCGACAATCCAAGGATGTACCGCAGTTTCGTCAAGAAATTGAGAAGGATGTTGTGATGGAGTTCTTGATTTTTCAGAGTTTGTATCCTATCTTGCGGAGGAATTGTTTCCTCTCGTCGATGTGTTTCTCGTCCTCTACTCCTTTTGGCTTGTGTCCGTCGACGACTCCTAGCACTCCACGTCCCTGCTCTGTCTCGACCACGATTATCTGAAGAGGGTTGGCTGTCGCAGCTAATATCGTGCATACTTCGGGAACGTCCTTAAGCCTCTGCATGATGTTGATGGGGTAGAAGCCTTTAATGAACAGTATGAATGTGTGGCCGCATCCGATTTTGAGCATGGTTTCGGCGGCGTGCTTCCTCAGTTCTTGGTCTGTGCCTTCGTGGCGCACTAAACAAGGCCCGCTCGCCTCCATGAAAGCCAGCCCAAACTTGGCTCCGGGAACGGTGTTGACCACAGCTTCGTACAGGTCTTCAACAGTCTTGATGAAATGAGAAACTCCGAAAACAACGTTGCAGCCCTCAGGGATCTTCACGTCCACGACTTCAAGCTTCATCGAGGACATGGATAATACTAGTGAGAGGGGTTTGATAAGGTTTTTACAGCGTCCGGTCGACGAGGAACCTGACAAGCTTGCCGAGCATGTTCCTGGCCTCCGACTCCGGCAGAATGTTGTTCATCCTCGTCCAAGCCGTCTCGACGAGGTTTCTCGAAGCTGCTTTGGCGTATTCACCAGCGCCGGATTCCCTGATCAGCTGTATAGCTTCATGGATCCTCGCCTTGTCGGTTGTGTGGGACGCCAGTATCTCACGAAGCCTCCTGCTTTTGTCAGCCGGCAGGTGTCTTAGTGCGTACACGGTCATCAAAGTGTACTTACCCTCCGTGATGTCCCCGCCAATCTCCTTCCTGTACCTCTCCTCCTCGCCGAAAATGTTCAGGTAGTCGTCCTGTATCTGGAAAGCCGTTCCCACGGCTTCGCCGAAATCTCCAACAACCTCGATCAAATCATACCGCCCCGCATAGATGCACGCTATTTCCACGGAGAACCTCGACAGAGCTCCAGTCTTGAAGGAGGCCATCTGCAGATAGTTCGCCTCCGTAATATCGTCTACGAGCCCTCTGTGCCATACTATGTCCATGGTCTGGCCTAGACTGAGCCTTACCATCATCTCGACGTATTTTCTCAGCAGCTGGCATGCTTTACGCTCGTCGGCCCTCTTCGTCAGGAGGTAGACGGGCAGGTAGTAGAGGGCGTTGCCTGCGTTTACAGCTATGTCCACGCCGTAGATGTGGTGGATGCACGGCTTCCCCCTCCTCAGCAGGCTGGAGTCTTCTACGTCGTCGACCATCAGCGTGGCGTTGTGGATTATCTCGGGCACAGCTGCTGCGTATACGATTTCTCGAGCCTCTCCTCCCAGAGCCTCGTAGGTGAGCACGGTCAAGGCTGGTCTCCATCTTTTCCCCCCTCGGCTGAACAGCTCCCAGAAAGGCTTGGACAAACCCTCGGTGAATGAGTCGGGATGGTAGCGGAAGCGGGCAGCTCCATATTCATACTGTAAGTAATCTTCCGCGAAAACTCTCGGCACATGGTTCTCGACAGCCTTTTCCACGTAGGAGGCGTACTGGTTGAGGATAGCGACAACTTCCTCCTCTAAGCTCATCCACGGCTAGGCCTGAGAGGAAGAATTTAAGACTGTAAGGATGGGCTAGACCTTCAGACCTCTTTTTCTGAGGAAGGCTGAAAGCTGTTCGTAGGATTGTTTAACATCCTTCGAAGCCCTGAGCCTCTCAGCTAGATATTCAACGTAGGTGCCTGCGAAGTTAGCGTATTTCATGAGGTATCCTTCAGTCGAGAGTGTTTTTTCAGCGGTTGACAGATACTCGATGACATCGTCTTGGTCGGCGGGCTTGTAGCTGTCGACGTGCAGGATGTTCTTCAACCCCCACCGAGGTCTTCTGGGAGGGTTCTCATCCTTCTCGCCGATAAGGAGTAGGGCTAGCGGAACTACTCCGTGAGGCAGCTTGAAAAGCTCAACCAGCCTCTCGCACTCGTACAGCCCGCAGTCGAGGAGTAGAGAGCCGTAGCCATAAGCCTCCGAAGCAGTTATCATATTCATGACAACAAGGCCTGTTTCGAAAACGCTGAGCAACACCTCGGCCGGATAAGAGTCGAGCTTTAAAAAATGGTCGTTGGTGATGTTCTGCAGCAGGGTCGAGAGCCTGTTGAAATCCAAGCAGACCAGGAGGACGGCCGAGGCTTGCTTGACCACCTCGGACTCGCACACGCTGGAGAGTTCTTCGACAGTTTTTTCATCCCTAACCCATATTATTGAGTATGCCTGCAGGTAGGCTGGCGCCGCCTGCCCGGCCTCAACTATTACCGATAGAGTATCTTCATCCATCTCGGTTTTGCGGAATCTCCTGATAGACCTTCTGGAGAAGATTAAACCGATGGTGCTCTGCTCTACTATTCTCTTCAACAGGCTAAGAATAAAAAATGGATGGATATTTGCTTAATGGTAGGATGCTACGGGCTTTATGCCGAGCTGTTCGAGGATCTTGTCGACTTCTTCGCTGGACTCCTCTGCTATTTTCTGGTCTATTATGGTGGGTGTTATTTCGTTGATCTCGACCACCTGCTCCGCCGAAGACAGGCCTGTGAGTATCAGTGAGACCTGCATCGTCGAGCTGTACGAGTCGTCGATCCTGGCTCCCCAGATTACTAGGCCGTCGTCTCCCATAAGCTCTGAAACGATCTCGGCTGGTCTAGCGGCTTCGGCCAGCTGCATGTCTTCGCCGCCGCAGACGTGGACGATGGCTCCTGACAGGCCTTCGTAGGATGCGTCTAGGAGTGGGGACTGGAGGGCGTTGAAGGTTGCTTCCTCGGCTTTGTTGGCTGATGAGGCCTTGCCGATGCCCAGCGACGCCAGCTTGCCTCTCGAGACGACTGTTTTGAAGTCTTCGTAGTCGATGTTTATCAGCCCGGGCTTGGCTATGGACTCGGTTATGCTCTGAATCATGTTGCTGATTACTTCGTCGGCTAGGCTGAAGGCTCTTCTTAGACCGTGCTGTGGGTAGAGGTCTAGAAGCTTGTTGTTGTCGATGACGACCGATGTGTTTGTGTATTTCTTCAGCTCGTCGAGGCCCTGCATGGCTATCCTCTTCCTCACCTGTCCCTCGAAGGCGAAGGGCAGCGAGACCACGCCGACGACGGTTGCGCCCTCCTCTCTGGCGACCCTCGCAATCACAGGGGCTCCTCCGGTTCCTGTTCCTCCTCCCAAGCCGGCGGCTATGAAGACTATGTCGGAGCCTTCCAGGGCCCTTCTTATCTCTTCCTCAGACTCCTCGGCCGCCTTCCGACCCCTAGCCGGGTCTCCTCCAGCTCCACGTAGCCTAGTCACGGTTTTTCCGAGCAGAAGTTTTCTGTCAGACCTCACCATGTCGAGGTGCTGTAGGTCTGTGTTTGCGGCCACTGTATAAACTCCTGTCATCCCGGCGGAGACGAGGCGGTTAACTGTGTTGCAGCCCGCTCCTCCGACGCCTATCAGCTTGATGCGGATGTCCTCAGGGCTGAGGAAGTATTCCTCACTCACTTATCTGTACCTCCGACCTGATGAAGTCTCGGAGCGCCATTCGTATGGCCTCTGCCCTGTTGGGGTACAGCCTGCGTCGCACCAGCTCGTCTATCGCTTGAAGGTATGGCTCGGGTAGATGCACCGTTACAACTTTCATTTCTTTTGTTCACCTCGCGTTGGCTTCTCTGCGTTGTTGGATGGTTATAACTAAAGGTAATACGCTTGTATGGTTTTCAGGCTTTTTCCGACGGATTTTCAGCATCCTCTCAGTCGTAAGATGAATAGAAATGTTTAGCAAGCTCTATAATCTTATCATTACTTGGGTAAAGGGAATCGGGTTGTCGAGGGAGGAGGTGTACGAGGAAGTTAGAAAGATTTTGAAGAGGCTTGTGGATGAGTCAGACGAAGAGACGGTTGTTCTGGTGGAGGGGGTTAGGGACGTGAGGACGCTCAGGAAGATGGGGTTCATGGGGAGGATAATTCTTCAGAGTCGTTTACACACCGAGTTGAACAGGGTTCCGCCGACAACTCGGGTGATTCTTCTTCTAGACTTCGACAGAGAGGGGATGAAGAACACAGCCAAGCTGTACAAACAGCTTACCGGTTTTGGGTACAGGGTTGACGACACTTACCACCGAAGGCTGAGGGTTTTGAAGAAACTGGGAATCAACACCGTTGAAGCCATCGAGAGTCTTCTAACCGCCCTTTAACAGCGACGTAAAGATGGAGTTAAGCTCCTGCGCTGCGAAGACGTCTCCCTTGATCTTTATCCTTCCTGAAAAGAAAGCTTTGACGGCGTCCATCTCACCTTTCAGGATTGAGACAAGGTCTCGGTGAGTTGACTCGATCGAGGCCGAGGGGTTGGGGTGAAGCCCCTCGCTTACAGCGAGTACGCCGGCCGTCGAGTGGATGTAGAACGGCTTGCCGTCGCTTGGCTTGAACTGTACAACCTTGCCCCACCCTGATGCTTTCTTGGATAATTCGGGGTTGGTTTTCGCAGCTTCTACAAGCCTCATCGCCTGCATCAAAGCCTCGTCTGCAGCCATCAGTCAGGGGATCACCATTAACATGATATAAACCTGTCGCCTTGAGGTAAACATAAATCAGGAGAACGTGGTGGACATTCGTGGCTGTGAGCAGACGTGGCCGGGCTTTCTTCGAGAATGCAGCCCTGCCTGTTGTTAAGCTGTTCGCCAAGGCGGGTATCTCGCCCAATTTCTTGACGGCTGCAGGTGTTGGCTTGACTTTTCTATCTCTATTCTTCTACGGGCTGGCCCGCGTCGAGCGTGTTTATTTTCTGGCGGCTGGTTTTGTCCTGTCTCTCGGCGCTCTACTGGACGGGCTTGACGGTTCTCTGGCAAGGTTGACTGGAAGCCAGTCGAGGATGGGGGCTTTCGTCGACTCGGTCTCCGACCGGGTTTCGGACAGTTTGATAGTTGTGGGTTTCATGATCACGGGGTACGTCGACGGGTTGTTGGCTGTCGTGATGCTGGCTTCATCCATGCTGGTCAGCTACGTTAGGGCCCGGGGCGAGTCCCTCAGCGTGAGCCTCAAAGAAGTAGGGATAGGCGAGAGAGCCGTGAGGGTTGTCGCAGCCATCCTCGGCACCTTCTTGGCATACCTAAACCCTCTGATGCTTTACGTCTCAGCTGTTTTCATCTCCGTCGTTTCATTCATCACAGTTGTTCAGCGTGTCTGGGCTACAGCTGTGGCGTTGAGGGGATAGGTCTTGGACATAGTTGTGCTTAAGCCGGTCGGGCGTGTGAAGGAGGGCATGCCGCTGGACAAGACGGTGGAGTGGAACCGGTGGAGAGATGTCTCGACAATAGAGATCTTCGAAGAATATCGCCCGGGGTTGAAGGGTCTTGAGGAATACAGCCACATCTTCGTGATTTTCTACCTCCATCTAGAGGAGCGTGCTGAGCTGGTTGTTAGGCCGAGGGGCCGTCCCGACCTGCCTGAAGTTGGTGTGTTCGCTTCGAGAGGTCCTGCACGGCCCAACCCGATAGGCTTGGCTGTCTGCAGGCTTGTCGAGGTGTTTGAGGAAGGTTTGAGGGTTCTGGGCCTCGACGCCTACACATCCACGCCTGTTCTCGACGTCAAGCCTTACGACTATTACGATGTCGTAGAAGAACCCAGAGTGCCTTCTTGGTTCAAGCAGCTCTGGCAGCGGAGAGACGTGGACTAGCCTATTCCCTGAGGCCTCTTGAAGACGATAGACCCGTCGTTGAAGCTGACCTCGTAAACCTCGTTGACCTCCAGCTTTACGTTGAGCATGTCGTACTCCTGCTCCGTCACGTAGAGGATAATTTTCGGAAACATGTTTTCACGTGAGACAGGCATCAACCCCATGGACTGGAGCTGGAGCATAGCGGTCTGAAGCATCCGCTGAACCATAACCGACTCCTCTCCCATGCCGACGGCCTGAAAACCACTACCACGTCTAACTTCGACGAGCTCGATGATCTTCCCGGGCCTCAGCGTCTCCGGATCTGTGTAGCTTGTGATCCTCTGAACCTTGACCAAAACCACGACCAAACACTCTCCTTGAACTAGTTCACGCCACACATACGCTCCAGAGCTATATATTCTTATGCATGCTGTGGTCGGCTGGTCTTCACATCTCTTCCTCTGTCTTCTCCTCCTCGAGTTCTTCAAGATATCTCCTGTATTCGTCGGCGTCCATCAGCTTGTCGAGCTCAGCCGGGTCCGAAAGCTCAACCTTGGCTATCCACCCATCGGTGTAAGGCGACTCGTTAAGCATCTCGGGATGGTCTAGCAGCGTTGAGTTGACCTCGACTACTTTACCTGAGACGGGTGAAAAGATGTCAGCCGTGGACTTGACTGACTCAACAGTTCCGAGAACGTCTCTCGTCCTGACCTTTGTGTTGAGGTGAGGCAGCTCTATGTAGATGATTTCTCGGAGCTTCCTCTGAGCGTAGTCTGTTATACCTACTACTGCGTATTTCTTCTTCTCCTGCCGGACCCATTCATGCTCCTTCGTGTAGAGGAGATCATCGGGCACCTCGTAGCGTTCCGACATGATCTAGGGCTAGCCAGAACAGGCTTTATATATACTCTACGGCAACCCCTCGCCCATGGCGGGCGTCAAAACCTCAACCCACCAAGCAACAACCATCCCCTTCCTAGTTAGACTGTACAACACACGGACGGGGCTTTGCTCCGAGACTACTGTTCTACTCACCAACCCCAGCCTCTGAAGCTTCTTCAACCTCTCTGAAGCAACCTTCCAGCTCAGCCCAGCGATCCCGTCAACAACCTCCACGCTGTACCTCGGGCCCTCGACGAGCTCCTTTAGAATTTCTTTCGACCACTTACATTTAAGAACCTCAGCCAAGACCTCGGGCTCAACCTTGTTCATCACAGGCTGGAGAGAATCCATGAAGCGACGCCCGCTCTCCGTCAAAGCATACCCGCCTGACGTAGGCATGACCAACCCGTGCGACATGAGGACCTCGAGCTTCCTCACCAGCACTTTGTCGTGTATGCCCAGCCTATGGCATATTTCTGAGAACCTCTGGGGGCGCTGGTATATGGATGAAAGGATTGGAAGGGCGTGTTTACACCGGAGGACATCCTGCCTCGCTTGGATTGAGGCGTTGGCTGAAGACATAGCCGAAGTCCATGCGGACACCAGAGTATAAAAGCATGACGCGGGCTACGGAGGGCTGTAGACGTAGTTGTCCAGAGCCCTCAACCGCTTGGCCGGGTCTGGATGCGTGCTGAACAGCTCCACGACTCCGCTCGATTTCATGTTCTTGACACGCTCAACCATGGAGTCGACGTCGCCGAAAGCCTGTATCCCGACCTCGGGGTCGGCTATGAGGAAGGCCTTGAACTGCTCGAAATGAGCCGCCTTATCCCTTCTAATACGGCCAGACAACATCATTATCCTTACCAGCGCCCGCTGAAGGTTGCGTGCACCATTCCTGACAGTCTTGGCTGCAAAGTAGTCGGCATAGTATTCACGGAGACGACTCAGGTAGAAGACGAAAAGGTTGAACACGAAGCTGAAAGCCATCAACACTAAGCCGACGAGGAAGACATAGGCTCCTCCATCCCTCCGTCCGCCGTAGGCGCCTGAAACAAACAACGTATATCCTAGGTAGTAGATGATTGCTGGAATGATGCTCACAGCCATCATGAACAAAACATCCCTGTGCTTGATGTGGCCTAGCTCATGACCTATCACAGCCTCAACCTCCTCACGTGGCAGCGATTCCGCAAGCCTCCGCGTGACGGCTACCATGGGGCCTGTTAGAGGGCTTCCGTAGGCGAAGGCGTTGGGTATGTCGATCTCAGCCACGTAGGCCTTGGGCGGCTTCTCCATGCCTGCCGAGATGCTCAAACGGTTTACCGCCTCCTCAACCCAAGCCACGCCGGCCTCGGATGCGGGCTTTGCACGGTAGACGGCGTTGATGATGTAGGGGCCTATTAGCCACTGGAAGACGTGGAAGAAGACGACAAAGCCTATGATGGTGTAGAAGTTCAGAAGCGGAATCCTTAGGAAGGATAGGACGGCTACGAACAGCAGAGAAGCCAGCGCCGTTATGAGCGCCCATGTCCCCAGCATGGCTATCCGTAGCTTGACAAGCGACATCCTAGCCCTCTGAGGAGCTGCTTCCAAACAAACCACCTCTAGAGACTACGACGGCGGTTCTTTTTATTAAACCATTCCCAGAATAAACCTTAGATGAACTGCTCCGGCTTCCTCTCCTGCCTAGACCTGACCTTGAGAACTCCGTAGTGGATGGCGCAGCTGATACAGAGGTTCTTGACAACTATGTTCTCCGCAAGGTACGCTCCAGCCTGCTTCAGCTCACGGGCCAGGTCTCCACGGACGAGCGAAACCCTGCGAGTCACCCTCTGAACCTTGCTTCGTGGAACGTATGCACCGCAGTTGTCGCACTGTACAGTCGCCTCCTTCCCTTTGGCCCCTTTCGACCTTCCCCTGCTCTTCCTCTTGAAAGGCATGCTGGCTATGTCGGTGTAATCCCTTGTAAAAAATGTTTGTCTCTGACTTAAATACGTCTAAGGACTATTTTGAGTGATGGGATCACGTGTTCTGGTCGCTGACCCAATTGACCAGGCCTCGATCAAGATGCTCTCGGATGCAGGTTTCGAGGTTGACTACAGTCCTGACATCTCGGCCTCAGACCTCGAGAAAGCGGTCAAGGGATGCAGCGCGCTAGTCGTCCGTGGTCGTACTAAGGTGACTGCGAGGGTTATTGAGAGTGGGCTGCCTACTCTGAGGGTTGTCGGCAGGGCTGGAGTGGGGCTTGACAACGTCGACGTCGAGTTTGCTTCGAGGCACGGCGTGAAGGTTTTGAACACGCCTGAGGCTCCGACCAACAGCGTCGCAGAGCTTGTGGTCGGGTTGATGATTGCGGTCGCTAGGAAGGTTGCTTGGTGCGACAGGATGATGAGGACGGGTAAATGGCCCAAGCACGAGGCCATGGGTGTCGAGCTGGCCGGTAAAACGCTCGGCGTCGTGGGCTACGGACGGATAGGCAGGGCTGTGGCCAGGATAGCGCATGCTATGGGGATGAGGGTGCTGGCCTACGACGTGATACCTATACCAGCCGATGTTCTAAAGGAGGCTGAGGCTAGGCTGACATCGCTCGAGGATGTTCTGAGGAACTCCGACGTCATCACTCTTCACGTGCCGCTTACGCCCGAGACGAGGCGCTTCATAAACTCGGAGAAGATAGGGATGATGAAGCCTTCAGCCATCTTGGTGAACGCCTCTAGGGGTGAGGTTGTTGACGAGGAGGCTCTTTACGAAGCATTATCGACGGGAAGGCTGGCTGGAGCCGGTCTCGATGTTTTCGAGCGTGAGCCTCCGACGGGCAGTAAACTCTTGCTGCTGGACAACGTAGTCGCAACCCCGCATGTTGGGGCGCAGACCTACGAGGCTCAGGAAGCAGCTGGAAGGATGCTGGCCGCCAAGATAATCGAAGCCTTCAAACCTTGACGGCTTCAAGCAGCTTCAGCACATTCTCGGGGTAGAGGCTGCGTAAATCCTGCCTAAAGTAAAGGAGGATTTTTTCGTCGTATCTCCTGTCGATGACGACGCCGCTTCCCAGATCAACCCAGACGCCTTTCTCCAGCCATTCCTCGAACAACCGGTTAGCATCCTCCTGCACCAGCAGCTCCAGAGGGCAGAGCACAAACATCGGCCTCCTGTCGACTAGATGTCGCGTTGACTTGGGCGGAAGCCTAAACCCTTTCTCGACGACGTTGAGAACCTCGGCTTTCCGCAGCCTTCGTATTGTGTAGCCCATGCGAAAGCCTCCGCTCCTGAGAATATACGACAGCTCGGGCTCGGGGACGTAGGAGACGTCGTGCACGGACAGGAGTCTTTCAAGCCCCGATATTCTGTCGTAAAGCCTAAGCAGGTCCGACTCGTCTAGGGCGAAGCATGTTTTCCGGCCGGAGTTTTCAACGAAGCATAGCGCCGCGTCATGTCCCTCGTCTTCAACGGGCTTGAAACCTTCGTCCAAGGCCGTCTGCAAGACTTTCTCCGGGACGACGTTTTTCCTCAACACCCTACCCCAGCCGTCTAGAACAACGCTTTCCGAAAGGTAGTCAACCCTGTAAACCGGGATGTATCGGAGGTTCAGTTGCCTTGCGGCCTCAACTCTGTGTGTGCCGTCAACCACTAGGCCGGTTTTGGCGTCGACGACTACGGGATGGATTATTCTTCCGGAGGTTTTGATTTCGTGAGCAAGCTTGTCTACAGCATGCTGGATGGATTGTTCGTGTGGCTTGAGCGATGACACGTCGGCCAGGGTTATGCGACGCGGTTCGAGGCTCAACTAAGCTCTTCCATCTCTTCGACTAGATGCCATGGAGGGCTTGAATAAACATCTTCGAAGATCGACGAAGGCTTTAGCGGAGGGGTCTTCTCAGCTTCTTCAGTAGCCTGCCTCAGAGCTCTCCTGAAATCCTCCGATAGTTGTTTTTCATCGCTCTCCCCCCATAACCCGTTCCTGCTCAGATAGTTTCTCATCCGCTTCAACGGGTCTCGCTGCCTCCACAGGGCAACCTCCTCCTCCGGCCTGTACCTCGACGGGTCGTCTGCAGTCGTGTGAGGCCCCATCCTGTACGTCACCGCCTCCACTAGCGTGGGGCCTAGGCCTTCCCTAGCTCTGTCCACAGCTCTCTTACACGCTGAGTAGACAGCCATGACGTCGTTGCCGTCCACCCTCAGCCCGGGGATACCGTAGGCTCTCGCCTTAACGGCTACGCTGGAGGAAGCCGTCTGACGGGAGAAGGGAACCGAGATCGCCCACTGGTTGTTCTGGCAGAAGAAAACAACAGGGGTCTTGAACACTCCAGCCCAGTTGATAGCCTCGTGGAAATCAGCCTTGGACGTCGCTCCGTCCCCTATGTACACTAGGAAAACATCTTTTTCACGCTTCATGGCTGAGGCCATGGCCATGCCGACTGCCACGGGCGCCATCAACGACACGCCCCCCGCTCCTATCACTATTCTGTATCTTCTGTCGCCGAAGAGCGTGATCTCATGGCCTTTCAGAAGGTCTCTGCTGTTCGCGAACATCCTGTGCATTATCTCAGTCAGCGGGACTCCACGTGCAAGAGCTACGGGGTATTCACGGTAGGTCGGGAAGAGCCAGTCGTTGCTGGACGTGCTGTAGACGCTGCCGACCATGGAGGCCTCCTGCCCTTCGCAGGGGGCGTACCGGGAAGCCATTCCCAGGGGATGTATCTTCAGCATCCATTCGTCGAAGACACGCGCCCTCACCATGTCCCTCATCATCGCTACTAGAAGGTCGTTGGTCAGGGTTGGGTCCGGCTCCCCCACCACCGCGCCCTCGGGGTCGAGTACCTGGAGAAACCCTATCTCTGAGTGGCTGTCTGAAGACATTCCAACAACTCCTCGTCGGTGAGGGGGCCCTTCTTCTCTATGGATTTCTGCTTGACCTTCTCGACTATTGCGTCGATTTCCTCCGGCTTGGCTTCCACCCCAAGGGTTTTGAGCTTCCATTCGAGAGAGTGGCGGCCGCTCTTCTTGCCCACGAGGACGTCGTGCTTGTTGCCCACCAGCTCGGGCAGGAACGACTCGGACCCGAGATGGTACTTTATCCAGCCGGCGACCGATATTCCAGACTCTCTGGTGAAAACCCTTTCGCCTACTACGGGTTTGTTGGCGGCCAGCTTGAAGCCCGTAAGCCTCTCCACAAGCCTAGAGACCTCGACTAGCATCTCATACTTCAGACCCAGCTTCCTTCCGTAGAGTAGCTCGAGGCTTAGAGCCACCTCCTCGAGGCTGGCGTTCCCGGCTCTCTCTCCTATGCCGTTGACGGAGACGTGCACCACGCTTGCTCCAGCTGAGAGACCCGCTATGCTCACCGCCGGACCTAGGCCGAAGTCGTTGTGGCAGTGGACCTCGACAGGCACGTTCACAGTCTTGACGATCTCCCGGACGAGGCTTCGGAAGCCCTCAGGGCTTGCGCATCCCATCGTGTCGACGACCGCCACGGCGTCGGCTTTAGCCTCCTTCACAACCCTGCTGTACAGGTGTTTGAGGAATGAGAGGTCCGCCCTCGTCCCGTCAACTCCGAAGAAGACAGTGTAAAGCCCGTGGTCTTTCGCGTAGTCAACATGCTCCAGAGCCTTCTCCACAACGTCCTCGGCTTTCCAGCCGAACTGCATTAGCTTGGGAACACCTACGGGGCCCTCGGTCACGATGCCTGAGACGTCTGCTTGTACAGCTGCGTCGATGTCCTGTTTGACGAGTCTTGAAAAGCCGAACACCCGAGCCTTCAACCCTTCGGCGGCTATCCGCTTGACCGCTTTGAAATCCTCCTGCGACACCACAGGCATCCCCGCCTCGATCCTGTGAACCCCCAGCGTGTCCAACGCCCTCGCAATCTCCAGCTTCTCATCAGACCTCAGAACTATCCCGGGAGCCTGCTCACCATCCCTGAGAGTCACGTCATGTATCTCGATCTTTTCGGGGAAGCTCATGCCGCTCAAAACGTTTTCCGAGAAGTTGAACGGGCTTACCCAGTGCTTCTCGCCTCGCCAAGGTTCTGGAGACAAGCTAATCACTCTCCCACAATTTTGTTCCTCATGGTTCCAAGCTGCTCTATCTCCGACTCCATGACGTCGCCGGGCTTTAGGTAGTATTTTTCCGGGTTCTCCCTAAAGGCGGCCACTCCAGAGATCGTCCCGGTCGTTATGACGTCTCCGGGCTCGAGAACCACCCACGAGTAGTGCTCTATGATTTCTTGGAGGGATACTGAGAGGCGGTTTGTGTTCCCTGACTGCCGGACCTCTCCGTTGACCCTCAGCTCCATCTTTAGATTGTGGGGGTCGTTGACATCGTCCTTCGTGACGAGGTAGGGCCCCATCGGTGCGAAACTGTCGAGGTTTTTGCCGAAGTTGAGCAGGCCGTTCTTCATCTCCTCTCGCTGAATGTCCCTAGCTGTGAGGTCGTTGAAGACCATGAAGCCTGCGACGTGGTCGAAAGCCCTCTCCTTGGAGATGTACTTACCCCTCCTACCGATTACTATGGCCATCTCAAGCTCGTAGTCAAGCTCCTTGACGAACTTGGGCCGGACTATGTCGTCGTAAGGGCCTACAACTGCTGAAGGGCTTTTCAGGAAGGAGATCCACTGGGGTATGGGAAACTCCCACTTGGCTTTTTCAGCCTCCTTAGCATGCTCCCTGAAGTTGCCCGCCGTGTGTATTATCTTGCCGGGCCTTGGCACCGGTGCGTAAAGCCTTACTTCCGAGAGCTTGAAAGCCAGACCGTCGCCGTACTCTTTGTTGATGAAGCTGCGGGCCTTGAACAACACTCTGTCAGCAGCCTCCCTAGCCCTCCTGCCTCTCCTGAGAAAAGCCGTCATGCTGCTGGGAAGAAGCGCCTCGCCGAGAACCTCAGCATCCTCCTCCCCCTCCTCCTTCAAAACCGAGGCGTACGCCCCGGACAAGTCTATCACATGCTCGCCGAAGACGAGACCCAGCCTGGGCTTACGCAGGTATGGGTTATGAAAAGTAGCCAGCTTCATTTCAATTATCATTTCAACGAGGTATCTTTATAGTTTACATCAAGGGGTCTGCCTTAGCAAAGTTATTTAGCATGAATGTGGCGTTAGAAGTTATGAAAGAGGCCCGGTTCTTCAACAGGCAGTTGGAGACTATGCCTCGGCGGGAGATTGAAGCGGTCAGAGACCAGAGGCTCAGATGGACTGTTAGGCATGCATACGAGAACAACCCTTTTTACCGGAGAAGGCTCGACAGTGCAGGAGTCAAGCCGGACGACGTCAAGACAGCCAGCGACCTGAGCAAGCTTCCGTTCACGACCAAGGACGACCTCCGCTCCCTCTACCCCTACGGTATTCTAGCCGTCCCTAGGACCGAGCTCTTGGAAGTACATGCTACGTCGGGAACTACTGGGGTTCCGACGCTGGGTTTCTACACGCAGAACGACATAGATGTGTGGGGGGAAGTCGCAGCCCGCTCCCTGACGATGTCGGGGCTGACGAAGAAAGACATTCTCCAGATCACGCCAAGCTTCGGAATGTTCACAGGCGGGTTCGGGTTCTACTACGGCGCTAGGCGTGTTGGTGCGATGGTGGTTCCGACGGGCGCAGGGTTCAGCAGACGCCAGATACAGTACATGATTGATTTCGGCACTACGATGGTATGCGCAGTCGTCTCCTACGCTCTGAGGCTCACGGAGACCGCTCTTGAGATGGGCGTCGACCCGAGGAGGGATACGCAGGTTAGGAAGGGCGTCTTCGGGTCCGAGATGTGGACTAAGGAGATGAAGAAGCGGGTTGCCGAGGCGTGGGACATGGATGTTTACGACATCTACGGGTTCACGGAGCTTTGCGGGCCTGGGGTGGCCAACGACTGCCATCTTCACGACGGGCTGCATCTCTGGGAGGATCATTTCTACGCCGAGGTTGTAGACCCCAAGACAGGGGAGCCTGTTGAGCCCGAGGAGAAAGGGGAGCTCGTCTTCACTACGTTGACGAAGGAAGCTTCGCCCGTCCTAAGGTACAGGTGCCGAGACATCTCGTACATGTATGACTCAGCCTCATGCGACTGCGGAAGGACTCACAGGCGGATTGGATACATAAGCGGAAGGGTGGACGACATGATTAAGGTCTCGGGCGTGTCCATCTGGCCAAGCGCCGTCGAGAAGGTTTTGCTCAAATATCCCGAGCTGGGCGTCGAGTATCAGATCGTCGTCTCCCGTGAGGATGGCCGGGACAGGGTCAGGGTCGTTGCTGAACTGAGTAAAGACGTCAAGCCGGCAGACTTGAACCGGTTGAGGAGAAAGCTTGAGGAAGACCTCCGCGAAACGCTGATGACCGGGGTGGAGGTAGAGCTGGTGGAGCCCATGACCCTTCAGCGTCAGGAAGTGGGGAAGGCCAAGCGGGTCTTGGACATGAGGAGCTAGGTGGTTGGATGCGGCTGATAACGGGTAGAGACCTCGAGGAATGGCTTGACATCAGGACATCCGTCGAGATTGTAGAGGAGTTTTACCGGGACTACAGCCCCGGCAAGTATGTCGCACCGCCTCGTGTCGTCTCTCCAGTCGTCGAGAAAGACGCCGTCTGGCTCAACATGCCGGCTTACAGCCTCGACCATCAAGGATTCATCGTGAAGATCATCAACGAGTACAGACAGAACCCGTCGAAGCACGGGCTCGAGACGGCCAGCGGCTTGGTTTTGTTCTTCGACCTCGAGACAGGAAGGCTCAGGGGACTCATCGACTCTGTTCAACTGACGGCCCTTCGAACAGGTGGAATAGGCGGAGTCGGTGCCAAACACATGGCTAGGAGCGATGTTGAATCCGTTGGGCTTGTGGGAAGTGGAAGAATTGCGTGGGCGCAGTTGGCTGCTTTGAAAGCAGTGAGGAACATACGAATGCTTAAGGTCTACAGCCCGACGGCTCAGAATAGAAGGCGGCTGGCTGAGAGGGCGGGAAGGGAGCTTGGGATGGACTCGAGGGCCGTTGACTCGGCTAGGGAGGCTGTGGAGAACGTGGACGTGGTGCTGGCTGCAACGAACTCGTCTGAGCCTGTGTTCTCCGGAGCATGGCTGGCTGATGGTGTCCACGTCAACAGCCTCGGAGTGCTGCCTACGAGGCGTGAGCTTGACGTCGAGACGTTTAGACGTGCCGGGGCTATCGCAGCCGACTTAAAGGAGGCGGTTCTGAGAGAAGCCGGTGACTTGATTGCATGCATCAACGCCGGAGTGGTTAGGCCTGAAAATGTTGCGGAGCTGCACGAGATAGTCAAGGGCAGGCGTGTTGGGAGGGATGAGGAAACCATAACGCTCCTGAAGTCCGTGGGGTTCGCAGCCATCGACCTTTACTTTGCCTCAGCCGTGTTGAAGAAGGCTGAGAGAGACGGTGTGGGCCGTGTGCTGGAGGTCTAGTAGGAGCGTGGAAGCTTAAGTCCTCTCTCAGCAACGTATGCGAGAGCAAGCTCCTGAGTAATCGGACCAGACTTGAGCAGCAGCATGTCTCTCAAAACCCTCTCCAGATGCCTCTCCTTCAAGTATCCATACCCGCCTAAAACCTGCATGGCGTGGGTCAGCGATTTCACAGCAACCTCCGAAGCCATGTACTTCGCCATACACGCGAGGACGTCGGCTCGTTCCCCACGGTCGTAGGCCCTAGCCGCCTCGACGCACAGCAGCCTCGACGCCTCCGCCAAGGTGTAGTTCTCAGCAAGGGGTAGCTGTATTCCCTGATAGCTTCCAACCGGTTTGCCGAAGACCACTCTCTCGACGGCGTGGGCTGAAGCTGTCTTCACTGCGTAGAGCGCAGACCCAGCTCCCAAGGCAGCGTACACTATTCTGTCGGGGTTCAGGGCTGTGGTCAGCGTTCCCCAGCCCTTTCCGACGGGGCCCACAACACGCTCCCTACTTATCTCCACGTTCTTCAGCATCATCAACCCTGTCTTGTAGTAGTTCGTCCCCGTCTTGGGTAGAGGCTGGAAGCTCACGCCCTCCTGTTTGAGGTCTAGGATGAAGAGCGTAAGACCTTCACTCCGCTTTCCGGCTTTGTCGGCCGGAGTTGTTCGGGCTGCGAGGAGCATGTGTGTGGCTGCGTCGATGTTGTTGACGAACATCTTCTCGCCGTTGACGACGTACACACCGTTCCTGTACTCGGCTTTGGTTGTGATTGACAGGACGTCCGACCCTGACGTCTTTTCTGTTATCGCCAGCCCCATGACGTACTCTCCCATGGCGAGCTTGGGCAGGAACAGTTCTGCAAGCTTTTCGTCTCCCGAGTTAAGCAGGACTAGGGATGACATGTTGTTGCTGAGAAGCGGGTAAACCCCTGTACCGAACCCGTGCTCGCCGAGGAAGACGACCACGTCGACCAAGTCCTCGAGGCTCCGCCCAAGGCCTCCGTACTTCTCAGGAGTTAGGAAGCCTGGAAGCCTAAGCCTCATGCATTCACGCCAAAACTCTACCGGGAACTCCTCCCTCTCGCTCTTGTCCAGCCAGTAGGACGGTGGAAAAACTGTGGGCAGGTTCTTCACAGACTCCGCCGGGTTCATGCGGCGTGTTTTCCTCTTGGATGGTTTTAAGCTAGACGCTTGCATGGATGGAACCTATATAGAGGTTCTAACATGGGTTCTGACCACGATGAGCCGGACGGCGAAGCTGTTCATGAGCCACATGGCCAACGACATGCTCTACTCAGCCCTGCCTCCACTGCTGCCCGTCCTAGCCATGCACCACAACCTGTCCATAGCAGCCCTAGGCCTTATCCCCGCCGTCTACATGATCACAGCTTCGTTCCTACAAGTGGCCACGGGCTACATCTACGACAGGAGACAGGTCTACGCCTTCATGCCGGCAGGCCTGCTGATCGGCGGCTTCGCGGTAGCAGCCGTCGGCTTCGTCGAAGACTATCTCCTAATCTACGTCTTGGCCTTGCTGGGAGGAGTCGGGTCGGCTCTGTACCACCCCGTAGCCACCTCCGCAAGCTCCGTCTCGGGCAAAAGGTCTCTTTCAGTCTCGCTGTTCATGACGGGAGGCGACCTAGGCCTTGCGCTGGGGTCTCTAGTCTGCTCTCTAGCGGTGGCTGCGATAGGTTTGAGGGGGACCTCCCTCCTGCTAGTCCTTCCAGTTTTGACAGCTCTATTGCTGACAAGGGTTCAGTTCCAGCACCAAGCTGTGAGAAGGCAGGAGTTAGGAGCCGCCGTGAGGGCTGTGGGCCTCCGGTACATATACATCTTGGTCGCCGCAGCCATGCTGAGAGGAGTGACTGTGATGAGCATGATCACCTACCTGCCTCTCTACTTAGCTTCTCAGGGCTATGCTCTTGCTCAAGCCGGCGGAGGCCTTACGTTGATGCTTTTGGCTGGTGCTGTCGGGATGGTTAGTGCCGGGGTAATGGCCTCCCGAATGGGTAAGAGGAGAGTGGTTATGATGCTCCTCCTGTCGTCAACGCTGTTCGCCTACCTGACAGCCATAACCCCGCCTCAGTACGTCCTCGTGCCCGTCTCGCTCTTCGGCCTCGTCGCCCTAGCCGCCCACCCGCTTCTCGTAGCAATCTCCCACGACATGCTTCCCAACAATCTCGGATTTGCTTCGGCCCTTATATACGGGTTCACGTTCGGAATGGTCAACGTGGTGGTTCCGATGATAGGGCTCGCGATGGACGTCTACGGCTACGCCCCGGTCTTCACGGTCGTCTCTTTCTTACCACTCGTTTCAGCTGCTCTGGTGTCGAGGCTTCCCGCCAGCAAGGTTTCCCTGTCCACGGCAAACTAATAAGAAACCCGCCTCCATGGCTTCTATGGATGCTGACAGGCTTCTGAAAACACTCTCCACGCTCCTCGAAGGCCTCCGAACCGGTTCTTCGGTTAAAGTTTTCAGGAGAGGCGAAGAAAGAATACTCCGCATATCTTGGCTTAACATCGTCCACGACCCCGAGGTGTACAGAGCCTTGGCCAGATGTATCTCGTTAGATGTGGCTAACAAGGGCTACGTCTTCGACGCCGTTGCCTCAGTCGAGACGTCGGGAGCCAAGTACGGCGTGGCTGTCTCCTACGAGTTGAACAAGCCTTACTTCTCGATTTACAAGGGGGTCAAGGTTGTCTTCGAGAGTCCTGTGTCCGTCGTTGAGAGGTCGGTGACGGAGGGCAGGGACGTGGTTCTCCACTTGGATGGGTCGGCTGTCTCCGGGTTTAGAGACGTTTTGCTCATAGACGACATAAGGAGGTCGTCGAAGACCCTAAACGCTGCGGTCGGTCTCCTTGAACGATGCGGGTTGAAGGTTGTTGGATGCTACGTGATTCTCGACCTTGCGTTCGCCGGGTTCCCGCGGCCGTCGAAGATACCTGCCGACAAGTATCATTCTTTGTTCGTTGTGGAGGAGGTTGACGAGAATGGCAGGTGCAAGGTTTCGGAAGGCGTCGCTCTCCGTGTCATGGAGCAGCTGCAACGGCCTGTTTCGAGAGGTTCCTCTGCCTCCGTATCCTCCTGAGCAGTATTATCGAGGCGGCTGCTAGAATTGAGGCGAACACCAGCCCCGTCGCCGGGACCAAGGGGTTGCCGTCCTCCCGGGCGCCGGAGATTATCAAGACCACCGTCATCGGCCGTGTGAGCTGCAGCGAATCACCCCTAGACTCAACCCCGTCAACGACATACCCGGAGATAACTCCCTCTAACGGGACGTCCCGCAGCAACTCGCTAAGCCTGAACACGCTGTTCTCCAAACCCCAAACATCCCTGAGCACGCTGCCCTGCGGGCTGAGAATCCTCAGCCTATGCTCGGCACGTATAGTGAACAAGGCTCTTGTCGTCTCTCCAGCTGTAAATACCTGCTGAGGTAGTGCGGTGTACCTGCTGTCCTCGGTCTGATGAGTTTTGAGCGAGAGCTGCGTGGGCATGTTTCTGACGAGGACTATGTCTACGGTAGCCGACTGTAGGCCGTACGAGCCTGCTCCGTCGATGACGAGAACAGGCTTGGATTCGTTGACAGCTCCAGAAACCGCTACCTGAACCACGTATGCGATGTTGGCTGTAAGCTTTCCCCAACCCCATGAGTTGGAGCCGCCTACTGGAACAGGCCCTGTATGGTCGTCAACCCGGGCGTTGTCCTTCATCACCTCTATCACCTGCTTTGGAGCTAGGTTGGGGGCCAGCTGAAGTATCAGCGCTGCCACTCCAGCTGCGTGAGGCGTCGCCATGCTGGTTCCCCTGCTGACGGCCACCAACCCGCCCGGGCTGTACAGCTGACGACGAGCATCGGCCGACCCAGCTGCGAGAACCACTCCACCGGGAGCCGTTATGTCGGGCTTGACCCTGCCGTCCGCCGTAGGGCCCCTGCCGCTGTAGTACTCCAGCCCGCCGACTGTTCCGTCTATGCTCCAAGTTGTACCAGAGGCCTGCCACCTGACTCGGGTTGTGTAGGCCCCTACTGTGAGAACGTTCTTAGCAGTCCCCGGTATTGTCACCGTCGCTTCCCGGCTGAGCGAGTACTCGGGCGAAGGCTGGAAGTACTCCGACTGGTTGCTGCAGGTGTTTGTCTCGACCCACGCGTGCCAGACTCCAGACCTTACGGTTGTGGGTGATACAGTAAGCCTCCACGTTCCCGTCAGTCGTGAGCTGAAGTTGAACTCCAGCAGCAGTTCAGTTAAGGCGTTTCTCCGCCAAACGCTTGTCTCGACGGTGAAGTCGGCGGTGGAGACGGTCTGGTTAGCCCTCAAGACTACTGAACCACCTCTGGGAGAAGTTGTTTGAAGCTCTATCCTGTCATCCGGGCCGATGACTAGCGACACGCTAGCCTCCGTTGTTTCCGGAGGAACCACCCATGAAAGCGTGGTGTTTCGGCCGGGGGTCAGCACTCCCGTTGCATGTCTGTTGTCGTTGGCGGAGTTTCCCGCAGCTACTGCGAACACAACCCCCTCCTCAGCCCAGCCGTCCAACGCCTTCTCCAGAGGAGAGTTTCCATCATGCCCCCCTATGTCCGTGCCTACGCTTAGCACAACCACCAACCGTCTGCCGAGTAGACGAGCCTTCTCAACAGCATACGCAACGCCGTCGATCAACCCTTTCTCTGTGAAGAACCACCTTCCGTCCGTGCATGCGGGTCCACCGCTCTTGACCACGATAAGCTCGGCTCCGGGAGCAACACCACGGCGACCCGGCTCGTCGAAAGACTCTCCAGCAGCGATGGAGGCTATCAACGTACCGTGCCCCGAATTATCCCTCTGCGGACATGCTCCCTCCGCTATCTCTCTAGGAAGGCATTCATGGCCGTAGCCAAACCCCTCCGGCTTCCTACCCTCAACGGTCTGGTCCCAGATGTACAGGATGCGGTTGCCTCCGTTCTTCGACCTGAAGGCTGGATGTTTGTAGTCGACCCCCGTGTCGACGAAGGCTATCAAGACCCCGGTGCCGTCGACGGATGGAGCGTTGAGGCCGGATAAGTTGCCGAGAAGGTTTACACCTATTTCGGCCATGCTAACGTCCAGCATCGGCCTGAGCAGTCTCGGCCTGTAGACCGCCGCACCACCCTCCTCGAGCATCCTCATCAACTTGAAGGGCAGCCTAGCCGTGGCTATCCCACCCACCTCGGTGTCGATGAAGGCTGAGTAGGCAGCTAGGCTGGGGCTGTTTTCTATGATCACGTCAACTAGTTCGAGACCTGCTTGGAGAGGATACGGCGCCACTACTGAGAAGACCAGCAGCGGCAATAGCATGAGGACGACTATCAACCCCCACCACAGGGATGGATTTGTTTCTGTTAATATGCGTTTTATTTTACGACGTTGATGGGAAAGACTTAAACATAAAATAATCCGTGGAGAATGACGTGAAGTATCTATCGGATGAGGATGTTGCCAGGATAGTAGACCCTAGGAAGGCTGTCGAAGTCGTCGAGCAAGCCTACAAGCTCTACAGCCTCAGACAAGTCGTGATGCCTGTGCGTACACGGATCCAAGCTAGGGATAGAGAGGGAGACATACTTTTGATGCCGTGCTACGTACCTGCTATGAACATCTTCAGCCTCAAGCTCGTGACAGCATATCCTAAGAACACGGCTCGAGGGCTGCCGACGATCAACGCCCTTGTAGTCGTTCTCGACGCAGAGACAGGAGTCGCCAAGCTGGTGGCTGAAGCCAGGGCGCTTACAGGCCTCAGGACAGCAGCGGCCTCCGCGGTCTCTATCAAACACTTGGCTCGTAAAGGTTTTTCGAAGGTGGGGGTTGTTGGATGCGGCTACCAGGCCAGCTGGCAGGTCCGGGTGGTTGGCGGTCTTCACCCCGACGTTGAGTTCACAGTTTTCGACGTCGATGGAGGCAGGATGAAAAGCTTCGTGGACTCTATGAGGGGCGAAGGCTTCACGGTCAAGCCGGCTCGTTCAGCTGAAGAACTGGTCAAGACCTCGGACGTAGTCATCACGGTCACGACGTCGAGGACTCCTGTCGTGATGGATGAGTGGGTTAGGGAGGGGGTCCATATCTCTGCGATAGGAGGATACACGCCCGAGATGGTTGAGATAGACCCAAAGCTTACCGCAAAGTCCAAGCTGGTCGTCGACTCGCGTGAAGCTGTGATGGAGGAGGCTGGAGACATACTCGAGCCGATACGGCTAGGCCTGATGACGAGTGCGAAGATTCACGCCGAGATCGGTGAGGTGGTGGCGGGGCTGAGGGCTGGTAGGGAGGACGACCGCGAGATAACCATGTTCAAGAGCGTCGGCCTAGCCGTGCAGGACGCCGCCGTCTCGAAAGCCTTGCTGGATTACCTGACAACCATGTAGATCCCTGTTATGATCACCGCTGCGCTCAGGTAGAAAGCTGGCTCGACGACCTCGTTCAGGACCGCGGCTGCGAGGAGCGTGGCGACGACGGGCTCCAGCAAGGCAAGCGCAGAGGCCTCGTACGGGTGTAGTTTTTTGAGAGAAGAGAACTGGAGTGAGTGGCCGAGAACCGTGGGGAAGAACGCCAGCGCCAGCAGAGGAAGTATCTCGTCGCCCCTCGGCTGCTTGAGTCCGCCGACAATCAATGCCGCCAGCCCAGTCGCCACGGCCGCAGACAGATAGATGGGGCCCGCTGCAGACAGAACGTTTCCCCCCTCCCTGACACCCTTGCCCACGACAAGGTAGACAGCCCATGCCAGAGCTCCTGTCAAGGCGAAGACGTCTCCGTAGATCTGTGAAGGGTTGTAGGAGAGCTCGCCGAAGGTCATCGATGCAGAGCCTAGGAAAGTCATCAACAACCCTATTATGTTTAGGTTCGACGGCTTTATCTGATTGAGGCCCCAGCCTAAGACCATGGCCATGGCGGGGGTTGTGTTGACGAGGGTTGTGGCGTTGACGACTGAGGTGTTCTGGACAGCAAGCGTGAAGAAGATGAAGTGCAGCCCCAGAAAAAATCCCAGCAGAGGATACTTCCTCCAATTTCTCGAGACGTCTTCAACATACTTGGACCGGTAAACCAGAAGCCCTAGGAAGACCATCACAAGTCCTGCTATCAAAACTCTTCCGAAAGCTATGGTGAACGCGTCTAGGTAAGCGAGGTAGCGGACGAAGACGGCCGCCGTCCCAAAGAAGAACCCGGCCGCAGCCCCCTGAACGAGGTACGGAAGCCTTCCCATCGGCTTTGAAGGGTGAAAATCCAAGAAAAAAAGATGGTGATGGTTCAGCCAGGCCCTATCACGTAGACGATGCTGACCGAGACTCTTACCATGGCCGTGCCAGGCATTATCGGAGGGCCTTCCGGAGCCCCAGCAGCGTCAGCCGCTCTAGCGAACGGAATAGGCGTGAACTCCGTTATGGACACGGACTTTACACGGGTTGTCTTGAGCCCCAAGGGAGAGAGAAGCGCATCAGCCTTCATCTGAGCATCAGCAACCGCCGCCCCCAACAGCTGTCTGTAAGTCTCCCTGTACTTCTCGGTGGAGAGGCTGAAGTAAACCCCGCTGACGTAGTCGGCTCCTGCTTTGACCGCCTCCTCGATTAAAGCCCCCGCCTCAGCTATCTTTTTAGTCCTAACCTCGACTGTGTATGAGGCCACGTATCCCACTATGGTCGGCGGCTCTCCCTCCTTGTAGACGTACTGCGGGTAGACGTTGAGACCGGTTGTCTTCACCTCTTCAGGAGTGAGGCCTCGACGGAGAAGCGTCGACACAACGCTCTGGGATGCTGTGGATACACGGGCGAGAGCCTCGGACGGCGTGGCAGCCCTCTCCTCGACCGTGAACAATATAGTTATCTGGTCAGGGGTTGTACTAGCTTCAGCGCTGCCCGCGACGGACAAGACATCCTCAGACACATTCCCCTGCTGCTGTAAATTGACGGAGCCTCCATCAGCCAAAACGACTGCTGCGAACGAGGCTGCCAAAGCAACCAGGGCTACCGATAGAGCCAGCAAAACCACGTACTGTTTGTCCAAACCTTTCACCACGCCAGCGAATAGCCACGCCACAAATTAAACCCAGAAACTAGAACACTACGTACTCCGTCCAAGAACACAGGATAAATACCCCCAAGGGCACAGACAGGCGGGGAAGCCTTGACAACCCCGTCCCTAGACCCCCGGACGACTGTCCAGTGGGTATCGCTCACCGTCTCATCCCTCCAATCGTCCAGCAGGTTCTACAAACAAGTGATGGGGCTGTCCAGCTTGTATGAATGGGAAGGCGGCCAGGCGCTGGGCACGCCGCCCAAAAACACTCTGGTCATTCTCGTAGAGAAGAAAGGAACTATGCCCAAGCCGCCGGACAGAAGAGGGCTGTACCACTTCGCTCTACTGCTGCCTTCTAGGAAGGACCTCGCCCGTATGTTCGTGAGGCTTGGCGAGTACTGGGAGCTGGAAGGCGCTTCAGACCACTTGGTGAGCGAGGCTGTCTATCTTCGAGACCCCGACGGACACGGGATAGAGGTTTACCACGACAGGGCTAGGGAGGCATGGCCTAGGACCGCTGACGGGCGAATCCGAATGGCGACGCTTCCGCTGAACCTAGACTCTCTGCTTGCTGAGCTGCGTGGCGAGGGTACGGGAAAAGCTTTAGACGAGTCTTGGAGGCTCGGGACGGGTGCAAGGCTGGGCCACATCCACCTACATGTGTCGAGGCTTGAGAAGGCTGAAAGCTTCTACCACAGGCTCTTAGGCTTCGACATCGTGTTCAGAATGGGGTCGGCTTTGTTCATGTCCACAGGCGGATACCATCACCACATCGGCGTCAACACTTGGGTGGGCGTCGACGCCCCGCCTCCGTCGGACGAGCACGCCAGCCTCCGCAGCTTCGCCATCAACGTGGTGAGGAGGGAGACTCTGTCCAGGCTAGCCGACAGGCTGGTCGGTGAGGGATGCTCTGTACACGAGGGGCTTGCGAGCGGGGTGCCGGGGTTTGAGGGGGCGACGGTTGAAGACTTTGACGGAAACGTAGTCGAGCTCGTGTTATCTACTGGAGATCAAGACTAAAGCAGCTATGGCCAGACCGACCCCGACAGCCTGCCTGATGGATATCGACTCCCCCAGAAAAAACGTCGACAGCAGGATCGTCACAACAGGGTACATAGAGGTTGCGACGACGACTATCGACGAAGGGTTAAGGTCTAGTGCTACGTAGAACAGCAGTGCCCCGAGGAACCCAAGAGCTCCGGCAAGCAAAGCCATGTACCAGGCCGAGCCTTGAGGCAAGACGGCCGCACGAGATAGGATGATGTATGCGATGGCGATTGACATGTGGCCAACGGCCGCTATCGCAGTCGTATCCCTCCAGCCTAGGGACGAGGAAGCAACCCTGGTGACAACACCCCAAACACCCCAGACCACAAGAGCCAGCAAGACCGCCACAAACCATCTGTAATCCATGCATAGACAGCCTTAACGGCTATTGATTACTGTATCCATGCCCGGGCGTAGCTATGTAATCGTTAAATTCCACTCCACCTTGCCAGAGAAACATGAACGTTAGAATCGTCTACTGCGTGCCATGCGGCCACCTACCGCAGGCGATCGAGCTGGCCAAAAACCTCCTCAGCCGCTACGGGCAACGGCTTAACAAAAACTTCTCGGTCACGCTGGACACCTCGGACGCCGGAACCTTCGATGTCTACGTCGACGACGAAAAAGTCTTCTCCCGCCATCAGGAGAGACGGTTTCCAACCGCTGACGAGATAGCTGAGGCCGTTGAAAAAAGGCTGGTGAAGGCTTAGCTCTCGGCCTAAGCCGGCAAGAGCCTCATGTTTTTAAATAGGTCGCGCTGCATCCCTGACGAAGAGGATTGAAGATAGTTGTCGTAGGAGCCGGTGTGATGGGCCACGGCGTCGCCGAGGTGGCGGCCCTGGCCGGGTTTGAAGTCACGATGGTCGACGTCTCTGAAGATCTTCTCCGTAAAGGGATTGAAAAGATTAGATGGAGCTTGGAGAAGTTTGTCGAGAAGAAAAGGCTCAGCCGTGAGCAAGCCGAGCAAGCTCTCAGCCGCATCAAGACATCGCTCGAGCTGGAGAGGGCAGTCGCAGACGCTGACCTAGTCATAGAAGCTGTGCCGGAGAAGCTCAGCCTCAAGCAGGAAATATTCAGCCGTCTCGGCAAGGCTGCTCCTTCGACCGCTGTCCTAGCCACTAACACCAGCACTCTACCCATAACGGAGATAGCTTCAGCCGCACCTTATCCAGAGAGGGTTGTGGGAATGCATTTCTTCAACCCGCCGCCTCTCATGCCGCTCCTCGAAGTGATAAAGGGAGACAGAACAAGCGAAGAGACGCTTTCGAAGTCTATCGAGGTCGGTAGGAGGATGGGGAAGACGGTTGTCGTCTGCAGGAAAGATGTTCCAGGCTTCATAGTCAACAGAGTACTCATCCCCTTGATAGAGAACGCTTGCTGGATGGTTGCAAGGGGAGAGGCGTCGGTGGTGGAGATAGACTCGGCCGTCAAGTACAGGGCCGGCCTGCCCATGGGAGTTTTCGAGCTGACCGACTACGTCGGCTTGGACGTTGCTTACCTAGCTGGAGCATCCATCCTCGAGAGGACTCCCAACCCGCCCCAGCCATGCCCGCTAATAAAGCAACTCTACGAGAAAGGCAGCCTCGGGCAGAAGTCTGGCAAGGGTTTTTA
>JAWAFZ010000014.1:0-32131 GCA_038890155.1 Candidatus Caldarchaeum sp. | reverse complement strand
TCACCAGCAACAACAAGCAGATAACAAGCGAGCTGATGAAGGTCTTCTCACAAGACCACGCCAACGGCCCGGGCCCCAACTCCATATGCAGACACAGCCCCGACTACAGGGAGGAGACCTCTCTGTCCGCAGCAGTCATGGAGATAGACCGCAGCAATCCAAACCGTTCAACCATTCACGTCTGCCTGGGTAAGCCATGCCTTGCATGGAAGGCTGAGAACGGCCACATCGCGTTAGACTTCGACGTCCTCAGAGAGGGGCTTCCCCCCGAGTTCGCCAGCGGCGAGGCCTTCAAGAGGTTCTACGTCGAGACGTAGGAGAAAAGCCTGACACGGTTGAAGGGGCTTTGAACGCCGGCTGGGATTACGTGTACGACGTTGTTGTCGTCGGGCTTGGAGCTGCTGGTGCTACCGCTGCGATAACTGCCGCCGAGAACGGCTGCAGGGTTGTCGTCGTAGAGAAGACCGAGAAGGGAGGCGGCAACTCCGTCATGTCGGCTGCCTTCATCTGCCCTGACTTGAGGGATGAGGCCATCAAATACATAACACAGCTAAAGCTGATTGAAAGAGGCAGAGTAGACGACGGGGAAAAGGAAGTCATAGAAGCTTTCGTCAACGAAGCCATGCGAAACGTTGAATGGATTAGGAGGCTCGGCGGCGAGGTTGAGCCGGGGCCCGTGATCCCCGGATACCCGAAACAGCCTTTGGGCCCGAGCTTCCCCGATATACCGGGAGCCGAGTCTATGAAGAGGTACAGGGTTTCAGGTATGGAGGCCAGGGGAGGAGAGAGCCTCTTCAAGCTTCTTACGTCGAGGGTCAGGATGCTTGGGGTGGATGTGTTGTTCAGCACGGCGGCAGAGGAGCTTGTCGTGGAGGGCGACGAGGTTGTAGGTGTGTTGGTGGAGAGGCAGGGTGCAAATCTGAGGATTAAAGCCCGTAAAGCTGTTGTGCTGGCCTGCGGTGGGTTTGAGTACAGCGAAGAGTTGAAGAAAGCTTTTCTGAAGGCACCTGGACTCCATGGCTTGGGCAGCCCCTCCAACACGGGAGACGGCGTCAGGATGGTTATGAAGCTGGGTGCCGACCTGTGGAACATGGACAGCTTCGCAGGCTACCCCGGGTTCAAGCCCGACAACACACCTTACGCATTCCCCATAAGGATGTGGCTACCGTCCTTCATCTACGTTGACAGGCACGGTAAACGCTTCATGAACGAGACAGCCATCGAAGCCCACGTCTCATGCCTACCCTTCCTCTACTTCGACCCGGTCAAACTAGAGTACCCGAGGATACCAAGCTACGTGGTTTTCGACGAGAAGAACCGGGAGGCAGGGCCGTTGTCCCCCCACAGAGCGGTCTACGGGGAGTGGAGCATGGACAACCTGGTCGAGCTGGAGAAGGGCTGGATCGTCGCCGCTAACACTGTAGAGGAGCTGGCTGGAAAACTTTGGCTGCCTGCGGAGACTCTCAAGTCCACGGTCGACAGGTACAACCGATTCTGCCAACACGGGTTTGACGAGGATTTTGGAAGGAAATTCGAAGAGCTATCGCCCCTCGACAAACCACCCTTCTACGCCGTAAAGCTATGGCCCTGCGTGCTCAACACTCAGGGAGGGCCTAGGAGGAACGCGAAGGCGCAGGTTGTCCACGCCTCGGGCGAGCCCATCAAACGCCTCTACAGCGCAGGCGAGCTCGGGTCGATGTGGGGAACATTGTACCAGAGCGCAGGCAACGTCGCTGAATGCCTAGCGTTCGGCAGGATCGCTGGCCGGAACGCTGCAGCGGAGAAGCCGCTGGATGGTTAGAGAGGTCGGAGGACAAGGTGAGTCGTAGAGTTCAGTTTGGAGTCCTTCTTCCCGACTACTGCGGCGGCCCCGTCCCACAGGACTTCACAACTCTAGGCAAGCTGAGAGAATTCTGCAGGGCCGTGGAGCGGCTTGGATTCACATCGATATGGCATCGTGAACACTTCACGTCGACCCCCACAAGCCCCTCAAGCTACGAACCAGTGGCAACGATGTCCGCCGTCTCGCAGCTGGCTCAAAACCCTAGGCTGGGGCTGATAACGATACTGCCGCTGAGACACCCTGTAATCCTAGCGAAGGAGCTGGCCACGATTGACGTGTTGAGCGCGGGCAGGGTTTCGCTCTGCTGCGCAGTCGGCTACCGTGAACATGAGTTCGAGGCCTTGGGTGTCAGTATGGCTGACAGGGGCAGGAGGTTTGTCGAAAGCGTCAGGATAATCAAAGCCCTGTGGACAGGCGACAACGTAAGCTATGAAGGTGATTTCTACCGGCTCGATGACGTTTCTCTCCATCCGAAACCAGTCCAGAAACCCCGTCCGCCCATCATCATAGGCTCGGCTGGGAGGTCAGCAGACAATCCTCGGCGCTTCGAGAAACTCCTGATGAGGGCTGTGGAGCTGGGCGACGGCTGGTACGCAGCCATAAACATGACGCCTGAATCCATAGCCAACGCCGTGGCAATAATCAAGTCGTGTCTCAAAAAAATGAAGAAGGATGTTGACAGCTACAGCCTGACTGCTCACAAGTACGTTTACCTAGTTGAAGGAGATGTTCAAGAAGCTAGGAGGACGGTCTCAGCAGTCCTCAGCACTTCTGTCGAAGAGGCTGGAAAACAACACCTCGTAGGCTCGAGGGATGAGATAATCACAAAAGCTGAGAAACTGCTGGCCACAGGGGTGACGCATTTCAACATAGCTCCCCTCACGTTCAACCACAGAACTATCGAGTTCTTCGCCCACGAGGTAGTGCCACGATATTCCTGAAAGGTTCAGCTCAAGACCCTGCCTGTCTGCGACAGCCTGAAAACACCAGCCTTGAATGTACAGCCAAAAACCTGAACCCTCTCCAACGTCTCGTCAACAGCTTTCTCAACACCCAGCTCAACCCACTTCTCCTCCACACTCCTCCAGTCGGCGCTCGTAGCCGGATGCCGGGCAAGTATCGAGCAACAGTCTTTGTACTGCTTCTGCACCGCATCCAACAAGCCGTACCTCCCGGCGAGCTCGATTATCTCATCCTTCCCCATACCGATCAAGGGCCTGAACACTGGCACGTCTGCAGAGGTCTTTACTGCGGCGATGTTGACGATGGTCTGGGAGGCGGTCTGAGCCAAGCTGTCGCCTAGGGCCACGGCCCTGTATCCTCCATGCTCCACAATCTTAGACGCTGTTTCCAGCATGTATTTCCTGAAAAGGAGGAGCTCCAGCCTTGTCCGGCTTTCCAGAACTATACGGTAGAACGGGGTGAAGTCAGCCATGTAAAGCCTCGTCCTCAACCCGTACAGGGTAAGCCTCTCGACCAGCTCTTTCATCTTCATCTCGAGGGCTTCCTGCGACGACCTGTAGCTGTGGAAATGGAGAAAATCCACGCGGCAACCCCTTCGCATAAGCAGAACAGATGCCGTGGCTGAATCAACTCCTCCCGAGAGGAGGCAGAGTACGTTGCCGCTGCTGCCGACGGGAAGCCCTCCAAAACCCCTCACCTTCTCAACGTACAGGTAGGCGTTGCTCTTAGTCACTTCAACGTAGAGCTTCTTCTCGTTTTTACACACCTCTACCCCGAGCCGTGTCCGCACAATCTCAGCCAGCTGCCTGCGCAGCTGCTGCGACGTAAAAGGATGCTGCTTGTACGACCTCTTGACATCTATGTCCACAGCGGGCGGAGGAGGGTCTAAAACCTTCAACGCCGTCTCGCTTATCTCTCCGGCCTCCGGGCTGCATCTGTACCCAACACCGAGGTGGCTCACTCCAAACATTTTCCTCAACAACTCCACCGCTGACGTAGACGGGTTGCAAAGAACAAGCCTGTTCTCGTCCCTCACCAAACATACACCACGGCCCAGAACTTGTCTGATGTTGTCGGCTAGCTTCATCTCAAAATAAGACCTCTTCATGCCCTTCAGCACTATCTCCGAATGATGAACCACTAAGACTCTCTCCATCCACTCCAGCTCGAATCAAACCGTTTTAAAATTGTTTATCCTCGAACGAACATGGACCATCTACCACTAGATTGACGCCCGACTTTTATCGAAGACCAACGGACCGCTCAAGCCCAGCAACTTTGTCCAATACAAACACGAGAATAAGTGTGAACGCCATTAGCAGGGTTGAGGCCACGGCTACGGCTGGGTCGAAGACAGCCTTCAGGTAAGCGAAAAGCGCCGCCGAAAAAGTGTAGTTCCTTACATCCGACAGAAAAACGCTCACCGCATAATCGTTCATGGATACTGCAAAGGAGAATACCAGCGATGCGAGGAGCCCCGGCTTGACAAGAGGCAGCGTTATGTGCATGAATGTTTTAAACTCGTTGGCCCCCAAGCCCTTGGCAGCTTCCTCCAAGTTTCTGTCAACCCCTATCAACACAGTCGATATGCTCCTAATCGAGTAGGGGAGAGTGATTATCAAATGGCCGAGCACTAGGTTGAAGAGGCTGTCCGTGAAGCCTAGCCTCCTGAACAGAGTCAGCAGAGCAACGCCGCTCACCACTGCAGGTATTATCAAAGGCGACAGGAGGAAGCTGTTCAGCGCCTCCCTGCCTCTGAACCTATACCTAGTTAAGGCTATGGATGACGACAAGCCAACGACCAGCGTCAACAACATCGTAAGACCAGAAACTCTGAGGCTTGTGCCCAAACCCTTCATGAAGGACTCGTAGCTTATGAAGAATTCAAACCAGCGCATGGACAGGTAGGGCGGGAACCCGGCTATGTAATCCCGTGGGTCCAGCGATATCAGGACTACGGTGGTTATGGGGGCTAGCAGGAAGATAAGTATGAAGGCTTGAAAAACTTTCAAAGAAACCTTCAGCAAGTTGACCAACTATATCCTCACCCAACGCATCAAAACTCTGTTTAACACGTACGCCGAGCCTAGCGCAACACCGAGCAAAACAACGGTCATCGTAGACCCTAAGTAGGGGTTGAAGGTTTCAACGTATCTGTCGTATATCAGGTTAGCCATCATGCTGACTCTTCCTCCGCCCAGAACCATCGGTATGACGAGAGCGCTCACGCCCAGCGAATAGCAGAGGAGAAGCGCTGAAACGACTCCGTGAAGGCTTAGAGGCAAAGTTATTCTTGCGAAAGCTCTTGTCTCAGAGGCTCCAAGCCCTTTAGCAGCCTCGACGAGCGACGGGTCTATGTCTCGCAGAGGCCCGAGAAGCAGGAGGATGGCGAACGGTGTTAGAAAGTGGGTTAGCCCGAGGATGACGGCTGGCTCGTTGTATATCACGCCGTGTGTTGGAAGGCCGAGGCTGGAGAGAACTGTGTTGAGCAGCCCGAACCTCCCCAGAACCACGGTCCATGCATAAACCTTGACTATCGGGCTTGTCATGAACATGATTATCACCAGCGAGAGAACCAGCTTCCCCATTCTGTTAGCTCGATTAGCTACAACGTGGTAGGCCAGAGGATATCCAAGAACTATGGCAAGCAACGTTGAGACAAGCGCTATCCTGAGGGTTAACTGGAAGAAGTGGAGGTTGGCTGGTTGTGAGAAGAATTCCAAATAATTGGCTAGCGTGAAGACCTCGCCTGCGCCGACAGGCTGCAAAAAGCTGACCACCAAGATGGAGAAGAGTGAGCTCAGGTAAAGCCCGAAAATCAGCACGATCACAGGCGTCAGAAGAAAAACCAGCGAAAGCGAGCCCCTCCGCATTCAGATAACATTTTCAACTCCTGCTAAAAAACGTTTGATGGCTTACCGCGGTATCTTAAAAATTTTATATACTTCCTTCAAGCGATAGAAAACCGTATGGGAGAAAAAGTTTCACGCCGGACTGCCGTCAAGGTTGTCGGTGCTGGAGTGGTTGGAGCGGTCTTAGGTGGGGCCGCTGGGTTCGCAGTCAGGACCCCGGAGACGGGCGGTGTCCGTACTGTTGAGCGTACTGTGGAGAGAACCGTGGACAGGACGGTTGAGCGGAGGATAACGGTCACTGCGTCGCCTGCCCCGGCTCAGCTATCGGAGCTGAAGATAATAACATGGGGAGGACCGTGGAAGGATGCCGCAGACGTTCTGGCCAAGAAAGCTGAGCAGGAACTGGGTGTTAAGCTTGTCGTTGACCTGCATGCAGGAGCTTCAGGAGCGAGCCTCAGAAAGCAGCAGGCCTCTTGGGATCCAAAGGCTCCTCTTTGGGACCTCTTCTGGGGAACAGCCGTGGTTGGGTTCCAAGGGTCGGGTTTGGCTCCTCCTGCAGTCTTCGCCCCTATCGATGATTCGAAGCTTGTGAATGTTAAGGCGATACCCAACGACTTCAAGGGATACATGGACGGCAAGCTCTACTGGGTGGCGCTTTACTCCTACGGATGTGTCTGGGTGTACAGGACAGACTTGGTCCGCACGCCGATAAGGTCTTTCAACGACTTGTTGCAGCCTGAGTTCAAAGGCAAGGTCGCCGTAGCTTATCCAACCTACCTAGCTGGGTCTCAGCTGACGGCAGCTGCGATCGCCGGCGGAGGCAACGAGAAAAACATAGACCCCGGGTTTGAGTTCTTCAAGAGGCTTGCTAGAGCTGGAAACATAGCTACTGTTGTCAGGAGTGATTCGGACGTCTTGAGAGTGCTTACGACGGGTGATGCAGCGGTATGTTGGACGCTTACGGGGAACGGGTTGTCTCTTTCAAGAAGGGGTGTGCCAGTTGCAAATGCTCTAACGTATGAGGATACGAAGACACCGGTTCTCCTCGACGTTGTTGCAGTCATAGACGGGCCTAACAAGGAGGCCTCGTTCAAGTTCCTTGACTGGTTGTTCTCCCCCGATATCCTAGCTCCCTACGTCTCGATTCTAGGATACCTGCCGTCCCATCCGAAAGCTCTGATAGACCCTGAAGCGATGAAGTGGAACCTCACACTCGAGCAGATCCAATCAAAGGGACACGTGATCGACTTCATGCACATAGCAAGAGAGATAGACCGCTGGGTGACGCGGTGGGATGCCGAGATAACGCCCCTGCTCTAGCTCTTTCCCCTATTTTTTAATCACGACGAGTGATTCAGAAGGAAAAAAGCACCTTACTTTGTCCCCCTGCCTGTAAACACGCTGCCCGGTGTTTTTCTGCTCCATCTTTATCTGACGGCCGCTGGGAAGCTTTAGATTATATCTAATAACTGACCCTATGAAGTCTATTCCCTCGACCGTGGTCTCCAAAGCTTCTTTCTGCAGGCCGTCAGCCACCTCAACCCTCTCAGGCCTCACAACCAACAAAACATCCGAGGAACTGCCTGAGTTCACTATTCGTTCCGAGCTCACAGGTATTTCAAAATCTTCGGTTTCGAAATAGTAGATGCCGTCCCTTGTTTTGAGGTTTCCCTTGAACACGTTGGCCTCTCCTATAAAGTCGGCCACGAATTCGTTGGCAGGCCGCTCGTAAATCTCCTGCGGATAGCCTGTCTGAACAACTCTGCCTCGATGCATTATCACGATTCTATCCGACATGCTTAAAGCCTCGCCTTGGTCGTGCGTGACGTATACAGTCGTGACGCCGGTCTCTTTCTGAATCCGCTTTAGCTCAAGCCTCATCTGCATCCTTAATTTCAGGTCGAGGTTGCTCAACGGCTCGTCCAACAACAGCACGTCTGGTTTGATGACTAGGGCGCGGGCCAGAGCAACCCTCTGCTGCTGGCCTCCAGACAACTGCTTCGGATATCTCTTCTCCATCCCCTCAAGGCCGACGACCTGCAACGCCTCACTCGCCGCCTCCAGAGCTTCTTTCTTCGACACTTTCCTCATCTTCAGACCAAAAGCGACGTTGTCGAGCACAGTCATGTGGGGGAACAGAGCGTAGTTCTGGAAAACCATCCCTATGTTTCTCTTGTGGGGTGGTTTGTCGTTCATCAACTCCCGCTTTATGTACAGACTACCTTTGTCCGGCTTGATGAAGCCGGCGATTATTCTCAAAGTCGTGGTTTTGCCGCATCCACTCGGCCCCAACAACGTAAGAAACTCGCTCTTCCCAACCGATAGGGTAAGGTTCTCTACAGCAACCAGCTTGCCGTAGTACTTCCAGACGGAGTCTAGAACAACTTCTCCATCAAGGTTATTCATACCAAGACCCCCAGCGCAGCTGGATAGACATCTCGTTCAAAAAATAAATTTTTAACGTCGTCATAGGCTCAACCCAGCTCTCACTCTCGTCATCCACACACGACGTTAAGCAAGGCCTGATTCCTCTCCTCCTCAACAACCTTCTTGGCTCTACGAAGCGATTTCTCCAGCTCTCCCGAGTCTTCAACGATCTCCGCATAAGCTCCATGAGCCTCGGCCACTTTATCGTATCTGGGTGAGGGCTTAAGGTCTATCCCAGCCCCGTCCCCATTTCTCATAACCCAGCCGTGCGGATAGTACTTTTCAACAGTCTGTCTCACCGCCATCCACATACGGTTGTTGAAGACCACGACTAGGAAAGGAATCCTATGAGACGAGGAGACAAAATGGCACGCCACAGGGTTGCAGAAGATGTAGGCTCCGTCGCCGACTGTAGCGATGACCGTTTTCTCGGGAGCGGCCAGCTTTGCCCCCAGTGCTGCGGCTAGGGACCAGCCTAGGCAGCTTGCGTCGGATTCGAAGAAGTATGTTCCGGGTTTGGTGAAGTCGGCGTAGTAGGGGTTGAAGTCGTACTCGTTCACCACTATGTCGTCGTCGTCTTTGACCCTGCCTATGCAGTAAGAGAGCCACGCTGGGCTAATCGGCGTCCTAGCGCTTTCCCTGACAGCGTGCTCGACAAGCTCCTTCCTCCAGCCAGCGTACAGCTTTTTGATTGCGTCATACCGTTCTCTAACCCTTTCCTCGTGCTCCCCACTCATCTTCCTCCCCAGTACGTCCGTCAACAACCGGAGAGTTTTCTCCGAGTCCCCCATCAACGACACATGGGCTGGGAAAGACCACATGGGGTACTCCGGGAATGAGGGGTTTACGTCTAGGTGTATAATTTTCGCACCGGGTTTGGGCTGAACTTGCTCCGGTATCCAGGGCAGGCCGCTGTTGATCACGAATATGAGGTCTGCTTCTTGAAGAGGGTATGGATATGACAAGGGGTTGTTGGTCGGGAAATTCATGTACATCGCTAATGCACCGTTGACCGGGATGGCTAGCATTTCTGCGAGCTTCACCAACTCCCCTACCGCATTTGGGTTTCGGCCCAAGAACCGCGTGGCTATCACTGGCCTTTCAGACTCGAGAAGCAGGTCGGCGACCTTCTCGACGACGCTCAAGTCAGCTTGAGGAGGAGACGGTGGACTGTATGTCTCGACCGGTGGAATAGAAGAGATCTCTACTTTCTGCATGCTCCACTCCCTTGGAACTACGACGTACACGGGCCCCTGCGGCTCGGTGAGGCTTATTCTCCAAGCCCTCAAAACCACTTCAGGTATCTGCTGAGGAAAACGGACCTCGTAATCCCACTTAACAAACTCTCTCAACAAAGCCGCTTGGTCGCGAGACTCCTGCGCCCAGTGGATGTACAGGTCCCTTGAGCCTTGCATGCCTTTCTCAGATATCGGCGTCCTTCCAGCGACCAGTATGACTGGAACCATGTTCCGGGAGGCGTTTATGACGCCGCACACGGCGTTAGCCGTTCCGGGAAGCGTGTGAACCATAGCTACCTGCGGCTTCCCTGAAACCATGGCGTACCCATGAGCCATCGAGACAGCTGCCATCTCATGCGGAACGGTTATTAGTTTAGGGTAGTCGTTTCCTTGGGCGTTCAGTTTGGCGGCGGCTTCCAGTATGGCGGGGTAGTCAGTTCCCGTGTTTGCGAAAACATACTCAACCCCTACAGCTTTGAGCGTCTCGACCAGAAGCTGAGCGCCATCGACGTCCTTTTCCTCCCTGGAGGACAGGCTTTCGATTACCAACTTGTATTCAAACACCTCTGCTTGAGTTTATAAACGTTTGGATGGGTTTCGGCATACTGTTAAATTAGCCTGCTTGGGCCGTATCGGCGTGGCGGGTTTGTCGCCTTTTTCACGCAGAAGTTTTTTGAGGAGCGGGGCTTTTCTCTCTGCCGTGATAGGCTCGTCGGTTGTGGGTTTGGTTGTGCTGACTGGGTTCATCGGCTTGGGCAGGAGGCCTGAGAGAGATGGGCAGGCGTCGTCGGGCGAGGTTGTTGTCCTGCCACCGCCACGGCTTGACGGCCCCTTATCGGTTGAGGAGGCTATTCATCGCAGGAGGTCTCGGAGAGATTACAGGCCTGACCCGCTGAGCCTAGGGCATGTTTCTCAGCTTCTCTGGGCTGCTCAGGGAGTGACGGCGCCCCATCTCTGGACGGGTCTGCGGACGGCTCCGTCAGCTGGAGGCCTTTACCCTCTTGAGACCTACATAGTGGTAAGAGAGAACGGCGTCATAGACCTTGATGCTGGAGCCTACCGGTACAACCCCCACCCCCACGAGTTAACTCTTATCGCTAAAGGCGATTTTAGCAGGCCTCTGATGTCCGCATGCGTCGACCAAGAATGGGTGGGGACTGCAGCTTTGAACATAGTCTTCACGGCTGTGGTCGAGAGAACCAGCGTAAAGTACGGGGGCCGGTCTCTTCAGTACATCTTCCAAGAATCAGGCCATGCGGCTCAGAACGTCTATCTTCAAGCGGAGGCGCTGGGGCTGGGATGCGTCGTGATTGGAGCTTTCTACGAGGACGAGGTACGCAGCATACTGAGGATTCAGGATGATGAGCTGCCGGTTTACGTGATGCCTGTTGGCAGGTCGGTCTAAACCGCTCGCAGCCTACAGGGTTGTTCTGGCGGCCCTCCTCAGCTTGATACTCTACTTCATGGTGGTCGGGTTCGAGCCTCTTCTCGAGGCTCGGGTGGGGGGTTTTAGGGCGATGGACTTGAAGGGGGAGGGCTGGCTTGGATACAGGCTGGGATATGCGGGAACCGTGATGCTGCTGGCGGCTCAGGCATACCTTTTCAGACCGGGTTTTTTGACAAAACCAGCTTGGCTCGACATGCACTGTTATCTGACGACCGCAGGCGGGGTGTTGATACTCGTTCACTCCGGTTTTCCTTATTCCTTCGGATACTGGAGCCCTCCGCGTCTTAACCCGGAGCTGGGTGTTTACGGCTTGGTTGGGCTGCAGGGAGTTGCTGCGTGGCTTGTGTTGGTTCTCATCGTCAGCGGGTTGTTCGGCAGGTATGTCTACAGCAGGGCGGCTAGGGCTGGGTGGGGTAGGGCTTTCAAGTGGTGGCACAGCGCCCACTCCGTCGCCTCGGGGGCTTTGTACGTTGCCGGCTTCGTCCACCTGCTCCTAGCAGTCCAGCTCAGGTTCCTCACAGCGTGATACGTTTTATAGAGGGAGGTGGTTTTTAACAGCATGGCGGTTCTGCGGATAGGCGTCGACGACACAGACTCGCCCAGAGGCATGTGCACCACCTACGTTGGCGCTGTGATGGAGCGAAGGCTGCAGGGCATGGGGTTGGGGAGGCTGGAGTACAGCCGCCTGATCAGGCTAAACCCCTGCTGCCCGTTCAAGACCCGTGGAAACGCAGCGGTCTCGCTTCACTTCGAGTGCCCGGAGTTCTTGGTTGAGCGGGCGGTTGATGTTGTTGTCGACACGGTTGAGGAGCTTTACGAGAAGGGGTATGGAGAGACCCAGCCGGGGGTGGTTGTGCTCGTGGATGGGGAGGTTCCGGCGAGTTGGCGGGATTTTGCGCTGCGGGCTGTTAGGGAGATGGTTGCGGTGGAGGAGGCGTTGGAGCTGGCTGAGGATGCTGGGGCTCTTGTGTACAGGTTCAACGGAGGCCGGGGCGTTGTCGGAGCGGTCGCCTCTATCGGATGCCCTTTGGAGAACCCCACGTACGAAGCCATAGCCTACCGGGCTAGGAAGAACTGGGGAACTGTGAGGAGGGTTGACATCAAGTCCGTCGCACAACTCCACGCAGCTGGAGTGAGCTTCGACAGCTACAACCCCGAAACCAACGAGTCGAGAATAACACCTCACACACCCTGCCCGGTCTTGGCTGGGGTGAGGGCCCTCACTCCCGAAAACGCTTTGAAAGGCCTTTCGATGGTGAGGTTCCACGAAGAGGTTGAGCTCCTGACGGTCTACGCAACAAACCAAGCCACCGACATGCATCTTACGGAGACTACCATCGCAGGCATGAAGCCGTTCAGCAACGCAGTCGTGGAAGGCAGGATAGTCTCGAAGCCGCGTATCACTGCAGGAGGCCATGTTTTCACCGAGGTTGACGACGGCACGGGGGTGGTGACGTGCGCAGCCTACCGGCCCACCGGCTCTCTGAGGAGGGTTGTCGCCAGCCTCAGGCCGGGCGACCGTGTGAGGATGATGGGGAGCGTGAAGCCCAAGCCTTCCGGGCTGACTCTGAACATCGAGAAGCTGGAGGTCTCTGAGGTGGTTGAATACGTTGTCTTGAGGCCTCCTAGGTGTCCTTCATGCATGAAGAGGATGGACTCCGCTGGGAGGGGTAAGGGATACAGGTGTAAGGGTTGCGGGATGAGGCTGGATGATTCTTTCGGCGAGAGGACGGTTGAAAGCCGTGTGATCAACCCCGGGATGTACGAAGCCTCGGTCTCCGCTCGACGACATCTGTCCAAGCCATTATGCCTTCAATCTATCTTCCCTATGACGAACTCGCAGTAAGGGTCGCCTGCAGCTATGCACTTAGTTTCCTTACTCTTTTCCGACCCCACCAGCTCGCTGAAGATCCCGGTGAACATTCCTCGGTGGAGGTGGCTGAAGGGCTTGCCGTAGTTCTTGACTAGAGCGCATTCGTAGTTGTCCTCCAGCCTTACTACAACCCTCCCAGCCTCCAAGTCCATGCTTATCTCCTTGACCCTGCTTGTTCTGTTCATCATCACACGGTACTTGACATGCTTCACTAGCAAGTCGAGGTCTCCGCCTGTTATCTGCTTCAGCTTGTTCCAAATGCCCTTGCCTATGTTCAGGCCTATGTGGTAAAGTATAGCATCGCCCCCTGTCCCAAGCTGTCTCTTGAGGCCCAGAATCATCTCCCTGTATCCTGATTCTCTGTAGATTATCGCCCGCTCACCCATGATACGAAGGGGAAAATGATGCTCGTCGAACAGCATGTCGGGTAGCTGTTTACCATAGTAGGAGACGTCCTTCACCACATTCAGCAGGCTGATGCTTTTCGCCAGCTGCTCGGCTGAGAACGGCTTGCCCGTCAAGTCGACGATGATGTTAACCTCCACCTGCTCCCTCTCCCCGAGATAGCTCGTGTCGACGCTGTAGATGCTTATCACGTTCAAGCTGTAGGAGGCTATTACTGAGAAAACCTGTTGAAGAGCCCCCGGAACGTCGGCAAGCTTTACCGAGAAGAGGAAAACCTCCCGGTCGCCGCAGAAGACAGCGAACGGGGCCTCAAGGGGTGGAAGCATGACGTTAAGCGTCCTGCGCAATATATATGTATAAAGCCTTTTAAGCAGGTTTTGGATTCTGTTTCGGCTTACTCATTTTGAGAATATTTCAAGGATTGCGTCGTCGGCCAAGGCGACTCCGTAGCCGGCGACGGCACGGATGGCTCTTATTACCAGCCCTAGCGTGTGGGCTTCCTTCTCGGGCTTCTTGAGCAACAGCTTGAACACCCTGGAGTACAGCGTCCTGACGTGGTCCATGCTGTCGATGACGCTGCTGGCCAGAAGAAGGTCGTGCTTCAGCAGAGCCTTCAACGAGTCCTCCAGCATTTTGTCGGTTTTCTCAGCCATCTCCTTGATGACGGCAGCCATCTCGCCCTCACATCTCTCAAGCTCTTCAACCCTCTCAGCAATCTTCATGCAGTAGTACGCAACCCTGCCTAGCTCCCTCACGGCTATGATTCTCACCGCCAAGCTAGGAGCATCCTTGACCTTCACCATCTCCCGTACAGCGCTACTTCTAAGAGCCTGAAAACAGACACGCATCATCAATCGATAGAGACGAATCAGCTCAGCACCACGCTCGTATGCATCATGCGCAAGCGTTTTATCACCGACTTGGAGAGCGTTGACAGCGTCTCGTAAAACCGCCCTAGAGAGCTGAGTGAACCTTTCCAGCAGCTGGTCCACCTCGAACTTCGAAGGGTCGACCAGAGACTGTAGGACCACACGGTCGGCATAGTCCTCGACGATCTCGACGCCGACGAGGTTTTCGACAGATTCTCGCACGCTTCTCTTGTGGGCTAAACTCATCTTGCCGTTCGCGACTACCTGAGCAACGTCATGACCCATGATGTAGAAGTTGACGATGGCGAGGCCGAGAAGCTTGGGGTCCTTGAAGTCCGTTATCTTGATCGTCTTGCTGACGATGCTCTGCCTTGGGGTTGTGGGGGTCAGGACTATGCGGTCGTCCTCAAGCTCGACTCTTACGACGTGTTTCCTGTCAAGCCCCAGCGACTTGACGAACTGCTTGGGAAGCGTGACCATGTATGTTCCGCCGGCTGTTGTCTGAATTGTACGTACGAGCATGGCTGCAACCGTCTGTTGTGTAATTTATGCATTATGTATAGAGATCATCCATCAACTTACAGGCGATACGTATAAATTATCCACCACCTCCGTACACAACCAACATGAACCCGCTTCTAGAAGCCCAAACGCCCGAAGAGCTCGAGAAGGTCTGGAAATCACCAAGATGGAACGGCGTCGTCAGAAAGTACTCGGCTGAAGACGTGCTGAGGCTTCGTGGAACGTGGAAGATAGACTACTCAATAGCCCGCCAAGCCTCGGAGAAGCTCTGGAAGCTTTTGAACACGTCCGACTACGTCCTCACGGCAGGAGCCCTGACAGGAAACCAAGCCATCCAACTCGTGGAGGCAGGGCTGAAAGCAATATACCTAAGCGGCTGGCAGGTAGCCGCAGACAACAACCTATCCGGAAACATGTATCCAGACCTTGGACTCTACCCCTCCAACAGCGCACCACACCTCATCACCAGCATACTGAAAGCACTCCAGAGAGCCGACCAAATACAACACCTCGAGCAGCGAGAGAAGAAGACAGACTACTTCGCACCCATCGTAGCAGACGGCGAAGCCGCCTTCGGAGGACCCCTCCACGCCTTTGAGCTAACGAAAGCCATGCTGGAGGCTGGGGCTGCAGGCGTGCATTATGAGGACCAGTCCCCCGGCGAGAGAAGATGCGGCCATCTGGGGAGCAAGGTGCTTGTGCCTACGAACCGCTTCATAAGCATCCTTACTGCCGCAAGGCTCGCAGCAGACGTCCTAGGCGTGCCTACTGTCCTGATAGCTAGGACCGACGTAATTGGAGCGAGATACATCACGAGCGACGCCGACGAAGTCGACCAACCATATCTTACGGGCTCGAGAACCAGCGAAGGCTACTTCGAGGTGAGGAGCGGGATCGACATGGCTGTGTCGAGAGGTCTGGCCTGCGCACCCTACGCCGACATGATATGGTTCGAGACTTCAAAGCCGGACTTAGAGGAGGCCAAGCAGCTGGCCGACGCTATTCACAGAAAGTATCCGGGCAAGATGCTTGCGTACAACCTGTCGCCCTCGTTCAACTGGGTTAAGCTTCTGGACGCCGACACGCTGCGAGAATTTTGCAAGAAGCTTGGCCAGATGGGGTACAAGTTTCAGTTCATCACGCTGGCGGGCTTCCACACCCTCAACTCGTCGATGTTCGAGCTGGCCAAGAACCTTGAGGAGCACGGCATGCAGGCTTATGCGGAGGTCCAGAAGAAGGAGATGGAGCTTGAGAAGAAAGGCTACAGAGCCTTCAAGCACCAGCGATTTGTCGGAGTACACTACTACGACGAGGTTTTGACAACCGTAGAGGGGCGTGAGACCATAACAGCCCTGTCTAACTCGACTGAAAGCTCCCAGTTCACTTGACGGCGTCCGAACATGTTGCTGCTGAGAGAAGTCCCGCCTTCAGGTAAGGAAGTTCTCAGCAAAGAAGCCGTCGACTTCGTGGAACAGCTTGTCCGAACACACAGCCCAAGCCTTAACAATCTCATGCATCAGCGGAAAGCCGTCGCCGAAGCTCTCCGCAGCGGAGGAAAGCTGGACTTCCCAGCCGAGACAGCGGATGTTCGCAGGTCCAGCTGGAGAGTGGCGGAAATACCTCAAGACCTCAAAGTCAGGCATGTTGAGATAACGGGGCCGGTTGACAGGAAGATGATGATCAACGCCTTAAACTCGGGGGCCGACGTTTACATGGCTGACTTCGAGGACTCGTTTTCACCCGTCTGGGAGGCTGCTGTGCAGGGCCAGCTAAACCTGATGGATGCGGTGCGGAGAACGATCGAATACAGGGGCCCCGACGGAAAACGCTACGAGCTGGCGGAAAAAACAGCAACCCTTGTGGTTAGACCACGTGGGCTACACATGCTTGAGAAAAACGTGAGCGTGGACGGGTCGTCGATTCCGGCTGCTCTGTTTGACTTCGGCATATACATGTTCCACAACGCCAAGGAGCTGGTCAGAAAAGGCTCAGGCCCCTACTTCTACCTCCCCAAGCTAGAGAGCTACCTCGAGGCAAGATGGTGGGCTCAGGTGTTCAGGGACGCCGAGAAAGCTCTAAACCTGTCCCACGGCACGATAAAGTGCAGTGTTTTGATAGAGACTATCACAGCGGCTTTTCAGATGGACGAGATTCTGTACGAGCTGCGGGACTACGCCACAGCGCTCAACCTCGGGCGCTGGGACTACATCTTCAGCTTCATCAAACGCCTTGGACACGACCAGCGGTACATCATGCCCGACAGAAGCCATCTCACGATGGACAAGCATTTCCTCAAGTCGGCTGCGCTTCTCCTCGTTCAGACATGCCATCGGAGGGATGCCTACGCCATAGGAGGGATGGCTGCGCAAGTACCCATACGTGGAAACCCTGAGGCCCAGCAGAAGGCTTTCGACAAGGTTAAGGAGGACAAGCTTCGAGAGATTTCACAAGGGTTCGACGGAGCCTGGGCGGCTCATCCAGACCTAGTCCCGCTCGTCAAACAACTCTTCGTCGAAAACGTGAAAGGCCCCAACCAGCTCAACATCAAGCACGAGGGCCTCGTTATAACAGCCGACGACCTCCTCCAAATACCTTCGGGCGAGAGGACAGCTGAAGGCATGAGGGCCAACATGGAGGTGGGACTCCGGTACCTCGAATCATGGCTGCGTGGAAACGGCTGCGTCGCAATTAACTTCCTGATGGAGGACGCTGCAACTTTCGAGATAGCTCGAGCGATCATCTGGCAGTGGGTCAAGCACGGCGCCAAGCTCTCCGACGGGCGCGTAGTCACACCCGAGGTTTTCGAGGAAGAGCTGTCGAAGGTGTTGACGAAGCTGAGGGACGAGATGGGGGAGGAGAAATACAGAGCGTCGAAGTACGGCCTAGCAGCCGACATCCTGCGGGAAACAGTTCTAGCCAGCGAGTTCATAGAGTTCACCCCACCCATCGCCTACAGACACCTCGACTAGCTCTGTCCCGGCCGACGAAGACCTGCATGCGTTTCTTCGCAACGACGTTCCGCGGGCTTGAAGACGTAGCTGCTTCAGAGGTCTCTGGAATTGTGGGAGAAGAGGCGGAGGCAGATGTTTCGAAGGTGTTTTTCACAGGGTCGGCCGGGGACTGTGTCAAGGTTAACCTAGCTTCACAGACCGTTAACAAGGTTTTCCTCCTCCTGCTGAAAGACCGAGCCGAGTCGCTGGAAACGGTTGAAAGCCTTGCGGCCAGCGTCGACTACACTGACTTGATCACGAGGGGGCAGAGTTTCGCAGTGGAGGCGGAGAGGGTTGGAGCCCATCCGTTCACGAGCTTAGACATAGCGGCGTCGGTCGGGAGAGCCGTCGTCGAATCCTACCGAGCGGCTACAGGGTTCAGGCTTAGAGTTGACTTGAAGAACCCCGATGTAAGGCTTTACGTGATTCTGCGTGGCGATGAGCTGCTGCTGGGGCTGAACACGACAGGCGAGTCGCTTCACCGAAGGTTCTACCGCCGAGGAGCGCACAGAGCAGCCCTATCACCAACGGTAGCCAACGCCGTAGTCAGGATATCAGGCTGGAGGCCGGGGCGAACTCTCCTCGACCCCTTCTGCGGAAGCGGAACCATACCGCTCGAAGCAGCCATCTACGGCCTCGGCATGTGCCCTGGAGCAAGGACCGGCCGGCTGGCTTTCCAAAAAATCTGCTTGTTCGACGCTGAAAAGGCTGAGAAGGTTAGGGAGGGGATGCTGCGACGTGAGAGGCGAGGGGCCGTCGACGTGGTTGGGCTTGACATCTCTGGTAAGGCTCTGGCGTTAGCGGAGGAGAGTAAAGCCGTCTTCGGCTTCGACTGCGGGGTTAGGTTCGTCCAGGGCGATGTGTTCAAGCTCGACAAGTACATAACTCAGCGGGTTGACACGGTCGTCTGCAACCCTCCGTTCGGAGTCAGGATAAGGGTCAAAGACCCGGAGAAATTCTACACCGAAGCGTTCAAAGCTGTGATGAACGCCTGCCCAAACGCTTTCCTCACAGTCATCTGCAACAAGCCCTTCAAAATGCTGCGGGCCCTGGAAAACTCCCACTACAACCCTATCTCGCTGAAGAAAGTTCTCCTAGGAGACATAGCTGCCTACGTCTTCTCTTCAGTGGGCATGAGCGTGGACTCCGTATTCGCCGGTCAAAGGGTCTCGGAACAGATCTAGCTCAGGAGGGGTATATGTGAAGACGAAGAACAGCAGAGCCGCAACGGCTAGCACCGCTACTGGGGCTGGGTTGAACGGCTTGGCTCCGTGTTTCAGCGTGATGCGGTAGCTTATTGATTGGCCTGCTGCAACCGACGCTATGAAAAGCCCGATGTCGTATGCGAGGTTGCTGCTGTGGAAAACAGCCTCGTAGGCGTAGAAACCTGCCACGATGATTGTTGGCATCGAGATGATGCCGACCGCCTTTCCGTACAAGAGGTTTGGATATGTTTTACGGATGCGGGCATACTGGTAGACGGTTAGGGCAAGAGCTGGGAAGAAAGGCAGCTTCAGATGTTCCCAGACGCTTTCGTTCACGGCAGAAAACAGGGCTACAACCATGTTTCCGCCTGAAAGCTCGTATGTGAAATGCAGGAGCGAGCCTGCGAATACGATGAAGAAGAAGCCTCCAACCTCGGTTTGCTTCAGAATCCTCTGGTGCTGGACCGCCTCCATCAAAGAGTTTTAGGTATGGCCTAAAATATAAACCTTGCCAGCATCTTGTAAACAACACATCCTAATAAAGCAGCAACAACTCCATGCCTCGACAAGAGTTGCGTGAAGATCTGGCCGTCGACATACAAAGGGACGAGGAGGAGGTTCTGAAAGCTCTGTCCACGGCCTCCGAGGGGGAGGTGAGCTTCAACGGCATGCGGAGGGCGTTGGGAATGCATCAGGAGAAGCTTTCACGGATACTTAGGCGGCTTGAGAAGCATGGCCTCGTGAGCCGGACTGATACCGGGTACAGGCTCAGCGGGAAGGCTCTAAAGCTTGTTTCAAAAACCGGCAGGAACCGGTCGCACGTCGTCGTCGACACCTTGGTGGAGGATGTGGGGTTGTTGCTTGCAGGTGTTGCGGCTCTTCGGGGAAGATGGGTTGATGAGCTCCGCTGGCTGGGCTACAGCATCGAAGACGACGCCCACGTGCTCCGCTGGATCTCACAGGACGGAGCACTCACCATAACGCTGAGGCTTAAGAACAGCCGCCTCATGATCGAAAGCAACGCAAACGACCGGAGAGCCGTCCGAGCAGCCCTAGCCATCCTACGCAAAGCCTACGAACTTGCTCTGGTTGACGACGAAACACCATTCAAAGCACTCCAAGCAAACCCCTTCAACATAGCTGCATAGGCGTGACTAGCGGCACATTAACTAAGTCGCTAAACATAACCCGACACCATGTTTGCTGAGCTAGAATGACCACGATAGTTGGTTTGAAAGCGGTTGACGGAGTAGTCCTAGCATCGGACAGAAGAGCCAGCAAGGGTTTCTTCATAGCTTCGAAGACGACGCAGAAGATCATGAAGGTCGACGACCGGCTGGCCGTTGCCGTTGCGGGCTTGTTGTCCGACGCCGTCTACCTAGTCAACGTCGTCAGGGCCGAGCGAAAGCTCATCTCGCTGAGGCGTGGATACCCGCTCTCCGTAGCCGAGTCAAGCAAGCTGATAGCCAACCTGTTCTACAGCGGAATGAGGAACTACATACCCTACTTCGCCGAGCTAATCGTCGCTGGAGTAGACGACGAAGGGCCTCACGTGTTCAGCAGCGACATGAGCGGGTCGATGGTTGCCGAGGAATTCGTCTCCTCTGGCTCCGGATCACCAGTAGCCTACGGTGTTCTCGAAAGCCTGTACTCTCCCAGCCTAAAGCTCCAGGAAGCACGAAGCATAGCTGTTAAAGCTGTCGAGGCGGCGATGCAGCGAGACCCCGGCTCAGGCAACGGCGTCGACGTCCTAGCTATTCCAGCTGGAGGTGCTTAGGAAATGGCGGTAGACCCTTCAAGGTTCCAGATGTTCTACGGCCCTGAGGGTAGGATGACTCTCGTCGACAGGGCTCTCGAAGCCGTGATGCGTGGAGCGATAAGCCTAGGGCTTCGGTTCCAGTCCTTCGCAGTCGTTGCCAGCATGGTAAAGCCGACGAGGAAGTTGATGAAGCCCAGCGACAAAGTCTTCACAATCGACGACCACGTAGGGATAACTGGGTCTGGCTACATCAGCGACCTCTACCGGATAGTCGACCACATGCGTGTAGAGGCCCAGCGGCACAGGCTGTTGTTCGACGCCCCGATGGACGTCGGATCCATCGTAGACTCTGTGAGCAGCTACTTCCACGGCTACACCCTCTACCCTGTAAGGCCTCAGGGCGTTGCTGTAATCATAGCGGGCGTTGACAAGCTCGGCGTCCAGCTCTACCAAGTCGACCCAAGCGGTACAGCGTTCAACGGAGACGCCTTCGCAGTAGGCATGAACAGCGACAAAGCCCTAGAGATAATCGAGAACGAGTACAGGCCTGACATGAAGCTGGATGAAGCCGTCAAGATGGTTGTCTCAGTCGTGGAGAGGACCGGCAACCCAGAGCCAGCCATACAATACGGATACGTCAGCCTAGAGAACCCTGTTTTCACGAGAAAGAACATCAACAACTCAAACACCGCCACGTAGGCAGAGCAGCCAGAGGGGAACAAGCCGAACCCCGTCAACAACCCCCTCTTTATTTTTCGTCACAACAACCCCCGCCTTCGAGCCATATTTGTTCATGAAACGCTTGACCGACCTAAGGTCTTCTTGCCTAACCTCACTCACATACTTCACCTCGACAGGAGTGTCGTCCACCAGAAAATCAACTTCAATATCATCTTCACGCCAATAATGCCTCGCCTCCAACGTCGCCGCAGCAAGGCTCTCAGCGTACTTATCATCGGACGGATTGTAAGGCAGCATAAGCACGGGATGGTAGGGATACACCCGTGCAAGCTTCCTTGAAGCCGAACGAGTTGATGGCCTGAAGTTCATGACACGGCGTGTGAGCAGCGACGCCTCAAGGTAGAACAGGCATTTGTAAATCGTTGTCTTAGCACGTTTCATGTCCCGTGAAAGGCTGTCAACTGAAAGGTAGGTTCCGGGGTTGGTGAGGAAGTTTTGCATAATCGACTCGATTAAGAGAACATCAACATCTCTAAAGTGCAGCGGAATGTCCTTAAACAAGACGGGCTCCAACACAGCCTCCCTAACGTAGGTTTTGATGAAAGCCTCGTCATCCTCGTGAACAATTTCAGGAAAAGGCTTTTTCAGATATCTTTCAAACTCTTTCCTCAGCTCCTCCGAGTAAAGCTGAGGCTTCGACACGTCTGCCTTGCTTTCGACGAACAACAAGTATTCTTGGAAGCTTAGGGGCTTCAGCTCATAGTATAACGCTCGGCCAGCAAGAGACCGTTTGGCCTCGGCAAGAAGGTTTAGTCCCGCAGAGCCTGAAACAACGATTCGGATGTTTTTGTAGTTGTCGTAAATCAGCTTGAGCTCCGAAGCCCAATCAGGAGATTTCTGAGCCTCGTCCACGAAAAGGTAGAGGGCTCCTGTTCTGTAGTTTTCGCCAGTCAACTCTGTAAAGTCCTTCAGGCATCCGACCACGCCTTTCCGCCGTGCTGCCGGGTCGTCGAAGCTGACATAGATTATGCGAAGAGGTTTTGTTCCTTGTACGATTAAGTGTTTGATTAGCTGGAAGAGTAGGGTTGATTTTCCAACACGTCTGAGACCCGCTACGACTTGTATGTACTTTCTGAAAAGACCGTTTGAAAGTGTCTTGAACAGATCTCTATGTTTGGGAGGGGCTAAGCTTTCGTCGACTGTTGAGGTTTTCCACCATGGGTTCAGCTCGTCTATGCGCACGTTTGTTTTTTATGGAAACGAATACATAGGTTTTTTGTTCTCTGTGGAAACGAATGTCTGTTTATGAGCTGACCACGAGCATGGTGAGCGTCGACCTAACTTTCTCCAGCCTGCGAATGCTCCACGAAACGATCTCCTTCAGCTTCTCCATCGAGTCCGCCTCAACCTTGGCCACTATGTCGTAAACCCCGTAGACCACGTACGCCTCCTTGATGTAGGAGATCTTTTTCAGCTCGTTCACAACCTCCTCCTCAGCGCCTATCTCGGTGTTGATTAGGACGAATGCAGACGGCATTTATCCTCGCTTTATCACCGCAGCACCTGTATTTAAATAATCTGGGAAGGTTCATGCGTAGAGCTTTGTGAACAGCTTCAAGCCAGCCCTAGCCCCGAGGAACATGCCTGCGGCGTACATCCATCCCTCGGGCCTCAGCGTCGAGACAGAAGCCCAGAATCCCGAGATGTTGCATCCCACAGCTATCCAGACGGCTACGCCCATGAATAAGCCTGCTGCGAACCCAACGGCCATGTCGCCGGGCCTTCCACCACGGTAGCAGCCGAAGCTGCCAGACGTCGTCGACCCAAGCATCGCTCCCACGACAAGAGCTATGACGAGGAGGAGAAGAGGGTCGTTGAACGGCTCCCTCAAACCCCATCTACCGGCCCAGGCAACTTCCTCGACGTCCACCAACGGGGAGGCTGTCCAGAGAGCTAGCCTTGCGATGGGAAGCTGGACGGAGAGCGACGAGTAGAGAGCGAACTGGACGATGAACACGGCCGCCATCACCAGCCCTCCCAGCCATGGAGGCCACCATCCTGTCTTGAAGACGAGCCTCAACCCCGACACGAGTGTGCTGAAGCTGGGCAGGTTGAGACGTCCTCCACGCCGCTGGAGAATGGCTAGGAGAAGAGCTATCAGGCTGAGGTTCAGAGCCAGCCCTCCTAAAGGCCCGATGGTCTGGTACAGGCTGAATCCCCTGCCGAAGTCTAAGAAAGGCTCGACAAAACCCCACATGAAGAAAGCGCCCACGAAGTTGCCGACGAGGATCCCGGCGAGTGATGACAAAGCCTTCGCCTGCCCAGCGCCAAACCTGTACATAACCCCAGTTATGCATCCTCCAGCAAACGGCATGGCCAGCCCAAAAAGAAACGACCCGACCAGGATATGGGGCCCCACTGGGATTGCAGGCGGAGCGTTGAGCCCGACCGCCAGGATGAAGGCCGACCCGACGCTAGCTACAGTCATGCTCAGCAGGATGGCCGTCATGATTTGGTAGTCGCCGTAGAACGCTGTTGCGAAGCATATCCTAGACTTGTAGATGGCGTAGCCGTACAGGAGGCCGAAGACTATGAAGAACGCATGCTGTACATATCCGGCGGCAAGGTAGACGGCGACGGAGGCCAGAACAACTACAAGAATAGCCGAGGATGTTAGCTTCTGTTCAACGCCGGCCTGCAGGGCCTTCATGACCGGCCACCCGCCTCAACGACCACGGTTCCACGCATCCATGGATGGGGGGAGCATCGGTAGTCGTACCTACCGGGCTGCGTGAAAGTGTAGCTGAAGCTCTCGCCCGTCTCGAGGAGCTTGGACTTGAATGTCTTGATGCAGCCCTGCTCGTTGTACATGCATGGCTCGTGGGTTACGTCGTGGACTGTGATGTCCTCGTTGACCCAGACAACTGTGTTGTTCACCCTCAACACCACCCTCACCGTGGGAGGGTCGTAGGTTGTTGCAGCGTCCTCCCGGTAGGAGCCCAGCCTGATGAACACGGTCGCTGAGCCTGACTCGCTGCGATTCTCTCCTCCAAGCCCGTACAAAAACGTGTAGAACAACAGAGCCGAGGCAGCCACGGCGACAACAGCCAAAACAGACTTCATGAACAAGTCCCCACATAGAACAGCATCTTCTCAGTCGCAACCACCTGCACGACCAGCCTTCCAGCCGACTGCCCACCCTCAACCACCAGGTAGACGTCGACAAAGTCCTCCGACTCCATCGTGAGGCTTCCACCACCCCTGATGCAGTTTGATGCTTTACACAGGTCTGAAAGCTGTTTTCTCGCCCTGCTGTAGGCGAGGAAATCGCTCGACTCCACAACGGCCACGGCCCCGTCTCCTTCAGCCGTCAGATGAAGCCTAGTCCCAGGTATGAACTGGTACACGGGCAGGGCGAAGCCTGACTGCGGTGAGACAACGGCTTCGAACGAGTTTCTGAGAACCTCCCGGCCCGACCTCAGAGCTTTGGTTGTGTCGTCGACCGTCCCAGCCTCCACACCGAGCTTCACGTCTCCGGCTTCAAGCTGCTTGACCAAGACTAGGTAGAGGCCTCCGGTCTGAGACGGAATGGCGTATGTCAGCTTTTTAAGGGAATTGAACGCTGTCGCCGACTGTGGCGTTAAGCCGCTAGCCTTGTAAGTCTCCGCTTCCCGCCCCGCCATTACGTACAGGTCGCTCAGCCCGCTGGTCTCCAGCCAAACCACATACCTGTCTCCCGGCTTGAGAACAAGCTCCACAACCCTCTCCTCTCCAGCCTCCAGCCAATCCGCAAACCCGTCCAACCTCGCCGCAGGGCCGGGCGCTAGGATAACCTGAGCTAGGGCCAGCGCCAACAGCGTCGACGAGAAAATGACGGGAACGTACCTCAGCAGCGTCATCTCTTCAGCCGTAGAGGCTTAGCAGCAGGGACTTCTCCCAAGCCTGCCTCCTGCTGAAGTTCTCCTCAGTCGGCTGACCTACTTTAGGAAAGCCTTGGACAACCCTAGCTTCAGCGTCCCACTCAACCTCGATCACCGAAAGCTGCTTCTTGTTGACGTAGCTCCAGCAGATGTTGTGCACCGACACCTTCTCAGGCGGAGAGACTCCCAGCTGCTCGGCTGTGAGCTCGGCCAGCCTTCTCCCAGACCTCTGCGCAACGTAGGCCGACTTGGTGTAAGGCGAGGCCACAGCGTCGCCCAAGCCGAAGACGTCGTCATAGCTTCTTGACCTGAACGTTGACGGGTTTATGTCCATGTACCGTGCTCCGAGCCCCGATTTCCGTATGAAGCCGGGGGCGACGTTCGGCGGCAGCAGCGAGAGGAGGTTGAACTTGACACGCTCACCCTTGTCGGATACAAGCTCGGAGGCGTCGGCGTCTACCTCGACGACCTTGAAGTTGGGCCTGTAGTCGATCCCAAGCTTGTTCATCTCGTCTGCGAAGATCTTTGCCTTTGCTGGAGGCTGTGGGCTTGAGTTGGCGTCCAACACTATGAAGTTGACCTTGTCGATCTTGCCGAGCTCCCTCAAGTACTCGTGGCTGAGTAGGGCTACTTCGTAGGGAGCTGGGGGGCATTTGTACGGCGCTGGGGGGACGGTGAAGACGACGTTTCCTCCAGCGAGTTTGCGGAGCTCCGACCGGAGCTGCACAGCCAGAGCAGGATCCCATGCGTGGAGGTTTCTAACTTTCTCGAGCCCCGGTATCTCCCAAGTCGCGAGCTCTATGCCGGGAGCAAGCACGAGCAGGTCGTACTGCGTGGAACCGTAGTTGGTTTGGACAAGCCGCTCAGCCGGGTCTAACGACACCACGTTGGCGTTGACCAGTCTAACCCTTTCTCCCACAACCCTGTCGAAGTAGACAACAGTATCCTTCAGCTCCTTTATCCCGCCCACGAGGTCGACGTGGCTGGGGCCCGAAACCCAGAAGCTGTTCCGGTCTATTATCGTCACGTTAACGTTCCTGACTAGGTCTGTTAACCTCTTGGCGAACTGCACGCCCGCAGGCCCTCCTCCCACCACGACGACGTTAGCCGACCCCGAGACCTTCCAAGTAAAGTCGCCAGCCGGCACCCTCGCAGCCTGCCGCAGCACGGTCTCAGTCCTCGTCAACGTCTGAGTCTGCGTAGAGGTTTTCTCAACGGTCCGTGGGAAGGCTTGGGAACCTGCTGCCAGGCCGACGACCAAGCCAGCGGCTGCTGCTATTCCAGTCGACAGGAAGGACCTTCTTGATGTTTGTTTTGGATGGGTCATTTCTTTATTCACCTTGGCTTATTTTAGGGAAATATCTGGCTAATAAACTGTTGCCCGCCTAAATCGAGAATATACTAAAAATACTATAAGCCAAACCCTCCACAGACCACTCCTCATCTATAAATAACACAGACATCGGAAAAACACGAAAATGGCCCAGCAAGCAGAGACTCCGACAGTCCAGCCGAACTCCTACGTCCTCGTAGACTACACCATCAAGGTCAAGGACACAGACGAGCTCGTCGACACCACAGCCGAGGAAGAAGCCAAGAAAACAGGTGTCTTCGACGCATCCAAGACATACGAGCCAAGGCTCGTAGTCGTCGGGAAGGGCATGCTGCTCAAAGCCGTCGAGGACGAGCTGTTAGGCATGAAGCCGGGCGAGAAGAAAACCTTCGAGATAACGCCCGACAAGGCCTTCGGGCCGAGAGACCCGGCGAAGGTGAGGACCATACCGCTTCGGAGGTTCAAGGATGCGGAGGGTTCGTTGAGAGTCGGCAGCGTCGTCAGCGTCGAGGGCCGGGAGGGAGTCGTCAGAGCAGTCGGCTCCGGCAGGGTTCAGGTCGACTTCAACCACTACCTCGCTGGCAAGACTCTGGTCTGCAGCGTAGAGGTCAAGTCCATTCTACACGACGAGTTGGAGAAAGCGAGGAGCCTGATTCACAGCAGGATACCCGACATCCCCGTCGACAAGTTCGAGATCACGCTGGCTCCTCCAGAGGCCAAGATAAAAATACCCGAGGAGGCTTTCCTAATTCCAGGCCTCCAAGTAAGTAAGAGAGGCTTGGCCAGAGAGTTGAAGGAAGCCGTCAAAGGTCTCGAGAAAGTTGTCTTCGTTGAAGAATATGTCTGATGAAGAGGACGATGTAAAGCACTTGCAGAACGCTTCCAGCCACGAACACGGCTGACTGCCAAACTCTTCCAGTCATTATGAACTGTATGTGTGCAGGAGCTGGAACGGAGACGAGGAGGACAACAACCGCTAAAGCCAAGCCAAACCAGTAGCCGGCAGGCTTTCCGGCGAACACCAGCAGGGTTGCGGCCGCAAACCCGGCCAGCCCCACGCACAAGGCGACGAAAAGCCAAAGAGGCACTACACCCCAAACCATGTAAACAAGCACGGCCCCGAGCAACGTGCTCGCTAGGAGAAGAAGCCTTAACAGGATCAACTCACAGCGTAATCATCGGTTCAGGTATTTATGGATAGGCTAGTCCAGCAGACCAAAACCAACAGTCGGCGAACGTTTTTCTCTCGGTCAAGCTCTGGTTTAGAACATGGATGGACCGGGAGGGATTTGAACCCTCGACCTACCGAGTGCAAGTCGGTCGTTCTTCCAGGCTGAACTACCGGCCCTGTCGAAAACTATCATCCGTGCCGTATATTTAGGTTCTCGTAGATTAATGATGCTCAGCCGTGTTGTAGAACCTCCACCTCCTCGCCCTCGTCGTAGCCCTTCACTCCCTCAGGTATGACGAGCAGCCCGTTCGCATTAATGAGGGTTGAGAGAAGGCCCGACCCCGTATGGGTCAGAGGCTCGACGAGGACGCCGTCCTGCGTCCTCACAAGCCTTACACGCACAAACAGCCTTGCCTCCGTTTGGTTGACAACACGCCTCGTGAGCCTGCCTCGGACCGTGCATGGGCCGGGGCTGATGTGGCCGTACCTCAGGTCTATGTACGGCTTCACGAAGAGTTGGAAACTGATCAAGGCGGATACGGGATATCCTGAAAGCATGAAGACAGGCTTGCCGTCAACGACCCCGGCTCCAGTGGACTTCGCAGGCCTTGTCCTAACCCCGTGAAAAACCACGCCCGGCTCTCCAACCCTGTTAACAGCCTCCGGAACAACGTCTCTCTCCCCGATACTCGTCCCGCCCGTGACTATAACGGCGTCCGAGCACTTAACGCCCTCAAGTATCCTAGACGCCGCAGCCTCGACGTCGTCCTCGACGATGCCCAAGTCCACCGGCAGGCATCCGTTCTCCTTGATGAGCGACTTGAGCATGGGTTTGGAGCTGTTGATTATCTGTCCCTCTCCGGGGTTTTGCCCCGGCTCGACCAGCTCGCTTCCCGTGCTGATCACAGAGATGCGTAGCCTTTCATAGACAGGGATTCTTGTGATGTTCAAAGACGCTAACGCAGCCACGTGCCAGGGCCTAAGCCTAGTACCTTTCCTCACCACAACATCTCCTTCTCTAAAGTCCTCGCCACTCCGTGAGACGTTCTGGAGCGGGTTAACCTGCCGGAAAACCGTCACAAAGCCATCTCCAGACTTCTTGACGTACTCCGCCATAACCACTGCGTCAGCACCCTCCGGTATAGGGGCGCCCGTGTATATCTCCACGGCTTGCCCAGCCGAAAGCCTAGGCGAATCCTCTCTACCAAGACCTGCGTGAGACACGCCGGCGAGAGAGAGGTTCACTGGGGTTTTGGCTGTGGCTCCGAGTGTGTCGGCGGCTCGTACCGCGTATCCGTCGACGGCGCTTCTGTCGAAGGGCGGTATGTCTGTCGGCGAGCAGACGTCCTGTCCGCAAAATCTACCCAGACACTCGTCCAAGGAGACATACTCCACGGGCGGGGGCTTGGGGTCGATTCTCCCCAGAAGCATCGAGAGGGCTTCCTCAACTCTGAGAAGCGTAGGAAAACCAGACATCTTCCTACGGCTCATGAAATTCTTCTGAAAGCCATCAATCCTGTTGAGCGATTTAAGCCTTTCAGGACTGGATTATTACTTGATGCACACAGGCCTTACGGGAGCTCCAGTAGCCCCCGCGATCTTCAGCGGAAAACAGACGAACACGCTGGAGTAAACCCTGTCCCTCGCAAGCTCCTCCAAGTAAAGGTTCTCGATGATGTAGATGCCTTTCTCCGCCAGGAGATGCAGATGGCCTGCTGCGGCATGCCCTTTAGTGGAGGGACTTCCAGCAACATCCCACGAAAGGTTGTCAGCTCCGACGGCCAGTATATTTTTCTTCGCCAAAGCCTTCGAAAGCTCCGCCGAGGCCCCGGCCGCCCTCTCGTAGACCGACGGGTTGTTCCAAAACTTGCCGTAGCCGGTTCTCATCAGCACGACGTCGCCGTCCTCCAGCTCCACACCCTCCACCTCGAGCGTCCTCTCAAACTCCTCCAGCGTCACAGCATGGTACTCTGGAAGAGGGTCTGAGAAAACTGAGGCTACGTCAACCAGCACAGCCCTAGCAATCATCAAAGGTATCTCGTCGGCTCCGTGCTTCGTGAAGCCCGTCGGCGTCTCAACCTTGTTGTCCACCACGGTGCCGTCGAACAGCCGGCGATTACTCGCTTGATGACATCGAGCATCCACATGCGTCCCCGAATGGTCCGGCATCACTATCAAGCCAGAAGCAGCTGAACGAGTCCCCATCGTCTCTGGGTTGGCGTCTGAATGACGTCGGTAGACAAGGTAGCTGAAGCCTGTCTTCAGGAGTGGGAAAGTGGGGATGCCCGCTTGGAAGGTCTGAGACAGGTCGTAAACCTTGGCCTGCTTCAGCTTCAGGAGAAGACCTCCAGCCTCCGACATAGCCAAATACCAGCACATCCCCGATATAAAGCATCAACAAGCCCTTTAACGTTGAATAGGTTTAAATTGGTTCAGCGCCATGTTTATGACATGAGGGCCTTCAGCGTTCTCACGAAGGTTCTTCTGGCGACGTGGTTGATTGTTGCTTGTTCAGGGTTTGAGGCAGGCGCGGGGTCTTTCTTCAGCTACGCATACACCGTGTCCACGGACTCGGGCAGGAGTTTGTCGGGGACGGTCTCCTCAACGGTTATTGGAGTTTTGGACGATGGACGTATCAGGCTGAGGCTTGAAGCTTCTTTCAACGACGGGCTGGCGACGCTGGAGAAGAACATGCCCGGCCAAGCGTTCAAGCCTTTCATCCTCGACCTCGGAAGCATGCAGGGCAGGTACAGCCTACGCAGAGACAACTTCAGCATCACAATCTCGGTGGTCAAAACCGGTGAGGGAAGCGTATCAGTCGGAGGAAGAACATACGGAACCGAAAAATACATGGTTTCAGCGCTCGCCGAGAGGCTCGGCAGAACAGTCTCGCTCGAAGCTGAAGCCGAGATCATCAAAGGCTCGTCGGTTGTCTACAGCCTCTCAGCCACCTTCACAGAAGACGCTAGACGCAGCGGTACGTTCACGCTGCAGCTCACAGACACAAACACCGACCTAACAGCCTTCACCCAGCACAGAAGCGGAGAATCACAATTCTTCCAACTAGCGTCTCTAGCTCTCTCCTCAGGTGCACTCGACCAAGCAGACATACCCACAGCCCTCCTCCAACAACCACTCAACGTAAGGCCTACTCAAAGCACAGCCAACGACAGAGGGAACGAGACCGAGAGAATCGCTCTCTTCGGGCTGGCGGGAGTGTCGGCTCTAGCTGCAGCGGGCCTGCTAGGGTTCAGAGCTCGAAAAACGCCGTCGACGTCGGGTGAGAGAAAGCCTCACTATGTTTGAGGAGAACCCTGTTGGGCACAGTCGTGTCGGTAGATGCGTTGGTCAAGGTCTACGGCGACAAAGGCAGGGTTGGACCCATCTCGCTGAGCATGCAGAGTGGTGAGGTCTACGGTCTCGTTGGACCCAACGGCTCAGGCAAGACAACCACGCTGAGAGCCATCCTAGGCCTCCTAAAGCCGACAGCCGGCAAGGTATCCGTCTTCGGACTTGACCCCTTCAACGAACCAGAAAAAGTCAACCAACTAGTCGGATACTCGGCCGAGATACCTGTCTTCCCATCCTTCTTCACAGCCCGAAAACTCCTCGAGCTCACTTGCAGGATCAAGGGAACATCGTCTGTCAAGGACGAAGTCAGCAGAATACTCGACTTGACTGGACTTGTAAACCACGCCGACAGGAAAATAGGAAACTTCTCGAAAGGAATGATTCAGCGTCTCTCAATAGGCCAAGCCCTCGTAGGAGACCCTGAGCTCCTAGTCCTAGACGAGCCGATGCTGGGAGTAGACCCCGTGGGTAGGGCCCACATAAGAGATGTGCTGCAGCAGCTCCGACGTCGGGGGAAGACCATTCTTTTTTCGTCGCACGAGCTCTACGAAGTTGAGAGGCTGGCAGACAGAGTCGGCATGGTCTACCTGGGTAAAACCGTGCTGGAGGGGCCTCTAGACCATCTCCTATCCCGCAACAGCTTCCGCCAAGCCGTCCACGTCGTAGTTAAGAAGCAGGCCGACATGGAGCTGGTCTCAGCCATCAGAAGTATTGAGGGTGTCAAAGAAGTCCAAGCCGATGGGACGGGCTTGACGATCGAGCTGGACGGTATGAATGACCCGAGGGACAAGATAGCGGAGGCTGTAGTAAGTTCAGGATACGGGCTCGTCGAGATGAAGACCTCCTGGTCCTCGCTCGAGCAAGTATTCATCAAGATGGTAAGAAATGACACGGCTAGCTAGCAAGCTCAAGCTACTCGTGGAATACGAGCTTAGGAGAAGCCTAGCACGCAAAAGAATAATCATGCTTCTCACAGCTACTTTCCTCCTGCAGGTCGGCGTCTATCTCGTCTTCACAAGACTACCTCCCAGCCTAGTCTCCCCGATCACCCCATACACATGGATGATAGGAGTCCTAGCTCCCTCAACCGCACTCATACACATCCTCGCACTAACAATAGGAGCATCGACGTCGGCGGAGGAGTACGAGGTAGGGACAGCCGACTACTGGTTCACACGACCCCTAGCAAGACACGAGTACTTCCTCGGAAAAATACTAGGCGGCTTTGTGCTAATCAGCCTCCTCATAACCACCTACAGCCTACTCGCCCTAGCCCTTTCAT
>JAWAFZ010000013.1:0-32607 GCA_038890155.1 Candidatus Caldarchaeum sp. | reverse complement strand
AGTCAAAAACCCAAAATAGCACGAAGACGACGTTGCGTCTAAGCGGGGGTTGCCAAGCCTGGTCAACGGCGCAGGGCTTAGGACCCTGTCCCGTAGGGGTTCGTGGGTTCAAATCCCACCCCCCGCATAAGGCTATTTCAGCGGGACGTACATGCTGCTCCTAGTCGCCCCGACTCCCGCTCTTCCGTGGACGACTCTCTTGTTAGTGATTACGTACTCGCCGAGCCTGTGGCCGATCATCTCAGGAACGATCTCGACGGGCTGAAACTCCTTACCGTTGTGAACGTGGATGGTTAACCCGACCATCTCGGGGATTACAACCATGTCCCTGCAGTGTGTCTTAATCGGCTTCTCAAGCCTCTGACCCGTCTCTAGAAGCTTCCTAGCCTTACGCACCTTGACCAACAGCTTGGACTGCGCAGGAGTTAGGCCTCTCTTGTAGAGGCTTCTCCTAGACCTGCTGGGCAGGAGCTTTATGACGGCATCCATGCTCATGGACGTGAGTTGGTCTACTGTGTAGCCTTTGTATGTGAACTCCCTAACCATTACCAGCCGTCAAGGCAGACCGCCTGCATATAAACATGAACTAACATACGGAGCCAAGCCTCAAGCCATCTTCAGAATGTGCTCAGCCACCTCCTCGGGAGTCACCAAGCCGGTCGGAAAACCGAACTCCCGCAACCTCCAAGCAATCAAAGCCGAGTCGGGAGGTTTCACGAAAGCCCTGCCCAACTCCTCGACCCTGCTGAAAATGCTGCGGACATCGCCGTCGAGATACACCCGCCCGCCCATCATGCAGACGACTCTCCGAGCGTATCGTGCGACGACCGGCATGTCGTGCGTGATTATGATGATGGTGTGGCCCATCTCGTTCAGCCTTTTGAGAAAATCCATGATTTCGAAAGACTGTTTGAAATCCTGGCCGGTCGTCGGCTCGTCAACTATTATCACAGGCGGCCGCAGCGTAAGGATAGATGCTATGGCGACCCTCTGCCTCAAACCTTTCGGCAGGAAGAACGGGTGTTTGTCAAGGTAGGGTTCGCCGAGGCCGACTGTACGGAGAGCCTCGGAAACCCGGGTTTTTATCTCGTCCTTGGACAGTTTTATGTTCGACGGCCCGAACGAAAGCTCTTTCTCGACGGTTTCGTTGAACAGCTGGTGGTCAGGGTTTTGGAACACGTACCCAGCCTTCGTCGCAACAAGGCTGCGTGGTGCTTTGCCTATTTCAAGCTCGTCTACTCTGATGCTGCCGTGCGTGGGGACGTAAAGTCCCGAGATGCATTTAGCGAGGGTGGTCTTGCCTGAACCGTTCTGACCAATCAAGGCGACAAAGTCTCCCCTCTCAATAGAAAGCGACACATTGTCTAGGGCCGGTGTACCGTCAGGGTAGACGTAGGAGACATCCCTAACCTCTATTATTGGCTGGCTTGAGACCCTCAGGGCCGGTTTATGCTCCTCAATCCCTTCTACATTCTTCCTCAACAAACTCCGGAAAATTTTCAAAGCCTCTTCAACGCTCAGAGGGATAGTCCCCTTGTACAGGTTTGAGTTTTTCAACAAAAAAGATATCGTCATCCATTCGGGAGGGTACAGGCCTAGGTCCCGGAGAGTTTGGATTTCTTGGAAGAAGTTTAGAGTTGGCTTGTCTAGCACAACGACGCCTTCGTTCAACAAAATCATGCGGTCAGCTATGCTCGCCAGCCTCTCCATCCTGTGTTCCACAACAACGACTGTTGCGTTGTATTCTCTCTTCAAGTTTTCAAGCACTTCGAAGACCTCTTGCTTACCTATCGGGTCAAGCTGAGACGTCGGCTCGTCAAGAATCAACACTTTAGGCTTGGTCGCCAACGCCGCCGCTATGGCTACTCTCTGCTTCTCTCCTCCAGACAACTCGTAGGGAGGCTTCTCCAAGTATTCTCGTGGAAGCCTGACGATGTCGAGTACCCATTCAAGCCTCTCAGCTATCGTCTTGTCAGAATAACCCATGTTTTCCAACGAGAAAACGATCTCCTCCTCGACAGTCATCGTCACGAACTGGCTTTCAGGGTCGGAGAAGACATAGCCTACATTCCTCGCTATAGTGGCGGGCGAGCTTTCCCTCGTGTTGAAGCCCTCAACCACGACCTCTCCCCTCATCTCCCCGTAGTAGTTGTGCGGGACCAGCCCGTTGATAGCCATGGCCAACGTTGTCTTTCCCGAGCCGTTGACTCCGACCACGCCCACTATTTCCCCGTCGCTTATGCGTAGGTTTACGTTCTTCAAAACCCAGTCTTCCGAGTCCTGATACCGCCACCAAAGGTTCTTAACCTCGATCATGTTCCGAGCTCCTCACAAGACGTAGAGAAGTGATTGCGAGGCGCTCAAGAGGTCTGTCGACAGCTTTAGCACGAGTATTGCGGCGAACGTTGACAACAGTCCCGACACAACTAGGACGTCGACTGTCCTTATTCTGTACTTTTTCGCTATGTAATCGCTGCGGGCTTGTGCTGGTTTTAGCGCGAAGCCCCTTGAGTCGAGAGCGTTGGAAACTTCTTCAGCTCGTCGGAGCACCAGAGCCGTCATGGGGATGATGTAGAGACCGAATTTTCTAACCTTCTGCGTGAAAGGAAGCTCGGACAAGTCCAGCGCTCTAGCCCTCTCCGCCTCCCTAATCGTCAGGAAATCTATCAACGAAAGCCCGATAGACCTTAACCCCAGTCCCGCCGCATAAGTGAGTGCGAAAGGAAGCTTGATGGTTCTAAGAGCTACAGTGACGTCCCTCTCCCGGGATGTGCTGAGGAAGAATATCACTATCAGAACGGCGAAGACGAGTTTTGAATACACCGTTATAGCCCATCTCAGGTTCTCCCACGCAATAATTATCGGCCCCAGCCTAGCTAGGACACGGTATCCCTCAACATAGCCCCCGAAAAACGTGTAAGCTATTGCGATTATGGCGAGCAGGTTTAACAGTATTGCCTTGTACTGCCTCAGTATCATCAGCTGTATTTTGGAAAACTTCATGACGACTAACATCAGCAAAGAACCGAAGAGGTTAACCTCCACGACGTCTATCAGCATGGGGTAGGCGCTGACCACTAGGAGGATAACAACCTTAGTGAGAGGGTGGAGCTTTTGAATGGGGGAGTCGACGGCCAAGTATCCTAGTAATGTTCTCCGCATTCTTGTCATTTCTCAAAAAATTTGTGGAGTTTGGTTTTTACGCCAGCCAGCCTTTGCAGAATGCTCTGCTCTTGATGATCAGCGGAGACAGCGCTCGGAGCAGGATCAGTCCGAACACTAGGCTCGGGACGCCGTTGCCGATTGTCCATCCAGAGAAGAACAGGGGGACGGAGGCGACGGTGATGAGGCCGAAGTACTGGAGAGCTGTGACGGCCCACGTAGCTCCTAGGATGTTGTTGATTATGACTGCGAAGGCGATGTATCCTCCTATGTCCCGTGCTCTACGGAGTCTTGGGTCTAGCTTGAGGAACTTGAAGGCCAGTAGAGGGACTAGCCCCTGAACGATGTTGGACGGAAGGTATGCAAAGCTGACGTACAGAGGCGCTCCCGCCAGAGAGTTGGATATGAACGGGAAGAGTCCACCAGCCACCACCCCCCAGAGGCCGAACCAGATGGAGCCGACCGCCTGAACGGCGACGCCAGGCCAGAACCCCGTCACCCCGAAGCCCAGCGGAACAGCCAAGCTGCCGAAAGCCCCCGCTACCGCGCCCACGCCTATGAGCAGAGCGAACACCGCCAGGTGAATGGTTCCCGGCTTCCTTACCTCCCCCTCCCTAATCTGCCAGACCTCTGACATATCCCCTCAAACATAGATATTGCGACACTGTATTTAAACTTACTATGTTTCAGCCTCTCTTCTTCCTTCCAGTCCTCCGTGCGGCGATCAAACCCACCTTCCTCCCCGGAGGAGTTGTACGCTTCACCGTCTCGGGCCTTCCTATTCTCTTGTGGCTTCCTCCGCCGAACGGATGCACGGCGGGAACCATGGCCACGCCCCTCGACTTCGGCCAGTACCGGTGTCGGGCTCTCATCAAGTAATGCTTCGCGCCGGCTTTGAGGAATGGTTTCTCGTTCCTCCCTCCGCCGGCGACAACGCCCACCACCGCCAGAGACCTCGCCGAAACTTCGACGTCTTTCTTGGACGGCATTCGCAGGATCGTCCTGTCGCCGACCTGAGCCATCACAACGGCGTACCCTCCCGAGGTCCTCACAAGCTTTCCACCGTCGCCTGGAACCCTTTCAACCATCGACACGACAGTCCCCTCAGGCACGCTGCCCAGTACGACGATGTTCCCTGCCGAAGGCTTCGCCGACCCGCCCATCTCAATCACCTGCCCAACGTACATTCCCTCGACAGCTGGAACTGCGAACTCCGTGCCGTCGTAGCCCACGAGAGCCACAGGGGCTCCTCTGCCCGGGTCGTGGAAAATGTCCCTGACCACAGCCGTTGTCAACCCTCCCGAGTTGATTAAGCTGGTCGGATAGCCCACTTCATACCTGCGGTGTTTAGAAGATATGAAGCGCGGGGAGCCGCGGCCGATGCGTTGAGCTCTTATGTTCCTGCCCATACCTGTCCACCTCAGAAGATTCCAAGCTTGACGGCTAGGTCGGACGCCTTGTACTCGGGCTTTAGCTTGACGAAGGCTTTCTTCTCACCCCTCGGGGTTATCAGCGTGTTTACCTTCTCGACCTTAACCTCGTATAGATGCTCGACTGCACGCATGACGGTCTTCTTGTCGGCTTTCAAGTCGACTATGAACACGAGCTTGTTCTCCTTCTCGATGAGCGAGACGGCGTCCTGAGTTATCACAACACGCTTGACAACGTCTTGAAGGTTCATTCCAGCCTCTCACCCAGAACGTCGAGCGCCGATTTCGTGAAGATGGCCAGCCTGCCTGGATGACCGCCCGGAGCAAGGTCGAGGACGCTGAGGTTTCTCGCCTCAACCACGTCAACTCCCTCTATGCTCTCAGCAGCCTTGGCTAGGGCGCACTTCTTAGAAACAACCATCAGAGGGCCGCGCCTCCGCTTGTACACCCTGCCCCTCATCTTGCCCTTGCCAGCCCTTATCTTAACCCGCCCACATCTTGCAAGCTCCTCCTCAAGCCCCAAGCTGTTGAGAAGGGCTTTAACCTCTCTCGTCTTGCCGATGTCCTCGACAGCATCGTCAACGACTATGGGGAGTGGTTTGTCTACAGGTATTCGGTGCCCTCTCTCCCTAACCTTTTCACTGGAAGTGGTGAATGCAAGGGCTGAGAGAAATGCGTTCCGTAGCTCCTTCTTGTTCAAGGCCTTGTGTATTCTTTTCTCGGGCACGGGCGGATGAGTTGGCCTCCCTCCAACGGCTGACGGAACCATGCCGCCTGACCCGTACTTGGGTGTTCCACGCCCGCGTATCCTTGAGATGCGGGCCATGCCGAACCCCGGCCCCCAAGACTCGACTGAATGCTTGTGCCCCGAGATCTTCGAAGCTCCTTTAGGCTGGAGGCGGTGTGTCGCCGAGTGCAGGAATGCCCTTCTGACCAAGTCCTCTCGCATGGGTGCGGTGAATGCTTTGGGCAGGGCTACAGCTCCGCTCTTCCCTCCGTCTGCTTGGTACACCGGCACCTCGAGCGCACGTGGTTTTTGAACCAGAAGAGAGGCCGTGAAGTCCATCATGCTACACCTCAACCAGGTTTATCTGCGGAGGCTCCAGAGGCTTTGGAGACTTTGCAGGACATCGTAGGACAAGAGGCCTGAGAGGCGTGCCTGGCAGGCTTCCCTCGACGAGTGCGTAGTCCGTCCTCACCAGACCGAACCTGTGCCATCCTGACTTGGGGTTGACGGAGCTCGGGTCCGACCCTATCCTGAGGATTCGTTTGTTGTACTCGGTTCTTCTGTGATAGCCCATCTGCCCAGACCTGGGAACGGTGTACATCACGTAGTGAGGGTTCCAAGGCCCGATGGCGGCGACTCCTCGCCTAGTCTTCCTCGACTTCCTCTGAAGTATCGAAACGCCGTACCTTTTCACAACGCCCTGAAAGCCCCTGCCTTTAGACACGCCCACGACGTCGACGAACTCACCGTCCTTGAAGACGTCAGAAATCCTAATCTCCTTCCCGAGAAGCTCTAACCCCTTCTTCAGGCTCTGGCTGGGCGAGCCGCCGAGCTTGATCTCAGCGATGCTGGGCGTCTTGCCGGCTCCAACAAGACGTGGCTGCGTCGCCACCACCAGCCGAACTTCGGCCAAGTCTTCACGCAGCTGCTCAACCGCTTCAGGACCGGGAGTCGGCTTGAACGTCGGGCTCCTCCTGACAACATCCTCAACTCCTTGGCTGCTCCATGCCTTCAAGACGTTGACTAGCCTCCCACCCCTCTCAGCGTACAGAGACAAGCCGATAACCTTGAGCGGCGGAGCTGCTACAACGGTGGCAGGCGAGACGACCTCGCTTCCCTGAGTCGGAGACCCAGGCCTGTTGTCGATGAAATGTACAGAAGTCATGCCGACCTTGTAGACTATGAAGCCGAGCGGTCCTTCACGGCCGTCGGGCCAGTGCTTGACCCTGGGGAGAAGGCTTCTAGACCTCCCCCTAGGCAGGTATGCTAGAGAGCCGTGCCTCGGCCTAGAGTACTTACGCCTACCCATTCCAGACTACCTGACGTGGTTGCTGGCGTGTATGATAAAAACCTTAACGACTTCTCAGCCCAACACTTATCTTCAGCCGTACATCCAGTAAACCACAATGTCCGAAATCGTCGACGAGATTGTTAAGCTGGTGGAGTCGGAGGGAGTAGTTGGGTTGGCTACTCACAGACACTATCCTCGGGAGAAGATAATCTACAACCGGTTCGGAAGATGCGGTTTCGCGATAGACGTGGTGAAGGTTGAGAACGGCCGGAGGCGGAGCTACTCCGTCCTCGTCGAGGCTGAGGCCGAGGCCGTCGAAGGTGTGTTCCAGAGCTTCCTGAGCCTTCCGGGCAGGATAAGGTATTTCATCAGCATACAGGAAGATGGGGCAAAGAAGCTGAAGCTGAAGACAGAGACTTACCGCAACGCCGCCGAACTATTCGAGCGGGTTGAGCGGGTTAGGCAGGTCTTCTACCGTGTCTACAACTCGCTCAAACAGAAACACAGGGAGGAGCTGGCGAGAGTGGGGGAGGAGGTCTTCCACGCAGTAGGGTTGACCGCCGACGAGCTTCACCTAGGCGTATGAACGTTCTTGACGCCTGGTATGCGGTAGGTTTTAGACTCGTCAGCTGTTTGGACAAACACGTCGCCGCACCTCACGCATCTAAAGTACTTGTTGACCCCGTCCTCCGCCTTCTGCTCGCCTATGAACTCGAGGACGTGGCTGCAGGCCTCATCCATCCAGCGTAGACTCCGGAGATGTTTTATAAATCCTTTAACGTTTGTACACCGGCTGTCTGATGATACGTTATCTGGTCTCGGTCGGGGATGGGGAGACGAGGCCGAGGACGTTCGAGCCTGAGCGTTCTCACGTCGTCAGCCTGGAGGGAGGGGCGGCTGCCGCTCTCTACGTCTCTGGGGAGGGGGTGTCCGCTGAAACCTACTACGAGGCTGACTTCGGCAGAGCCGTGGTCCAGGCTTTAGGCCCTAGCCTGAGAAGTTTTGCGGAAGAGGTTGTGCAGCCCGGGCGCATGGATGCTTTGCGTAGTTTTGACGGTTTTTACGCAGGCGTGGTAGTCGAGGATGACGTAATCGTCTTCAGGGATCACGCAGGCCTTGTGCCCCTCTACGTCGTCGAAGGCAGGGCTAGAATAGCCACGAACATGCCTGCTGAGGCTTTGGCGTGGGCCCGATGCCCAAGCCCTCTTCCACCTGCAACGCTGCTGAAACTGCGTTCAAACCAAGCCTTTCAGACAACTAGGCTAAATCCCGTGGAGGCGGGGCCCGAAACGCTTTTGAACAATCTATCTTACTGCATAAGGCGACTTTGCCCTAAAACACACGCCGTCTTCTTCTCAGGCGGGCTGGACAGCCTCCTGCTGGCTAAGCTGGGACTAGACAACGGGCTTAAGCCCAAGCTTTTCACGTTGGGCGTCAGAGGTAGCTCCGACTTCGGCAGAAGTCTCAGGGCTGCGGAGGTTCTCGGGATGGACGTTATCCGAGTCGAGGCTGAGCCCGTAGAGGTCAAACAGGCTCTGAAGGAGCTGGAGGTCTGGCTGGGCAGGATGAAGCCCATGGATGCATCGATATCTGTGGCGATGAAGATGCTTGCGGCTAGGGCCGTGGAATCGGGATGCCTGGCCTCGGTCTCTGGACAGGGTGCTGACGAGCTCTTCGGCGGGTACATGAAGTACGGCAAAGCCTTGGTTGAGCACGGTCCTAAAGCCGTGGAGAGAATGATGATGGATGATTTTTACAAGCTCAACGAGTTCGGGCTACCCCGAGACTTCTTGGCTGTTCGGTCCGCGGGAGCTTACTTGATAACGCCTTACCTGTGTAGGAGGGTAGTGGAGGCTGCTTTAGGCACACCTCTAAGCTTGAAGCTGTCGTTTGAAAATGGAAAGGTTGTAAGGAAGAAAGTACTTCGTGAAGCATGCAGGGTCGTAGGCCTAGGAGAGTTAGCGGAGGTGGAGAAGAAGGCCCTCCAGTACAGCACGGGGCTGGAGAAGCTGCTGAGAAGGACCCGAGCCGTTGGCTGAAGACAGCAGTCGCCATCCTCAAAAGACTGCCTCGATCTGGGTGGGTTGAATTAGGCGTCAAACGGGCTGAGACAGTCGCCAGCCACAGCTACGGAGTAGCCTTGCTGGCTATGGTTGAGGCTTCGAGAAGAAACCTCGACGTTCTGAAAGCCGTCGAGATGGCTTTAATCCACGACCTTCCCGAGAGCTACCTTGGAGACCTGACTCCCGCCTTGAAGCAGAAGATTCGGCCTAGGCTTCTGAAGGTTGTCGAGAAGTCGGTCTTAAACCAGCTACTTCAGGGCCTGCCGCCCGGTCTGAGGCAGCGGTACGCTGAGCTGTACAGCGAGTACCTGTACCGCAGTTCCCCCGAGGCCCGTCTTGTACACAAGCTCGACAGGGTAGACCTGCTTAATGAGGCGTCGTGGCTTAAAAAACACCACGGCTTCGACACCAGCAGGTTTACATAAGGGTATGAATTTATCCATCTAGTTGTATTGTTGAAAGGGTTGGCGGAGGACGAGTACGTTGTCGAGGCGTTTTTGTCGAAGTTCCCGTTCCTCAAGGAGATAAGAGGGTACGTGGCCTCGCTCAACCTGAGGCTTGAGGACTTCGCCGACGCCGGTGTTCTGGTCGAGACGGCAGTAAAGAGGGTTGAGGAGGCGTTGTCTAAGGGTCCGGGCAGAATGGTTTTAGCCGACCTGCCGTCGGATGTGGAGATTCTTTCGCACCCCCTCGCCATGGCCGTGGTGGCTATGCTCGACAGCGCCGTCGCAAAAAGAAGGTTCGCCGCCTACGAAGCTGAAAGGTACGCCCACATGATTAAGAACGTGAGGGAGGGGCAGAAGCAGGTGATCCACTACGTTATGTCTAAAGTTCTCGGGATGAACGTCCGTCTAGGCACGCATCCCCATGAATTCTGGATACATTTTCCAGACTACCTGAAGATATCCGTAAATCTTAACGAGCCGCGTTTCAAGCTGGTCAACAGGCTGGTCGACAAGGGATACGTAGGCGTTTCAAGACCAGAGGCGATGACACTCGTCAAGAACGGGCTGGAGATGCTCATCTACGAAAGGCTTGACAAAGTCGGCAAGGTCGAGCCCCCCGAATTCCTGAAGGAACATGTCAGCCGTCTGAGAAAAGCCCTCGAGTCCTTCACTCTCTCAGACAAAGTTCCATCAGTAAGGCTGGGGCCGGAAAACTGGCCTCCATGCATGAACGTCCTGAGAACCCGGCTGCTGGCCGGAGAGCCGATAAGCCACTTCGCCAACTTCACCCTCGCCGCGTTCATGCTGAAGATAGGCGTGGGGGTTGAGGAGGTGGTGGCGGCGTATTCTCAGAGAGGAGACTTTGACCCACGTATAGCACGTTATCAGGTCGAGCACATCGCAGGCCTCAAGGGTAGCAGGACTAAGTATTCCGTTCCCCGCTGCGCAACTATTCAAGCTCATGGTCTCTGCATAGAGGAGGGGAGGCTGTGCGGTGGAGTCAGGAGTCCGATGCAATTTTATATGAGGAAGGCTAGGGCTGTTGGAGGTTTGGGAAAGGTTGAAGATAGAAGGCCTGCGTCTGACGACAGCTAGGAACACAGGGCTTCTGGCGGCGACTCAAGCGCTCAACACCCTCATAGTCCAGGTTCTCGTAGTTTACGCCCCCATATCCATCCTCCTCCTAGGGGGCTCGCCCTCCCTAGCTGGACTGGGGATGGCTTTCGTGTGGGGCGGGCGTTTGGTGAGCACTTTACAGATGGGGGTGTTGATGGACAGGGTGGGCAGGAGGCCCGTCATAGCTGGTGGAATGGCTCTGGCGGCCGTGTCTCTGTCCATCGCCGCTCTCGCTCTATCTAGCTACAGACTCATTCTCTTCCTGAGTAGCCTGCTGTTGTACGGCGTGGCCCGGGGGATGGTCGAGTTTACTAGAGTAGCCGTGGCCGACCTACTGCCGCCTGAAAGGAGAGGGTTTGGAACAGGCTTGCTCTTGACCGCTAGCATAGCAGGAACACTCACAGCTCCTCTGCTGATATACAGCACATCGCAGCTCCACCCCTCAATCATATCAAACATCGTCGACTCCCTCAACTACACGATAATCATAGCAGCCGCAGGAATCGCCGTGGCGTTGATGGTGTGGCCAGAACCGCTGAAGCTGGCCAAACAGCTCAACAACCCGGGTCAGGCCCGTTCGACCGGTTTGCGGATGGTTGCGAACCCAGCCATCATGATGGCTGTACTTGCTGCAGCAGCCTCCACGGGCGTGATGGTTGCGGTGATGTCGCTCAACACCGTAGTCATGTACGACCATCACTACACCGCCGTTGAGATATCCACGGTCGTTATGATTCACGTTTTGGGAATGTATGCTCTCTCCATACCTATTGGCAGGCTCTCGGACAAGTATGGACGTGTCGCCCTAATGACGACGGGGCTGGGTCTGGAGGGGGCTGGAACCTTGATGATTCTCGTATCGGACTTGTTCCCGGTCGTCGCCACAGCCCTGTTCCTCGTCGGCCTAGGCTGGAGCGCAGTATGGGTGTCTTCTTCGGCCTACATAGCGGACCTAACGACGCCCAGCGAGAGAGGGGGTGTGACAGGCTTTGCCGACGCAGCCACAGCGGGCTCGTCCATAGTAATCCCGTTCATGTCGGGGATAGTTTTAGAGGTATGGGGAGTACCCAGCCTCGTCGCCATATGCACAGCCATCACGGCCCTAGCAGTGGCCGCCTGCTATAGGCTGGTTAGGAAGTAGCAGTCAGACCTTCGCCTTCGAGAACCTCCTGTCAACGTCTTCCCAGTTGACGACGTTCCACCAGTTGTCGACGTAGGAGGCTCGGTCGTTCTTGTACTGTAGATAGTAGGCGTGCTCCCAGACGTCCAGAGTCAGGAGCAGCGGCAGTTCAGGCGGATGCATGAAGTTCTGCTTCTCAACCTGATAAATGACTAAGGCGTCTGACTCGGAATCGTAGGTAAGGACGGCCCATCCAACAGCCTCGACGTTCTTGGCGGCGTCGCTGAACTGCTTCTTAAAAGATTCAAAGTCTCCGAAATCCTTGTTGATTTGGTCGGCGATGACTCCTCCGGGCTTCCCCCCTCCCTTGCCGGGCGGAGCCATGTTGGGCCAGAAGACGGCGTGCAGCTTATGGCCGCTGAGGTTGAAGCTGAGGTCCCGCAGTATTCCACGTATGTTCTCAGGGTTCTCGCCCTTCCGGGCCTTTTCCAACCGTTCCAGGGCTGCGTTGGCTCCGTTGACGTAGGCTTGATGATGCTTCGTGTGGTGCAGGGTCATTATTTCAGCTGATATGACGGGTTCGAGAGCGTTGTAGGCGTATGGCAGGCTTGGAAGAGTATACTTCCTCATGCATGCTAGCCTGCATGGCGTTAATAAAAAACTATCGCATCAACAAGGATGAGGTTTATCCATAGGAACACCCCATCAGCCGTGATTAGGTTGGATTCGGAGGACTTCAGGAAGGTGTTGAACTTGCTGAGGCAGCGGTACGGCCCAAGAGACCCTCCGCTCCACGTCTCGGGCGAGGACGCCTTCTGGGTTTTGATAGGCGCTGTGCTGTCGCACAGGACCCGGGACGAGATGACGGACAGGGCTTACAAAAGGCTTCGGAAGAGGTTCCGGAGCCCTAGAGATCTGGCTGAAGCCGATGTCGGAGAGATCGTCAAGCTCATCAGGGATGTGGGCTTCTACAGGCAGAAGGCTAGGAGAGTAAAGCAGATAGCGAGGATAATAGCTTTCGAAAAAAGCGGCGTTGTCCCCTCCGACAGGGACGAGTTGATGAAGCTTCCCGGAGTCGGCCCGAAGTCGGCCGACATAGTTTTGTCTGTTGCGTACGGTATGCCGGAGGTGGCTGTGGACACGCATGTGGAGACTGTGGCGAAGAGGTTGGGCGTAGTGGATGCGAAGGCGGGCTACGAGGAGATAAGAAGCGCGCTCAAGAAATTAGTCGCAGCCGACGAGGTGCGCCTCATCAACATGACGTTCGTGAATTTCGGCCGAGAGGTTTGCAGGAAGCCTAGGCCGAGATGCCAAATCTGCCCGATAACATCCTTCTGCAGATACTACGCAGAGAAGGTCAGAGCCCCAGCTCCTTGAGCTTTAAGAGAACTTCCTCAGCGTGGCCCTCAGCGTTGACCTTGTGGAAGGCAGCTCTAATTACTCCGTTCGCGTCTATGACGAACGTCTTGCGGACACACCTACCCCTCTCCTCGCTGAAGGAGTTGTACAGGGACGCAACCTTACCGCCCTCGTCCGAGAGGAGCGTGAAGTTGAGGCCGTACTTCGAAATGAACTTCCTGTGAGATTCGGCATCGTCGACGCTAACGCCCACGACGTTAACGTTCCGGCTCTTAAGCCTCGTCATCGAGTCTCGGAAGCCACAAGCCTCAGTGGTGCATCCCGGCGTGTCGTCCTTAGGGTAAAAGTACAGAACGAGAGCCTTATACCCCTGCAGCAAGTCTTTAAGGCTTTTCACTCGACCTTCTTGGTCGGGTGCCGAGAAGTCAGGGGCCTTGTCCCCGGGCTCGGGCTTCATTTCACGCTGAACGAGTGGCCGCACCCGCATGTGGAGGCGACGTTGGGGTTGTTGATAGAAAACCCAGACCCCATCACATCCTCGACATAGTCGATCTCAGAGCCTTCTAGGAAAGGAGCGCTGAACGAGTCCACCACCACCCTCACGCCGTAAGCCTCGACGACCACGTCGTCGTCGTAAACGTTCTCGTCTAAGGCCATGCCATACCTGTAGCCGGAGCAGCCCCCTCCCGTTATGTATATTCTCAAGGCAAGCTTGTCGTTCTTCTCCTCAGCGATCAGCTGGGCTATCTTGTTAGCTGCTCTCTCCGTAATCTTGAGCGAGTACGTCTCCAGCTTTGACTCCATGTCGCAGTGTCTGTAGGTCAGTTTTATTAAAGGATTTTGCTCGTACAAATTTAAATAATGTAAGCCATATGCTGCATTAGCTTGAAGGTTGCAGCCGAGGATCAAGACTCGATAACCATAGATGTCGAAGACATACCTCACTACGTCGTCAACGCCCTACGCCGCACCATACTCAGGGAGGTTCCAACCATGGCTGTCGAGGAGGTGCTTGTGATAGAAAACTCGTCCAGCATGACCAACGAAGTGCTTTCTCACCGCATATCCCTGATACCTTTCATCACCGACCTGAAGAACTACAAGCTACCCGAGGAATGCGAATGCCAGAGCAGGCTCGGATGCGAGAGATGCGTGGCTAGGTTCGTCCTAAAGGGAGAAGCCTCAACATCCGTCGTCACGCTATATTCTAGAGACATAACTCCCGAGAAGGAGGGGGACGTCGTCGCTCCTTTCAGCGGCGACATACCTATCGTCTCCCTAGCCCCGGGCCAGAGGGTCGAGATGGAGCTGTACGTGAGGCTGGGCAAGGGTAAGAAGCATTCAAAATGGACCCCCGGCATAGCGACGGTCTACCGGGAGGGGGGGAAGACCCGCCTGTACATCGAGGGCTATGGTTTCCTACCTCCCAGAGAGATATTTGTAAGAGCCGTGGAAATAGTTAAGAATAAAGTCATAGCCTTTGAACATGCCTTTGGAGAGATGGTTGGCGATGCACGGCGCAAGGAGGCTTGAAGTAGCCGTGAGGAAGCTGGGCGTTAAGACGGGTCTGGGCAGGAGGCTGGTTGAGGAGGCTGGCCACAGTCGTAGGACTATGAGAGAGGTTAACCTTTCACGCCTCGAAAGACACACAGGCGACAACGACGTTGTTTTCGTACCGGGCAAGGTTCTGGGCGGCGGAGTGATAACCAAGAAGCTGACGGTTGGTGCTTTCAGCTTCACCAGCACAGCCTACAAAAAGATCACGGCCATGGGAGGGAGGGCCCTGCTGGCAGAGGACTTCCTCAAAGAGTTTGGACAGAGGAAGGGAGTGAAGCTAGTTGGATGAGAAGACCTACGTGGTCAACGCAGAGGGATACAGGCTCGGACGCCTTGCCTCCAAAGTCGCCAAGCTATTGCTGGAGGGGCACCGAGTTAAGGTTTTCAACGCCGAGAAAGCCCTGATAACAGGCACTAGGAGTTCCATACTCGAACACTACTTGATGCTTAGAAGACGCCGCCAGTTCTCCTCCCACAAGAAAATAACAGTCTGGTATCCGACGAGAGCAGAGGCCATACTCAGGTACGCTGTGCTCAGGATGTTGCCCCGCAAGAAGCCTAGGGGTGTTGAAGCCTCCAGAAGGCTTGAAGTGATAAGGGGGGAGGCGAGCCTTCCGGGCGAGCCTGTTGAGTTTCCAGACGCCAAGCATCTAAGCCATGTAAGCAGGTCGGGGAAAGTGATACGCGTCATGACTCTTGAAGAGCTGTCGAGACAGCTGAGAGGTGTAAAGCCCTGAGAAAAGTTGCCCAGCACTTTGTCGGAAGACGTAAGACCTCCGTCGCAAAGGTCTTCGTCAAGCCCGGCAAGGGCAGCATATTCTTCAACGACACACCCCTCCATATGCTTGGAGAGTTCGTTAGGAGCAAGATCCTAACACCTCTCAAGCTGGTTCCCGATTTCTGGACCTCTCACGACTTCTTCATCTCAGTAAGGGGGGGAGGAGTCGTGTCTTCGGCCGACGCAGCAGCCATAGCAATCTCCAAGGCGGTCTCATCCATGACTCCCGACGGTAGGAACGTTATAGCCAGCTACGACAGGCATCTTCTGGTAGACGACCCGAGGCAGGCCGAGCCCAAGAAACCCAACAGACGCAGCGCACGAAGGTTCAGGCAGAAAAGCTACAGGTGAGGAAAGTTTGATGATCCCTGTGCGTTGCTTCAGCTGCGGCCGTGTAATCGCACACAAGTGGGACGAGTATAAGGCGAGAGTCCAGAGAGGCGAAAATCCCGGCGCTGTTCTGGACAGCCTAGGGTTCAAGAGATACTGTTGCCGTAGAATGTTTATTTCAGCCGTGGACTTCATGGACGAGCTTATCGAGTTTCATCAAAAGTACGTGTCGGCCGGTGAGTCTCAGCGTTGAGGCAGTCTTTTAAGATAACTGACTGCGAGGCGTGCGTGGTTTTCGACAGCAGGGGTTCTGAAACCGTCGAGGTCGAGCTTTGGTCGAGTCAGACCTCGGCCCGTGTCTCAGCGCCTTCCGGAAAAAGCAGGGGTAAGAACGAGGCTGTGCCGTTCCCTCCCAAGGGAGCGGAGGGAGCCGTCGAGGTGTTTGAGAAACAGCTTAAGCTGAGACTGGTTGGGTTCGACCCGGCTGACCAGAAAGGTCTTGACAGTCTGATGAAACAGGTCGACGGAACTGAGAACTTCTCCAACATAGGCGGAAACCTATCCTACGCCGTTTCGGCGGCCGCAGCCCTTTTGACTGCAAGGCTGACGGGCAAGCCTCTCTGGCGCTACATCTCAGAGCTTTCGGGCATCAAGCCGTCGATGCCACGGCCTCTGGGAAACATACTAGGCGGAGGCGCGCACGCGGGAGGGGGAGCTCCTGACATCCAGGAGTTCCTCGTCTACCCGTCCAAGCCCAGCTCGGTCGAAGAGGCTTTGAAAACCAACATCGAAGCCCATCGAAGGCTGGGACGCGTCCTTCTGCAGAGAGTAGGAGGATACGGCGGAGGGAGAGGCGACGAAGGAGGGTACTCACCACCAGTCGACGACTACTCAGCCCTCAAGTACGTAGCCGAGGCGTTGGATGGGCTTGGCGTCGGGCTTGGGCTTGACGTAGCGGCTTCGACGCTTTACGAACCGAGTTCGGGATTCTATGTTTACAGGAACCGTGGCGTGAAAAGGTCTAGGCGTGAGCAGCTTGAGTTCATTAAGCAGCTCGTTGAAGACTTCAGCCTCTCCTACGTCGAAGACCCTTTCGAGGAGACGGACTTCAGCTCGTTCGCCGAGCTCTGCCGCATGTTTCCAACCTTACTGGTATGCGGGGACGACCTCGTCGTCACTAGGAAGGAGCTCGTCAAGAGGGCTGCGGACAACGGTTCCGTAAGGGCTGTGATACTCAAACCCAACCAAGTCGGATGCTTGTCCGACACCCTCGAGGCTGCGGCTGAGGCTGAGAGGCGTGGCATCGTAAGGGTTGTCTCGCACAGGTCTGGGGAGACGTGCGACGCGTTCCTAGCCCATCTGGCTGTAGGGCTGGGAGGCAAATTTATTAAGGCAGGTGTTGTTGGGGGTGAAAGGGTGGCTAAGGCTAATGAGCTTCTACGGATATGGCGTAGGCATCGTGGCGAGCTTGCTATCGAGGAGGCTGGTTCTAGGTGACGTTGTCGGCTGAGCAGGAAGCTGCGATACTGGAGCAGCTAGTCAAGTACAACGTGCACATAGGCTCCCGTATAAAGGTCAGGCACATGGAGCAGTACATTTTCAAGATGAGGTACGACGGCGTCTACCTCTTCGACATCAAGAAAATCCTCGAGAGGCTTAACCTCGCAGCTCGGATGATATCCTACTACCCTCTCGACAAAGTCGTCGCCGTTTCTACCCACGTCTTCGGCATGAAGGCGGTCCAGAAGTACGCCGAGCTCACGGGAGGTGTTGCGATCGCCGGCAAGATGCCTGCTGGAATGCTCACCAACAGGACTTTGAAGAACTACTTGGAGCCGGCTTTGGTGATAATCTCCGACCCTAGGTACGACGTCCAGGCGCTGGAGGAGGCTCGGATAGCAAGAGTTCCTGTGATAGCTATGTGCAGCACGGACAACACATGCTCCAACGTCGACCTGGTGATTCCGATGAACAACAGAAGCAGAACCTCGCTCCCTTACGCTTTCTGGTACTTGACCCGGAAGGTTCTGGAGGAGACTCGACAGCTCTCGCCCGACTTCGACGCCTTGGTTAAGCCCGAAGATTTCATGGCTTTAGCTGCTTCAACCGAGATGGAGTGAGGAAAGGCCGCAGCAGCGTCTCCATACCTCTTCTGAGCATGGCGGCGTAGTGCTCCTCGTCGTAGCCACGGTCCTCCAGCAGCTGCAGCGGCGCTCCACCACCTCGCCTGACCACGTACTCAACAACCTGCCCGGGGTGGACCTCCACACCACTCCGTTCAAGCATCTTTGCGGCTGAAACATGCCTCAGCCTTCTTGCATAACTCCCCGGGCTCGCTCCTAGGCTCCTAGCTATCGCCAGCTGCTCCGGCTCTACAGAACCCGAGTAAACCATCCTGACATACTTTCTGTATGTTTCTAGACATTCCTCTGCTTTCATTTGGAGAGATTCGTGGGAACCGGCTTGAGCAAGCTTCTCCAGCATCTCCTCCTGCATCTGCTTGACAATCAGCGGAGTGTCCCTTCTCCTCAGCTCGACCCCACGCACCTTCAGCCGGCCGTCCGCGTAAACCCCGAAGTACCTGCTGTTCACAGGCCTACCCTCGTGCATGCGTGAAGGCAGGAAAGCTATCCACCGATAGGTTCCCTCATACTCCAAAGGAAGGCCGAGCCTCCTCTCAAGCTCCTTCCCCAGCCTCCTGTAGTCATCCTCCGACGCACCCCTCCTCCAGACCCATAGGCAGTCGACTATTCCGTGGAGGACTCTAAAGCCCTGCTCTTCAGCGGTCTTAACGCTTCTCAGCAGTGTCTCCCGGGCTAGGGCGCAGACAGCCATGTGGGCTTCACGGCTTCCGAACTTAGCCTTCTTGTAGCCTAGGTAGCCGAACGACGTGACGAGTATCCATTTGAGGGCGTCTGCTCTAGCTTTGTAGGTCTTCAACCCCGTCTCCGCATACAGCCTCTTGTACTCCATCCTCTTCCTCAACGGTGTTTCGACAGCAAGCGGAACAACTCCCCGCCACTTCCTGCAGACATGGTACCCCAGCTCCGGAATATCGCTTCCACGACAGCAGCCGCAGTTGACTGTCTCGCCGCTTATGTTGTTCTTCAGCATCAGCGTCGGATACAGGCTGTGGAAGTCAAGCTCGCCGACGTTCCAGTAAACCCCCGGGCTGTGGTCTAACACCCATCCACCCCTGTCGGCTACGACGAGATCGGCCGCCGTGGAGCAGTAAGGCCTGCCAGCCTCGACAGATATCAGCAAGTTGTTCAGATAGGCTTGACGATACTGGAGGGAGGTCATGCACTGGCCTATCGTGTACCGTGCAGCGTCTTGGACCGGCGCCCTTACGGTGCGGGCTGTCTCCAGCACGCCTTCGAGGCCGGTTTCAGCGTAGAGCATCGAGTTCTCGGCGTCTATGTGCAGACGACCTCTGAGCTTCTGCCCAGCGAACCTATGATATGTTTTGCCGTAGCTAAAGTAAGAAAAACCCCTCAAGCTAGTCGGCGTGTCGCCCTCCCTTCCCAGCCGCAGCTGAAGACCGTTCTCCCCCGCTCTCCTGTGCAGATACTTTACCAAGAACCTGTCCCCTCCACGGGTTATCAGCACGTCGACATCCATGTCGTCGAGGAGAAGCTGCAGCTGCTGCAGGACATCGGCCTCGCATCCGTCGAGAACAACCTCCTCACCGTCTACACGAAGCCTCACGCACTTGAGCCTGTCGGAGAACCGTGGCAAGGGCCCTGAAGAGTCGACTTCAGCCTCCAGAAAGCCATTCCGGAGGAAAGACGTGGTGTAGGAGACGCTGTCGACCTCCTCGCCCGGCTGGGGTAGGCCGTCGCACGTCTTCACGGCCGCCGTGGGCGCCAGTCCAAACTCGTAGAGGAACTCCTGCAGGACCGGGATGTCGACGTTGTAAGCTTTCACGCCTAGATGACCCCAACGCTCCACTACAGCCCGGGCCAGATGTTTCTTCTCAGACGGGGAGGCTAGCACTTCCAGAACTTCGGCGGCTCCTGCGCCCGGGATTCTTTTCTCCACGAGCCTCGTCTCGTAAACATCGGAAAGCATCCTGTCAACAGCGGTCAGGACATGCTGCGGCCCTGCAAGGTAAAGCCTAGACCTCCATCGGACCAAAGCCTTGAAAACACCACTCTCTCCCCTCAGCCACAGACAGATGCTCGAACCATCCAAACAGACGTCAACAAGCCTTCCTTCCACATCCAGCAAAGCCGTCAAGCAGGGATATATCGTGATAGAGCACGTCGAAAATGCAGCCGGGCCCGGTGGGACTTGAACCCACGACCTTCGGCTCCGGAGGCCGACGTTCCAGAGAAATCTTCTCTGAGTCCATTCTAAGCTACGGGCCCGTCAACCAACTTTTCTCCTCTTCATATAAAAGGCTTAGCGGTCTCCTAGCTGGCCACGGTTCCCCCGTCGTGGACATGCATGGGTTTATCAAGCCGTAGAGAACCCACGTCGATAAAACAACAGATGCCGACAAAACGAGCTGGTGCGGTGGCTGGACGGCACAAAGCGTTCTTGCCGCTGTGAATGAATGAGTTGGGGTTTAGAGCTGATTCCTAGGGGTCAGCGTCTCTCGGACGTAGACTTTCACGCATCTCCGGTTTTCGATGAGATGGACAGCCAGCACGACCGTGGCTAGGAGCGACGCTTGCGTGTGAATGTCCTGCCACGTGCTTTTGTCAGCTGATAGGACCTGTATCCTGCCTGACTGCGGGCCTCTGGGCCAGAAGTAGAGAACTGCACCGGTGGAGATCGTCGCTACTCCGAGGACGACCAGAAGGTAGAAGATGATTATTCTGGTCTTCACGGTATGAAAATAGCCTCCTGTCTAATAAACAGGATGTATGAATAGTTCATCAGGCCGGTAAACAACCGCAACCCTGTCGTCCTCAGCCGTGGTCTCTGCCTCCTAAAAGCGCTCCCCAGTAGTTTGCAGGTCTGGTTAGCCGGCCAAGGGTTTAATTCATCCACAGAACTGTGTCAGTTGATGCTGTCGGAGTTGGATGACCTGATGGCTAGAACAGGATACGATGCGTTGCTGGTTTTAGGCGACTCGACCCACTCCTCGCCCGAGCTTCTCTACTTGACGAGGGCCCACATACCTCGTGGTGGAGTATACTTCAAGCGTAGGGATGGTGAGCCTCAGCTGGTTGTGAGCATGCTTGACCTGCCCAGCGCCCGCAGAGGAGTTGTCGTAGACGTCAAGCCCTACAGCGACTACGGCCTTGCACAGCTTCAGAGAAGGTTCGGCCCTGGGCGTGGCTTGGCTGAAATGCTGGCCGCCATGCTCCGTAGGAACGGAGTTGAGGGAAAAGTCGCCTTAGCCGGCAGGGTCGACGCGCTGACGACAACCTATCTGGTCGACTTTCTCAGGAGACGAGGGTTTAGAGTAGAAGGCATGCCCAAGCCTTCGTTCCTAGACCTTTGCAGGAGGAGGAAGGATAGGTGGGAGGTCGAGGCTGTCGCTGAAGCGGGGCGGCGGACTGTACGGGTTGTGGAGAGGTTGGAGAAGGTACTAGGGGAGTCGGACGTCCGCAGAGGAGCTGTGTACTATGATGGGAAGCCTCTCACCGTCGGTTTTCTGAAAAGGCTTGTTAGGTCTTGGTGCGGCGAGATGGGTCTGACTCTTCCAGAAGGCCTGATCCTTGCTTCGGGACCGGAGTCGAGCGACCCCCATGCGTCAGGGGAGGATGGCAAGCAGCTATCGGCGGGCGAGCCTCTGGTTTTCGACATATACCCGGCTTCGGAGACCGGATACCGGTACGACTTCACAAGAACATACTGCGTCGGGAGACCCAAACCACAGCTCAGGAGAATGTTCGAAGACGTGCTTACCGCCCACACTCACGCAGTCGAGACCATTAAGGAAGGAGCTAGGTGCGGGTCGGTTTTCGCCGAGGCTTGCGTAATCCTCAGGAGAAGAGGATGGCCCACACTGTTGGAGACTCCTAACCCTGTCAGAGGATTCGTCCACGGCCTAGGCCACGGCGTAGGGCTCACCATAGGCGAGGAGCCGTACCTATCCAGGAACTCACTCACACCACTATCAACCGGCGACGTCTTCACCGTCGAGCCAGGGCTGTACGAGCCTGGGTTTGGCGGGGTAAGGATCGAGGACGTGGTGGTCGTTGAGAACGGCAAGGGTGTGAAGCTCGTGGAGCATCGGTACGTCCTAGAGTTTTAACCGATGTACAGCCATACGACGTATGCGACGAAGGCACCGTAGACAGATGTTAGGAGGTTCACAACCTCGTTGTTGACCAGCCTGCTGCCTGAGAGATAGACCGTCGACTTGCCGCAGTGGGTTTTGACCTCTACGACCTTTCCGCATGAGGGGCATCGGTACCGGGACTGGAAAAGCCCGCCGAAAACACTGTCGAAGAGGCTCCCGCTGAAGCCTGCTGAGACAGAGACTAGAAAGACGCTGTACAGCTGGAGCGGCAACCCGAGGAACAGCCCGTACAACACCATCACGCCTGCGAGCAGGAAACCTGTGAAGAACCCTGCGGCCAGCCCTAGAAGGCTGACGGCTCCGGGCGTTCCGGGGCTTGCTTCTTTTAGCGATGTTATCATCCTAGGCTTGCTTTTTGAAAGAAGGCCTACCTCCGTCGACATGGTGTCTGCGAAGACCGACGACACGGCTCCTAAGTACGTGGCTAGCGTGGCTGAGCTGTCGAGGCCGAGGAAGTATCCTGAAACCGTGATCAGACAGGCTGTAAGCCCGTTGGCGAGGACGTTTGACCAAGTCCTAACCCCTCTCCCAACTTCACCGTACTTTTCCCTGTACCTAAAACGTGTGGTGAAGCCTGCGACGACGAAGAAGGTGAAGATGGCTAGGAAATAGCTTCTACCACCCAGAACGTAGACACAGTACCCAACCACGACGGCTGCAGCAAGGCCTTTAGCGTCGAGAAAACGACCGCCCAGAGCGATAAGCCCTATCGCCAACATCACGAGGGTTGCTTCGAGGAGCAAAGACAGCATGAGTTTTCACTTTCCACAAACCATCCGGGCAACCTCCTCTAAAGACATCTTTTCCTGCTGTTTGCTAACAAGGTCCCTCAAAGAAACCTTCTCCGATTCTCTCTCCTTAGAACCCACTATGATTAAGTACCTGATGCCCTTCGCCGACGTGGTTTCGATGACGTCTGGGAGCTTTTTACGCGATACGTCGACGACAACGGAGCATCCTCTTCTCCTGAGGAAGTTCGCTACGTATGCTGCATACCCCCGTGAGTCGTCGCTCACAATCGCCATGGCTGCTGCTGGTGGCTTTTCAAGCTCCAAGAGAGGCTTCCCCCTCAAGTACATGCTAAGCCTCGTTATGCCTACCGAGCATCCAACGGCCGGCATTCTACCTCCTCCGAACAACTCGACTAGTCCGTCGTACCTTCCGCCGCCGTTGAAAGATAACTCCTCCCCCTCTATCCTCTGCTCGAAGATCATACCTGTATAGTATTCAAGCCCGCGTGCAAAACCCATGTCCAGCTCAAACCGCAGCGCTTTGTCAACCTCCCTAACGACCTCAACCACTTCTGCGAGGTTCTCCACCGCTTTCAACGCTTTCTCCCATGGTGAGACGAGGTCAGAGGCTTGCTTCAAGACATCGTAGCCGCCCTTCAAACTAGAGAGCTTGCGTAGGCATTCTAGCGACTCGCTGTCGAGGTATTTGGCGGACGTCTCGAAAGCCTCCTCACGCCTCCCACGGTCGACCAGTGAGAGAAATCTGTCCTGAAGCTTTGTATCCATTTTCTCCAAAAGGCCCCTCATAACGCCGACGTGGCCAATCCTGAAGGAAAAGGACTCGATGCCCAGCTTGGCGAAGACGTCCCTGCTGGCCAAGATTATTTCGGCGTCGCTCGCAGGATCGCTGCTTCCGAAAAGCTCGAAACCTCCGTGCCAGAACCTTCTCCTCCGACCCCACTGCGGCTCGTCGTACCTATAGCAGTCAGCGATGTAGCCCAGCCTCAGCGGCGTGGGCTGTTTAGAGAGCTTGGTAGCCACGAGCCGGGCTATCGAAGCCGTCACCTCAGGCCTGAGGACGAGCTTCTTGCCGTGGACGTCGGTGAAGACGTACATCCTGTGTCTTATTTCGTCGCCCGACTTGGCCTCGAAGAGCTCCAGATACTCGAGGGTGGGAGTCTCGACTTCTTGATAGCCGTAGAGCTTGTAAACCTCCCTGACGACGTCCACAACCTTCTGCTTGACGGCGAACTCCTCGGGCAAAAGGTCGTCCATGCCCCGCGGTGTCTCGAACTTCAACGCAAACCCTATCCGTAGGCGCTTGGAACCCTATTTAGATGTTTTATGTCCAAAGGATGTTTCATACATCAACTATATTATAGTGTTCATCGGAGGTATTCGCATGAGCTCCAAGTCAACCACGATTCTGGTCCTAGCGGTGGCTGCTTTAACCCTGTTAAACGTTTACCAAACCCTAGTAATACAGTCCGAGACGAGGAGCCTCAGCCTCCAGGTCTCGACACTAGCAGCCCAGATACAGAGAACTCAGCAGACCGTGAGCGTGGATACGGTGACTGTATACAGCTTGGTGAAGGAAGAGCCGGACTTTAGCTCTCTCTACGAGATGGTTAAAGACTCGGTTGTGATGGTGAGAGTTTTCTCTTCCTCAGGGTCGGGGGTTGGGTCGGGGTTCGTCTACGACACCTCTGGGCATGTTGTGACGAATCAGCACGTTGTTAGAGGTGGGACGTCCTTCCGGGTTGTTTTCAGCGACGGCTCGATGTACAGGGCTAGGGTTGTGGGTACTGATGTTGACAGCGACATAGCCGTGCTGAGGATAGAGAACCCGCCTGAAGAGCTGAAGCCGTTGCGTTTGGGAAACTCCTCCGAGCTGAGGATAGGAGAGCTGGTTGTGGCTATCGGGAACCCGTTCGGGCTTGAGGGCACACTAACTTCAGGCATAGTTAGCCAGAAGGGGAGGCTTTTGCCTACAGGGCGAGGATACTCCATACCCGGAGTCATACAGACAGACGCCGCCATAAACCCCGGGAACTCGGGAGGTCCGCTGCTCAACTTGAGGGGCGAGGTTGTCGGCGTCAACACGGCGATCGAGCCTTCAGGCGTCGGTATAGGATACGCAGTCCCCTCGTCGATCGTCTCACGTGTTGTTCCAGCCTTGATTCAGAACGGCTCCTACCAGCGGAGCTGGATGGGTATTTCAGCTGTGTCGCTCGACATCGACATAGCTGCAGCCATGGGTGCGAGCGTTTCGAAGGGTGTGCTGGTCGTCGACGTTGTCTCTAACAGCCCTGCGCAACGGGCTGGACTAAGAGGCGGGGACAGGAACGTAGTTGTCAACGGCACGCCCGTCAGGGTTGGGGGAGACATCATCACCGCAGTCGACGGTCTTCAAGTGGGTTCGATGGACGAGCTACTCCTCTACTTGGAGGAGAGGACGTCGCCGGGGCAGAGGGTCTCGCTGACGGTCTTGCGGGGTTCGCAGGTTATCGAGCTGAGTGTTGTTCTCGCCGCACGGCCTTAGGCTCAGAGAGGTGTATGTTCGTCATGGAGCACCGAAGGCTCTCCGAACAGGTCAGTCTCATCATCTCGTTGGGACCAGCGGAATCCCTTATTTAAGGAATCACGGTGAAGTACATCCTTCTGTTCGTCTTCCCCTTATTCTCCAGCCTAGCAGCCGCTATCCGGCCAACCTCCGACGTGTTCCTTACATGAGGCCCGCCGTCAGCCTGAACGTCGACGTCCCCTATCTCGACAATTCTCAGCATGGGTATGTCCGGCGGGAGGCGTCCGGCGAGCTTGACGAGCCCCGGGGTAGACAGAACCTTCTCCCTCTCCATGTAGTAAGTTTTGACAGGGTATCCTCTTCCAAGCCTCCGGTTTGTCTCCTCAACGCATTCTTCCATCACGGCCCTGTCGAAAGACTCGAGGCTGAAGTCCACTCTACCCTGGTCGTGGGAGATGTTGTTTCCCGTTATGAGGGCGTTCGTCTTCTCAACCATGGTCGCTGCGAGGACATGCAGACCGGTATGCATCCTCATCAAACGATAGCGTCTCTCCCAGTCAAGCAGACATTCTACCTCGGACCCCGCTGATGGAACCACTCCCTCAACGCGGTGGACGACCTCGTCGCCCTCGAACAGAACCTCCAAAACACGTGCCTCACCGCCGGCGTGCACTATCACGCCTGTGTCCGACACCAGCCCTCCTCCACGGGGGTGGAAAGCTGTTCTGTCCAGAACAACACATCCGTCCTCAGACTTGAGGACCGTGGCAGCGAACTCCCTCATGTAAGAGTCATCTAAATAGAGAAGCTCCGTGCTCCCCTGCTTCATGGCTGTCTGCTTTCATCCGATTGGTTTAAGGGTTTACGAAGCATCAGGAAGACCATCTCGGCTTCGAACGCCTTCCTGTTCTTGGTTAGGTTGACGCAGTCCACGGAAAACCTGACCAATCCTTTGTCTGCAGAGCTCGTTTCCCTCTTCTCAACCACGAGAGCACGGGCTGTTATGAGGTCCCCCGGATGCGTGGAAGACCTGAAGTAAAGCTTCTCCACGCCGGTCAAAGCGGTTATGTGGTCGAAGATAGTCGTCTGATAAAGCAGGCCGATCACGAAAGATATCACTAGAGCTCCGGGGACGACTCTAGACGGAAAACCCCGCTGCTTTGCGAAGGCGTCGTCGAGGAAGAGCGGGTTGACCGCCCACGTCAGCGACGTGAATAGCTCAACGTCCGTCTGCGTGATCATCCGGCTGGAGGCCTTGAACTCCTGCCCTACCTGAAAATCTTCAAAGAACATTTCACGTGGGCCAGTTCTTGTCCAGCTCGGACTCGGAGTTTTCGACAGCCTTCTCGACGTCGACGGTCATTCCCAGGGATTTGAGGGTCTTCCCTAATGCGTATATTGTGTTCACTATTTTATCACGACTTATGAGCCCGATGTTCGAGACCCTGATCATCTTGCCCTTGTAGGGGCCGAGCCCGCCGGCTATCAACACGCCGTACTTCTCCTTCATCACACTCCTTATCGCCGTGTCCGTCAACCCCGGCGGTATGTGCATGGCGGCGACGATCGGAGACTCGAAACCCCTTGCCGCGTAGAGCTCGAGGCCGTAAGTCCTGAGGCCTGCGTAAAGCCCGGCAGCTCCGGCGGCGTGTCTAGCAAGCCATTTCTCGTAGCCGTATTCGAGGATTATCTTCAGAGCTTCGTCAAGGGCCCAGAACAAAGTGATTGCCGGGGTGAATGGGGTCTCCCACCTCTCGAGGAAGGTCTTGTACTTGACCAAGTCGAAGTAAGGAGGCCTGACCTTCTTCTTTCTGATCTTCTCCCACGCCATCTCGGACACGGCTACAAAAGCCACTCCAGGCGGAGCTGCGAGGCACTTCTGGGTGCCGGCTGCGAACATGTCGATTCCGGCCTCGTCGACAGCAACCCTGACTCCGCCAACAGCCGTGACAGCGTCCACGGCCAGCAACGCATTCCTGTCGTGGCATATTCTCGCGATCTCCCTGACTTCACGGGAGATTATCCCGGTGGATGTCTCGTTGTAGGGGAATGCCACGATGGAGACGCCGGGGTTTTCGTCGAGCAGTTTCTTCACAGCATCCGGGTTGGGTCCCTGCCCGTTGTCGAGCTTGGCTTTTATAACGCTCGCCCCATACGCCTCGAAGGCCTCGGCCATCCTTTCGGCGAAAAGCCCAGCCGTAGGGACCAGCACCTTGTCCCCGGGAACCGTTAGGTTTGAGGCAGCAGCCTCGACGGCTCCCGTGCCTGAAGAAGTCAGCACGTACACGTCTGACTTTGTTTCGAGGATCTTCTTCAGATTCTCGACGAGGCTTCTCATCAAGACCCTGAAATCCTCTGATCGGTGGTCTATCATCTGGCGAGCCATGGCACGTATAACTCTCTCGTCGATCTCGGTTGGGCCTGGAATCATCAACAACAAGGCAACGCAACCTCACTCGAAAAACTACCCACCAAGTCTTAAGTCTATTGGTTTGAACCTAGCGGCTTTCAAAAACATAAATACCGAAGACCGACCAGCGAGGAATGTGAAAAACGCCGTAAGCAGGTCTTCAGCCGTGCTCGTGGCTCTACTGATTGTGGTGGGCGCTTTCGCCGCAGCTGGATGGGTTAGAGAGCCTGCCTCCGTGACCGTGGTAAGAACTACAACAGTCGGAACAGGCGTCGTCGAGACGAGAACCATTACACAAACCACGACAAACTTCGTGGTCTCTACCGTAACGAACGTTGTAACAGTTACGGCGACGCCGGCTCCTCCGACGCCGATTAAGATGAGGCTAGCCAGCATAGCTTTCCCAAGCTACATGATGTTCCTCCAGCTTATCGTGCAGGAGAAGAGGTTTGACCTCAAACACGGCTTGGACATCACTTGGGTTCCCCAGCCCACGATTCCAGGTTTCTACGCTACAATCAACACGGGCGAAGCCGACGGCATCCCTGGCGGAGGGCCTCTAGTCTTCCAGAGGATGTACCTTGAGGGGAGTAAGCTTGTAATAACAAACACCCTGGTCCCGATGTCGGCTGTCTACATCGTCACTACTCGGGCTGACATCAACAGCGTAAGAGACTTGATTGGGAAGAAGCTCGCCATAGACGTTGGGGCTGCCGAGTTCCTCATACTAAAGACCTACGGAAGGAGCGTGGGCATCGACGTGGAGAGAGACATTACGATAGTGCCGTCAGCATACCCTGTGGCCAGAGGAAGGCTTTTGACCGGAGAGGTTGACGCAGCAGTCCTGGTCGAGCCCCACATAGCCCTAGCCAGAGCCGAGCGGCCTGCAATAAGGGTCGTGGTAAACTTGAACGACTTGTGGACGTCTTTGACGGGCCAGCCTTTCGCAGTTTACCTTGTGACAGCTATGTCCGAGCAGTACGTTAAGAACAACCCCGACGCTCCGAGGAGGTTAATCGCCATGCTCCAAGAGGTAGAGGACTTCATAGCAAGGAACCCAGTCGAAGCCGATAGAATCCTCGCTAAGGGTATGAACATTCCCCAAGGAGTGATGCTCTACGGAATTCTCTCGGAGAACGTCCGGTTCAAGTCGGTTGCAGCCTGGACCGACGAGACGAGGCCTGTTATTGAGAGAATGTTCCAAGTAGCCAAGGAAGCCGGAGTCCTTCCTGAGGTACCGGGGCCCGGCATAATATACCGACCGTAATTCTTAAAACCACCACCTATATTTTTATTGAATGTGTCTCAGCAAGTTGTTTCTGAGCATGCGGCTCTGAAGGTGTTTAGGGGTGTCTCAGGCAGGAGGTATTACGTGGTTTCGCTCCTAGCTGTGGCTGCTGCTTGGGAAGTAGCTTCGTGGTTCCTACCACCCTACATCCTCCCGAGCTGGGCCTTGGTACTCAACACGCTCACGAGGCTTGACTTGACCCATGCGTGGATAACGTTGGGCAGGGTTCTGCTAGCTCTTACAGCTGCGTTCACAGCAGGGCTGGCGCTCGCAACCATGATGTACATCTCGCCGAAGTTCGAGAAATACATGACGCCAGTAGTCAACCTCATCATGGCTGTTCCCGCCATATGCTGGGTTCTGTTCGCAATCCTCTGGTTCAGAGGGCAGGAAATCAGAATATTCTTCGTGCTTTTCGCAGTATGCCTACCGGGATACGTGATAGACATCCTGGACGCAATCAAAAACATTCCCTTCCAGCTGAGGGAGATGATCCTGTCTTTCAGGCCCTCCACAGCTCAGTTTATCAGGAAGCTGATACTTCCCGCGATAGTGCCGAACATCCTTACCACATGGAAAGTAAACCTCGGACTAGCCATAAGAGTAGTCACGGTTGCGGAGCTTGTCGGGACTTTGACCGGCATAGGCTACGCCCTGAACTTCGCACTAGGCCAGCAGAGCATAAGGGAGATTACGGCGTGGACGATCGTACTCGTTGTCTCGCTTCTCTGCCTTCAGGGAGTAGTTTATCTAGCTGAGAAAAGGCTGCTGAGGTGGCGGAAGTGATAGAAGTCCAGAATCTCACGAAAGTTTTCAAGACTCAGAACAACGCCGAAGGCTTCCGAGTCATCGACAACCTCTCGTTCTCGGTCGGGCGTGGTGAGAAGGTCGGAATAGTCGGTTCGACGGGCTGCGGGAAATCAACGTTTCTCAGGATAGTTCTGGGGGTTGAGAGGCCTACGGAGGGAAGGGTTGTTGTCGACGGCAGGGAGCCTTACCTTGAGTACAACCACTTCAAGGGCAAAATATCGGCTGTCTTCCAAGAGGACCGTCTACTGCCGTGGAGGACGGCGGTCGACAACGTCATCATAGGATTGGAGATCATGAACGTCGAAAAGCCTAAGGCCTTGGAAGAGGCTGAGAAATGGCTTAAACGCCTCGGCCTGGAGAAGTTTGCAAGAGCCTATCCTTCAGAGCTGAGCGGAGGAATGAGGCAGCGTGTAGCCATCGCAAGAGCGCTCATAGTCAACCCTGAGGTTGTCCTGCTAGACGAAGCCTTTGGCCACTTGGATGAAGTGACGTCTCGAAGGCTTCGGAGCGACTTCTTCAAAATACTGAGCGGCAGCGGCACGACTACCGTGATGGTCACTCACAACCTCGACGAGGCTTTGGAGAGTGTCGACAGGATCCTGGTCTTCGGCAAGCCGGCCAAGATGCTTGGAGACTTTAGGCTCGGCGACTACGATCCAAAACAGCTTAAGCATCTGCTTCAAACACTGATAGAGATGAACGTTCCTTTGGAGGAGCTGGACTTCGGCAAGGTTTAAACCTGAGAAAACACCTCAGAGGGCATGCTGTCCTACGCCGAAAGATACCGCGTGATTGGGAGGTCTGTCCCTAAGATAGACGGTGGGATGAAGGTATCGGGAGGTTCAAAGTACATAGACGACTTGGAGCTTCCGTGCATGCTTCACGGCAAGATACTGAGGAGCCGGTACCCGCACGCTAGGATCTTGAGAATAAGCACGGAGCGGGCTTGGAGGATTCCAGGGGTAAGAGCTGTGATTACGGGTTTTGATTTTCGGTTCAACAACATGGGGGTGTTGAAAGACCATCCGCCTCTCAAGACCGGCAAGGTGAGGTCTGTACGGGACGAGGTTGCTGCTGTTGCTGCAGAGACCGTCGAGGAGGCTGAAAGGGCGCTGGAAGAGATAGAGGTTGAGTACGAGCCTTTGGAGGGTGTGTTCGACCCGGAGGAAGCGTCCAAGCCCGGAGCCCCGCTCGTACACGAGGAGGCGGGAAGCAACGTGGTTGACCTAGGCTTCAGGTTCACCACCTCCGACGACAGACGCTTCTCAGAGATCTTCACGAAAGCCGCTGCAACGGTTGAGGACAGGTACCAAGTCCAGTACATGAACGCCTCACCGCTAGGGACCATGGGCTGCATAGCTCACTACGACGCAGTGGGAGAGCTCACAGTCTACACCAACACTCAAGCCCCTTTCCTTTACCGCCACGAGCTGGCTAAAACGCTGGGCTTCAACCCGGCCAAGATAAGGGTGGTGCAGCCTGAGATAGGCGGGGCCTTCGGCCGGGGAATGGACATCTACCCTCTCGACCCGATAACCGCCGCCCTCTCGATCAAGACAAGGAGGCCCGTAAAAATAGTGTTCACGAGGGAGGAGGAGCTCCAGTACGCTCCACCACGCCAGCCCGCCATTATTGAGATGAGGACTGCGGCTGACAGGGATGGTAGGCTGTTGGCGAGGGATGCTCGCGTGGTTCTAGACGCAGGCGCCTACGTTTCTTGGGGGCCGTTCGACGGAAGAGTGATGATGGCGACCGCCACCGGGCTATACAGCGTCGCCGAGGCAAGGTTCGTGGCTACCGTCGTCTACACGAACAACCCTTACACAGGCACTCAGAGAGGTGCTGGAAACCCTCAGATAACCTTCGCAATAGAGCAGCAGATGGACATGCTGGCTGAGGAGCTCGGCATGGACCCCGTTGAGTTCCGTATGCTGAACGCGAACAAGCCTTACACAACAACGCCGCAGGGCATGAAGATCACGACTTGCGAGCTGAAGGAGTGTCTCCGCAGGGCCGCTGAGGAGGTGGGCTGGAGGGGGAGAGGAAGGGCTGGACCGAACAGGGGCATAGGGTTTGCGTCATTCTTCCACGTCGGTGGAGGGGCTAGGGTCTACCGTTCAGACGGCTGCGGCACGGTTCTCTCAATCGACGACTTCGGCGTCGTCACAGTCATCACGGGCTCGACTGACTTGGGCACGGGGTCGGACACAGCGATAGCTCAGATTGTTGCGGAGGAGCTTGGCGTGCAGGTGCAGAACGTTCGTGTAGTGAACGACGACGCATCCATCCGCCCATGGGATGTAGGTACGCACGCAAGCAGAGCCACCTTCGTTGCGGGGAACTCGGCTTTGATGGCAGCTAGGAAAGCAAAGGAGGTTATACTCCGTGCGGCGGCGGAGGCTTTGAACACGCAGTCGTCGGAGCTCGTCGTCGAGGACGGCGTAATATATTCCCGGCAGTCTCCTTCGAAGAGGATTGAGCTGGAAAAGGTCGTGCGGAGAATTCACTTCAGGGAGGGGGGCAGCAACCTTGTCTTTTCAGCTTACTACGACCCGCCGACGGAGATGCAGGACGAGAGATGGATGGGCAACCTTTCGGCGGCCTACTCTTTCGGGGTTCAGGCGGCGCTTGTTGAAGTAGACCCCGAGACGGGTGTGGTCAAGGTTCTGAAGATTGTTTCGGTGCATGACTCGGGCCGCATACTGAACCCGATGGCTGCGGAGGGACAGGTTCACGGAGGTGTCGCGATGGGGCTTGGGTACGCCATGTACGAGGAGATGGTTCTGGACAACGGCCGTGTAGTCAACGCCTCGCTCGCAGACTACTTGCTGCCCACGTCTCTCGAAACCCCTCCGATTAAGGTCGTTTTCGTCGAGACTCCGGACCCTGCTGGGCCCTACGGGGCGAAGGGCATCGGCGAGACGGCATGCATCCCCACGGCTGCGGCCATCGCTAACGCTGTTTACGACGCGCTGGGGAGGAGGGTGAAGTCGCTTCCAATCAAGCCTGAGAAGCTTCGCTAGGGTTGTTGCTGTGTAAGATATAATAGTGGGCATAACGCCGTTATAGCCGAATGACTGAAAAACAAACCCTAGAAATAGACTACAGCAAGTACGACTTTAAAGACCCCGAGCTGTACGTCTTCAAGTCTAGGCCAGGCCTCTCAGAGGAGGTCGTGAACGAGATATCCCGGATGAAGGACGAGC
>JAWAFZ010000012.1:0-34056 GCA_038890155.1 Candidatus Caldarchaeum sp. | reverse complement strand
TTATCAACGTGGTGCTTGTGTTTGGCGTTGTGCTGGTCTACGGGCCTCGAACACTTAGGAAGGAGACGTAAGCTGGGACGTCTCCAAGCGATGCTCCGCTCTCTCAATTCCCTCTTGCGGGATCACTATCCCTGTCGGCAAGCCCTCCAGAATGCGCAACAGCCCTGCTCTTTCAATTCCCTCTTGCGGGATCACATAAGGCCATACGGACGCGTGTATGGCTTATGCATTACAACCTTTCAATTCCCTCTTGCGGGATCACATATTTTGGAACTCCACTTTTTGGCATGTTTTGAGCTCGTTAGGGTACTTTCAATTCCCTCTTGCGGGATCACTATCCGCCGCCAAAACGCAAAATTACAAGGCGGCGTCCGATATGACTTTCAATTCCCTCTTGCGGGATCACAAGCTCATTATTGCTGGGTTGTTTTGCTACTGGTTCTTTCGCCACTTTCAATTCCCTCTTGCGGGATCACTTATGACAAGCATAGGCCCGGGGAATGGCGGGTAATAAATGCTTTCAATTCCCTCTTGCGGGATCACGAAGCTTATGAACAGCAGGAACTCTACGTTCATGTGCTTTCAATTCCCTCTTGCGGGATCACGGAAGCCGACTTCAACACAGCGATGAACACGCTTATATCCTTTCAATTCCCTCTTGCGGGATCACTGACTCCGTAAAACAAAAAATGAACCGTTTGGGTTTAACACCCTTTCAATTCCCTCTTGCGGGATCACTCGGCCAACACATAATTTACAATTCCTTGATCCTTGTTTCCCCTTTCAATTCCCTCTTGCGGGATCACAGGTATTCTTATCGTTGCAGTTAACGGTAGGAAAAACCAATCCTTTCAATTCCCTCTTGCGGGATCACAATCTTGATTGTTTGTCCGCTAAGAAGGTAGTAGTATGCTGTCCTTTCAATTCCCTCTTGCGGGATCACGGTGTTTTAACCACGCGCCGTTTCGGCATGAAACACAACAACACTTTCAATTCCCTCTTGCGGGATCACCTGCGGCAGGTGACGGATGTTTTAATGGACAACATAGCGACTTTCAATTCCCTCTTGCGGGATCACCGAGTCTGTTTCCGGGTTTTTTCGGGGTTTTACGCCGTTCTGGCTTACCCCTTTTTCAGTTATGAAATGTTTAGGGGTTGTATTTAGGTTTATGCCACCGCCCTCAGAAACACATACATACAGCCAACCCAGCCACCGCCGCCAACCACACCGCAAACATAAATAAAAAACCACGCACACCGAGCAGCAGGCGGGGGTAGCCAAGCCTGGTCAAACAAGCACAGCAGCAAGCTGGCCGTGGCCAGCGGCGGCAGGCTCAAGACCTGCTCCCGCAGGGGTTCGTGGGTTCGAATCCCACCCCCCGCACGCATCTCAAAAAATCCAAACACCGTTGCCTGCTGCTGTGGCTCAACATCGTTGTAGCTTCTTTCGAGGAGGCTGAGCTGAAAGCCATCGCCTGCGAACAATAAAGCCCCCAAAATGATTCGCTTCAAACTTCGCAAAAAGCAGCCCACACTAAACCGGCTTCGAACATGCACAGATTATCGCAAAGCGCTGTGAGAGGGTGCAGCGGCTCAAACCCGCCAACAGGTTTAAACGTGGCTGTTGGGTTTTCACGGCTGGTGGTGGAGCTGGTATCCAGGGCTAGGGATTGGATGAGACAGGCTGTCAAGGCTCACGCTGAAGCGTCTTTAAGACAAGGTGATTATGAATGGGCTTGTTTCGCGGCTCAGCAGGCTGCCGAGAAGGCTGTCAAAGCCCTGTATGAAAGCAGGAACATGAAGGCTTGGGGACGCTCCGTGTCCAGGCTGCTGGAACATCTTCCAGAAAACCTCAAGCCAGCCCCGTCGCTGCTCGACAAAGCCAAGGAGCTGGACAGACACTACATCCCCACGAGATATCCCAACCTCCACAGCGAAGGCGCTCCACTATTATACTAGGAGCGATGCCGAGAGAGCGGTTGAGCAAGCCCGCGAGGTCGTCGAATTCTGCAGAAGTAAGGGTGTTCAAGCTTGACTACGACGCTGTGATGGCGAAGGTTAGGGACTATGCCCGAAAGCTTGTTGACGGTGGTTTGGCGGAGCTTGTGGTTTTAATCGGCTCGCTGGCGAAGGGAACCTACACCCCGTTCTCCGACATAGACTTGGTGATAGTGGTGAGGGAGTCGGCGGAGAAGCCTGTCGACAGAATCCCGCGCTACATCGACCCCAGCCTCCCCCTCGACGTCGAGCCTCTCGTCTTCACGGTTGACGAGTTCATTCAAACGCTGAGAACCAAGCCTTTGTTCGCAGCTGAAGTGGCTGAGAATGGGCTGTTCTTAGCTGGCGACAGAAGCATGCTACAAAAAACCGCTGAACCAAGTCGTTCTTAAACAGCCAGCAATCTACGTCGTAGTTTTTACTTTTGGAGCGGATAATGACGAAACCTAACCTACGGAGGTTGCGTATTCTACTTGGGCCTGCCTCTTGTTTTTTGAAGTTGTTCTCCTTGGGAGGCCCCCGGCCGGTTTGAAAGACCGCATGCTTTTGCCTGTGCGCATTCGGGTTGACGACTCGTAAAGCTTTTATATTAGTTATATATTGACTTATGGTGATGTGTCCATAAGGATAATCCTCGGGGAGGAGCTGGAAAGACGATTCCGGGAGCTAGCCATGAGAAGGTTTGGATACGGCAAAGGCGCGCTCAGCAAAGCCGCTGCAGAAGCCATCGCCAACTGGCTCCAGCAAACCCACGCATCCATGGAAATAGAGTTCGTCGGAGACCCGGTCGACGCGGTTTCAGGGCTTCTATCAGACGTTGACGTGGACGCTGTAGAGCTGCAGCACCGGGCGGCGGAGATGTGGAGGCTCAAGGTGCTCAGGGATGCATCTAATCGACACCAACATATTTCTTGAAGTACTGCTGGGCAGGGAGAGAAGCGAAGAATGTAAACAGCTGCTCAGGCTTGTAAGGGACGGAAAGATAGAGGCGTTGGTAACCGACTTCACGATCCACTCCATAATTGTTTTGATGGATGGCTTCAAGAGGCTTGACGCGTTGAAGACGTTTCTGGCGAGCCTGACGGCCTATAGAGGACTCAAAATACATTACACATCGCTTGCTGATGAGCTTACAGCGGTCGAAATCGCTTTGACACAAGGGCTGGACATGGATGATGCTATACAGTATTCAGCAGCGCTGTCGAGTAATGCGGAGTCAATAGTCTCCTTCGACAAACATTTGGACGGGTTGAAAACGCCTAGGAGGGAGCCGAAAAACCTGCTATAAAGGACGGGAATCGTCGGCTTCTCGATATTACCTTTGCACCACGTTGATGATGTGGATGTCGTGGCTACGCTAAGCCGGTGTTTTCATCAGGTTGATGTTTTGGCCAGTTACGTCAAAGCTAGTTTTGCAGTGGCTTTATTTTGCGGAGAGCTGGGCTGAGACCTCGATCGTGTCCGAGTTCTTATGGACAGTGATTTCGAGCATGCCCAACAGCCTATCCTCAACCGTGTTTGGCCCGCCAACGCTTATGACCGCTTCGTTGGAGGTGACGGAGACAAATATTACTTCCTTCCGTAGTCCTCTGTTTTCCAACTCGTTTTTGATTTTGTTTGCGGCTGTTGAATGGTCCTCTATCGGAGACGATAATGTATACTCTGCCGTTATGAGTAACACGTCGCCGTATGTTGTTTCCTTGTGTTCGGTGAGCGTTACTTTGCTTCCAACGGCTGCTGAAAGGATTGAAGCTATGAAGTTGTTGAATTTTTTACCAAAATCTGAAGGCGGGGTTACAGAAGTAGCTCTTCCGGTCTCTGTGATGCGGGTAGTCGTTGTGGCTTCATGAGTTGTGGTTAAAGTTGTCGAGCCTGTTCTCGGGATGTTGGTGAAAAGCAAACCAATAACCAAACCGGCCACGGCCAGCACACCGATGACTACTAAAACCAAACCAAACTTCATCATTTTATCGCCCACTGTTAGTTTTATAAAAAATTTTTTGTCAGATAAACCGGGCTATCTGCCACCTAATCAAGGAAGCCGCCGCGGAATAGCTACCTCATGCCACGCACAGCAACCCCCGTAAGCCTGTCCAACAACACGTACCTTCCGTCAACACGCTGTATGTAGCTCAGGTTCTCGAGGTTGCGCAGGGCTCTGCTCAGCTGAGCTTTAGCCACCGTCCTCCCCAAACTCTGCTCTACGCTGCTCCTGACTTGACTCCATGTTTTATCGCCTGTGGACAAGCTCTTGAGAACAGGTATGTACAGCCTGGACAAGGATTTCAGCTTGAGCAGCTCCTGCCTCACTGTCTCCACCGCTTCATCAACAACTGCATCCAAAACGCTCTCGCTGATTGCCTCCCCTCTTCTTACTCTGTCGGCTACCTCGGCGCCGTAGAAGGCCAGCCAGCCAACAACCCCGTCGAAAACATCAACAGCCCTCTACGACAACCCCTTCTTGCTTGAAGCCTTCCACGAGAAAGTCTCGGGCTAAATCAGGCGAGAACCTTTCAAGCTGGATGACCTTCCTGTATCTTCCGTAGAGAGGCGAGCGTGCGTCGTTTAGCCCGAGCGTTGAGTAAAGCACACCCACCTCCGAACCTGAAACCAAGAACTTGACGGCTCTGTGGCTGTCGTATGAGTATGCGATGATCTTCGCGAAGTTGTAGCGTCCTTTGAAGAACCGTAGCTCTTGGGCTTCGTCCAAGGCTATGACGAGGGGTTGGTTTTCTTTTTCAGCCCATCTGTCCATCTCGTCCAGCAGCTTCGCTAAAGAGGGCTTCGGCGGCTTCAGGCTAAGGGAGACGTACAGGCCTTCAACCGACACGCCTCGGACGGATTTGAGATAGCCGGCCAACCGTTTGTGAAGCGGTATGAATGAGTTGAGCTCGTCTGACAACAGGCTCAGCAAAGCCGCGTCGCTGTATGCCTCAAGCCTCCGCAGGTCGAGGTAGACGCATGGAAGCTTGGATTCTTTGACAGCCACACGGATGAGCGATGTTTTTCCTATCCGTCTTATGCCCGTAACGACGATAAGCCTGTCCCTCCCCCTCAGCGCGTCAACGAGCTGCGAAAGCTCTTTCTCCCTGTCGTAGAGGTCTCTCCGGTCGGTTTTAGGCCCTGGCGAGAAGTATGTCATCAGATAACACCCCTGTTACCTAGGTAACACCCCTGCTACCTGCTCTTATCTGTTTCAACAGCTAGACAACCGCCATTAGCCGTCTTGGCTGCTTTGTTGGTGATGGAGTTTTTTGAGGAGAAATAGACCCTCGTTGTCGTTATCTGACCGTCTCCTGAAACGGTCCATGTACTGGCTGCGATGATGTTCTCCTGTCGCAGACAAGGGGGTTGTCGACGCTCTCTATCCTGACTAAAGCATCGTTCGATGCATGTTTCTGCCAACATATGTATTCTGTTTGGGTCTTCCTCTCGTTCTCGTTGAGAGGGTGGCAAGGAGGTTTTGTTTAAACGACGACGTTCATTCGTAGAGGAAGCACGCTGTTTTTCCGCCGCCTGACACTTGTATCAGAGGCGGCTGGTTTTCGAAGCATTTCTTAAAGGCGTGGGGGCATCGTGGTGCAAACCTGCAGCCGGCCGTAGATGCGTCTCTCTCAACCTCAACTATCTGCGGCCTCCAACCCTTGTACGGGTCCGGTACAGAGTCTATCAAAGCCTTGGTGTATGGGTGGAGAGGGTTATTTATGATTTCGGAGACTTCGCCCTGCTCGACTATTCTGCCGGCGTACATCACGGCGACTTGGTCGCTGACGTTGCTTACCACCGCCAGGTCGTGGGAGATGAACATCATCGACATCCCGTACTCCTGCCTGATTTTCTTGAGAAGCTGGAGTATCTGCGTCTGAGTCGACACGTCGAGGGAGGAGGTGATCTCGTCTGCGATGATCAGGCTCGGCCGGAGCGCCAAGGCACGTGCTATCGCAACCCGTTGTCTCTCGCCACCGCTCAACTGATGCGGGTACCTTTCGGCGTAGTCTTTATCGAGGTTGACAGCCTGAAGAGCTTCGGACACCGAGAAACCGTCGTCCAGGCGGTGAAGCTTGACCGCGTCGTTGATGATGTCCTTTACTCGTCGGCGCGGGTTTAACGATGAGTAGGGGTTTTGAAAGACTATCTGAATCTTTCTTCTGTATGGCAGGAGTTTTTTGGAGTTGAGGTGTGTGATGTCTTCCCCCATGAACAATATTCTGCCATCGTCGGGTTCGTAGATCCGTGCAACTGTTTTGGCCAACGTGCTTTTCCCGCTGCCGCTCTCCCCGACCACCCCCAGAACCTCGTCCTCGCCAAGACTAAGCGATACACCGTCGACAGCGTAAACCTTCCGAGATTCTCGGCGGAAAACCTCCACCAAGCTCCGGGGAGGCTCGGTGAAGCTCTTCCTAAGGTTCTCCACCTGCAGCATTAAATCACCCAATCCCCCGCACGCTGTGTATCGACGGCGTTGAGGCTAAAAGCTTTCGGGTGTATTCGTGCTTGGCTTCGTGGAAGAACTCGGAGGCCTGCAGCGTCTCCACCACCGTGCCTTTGTTCATCACAGCTATTCGGTCGCACACGTTTACAGCTAGAGCTAGGTTGTGCGTTATGAATATGATGGCTGTGTTGAACTGGTTTTTCATACGTTTCATCAAGTTAACAACCATCGCTTGAGTTATCACGTCCAACGCTGTGGTGGGCTCGTCCGCGATGACTAGAGAGGGCTCGCATGCGAAAGCTATGGCGGTCATCACACGCTGGCACATGCCTCCGCTGAGCTGGTGCGGGTATTTGCGCAGCACGTTCTCCGGCGAAGCTATGCCCACTTCCCTCAACAGCTGGATAGCCCTCGACTCCGCCTCCGAGCCGTTGGCCTTGAGATGCATCTTGATGATGTCAACGATCTGGTCTCTTATCCTGAACGCCGGGTTGAGCGATGCTACGGGGTCTTGCTGGATCATGGTTATTTCCCTCCCCCTCACGTTCCGCATCCTGTTCTCGTCTATCGTTAGCAGGTCCGTTCCCTTGAAGAGGATTTTTCCAACAGCCCTAGCCGTCGGAGGCAGGAGCCTGATTATCGACCTCCCCGTTAACGACTTGCCCGCACCCGATTCCCCCACAAGCCCGAACACCTCTCCCTGCGCAACGTTGAAAGACACGTTGTTGACGACGGGTTTCCCAGCGATTTCGACGCCTAGACCCTCAACCATCAGAAGGTTTGTCATTCAACGCTGCACCATCAGCCGTGGGTCTATTTTCTCCCTAAGCCCCTCTCCGAGGAGGTTTAGGCTGAGTACGATGGCTATGGCCGTCGCCAGCGGGAACAGCATGCCGTAGGGGCTTGTGCGGAAGTAGTTCAGGCCGTCGGCTATCATCGTGCCCCATGAAGGCGTTGCGGGCTTGACGCCAAAACCCACAAAACTAAGCAAAACCTCGACCGAAATGGCTATACCCATCTCCAGAGCAGCCAGAACAATCACTGTTGGAAGAACGTTCGGGAAGATCTCTTTCCACATTATGTAGTGCGGCGAAAACCCGACGGCCTTGGCTGCTGCAACGTAGTCTTTTTCTCGAGCTGCGACAACTTCTGCACGCACCACACGGGTGAACCGCGTCCAGTCCACTATGGCTATGGCTAGGACGACGTTGTTGACTCCAGTTCCCAGCACGCTTATCAGGGCTATCGCCAGTATTATGGGCGGGAACGACATCCATATGTCTACCACCCTCATTATCAGGTCGTCCACCCTTCCTCTCAGGTAGCCTGAAGTGAGCCCCAAAACCGTGCCCACCAACCCGGTCAAAGCCGTTGACGCAACGGCTACGTAGAGGGCTACTGAGGCGCCGTGGACGAGCCTGCTGAGAATGTCTCGGCCTAGGCTGTCTGTTCCCAGCGGGTGCTTGAATACTCCGCCGTCGACCCAGAAAGGCGGCAGCGCCGCTTCGGCTAGCGATTGTTTGTTCGGGTCGATCAACGGGAGGAACGGGGCGGACGCTCCCACGGCAACGAAACCGAGGACAACAATCAGGCTTGTGGCTATCTTCCTACTTTTTAAAACAGCTCGCAGCTGTGGGTTGAACACCGTGTCAAGGGCCGTCACTTATACTCCACCTTAGGGTTGATGTAGGTGTAGAGAACGTCTACGATAAAGTTTGTCGTGATTGCTATGAAGGTGTAGACCATCAGGATGCCCTGAACTAGTGTGTAGTCTCTGTACTGCACGGCTGTGAACAACAGATTGCCCATCCCCGGCCAGCCGAATATCTTCTCCACCACAGTGCTTCCGCCCAGGAGGAATGTGAACTGGATGCCCGAGAGCGTGATTACTGGTAGGAGGGCGTTCTTCAAAGCACGCACGAATATTATGTAGCTTTCTCTGTGTCCTTTCATCCTGTCGGTCAGGATGTAGTCTTCGCCGAGGACGTCGAGCATGCTCGACCTCAGTGTTCTCTGGATAAGGGCTGTGAGGCCTATTGCTAGCGAGACGGCCGGCAGGGCTATGTGGTTCAGGGTGTTGAGGAATGCTTCAAAGTTGCCGGTGATGAGGGAGTCGATCAGGTAGAAGCCTGTGATGGTTTGGATTTCTACGCCTAGCCCGACCCGTCCCGATGCGGGGAACAGGCGGAGGACGGCTGCAAACAACACCACTAGGATTGTGGCCCAGAGGAAGTGCGGTATGGCCAGTCCAGCGATGGTTGCGCCCTGGAGGAACATGTTTGCACGGCGCCTTGTCGCTGCAACAACTCCCGTCAAAACACCGAGGCCAATCCCTATGAACAGGCTTACGAAAACCAGTTCAAGCGTAGCAGGCAGCCTCTCCAAGATCAGCGTGGAGACGTTCGTCCCGTATCTGAAGGAGGTTCCGAGGTTCAGGGTTAGGAGGTCGGCCACCCAGTAGAAGTACTGCATGATGAGCGGCTGGTCAAGCCTGAAGTAGGCTCTCAGCTCAGCTATGTACTTTTCAGTGACTCCTGGGCCGACCATCAGCGAGACCGGGTCGCCGGGGAGTATGCGGAAGATGAAGAAGGAGACTAGCGATGCTCCTATCAGAGCCGCCGCCATCTGGGCTATTCGCTTGATTAAGTAGTAGGATGAGATCGGCATCAGTAGGTCATGTACTGGGGCAAGACCCATCCCTGAGGCCAAGGGTCGTAGTTTATTTCCCTCTTCATCACGTGCAGCTGGGCCAGCTGGTACAGCGGTATGACTAGACCTTTCTCAACAACCCATCTAGCTGCCTGTCTGGAGGCGGCTATCCTCTTCTCCTCGTCTTTCTCTAGGAAAACGGGGTTCAGTACTTCCGTTGCTTGAGCCATTAGGCCAGAGTAGTCTTGGAGGTTTGCTGCTTTGAGGCCCCGCCATGTCGAAAACGGCGAGTTGGGCCACTGAGAGTAGCCGACGGAGTTTATCGGGTCGCCGGTTGCGTTCGACCACACGTAGAATTGGGCGTGCTTCATCTTGCCGGTGTTGCGCATCTCGAAGTGCTGAGCGATCGTTATCACCTCCAGCTCGGCCTGAATGCCTACCTCAGCCCACATCGACACGACCGCCTGCATGACTTCGTAGTCTCTCGGGAAAGAGCCTCTGAAGGTTGCGGCAGTTATTTTGACTGGGTTAGACCTCGAGTAGCCGGCTCTCGCCAGCAGGTCCGCTGCCTTGGCTGGGTCGTATGGGAAGGTGAAGGCGGGGTCGTAGGCTCTGTATCCGGGTGCTTCCGTGGTGTGGACGACACGGCCGTGCCCGTTGAGTATGTTCCTGACTATGGCTTCCTTGTTTATGGCGTGGTGCATGGCTAGGCGAACGTTTTCATCAGCGGTTTCAGGATAGTATGTTGGTATCATCAGGATGGCTACGTCGGTGACCAGCTGGGAAACACCCTTGAGTGTTTGGATTTGAGACAGCCTCTGGAAATCACTTATGTCGACCTCTAGCGTGTAGTCAGACGTTCCAGCCTCAACTTCTACAGCTCTAGACCGTGGGTCTAGAACCTCCTTGAAAACAATCTCCCTTATGGACGGGGCTCCTCTCCAATAGCCATCAAACCTCTCAAGCTCCAGTATTCCAGGCCTGTATGACTTGACTTTGTAGGGCCCGCTTCCGACAGGGTTTTTACCGAACTCGTCAGGCCCAACCCTTTCCCATACGTGTTTCGGGACAACGAAGGCGTCCAAGAACCCCATCCAAGCTATGATTGATGGGTCAAACCTGCTGAGGGTTAGTCTAACTAGACGTGGGTTGACTACTTGGATGTCGCTTATCACTCCCCACACACCTGCGTAGGCGTTGGGCGGTGTTTTCATCGTCGTGAGGCTGAAGGCAACATCCTCCGCCGTGAGCTCAGTACCGTCATGAAACTTTATACCCTGTCTAACTCGAAGGTCGAGAGATGTTTTTTCAGCACCCCACTCCCAGCTCTCTATAACGCCGGGCTGCTGTATCAGGTCTCGGCTTTGAGACAGAAGCCTGTCGTAGATTGCAGCCATAGGAGACTCGGTTGGGATGTTTCTGCTGAACCTGTAGGGGTTCAAGGTCACTATCTCGAAAGGCCATGCGATGACTAGGCGTGTAGGCCGGGCTGCCACGGTTTCTCTGACGGTTGTTACGACGGTGGTCGGAGCCGTGACTGTCTGTGTTCTCGTGGCTGTGATGGTTGCTCCGGCCAGAGTGACTGTCCGTTCACCGGCCTGTGTTCCAGAGCTGCCGAGCAGGTAGCCGCCCACACCGAAGACCACTGCAGAGGCGGCCCCTATGCCTAGAGTTGATAGAAAGTTTCTCCTTGTTGTTTTCTCCGACATGATAGACTGCGGCAATCGGATAGATTTATAGTTTTCCCGATTTTCATTAAATTACATGGATGTAAAAAGAATTTTTATAGACACGCCTGAAGGCCAGATACACTGCCGTGTGTGCGGCGGAGGCAAGCCCGTCGTCCTGCTGCATCAAACACCACGTTCGTCCGACGAGTATGCTGAGGTGTTGCCGCTTCTCGGCAGGAAGTTCTGGGCCATAGCTATGGACACGGTCGGCTTTGGCGACTCGTACCGTTTTGACGGCGAGATGACGATTGAGAGGCTGGCGTCTGGAGTGTGGCAGGTCCTGCACGCTCTCGGGGTTGAAAAAGCTTCGTTGGTCGGCCATCACACGGGTGCGGTGATTGCCGTGGAGGTGGCTGCATCCCGTCCAGAGGCTGTGGAGAAGCTTGTCCTGTCAGGCTGTCCCTACGTCGACGCAGGTGAGAGGGAGAAGCGTAAAGGCAAGAAGGTAATCGACGCATACGTATCCACGATGGACGGGTCTCATCTCCTCGAGCTGTGGAGGGGCAGGCAGCCATACTATCCCTCCGACAGGCCCGACATACTGGACCGCTTCATCATAGATGCTTTGAAGGCTGGGAAGAATGCGGCGGAGGGGCATCTGGCCGTGTCCAAGTACAGGATGGAGGAGAAGCTGAGCAGGATCAAGTGCCCGACTCTAGTCGTGGCCGGGACGGCGGACCCGTTCGCCTACCCTCATGCGGAGAAACTCAAGGCTAGTATAAAGAATGCCGAGGTTGTCGAGATCAAGGGTGGGACTGTTGCTTTGCTGGAGCAGATGCCGCGGGAGTTTGCCGACGCTGTGGCTGCGTTTCTCGAGAAGTGAAGTAAATGTATGAAAGCTGGGAAAGTATATCAGACCTTGCGGCTTTACTTGGGAGGAAGAGGGTTAAGAACAGGGATAGGACAGCTGTGCTGACGGAGGGAAGGAGGGTCTCGTACGAGGAGCTGGATGAGAAGTCGTCGCAGGTTGCGGGTGGGCTTAAGGGCCTGGGCGTATCGAAAAACGACAAAATCGTCCTATACATGCCGAACTCGCTCGAGTTTCTGTATCTATGGTTCGGGGCGATGAAGCTGGGAGCCGTGTGCGTTCCTCTGAACATCTCGCTCAAAGGACCTCTGCTCAAGTATCAGGTCAACGACTCGGATGCGAAAATAGCGGTGGTGAGTAAACAGCTCCTACCACAGTACCTAGAGGTCAAGGACCAGCTGGAAAACGTATCCGTCCACGTCGCTGACGAAGACGTCGACGGCTTCCTGCACCTCAATCATCTTCTCGAGTCGGACAAGCATCTGCCCCAGCCTGAAGAAGTAGCTCCCGGAGATCCGGCAACAATAATGTACACGTCTGGGACGACGGGCCCTCCCAAAGGCGTCGTGCTGCCTCACTACGCCTACATCAACACGGCCTTGATGAACTCGTCCATAGCCGAGGCACGGGAGGGAGATGTCTTCTACAGCACGGTTCCCTTCTTCCACACAAGCGGCCAGCTACAGGTAATTCTCCCAGCGTTGGTCAACGACTTGACGGCGGCCTTCGACCCATGGTTCCACGCTTCCCAGTTCTGGAAGAACGCGGCCACGTACGGCGCTACTGTGGTCTTCTTAATCAGCTCCATGGTCAACATTCTCCTAAAACAGCCTGAAACACCGTACGACAGAGGACACTCGGTAAGGGTAGCCATGACAGGCGGCGCTACGAGGGAAACATGGCCCGTGTTTGAGCGAAGGTTCGGCGTGCGGGTTTTGGAGGGATATGGGATGACTGAGACATGCGCCATCGCAATATTCAGCCGAGGGCAGGACGTAAGGGTGGGCTCTGTGGGGAAGCCTCTGCCGTATTTTGAGATGATGGTTGTAGACGAGGATGACAACGAGCTTCCAGCGGGAAAGGTGGGCGAGCTGGTCATCAGACCTAGGAGACCGTTTGTCATGATGCTGGAGTACTACAAGAAGCCGGACGAGACTGTCAAGGCTTGGCGCAACCTCTGGTTCCACACAGGAGACCTTTTCCGCAGAGACGAGGACGGCTACTTCTACGTTGTGGGTAGGATTAAGGAGTCGATAAGGCGGAAGGGTGAGAACATATCACCTTACGAGATTGAGAGCGTGGTCAACGAGCATCCAGCCGTGCTGGAGTCTGCTGCGGTGGGCGTTCCGTCGGAGGTCGGCGACGAAGACGTCAAGGTTTACGTCAAGCTGAAGCCGGGCGCAAGCATAGACCACGTCGAGTTCCTACGATGGTGCGATAAAGCCCTCCCCTACTTCATGGTGCCGAGGTACGTCGAGGTCGTGGACGAGCTGCCGAAAACACCTACCCAACGCATCCAGAGATACTTGCTGAAAGAGAGAGGAGTTGGACAAGCTTTCGACGCCGTCAAGGCAGGGTTCAAGCCAACTAAGCCGATCACTTAAGCCCTAGAACTCTTCTGGGATTGTCGCCGACAATCCTCGCCACGACGTCTGAGCTGACGTCCCGCGATAACAGACTCCAAACACCCATCTTCATGTACTCAACAGGCTTAGCACCCGTCTGCCCTGCGTCGGTCGCCAGAATGACCCTGTCAGGGCCCACGGCCTTCAGCAGCTCGATGCTGTGATGATAGTTCACAACCCAGCCCGGCGCAGCTATCGGCGTGCCAAGCATCGATATGACAGCCAGCTGTATCCAAGCCTTCCTCTCCACAAGCTCAACCGCCTCCTCGACAGTTAGGAGAGTGAGCTCTTGGTTTGCATGGGTGACGACTAGGTCGACTCCTTGCTTCTCACATTCTTCAGCCAAGGCTAGAATCTCCTGATAGTACAGGTGGGAGGTTTCGATGGCTACTTTCGAGTCGCTCGACGCCACTATGCTGACAATTTCCTTCGCCTCGTTCTTGAGCCTGCCGTCCTCCAAGACCGTGATTCCGGGGCCGAGGTTGGCTGCACGCCGCGTCAAGTCCGAGTCGATGCTGGGCATCCAGATTACCTTCGTCTTTTCCTTGAAGTCTCCTCTGAGGGATGTCTTCACAGCCACGGGGTTCAGGCCGCCGACAGCGTAGTTGAGCGCGACCCCACCGTAAACCTCCACAGGCGTTAAGCCTCTCTCACCACACCATTTCTCCAACGACTCCTGAATCACTCTAGCTAAGGGGCTTGTCATGTAGTAATGGTCCTTGAACGCAAGGGCCTTCATCCCGGCTACGGAAGCCTCCTGAGAAGTCTCGAGCATGGACGGCCTGTAAGGCATCCAGCCTGTTGGAGAACCGTGCAGATGCATGTCAACCGCCCCCTTCAGATGCCTGTAGGCATCGGCCTCGCTGACGGGGAGCATCTCGGGCAGCATGTACGGGTAGGCTGGGTGAGCCACCTTCTTGACGTCGTCGACGCTCAGCGCTTTTCCAACTCTGTTCATGCTTCAGCGCCCCTGACAGGGTATTTAAATCTTCAAGCCTCTCAACTACTTGAAGCATGGAATAACATGTTGCGCAAACAGCTTGAACACGCTGTACCAGTCTTCGTGTGATGGCGGCCTGATGACCACCTTGGACACGCCTAGTCTTTCAACATCTCTCAACGTCTTCACAACATCCTCAACGTTCCCCGCCAGCGACATCTTAACCGCCAGCTCGTCAGGTATGAACGACGCCTCCCGAACAGCTTGCTCCCATGCGTCGGAATGAACCAAGTCGTACCGTGAATAGTTTTCCCGGAACGTCTTAACACGTTCCCAGAAACCCGCTGGAAGGTTCACGCCCGTCATGTCTACTAGCTTCGGGAAGTTTACGGCGTACCAAGACACGCTCGGCTTGACGCGGGCGACGGCGGTTGCCCGGTCTTCATGAATCATGCAGAACCCGCACCAGAACAATTCCCTGTCCTCAAACCGTAGCCCAGCTTCCTCAGCTCCTTTCCTAACCTCGCCGACAGCCCAGCTCGTCAAGGCTGGGCCAACCATGATTACGGCCCCGTCGCCCATCCTCCCCGAACGCTTGAGCATCCTAGGCCCCGTCGCAATAGTGTACACGGGCACGCCTCCCCGCGCGAAACGTATGCAGAACTCCCCAGACGAAAAGTTAAACATCCTCCCAGCCATGAGGTCTTTGACGTACTGCACAGTCTTCTCAAAATGGTCGGGGTCCGCGGGCTTCATGCCGATCCGTCTGACCGAGCTGTCCCCAGTCCCCAAAACCAGAACAACCCTGCCGCCGGAAAGCTCGTGGACGCTGTATGCTGCGCAAGCCAGTACTGAAGGGTCTCGCGTCGCGACAGGAGATATCAGGGTTCCTAGCTTGGCTTTTTTCGTTGTTTGAGAGACAGCCCCCATGATGACGAAAGGGTCTCTGTAGAGGGTTTGAGAGTCGGGATAAAAGAGGTAGCTGTATCCAAGGGCCTCGCCTTCGCGGGAGTATTGGACGACAGTCAGAGGGTCTGCGTACAAGGCTCCGAAGCTGATCCCAAACTCCATGCGTACACGTCTGCTCGATCCAAGTTAAACATATAAAACATGGCGGCGGAGTTGGTTAGAGTGTTTCCCGAAGACCTTGTCGTGAAAATGTACCGGGAGATGGTTCTCGCCCGGGTTTTCGACGGCATGATGGTCAAGCTGCAGCGGATAGGCAAGGTGGCGGCCTACACGTCGTCCGAGGGCCAGGAGGCTGTTGGCGTGGGCGCAGTCAACGCCGTGAAAGACGACGACTGGATATTCCCAACATACAGGGAAACAGGCGCCTACGTGGCTAGAGGCGTGCCGCTCGAAATTCTGGCAGCCCGGCAGCTGGCCACATCGCTCGACCCTCTCAAAGGGCATGAGGTTCTTCTATTCGGCGACAGAAGATACCGCATAATCACGGGCCCGGGGCCTGTTGCAGCACATCTCTGCACCTCAACAGGCTTCTCCCTAGCATCCAAGCTTAAGAACGACAGCAGCATAGCGCTCGTCTTCTTCGGAGACGGTGCCACGTCTAAAGGCGACTTCCACGAAGGCCTCAACTTTGCGGGAGTCTTCAAAACACCTACAGTCTTCATCTGCCAGAACAACCAGTACGCAATATCCCAGCACGTCTCAAAGCAGACGGCGGCGGAGACGATTGCAGACAAGGCTGTAGCCTACGGTTTCGAGGGGGTCAGGATTGACGGCAACAACGTGCTGGCCGTGTACGACGCTGTCAGCAGGGCTGCGGAGAAAGCCCGTGGAGGAGACGGGCCCACGCTCGTAGAGGCTTTGACTTACAGGCTTGCAGCCCACTCGACGGCGGACGACCCCTCAAGATACCGGGACGGGGAAGAGGTTGAGAAGTGGAGAAGACACGACCCCCTGCACGTCTGCAGGAAAATGCTCGAGGAGAAAGGCCTCTGGAACGAGGATCGGGAGCGTGAGCTGTGGAGCAGCTTGACCAGCCTAGTAAGCCAGAAGGTTGAAATAGCTGAGAAAGCCCAGCCCCTGCATCCCTCGACAATTTTCGACGACGTGTACTCGAGGAATCCATGGCATCTTGAGGAGGAGCTGGAAGACTTCGAGGCTTAACGCCTATAGCGTTCCAACAACTGTTCTGTATAACGTCTTCCACGTAGGTGAAGACGGCGTGGTTGGCTACGGGTTAGCGGCTGATGGGTTTCACGCCTCGGTCGGCCAAAAGGGGCTGGGAGGCCTGTCCCTGGGAGTTTATTGTTCAGCCTTGATGCAGGCCTACCCTGGCGAGTATTTTCTCCCAGTTGAGGCGTGTGAGCAGGTAGACGAGGGCCATGGCTGCGGCTGCTGTCGCAGCGGCTATCAGGACGGTGTGGGTGATGTTGATTTCGCCTACGACGCATTCGACGATGTAGCATGCTAAACTCCCCCAGTAGAGGGCCACGTAGGCTACAGCTGTGGTGATGAGCAGCTTGCCTGCGAACACGGTGGGTAGGAAGAGCTTGCTGCTGTAGTTGGAGACTGCGAGCAGCACGAAGATGACGTCGTCGGGCAGAGGCGTTGCAGCCGCTCCGACTACTGCAAGCCATCCATGCCTAGCCACGAGCTTCTCCAACGGCTCCATACGTCTCCTCGTCTCAACACCGATCAAGGCTCTGCCGCTCTTGAAGAAGCGGAACAGGACAAGCTTGGCAAGCGCAGCGCCCAGAGCGCTCATCAGAGCCGTTGGGAAAGGGTCGAGCTTGCCGGCCATGACGGCGAGTATTATCGGCGGTATGTAAGGGCCCGAGACGAACGGGATGAGGCTTCCGAGAAGGCTTGCGGCGAAGACCCCGAGATAGCCGTAGCCCGTCAAGCTGGTCCAGAACTCCGGCGTGAAGAACTCCATCTACGGCCGACAGTATCCTCTGCGGTCGCTTTAGCTGTTTCGCTAGAATCAAAAAGCCGGACCACCGGCTTGTTTTCCGTCTAAGCGACTTGATAGGACAGGCATGGTTTTTATCCAGCAGGTGCTTTGGTTTGCCAGCATGTCGGACTCATCCAGCAACTCCCTCGACACCGATGTCTGGAGGCTGGCGGACGAGTGGGGGCCTGAGAAAGTCGTTCTGGCCTACGACCCGGACACGGGCATGCGTGGAGTGCTGGTTATAGACAACACGGCGATGGGGCCTGGCAAGGGAGGCATCAGGTTCACAGACACGGTGACTCCTGTGGAGGTCTTCCGCCTCGCAAGAACGATGACGTGGAAATGCGCCCTAGCGGGCCTGCCTTTCGGAGGAGCCAAGGGCGGGGTGATGGGAGACCCCTCGAAGGTCGACAGAGTTGCTTGGATGAGGGCCTTCGCCAAAGCCATCAGGCCCTACGTCCCCCTGCAGTACATCGCAGCAACCGACATGGGGACGACTGAGCTCGACATGGCTGTCTTCGCCCACGAGGTAGGCGACATGAGGGCCTGCACAGGCAAGCCGCGGGAGCTGGGCGGAATACCTCACGAGCTGGGGACGACCGGCTACGGCGTGGCCGTGGCAACGGACTTGACGCTGACGATGCTGAACAACACAGGTATGCTGAGGCTCGACAGGAGAGAGGCTAGGGTGGCGATACAGGGCTTCGGCAACGTCGGCTCGTTCACGGCAAAGTTCCTCGACGAGATGGGCTACAGGATCGTCTCGATCTGCGACGTTTCAGCATGCATCCACGACGCAGAAGGCCTCGACATACCCAGCATCATGAAGGAGCTCAGCTACTGCACCCATATATCGAACCTCAAGAAATATGAGAAAATGCCTAAGGAGAAAATCTTCGACTATCCAGCAGACATATTCATCCCCGCAGCCACCTCCGACACAGTGAACGCCGAAACAGCTCCCAAGCTCCTGCCCCACACGAAGGTCTTGGTCGAAGCCGCCAACATACCCACAACACCTGCAGGCGAGCAGGTCCTGCTCGACGGCGGTGTCTGGATAATCCCAGACTTCGTCGCAAACGCGGGAGGCGTGATAGGCTCCTTCGTCGAGTACAAGGGCGGGACCGAGCTGGACGCCTTCGAGCTTATCAAGTACAAGATATCGAGCAACGTGAAGATGGTTCTGAGCGAGTCCGACCAGTCGAAGAAACCTCCACGCAGCGTCGCACTCGAGGTCGCCAAAGCCCGCGTCAAGAGAGCCATGCTCCTCAGGAAGGGAGCTATTGACGTAGCCCGTGAGTACTTCGGCCGCAGGAAGCTCTACGACGACTCGATGCTGAGCTTCTCGGCGAAGCAGGGCTGAGATGTGGAGCCTGTTTACCGTTATTAACTGGCGTGAGTATGTGAAGGTGGTTGGGCTCCAGCGTTGTGGTTGACGAGTCGGCGCTCCGTCTGAGCGTTGCAGTGGAGCAGGCTGTTGAGGAAGGCTGGAAGATACTCGTTCACAAAGCACTGCTGAAGCACGTGCAGGAGAGGGCGTTCGCAGGAGACCTAGCCGCCCTCGAGGGGTTGAAGAAGCTCACCGAGTCCGCCGGCGGCAACGTCGAGTACGTAGGCGAGCTGAGCGAGGGAGGCTGGAGGGATGCCGTGCTTGAATACTGTAGGAGAAGCGGCGAAACGCTTCTAACTTCAGACCCTCTGGTCGCACGTGTAGCAGAATCCGTCGGAATTAAATGCATCTACATGGTTCCCAGCCCTCCCCTCCAGATGGAGTCCGTTTTCGCAGGCGACGTCATGAGCCTGCACGTCAAGGAGGGCTTGGAGCCGAAGATCAAGAGAGGCCATCCAGGCCGCTGGGTCTTCGAGAGCATCAGGGAGAAGCCTGTCACGAGGACGGAGATGGAGTCTCTCGTCGCCTACATCATGAAGACGGCGTACGGCGTGTTCGGGACGGAGGCTTTCGTCGAGGTCGACAAGCCCGAGCTGACCATCCTCCAGCTGGGACAGTTCAGAATAGTCATAACGAGGCCTCCTCTCTCGGACGGGATGGAGATCACGGTTGTCAAGCCAGTCATCAGGGTTAAGCTGGAGGATTACAGCCTTCCTCCGAAGGTTCTCGAGAGGCTTGAGAGGAGGGCTGAGGGGATTCTGATAGCTGGTCCTCCGGGCATGGGTAAGTCGACGTTCGCACAGGCCTTAGCGGAGTACTACCGCAACATGAGACGGGTCGTCAAAACCGTTGAAAGCCCACGAGACCTAGACCTGCCGCCCGACATAACCCAGTACTCGAAGAGCGCCGCCGACGACGGAGCCATCCACAGCGTTCTGCTGCTCAGCCGTCCCGACTACACCGTCTTCGACGAGATGCGTGAAGCCCGCGACTTCGAGATGTACATAGATCTACGATACGCAGGCATAGGCATGATCGGAGTGATCCACGCAAGCACGCCGATAGACGCCCTCCACCGTATCGCTAACAAAGTCGACATCGGCATACTGCCGTCGATAGTCGACACGCTCATCTTCATGGACAAAGGCAGGGTCGCCAGCATACACACGCTGGAGGTCGTCGTCAAAGTGCCTGCAGGCCTGAAGAGAGCCGACCTAGCGCGCCCGACAGTTGTCGTCAAAGACTTCCTGAACGACAAGCCCGTCTACGAGCTCTACGTCTTCGGCGAGAGAGTCTTCTTCGTACCAGTCCAACCCAGCGAACAGCACGGCGACGAAGCGGTTACCTTCAGGAGAATCATAGCCAAACACATCTCAGACTTCTCGGTCGAGGTTTTCGGCGACAGGCTCGTCGTCAAGATCAGTCCAGCCGACATGAGGACGTACTTCAAGAAATGCCAGAACCGGGTGTTGAAGCTGGCGAGGCAAGCGGGCCTGTCTGTGGAAGTATCACCCCGAAACAGGTAGGGGGTTGGCATGGAGGCTTTCTCAGCCTCCGAGAGAAGGCTGGAGACAGCTGTCTGCCAAGTCTGCAGAGGGTTCGCCCGCTTCTGCAAAATAACCATCTGTCCTTTCTACAGGCACGTGTTGACGGAAAGCATGCTGGACAGGATGAAGAACAGAGTCATACAAGGCCCCTCGCCCCCCACCATAATCGTGGGGGAGAAAGGCTATCCAAGAGTACGAGTCGGCCCCGCCGTGTCCCTCGCCGACAGCTACGAGCCGGAGGACGCGGCAAAATGGCTTGAGAAGCCGCTGGACGAGCTTCTGAAGATGAGGCTCTCGCTTTTCTACGGCAGAGCAGTCAAGCACGTCAAGCAAGGCGACAAGACCCTTGAAACCGTCCGTGAGTCAGCCGTGTCCGCTAAACCCGTCGAGGTCGAGGTTGTGGTGGAGGGCACGCCCGTAGCAGCCCCGGGGTTCGGAGTCAGAAGAGCGCCTTACGGGCCTTCGGCGAGAATAGGCGCGGTAAAGCTCGTCGGAAACGTCTCGGTTCCACGCAGGGTTGACAGCTTGGTGAACGACCCCTACGTCTCCGCGGAGGAGGCCGTCCAAACCCTGTACGGCGAAGACGTCAACGAATACTACCTAACGCGAATCTTCTCGGCGGGGTTGTTAGGATTCATGGCTGAGCGGAGGCTTGTCCCAACCGAGTGGAGCATAACCGCAGTAGACGACATACTCGGCCGAAAATTCTACCGACAAGTGAGGCGGAACAACATCATCCCCGAGTTCAGAGTCCACAGCCACCGAGCCTTGGAGAACGCGGCCCACGTAATCCTGACACCTACGCCTTGGATGTTCGAACTCCTAGAAGGATGGCTCAGGAGCCCAGGCAAGTCGCCCTACTCTGACCATGAATACCTCCAGCCACGGAAAACCTACGCCGAAAACACGGGAGGAGCCTACTACGCCGTCCGACACGCAGTCCTCAAACACCTCTACAGCAGACGAGAGCAGGCAGGAGCCATAGTCTTCTTCGAGGTCTACCCGGGATGGGTTCCTCTGGGCGTCTGGCGGTTCAGAGAAATCGTGAGAAAGGCTCTGGAGAAGAAGGCCGTTAAATGCACCACTCTGGACGAGGCTCTGGAAACCATCTCACCCAGCCTGCTCATCCCCGCCGCAAAATACCTCGCACGCAGCAGCCTGGTAAAGATGCTCAAACACCAGCGGAAGCTCGAGCAGCTATAGAACCCTGCTCGCAACCTCCCTCAACATCCTCAACGACTCGTTCAGCATCTCCCTCGTCTCCCTAGAATCACGAACTAGTATCTCAAGAATCTCCCTGTTCCGCTTCGACTCCTCCATCAAAACCTCCAAAACCCTCGTCAGCCTCTCAGAAAACTCATCCATCCTCTTGACAAACTCACTGAACTCACTGCGAAAATCTCTGAACTCTCCCCGATAATCCCTAAACTCCTCCCTGAAATCTCTGAACTCGTTCCTGTAGTCTCTGAATTCCTCTCTAAAATCCCTGAACTCCGTCCTAAAATCTCGGAACTCGCTCCAGTAGTTCATGAAGATCGTCTGCATGGAGCCGAAACCTTCCTGAAGCTCGTCGGCCAGCTTGCTGTACCTTATCTCGAAGTACTTAAGATTTGGACGTGGTTTGGCCTCAGCTTGCTCCATCTTGCGCAGTACTGCGGGGGGCGGCGGGGTTTTCAGAGCTTGGATGAATTTCTCAACCGGGTCTTCTTCACCCTGCACAAAGATGTGGACGGAGCCGTCTCTCTCGTTCCAGACGTACCCGGCCAGGCCGAGGTCCTGAGCCAGCTCTTGGACGTGCCTCCGTAAACCAACTCTCTGCACCCGGCCGTGTAGCTTGATGAAGTAAGCTGGCATCTGTCCTGTTTATGTGTGCGTCGGCTAGAAATAGTTTTCCAAGCATGCGTTGGTGATGGTTTTAAAGAGGTTTGACGGATGTCCTGCATGACTGAAAGGGCTGACGTGCTTCTGGCCATGGTTGCCTTCGTGTGCATCGGCGTGACAGATTTTTTGAGGAAGAAGGGTTCGGTCGAGGGAGCTAACCCGCTCGGCTATCTTCTGCTCGAGACCGTGGTGATGCTGGCCATAATTCCAGTCGCTGCGCTGCTCCTCGGGGGCCGGATTCCTCCACCCGGCCCCGGGTCGATACCCTACGCCTTGATGTCGGGGGCGACGATTGCCGTGGCGTTGATCGCCTTGATGACCGGTTTGAGCGTGGGGGAGGGGAGCGTGGTGATACCGATTTCACGCCTGGGTCTTGCGCTAGCGACCGTGCTGAGCCTGTTCCTACTTAACGAGACGTTCACTTGGACGAAGGCCTTGGGGGTTTTGCTGGCCGTTGCAGCGGTCTTCTTACTGTCTAGGTGACGTCTTCGAGAGGTGTTTTGACGTACCAGCTGTGGCCGCATCGTGGGCAGTAGAGGCTCCAAACTTTTCTCACTTTTGAGTCGCTGGGCTTCGTCGGAATGGTCAGCCTGTAGCCGCACTTAGGACATATGTATTCGTCTTCCTTGCTCAAATTGAGGGCCTCGCGTCAAGCTTGACCCAGTCTGGGTAGCTGTAGGTCTCAGCCCTGTAGTCAGGCCGGTAGGGTTTTATGTCGATGACAGGGGTTCCGTCGAACAGGTCGAGGCCCTCGACATACAGTATCCGGCCTTCTCTGCTGAGCAGCCTCACCAGCGTAAGCCCTAGCGGGTTGGGCCTTACGGGCGAGTCTGTCGAGAACACTCCCAGGACGGGTAGCTCCTCCTCCTTGAAACCTAGCCTCAGCAGCCTCCTCGGCCTTACCTTCAGCAGGGTTCGGTGTTCGGGTGGAGATTTGTGGAGAAAAGAGATGACGAAGATGTGTGAGTATTTTTCAACACCGTCAAGAGCGTCCTCGAACTCGGGCAGCAGCTCTACACGTCCCCGCAGCGTTCCCGCGTGCTGTTTAACATATTCGTCGTCTGCTTCAACCCTTACGTAGCCCACAATCTTAAACTCCATCCATTATGGACGGGTCTGGCGGGATTTTAATGCTTACGCGGCGGGTGGGATTTGAACCCACGAGGCCTGGAAGGCCACGGGCTTTCTCGACTGGTGCTCAAGGCCCGCCCCTTGTCCTGGCTTGGGTACCGCCGCCATGATTGTCCTTGTTCTAGAGTGATATTAGGTTTAGTATGGCCAGGGTGTAGGCTAGGGCTTCCTCGGTCCTGATGGTCTTGACGCCCTGCCCCGGTGCGAAGTTGACGACTACGTCGAAAAGCGTTCCAAGGTCCAGCTCCAGCTCCTCAGCTATCTGCCTCAGACCTCTGTCAGCAGCGCCGAAGGCTACGCAGACTCTTCCGCCCCTCATTCTCTCTCTCAGCACGCCGAGCACTTCGTTGACAGGCTGGCCAAGCCTCGAGGCGGCTATCTTGAAGCTGAAGGGTTTCAGAGCATCCTCGAAGCTGTCGGCTATCCTCGTCCTGAACCCTGTGTAGACGGGGTCGGTTCTGGGGACGAGGCCGTATTTTATGCGCCTGCCCTTGACTTTTACCCTGAGGTTGACGACGGTGTTTTTGGAGAGTTTTTTCTTTATCTTGATGGGCTTGCGGAGGCCTGCCTCGAGTGTTGATGTTTCTCCCGAGGCAACTACGAGGGCTTGCCGGTAGTGGGTTCCGTCCGACTTGACTGCGTCGGCTTCGGGATGCGTGGGGATGTTGAGAGGCGGCAGGAGGCCTGCGTACCGTAGGCTCGGCTTCAGCGGGTACTTCACCGTTCTCAGGTAGGGGGCTGTGGTTAGGTAGTCCAGGATCTCCTTGAGCCAGCGGGCGTTCCTCACGTCGGGCGACCCACGTCTGTCCGGGTACAGGATCACCTCCTCAACCCTGAAAGTGGCCAGGATTCTGCCTACTAGGCCGGCTTTTACCGTGGCTTCTCGGAGTCCGGGCACGTCGGATGCGAAGGAATGGGGCAGCAGGACTGCGGGCGCTGTTTTCGTGTCTGCTTCACCGGCCGTGTGTTCCCTGCTTGAGCATTTAAGCCTAGGCTATATGTCGAGGACGAACCGGACGACGTTTCTGTCGGTGTCGACCTCCATCAAGGCGTAGGTGGGTGATTTGACCGCCGTGCCTGTCCTGTGCTTCAGCCGGTCGTACTTGACGCCTCCCACCTCGCCCTCAAGCCTGAAAACCTCGTTCCTGATTATCTTAAACACTCTTACATCTGTGCCGACGAGCTGGCCTAGCTCAAACACGTGGAGAAGCTTCTCCAGCCAGTCGTAGAGGAGCTCGTGAAGGTCTGAGCCGGAGGCACTAACTTTTACTCTCTCCTCGACTCCCTCGGCCTCGGGTATCAGCGTCCTGAAGAGGGCGTGCCCGGCTTGCTCGTAGGCTTCCTCAAGGCTTCGGCCGTAGGCCTCGATGTATATGTCTGCTGTGTGGGGGAGCTGCTTGAAGCCGGCTTGGGACAACCCGCCTGTATGTGCTGTGGGCTGCTTTTAGAGTATATCTCAGGTCTCCTGGCTCCACCACTCTTCTTCGGCTACAACCGCTTGGCTGCGTCTCCTCATCAATACCGTGGCGACTACGGCGGCCGCCGCTATGCCCACCACGCTGCCGTAGACGATTGCTCTAGCCGTCTCCTGCGGTATCGTCGGCTGAACGGTTGTGTTTGTAGTGAATGTTTGCTGGCCGGTGTTGGTTGTAGTCGTGGTTCCTGAGACAACCTGCTTTATTGAGAGGTTGATTGTGTAGGGCCCTCCTCCGCCGACTCCTCCGTTGTTCGATACTTTGAGGAAGTATGTCTTCTCCCCCGGATCCTCGTTGGTGAGTTGTATGGTTGCTTTCTGCCTGTCGCCTGTTTGGTTGTACCTGAGGCTGAACTGGGTGTTGTCGAGGAGCGCTATGTCGTAGATGTTCCCCTCCTGCGTGCTCAGCTCGGCCAGCAGCATCTTCCCCCTGCCGAGGGCGGCTGTGAAGACGTAAAAGTCGACGTGGTCGGACCCCTGACTGACGGAGGACAGGTAGCCGGAAACCATGACCGGCGTGTCGGATAAAGCTCCGAGGGATGAAGCTCTTTCAGCTCTGTTGGCTGCGTCGCCGCCGCCCGTGTCGTGGAGACGGTCAACACTAACGGAGCCCGTGTAGTCGGCTTTAGCCGGCCGGGCCTCGGAGAACAGCCCTATTTTGAAGCAGATGGTGGTTGGACGGTTTTCGCCGAGGTTTGCGTGCGTCCAGCTGAAGTTGAAGGCGTGCGGCCCTCCTAACAGGATCTGCTGCTCGGTTGTTATGTGCGTGAACTGGTTGGGTCTTATCTCCCACAGCATCAGCATGCTGATGGCTGCGGACGTGTTGGTCCGGACCTGGACGTCTACGCTGATTCTTTCGCCGGGCCTCAGGTTTTCAAACCTGTAGAACCTCTCGCTGAGCCTGCCCTCCAGGCCTCCGGCGAGCTGGGGCCGGGATTCGAGCAGGTTTACCTTGTTCTCGGTAGCTATGCAGGGGTCCTGCATCTGTGCCGCCGTCGACGAGACGGCTAGGAGAAGCATCACGGCAAGGGCTAGAGGTTTGAAGCTGGGCATTCTGGCGTGAGAGGCTGTGGTTGTTCTTAAAAACGTTTCCCGTTTCAAGGTTTTTCGAACTATCCGGGTAGTTTCCCGGATATTATTAACCGTGAGATGATGTGGATAAAAATATGGGGGGTTTAAAAAAGGTGTTGGGGGGTTGTTTTGTTTATTTCTTGGGTGGTGCTGCTGGGTAGATGCCTAGGCGTCTGCCTCTCCAGCGGATGTACTCGCTGACGACGACTACGACGACGATTATCAGCAGTATTAGGCCGATGATCAGCGCTAGGAACGTTGCGAAGGTCATGGGTACGCCTAGCAGGACTGTGTACAGGTCTAGCGTTATCGTCGTGCTGCGTGTTCCCCTGGCTAGGTTTGCGCTGCTGCTGAATGCTTCGTAGGCTGCTCTGACGGTGTAGTCTGCGCCGACCACTTTGCCGAACACTGCTGTGCCGCTGGAGTCGGTGGCGACTCTGGCGATGGTTGTTCCTCCTCTGACGAGCTCGACGAGAGCGCCCTGTATGGGCTGTCCCGCAGCTCCCTTGACCAGCACCGTTATGTCGTAGATGCCTGCCTGCAGCGTTGCGCTCGTCCTCGACGATGTGAAGCGTATGTTGTCGCTGCCTATCTGCGTGCCGTCCTTGGTGACGGTGACTGCGTAGGTGTTGTCGAGTGGTACTTGTCCGATTATGACGACGCCTTGGCTGTCTGTCTTGCCCACGGCTTGTCCTCCGAAGCCTATGTCAGCGCCTGCGACTGGTCTGTCGTCGAAGTCGACGACTTTGATGCTTATGTCGTCGACTGGGATGGTGATGCTTCCTCTGTTCTGTAGTCCTTGAGGCGATTCTCTGACGGCTGCTCTGGCTGTTGTGCCGAACGGGCTTGTCCACTCGACGGTGAAGTCGTAGGTTCTGCCGTCGGGTATTCTGAGTAGGGTGAAGACGCCGTCGGGTCTGAGCTGGACGTCGTCCTGTCTCATCAGGTTGGGTGAGACGCTTACCCTTGCTCCTGACACGGGTCTGCCTTGTCTGTCGACGACTGTGAACGATACGTCTCTGAGGGCTAGGACTACTGTTCCTTCGACTGTTCCGACGTTGACTCTGCTGACGTCGAATGTGCGGCGTCCGACTTCTTCTCCCTGTGCGTTGGGCCACAGTGCGATGATGTCGTAGGTGCTTCTGGCGAGGCGTTTGGCTTCGAAGATTCCTCCCTGTCCACGTATGGTGAACTGGTCGGGCAGGGCTAGGGACGGTGCTGTGAAGACGTAGGCTGGGTCGACGGGTCTCTGTGCGTCGCCGTAGACGAACCGTACGCGTAGGTCGAAGATGCGTGTGATGACGTCGAAGCTCCTGCCCCAGCCTGCGGGCGGGCAGGCGGCTATCCACTCAAGGATGTCCGTGTCGCTCCTGATGTCAAACACATCGCCAAAGCCTGTTATATATACCCATGTGCCGTCGTAGTAGTCGTAGAAGTGGTCGCCGTCTATCCAATCGCACACAGGTCCACTCGATGGGTTGTTTCCGAACGGGAACCAGCCAGGCCCTGTTGGCCATGGTCCTGCTTCTGCTGTGTATGCGAAGCCTAGCGGTATGTCGGGCTTCTGAGTCTCCTGCGTGGTTTCGTCGTCTCTGCTGTCGTAGGCTATCGGCCATTTGGCGAAGCTGTTGACAGGCCATGTCGGCTCTCCGTTGGCGCCCTGTCCGAGGTATGTGACTCTCTGTATGAAGACTCCTCCGGGCTTGCGTATCGGCATGGGCACGATCCTGCCGTCGGGTCCTGCGTAGCTCCAGGCGGCTGACTTGCCTGTCTGCGCGTCGATGATCTGGTAGAAGGCTCCTGGCAGTGCTCTGCCGTTGAAGTCCGTGATTCTCGCCGAAACGTTCTGGAACTCGAACATCTTGATGAACGGCCTGTGAGCCCTGTTGTCGTGGTCGTTGCTGAAGACTATGACGGAGTGTTCACGTGCGACTCCTTCGTATGGCCTGCCGTAGCCCATGTACTGGATGCCTAGGTCTACTCCGGGTATGGACTGCTGGTCTCCGACCGTCAGCCTGACGGGCTGTCCTGTGACCGGGTCTATGGCCTGGCTTACCCAGTTTCTCCAGTAGCTGCTGGTGGTTCCTCTGTTGGGGTTGTCTGCTCCGGCCTGTCCGGTGCCGTCGTTGAACCATATGGACGGAGGCGGCGATACTTCCTCTACGATTAGCCTGCTTCCTGCCGAGTACCAGCTGGAGCCCCAGACGACTGTGGGCACTGTGCTGCCGCTTCTGTAGGTGACGAGTCCGACTGGCTTGCCTACAAGGCAGATGTCGATTCTCTTGTCGCCGACCGTTATGTAGCCTGCTGTGGTTGTTGCGTCGATGGTTATCGGTCCGTAGGTGGCTCCTGCGGGCGGGCGTATCTGTCCCTTGACGACGTAGCCTACCAGCGGGCCGCAGTCGTACGTGCCTAGCTCCCAGTCGCCCACCTGCCAGAAGACGGGTATCTGTACGTCGGTGGCGTTGAGCTTGATGGCGACGGTCTTGCTGCCTGGCGTCGGCGTTCTCTCCCATGTTCTCGTCAGGGCGTAGCCGGGTATGGCTTGGAATATTCCAACGCCGTCGGGTCCTCTGTAGAACGTTATGTCGAAGGGCGATGGGCCGAAGAGCATCCATGCGAACCGGAACATCGGGGCGCTGTCGTCTCCTGTACTGAGCCTTGTCCAGACGAGCTCGTAGTGGTCGCCAGCAGCAGCTGCGGGTGCTGCCCTGCTCCACGCTCCCCTGCCGAAGGCGGCTGATGTCGGGTCGATGGGTAGCTGGTCGCTCCACACGCTGATCCTGTACTGGATTCTGGCGTCTTGGGTGTAGGTTAGTGCTCTGTAGTAGCCTGTTGGACGTGGCTGGTAGGGCCATCCAGGTATCATCACGCCGTCTGCGTTGCTTGGGTAGGGTATGTCCCATGTTCTTGTTACTGAGCTGTAGGTCCATCTGCGTGCTGTTGTGTCGAAGGTTAGGTCGTGGTCCGACTTGGTGAAGCGCTCTGATGCTGGCAGCCACGGTAGTGTGAGGCTGCCTGTTGTCCATTTGGCTGCTCCGCGTGTCTCAGGTACGGCGGTGTAGGTCCATGTCCTGCGTGCGGTGTCGACGGTTATCCTACCTGGGAACGTTGTTGAACCGTCGGTTACGTTGACCCACCAGATTCTTGCGTACAGGTCCTGCACTGGCCTGTCTTTGTCGGCGCTTATGGCTAGGACGAAGGTTACGTCGGCTATGCCGACTCTGTCGACGCTGTAGCCTCTCTTGGTGAGGTTGAAGGCGTCTTTGTAGACGATGCTGCTGTTGAGGTACCAGAAGACGGTCAGCGTGTAGTTGACTACGAACGGTCTATTTGAGTCGATGGGTTTGACTTCTAGGAACTCCTGCGTCGGGTAGAGGAGTGTCAGGTTGCCGTTGACGCCTGTCTTGTAGACGGCGCTGAAGTCTAGTGTTGCAGTGGAGGTTGTGTTTGATGTTCTCGTGAATATGGATAGGTCGACGACTGCGAAGGGTATGGCTCTGGCGAGGTCTTCGTCCTTGAGGTTCAGCGTTATGAAGCCGACGGGTATCGGGAAGGTGACGACTTGTTTCTCGAAGACTAGGCTGTAGGGTCTTGTCGGCACTTCAGGCACAAGTCCACGTGCGACAGCACGCTCCCATCTCCATCTCTGCTGGTTCCACAGCCCTTCGTTGCCTACGACGGTGAAGTTGTGGCGTGGCCATGTTCCTCTAGCGGCCCACGGGGTTGTTAGGTTGAACCACCTGTCGACTAGGAAGCTGTTGGGTGATACTTCGGGGTCTGGGCCTGCGTTCATCGGGCCGTCCTCTGTTGTCAGGACGCCCGGCGGCGTCAAGCCAACCTTGTTGTAGAACCGTGCCCATGGTTCTTCGCCTCGTGTGAACTCGAGCGGGTAGACGTAGCTGACGAAGCGGAGGTTCTCTGCTCTGTAGCTGCCGTTCCACCAGATCGTGCTGCTGAACTGGCTGTCCGCCTTGAGCCATGTGGTGTCGAGGAGGTCGCTTGTCCAGCGGCTGACGAACTCTGTTGAGAATGTCTGTGTGTCTGGGTAGTATTCCTCCATCTGTATGCCGTTGTCGTTGACGATGTTGAAGGTTGCGTTGCCTATGCGTCTAGCGTCGTTGAGGTAGTCGAAGTCGCCGTCGACGACGCGTTTGTTGAAGGTGTGGGCCCATGTTATCAGGTCGATGTTGCGTGTTCCGCAGATGCGTGCTGTCTGGTTTCCTACTCCTCCTGGGTTGAGGTCGGGGTCTGTTACGGGTATGCCGCCGATTGTTCCGAAGACGCGTAGGACTATTCTGTCGTTGGCGTAGGCTGCCCACGTGCCGTCAGGTCCTCCGCTGAAGCTCCACCTGCCTGTCGACGAGCTGTAGGATGCTCTTCTCCAGGCTTCCAGCGGTGGGTTGCGGAGGTCGTTGAGGCTGAAGGTTGATGCGTCGGGCGAGCCCCAGAGGATTTTGGCTTCGTATTCTACGGGTGCGTCGGTTCTGCCTGGCCACTTGCTTGTGGCAGGTGTTCCCCAGTCAGCTCCTCCGTGGCCTCCTGTGTAGAGGTGCGGTGTGGTTGTTACGGTGATGTTGTAGTATGCGGGCGGCATCTGGTAGAAGATGTACTGGACTCTGCCGTAGGTCTTGAGGCCTCTGCTGGTTGTGATGTCGCCTTGCCGGTATTCTATCTTGTAGCTGAACCACTGGTGTAGGTTTACGCTGGTGTTGTAGTCGTTGCGTGGGTTGTTGTCGTCGGATGGGTCGTTGCCGGGTAGGTTGCCGTCCCATGTGTCGCCTGTCGGGTCGAGTGTTTGGACGAAGTAGAGTCTCTCGCCTGTTGTGGGCGCTACTCCGACCCACATCACGGTTATGTTGAGGCGTGGTATGCGGTTGTCCATGTTGTAGTCCCATGGTGTGAAGATGAAGTCGTTGATGACGGCTCTGAAGACGGGGGGCGAGTCGAGGTTTCTGTCGAGGACTATGTTGACGCTGCCGTCTGGGTTGATGGGTAGCTCTGCCGAGCCGACTGTTACTCTGTCGAAGGGCACCCATACGCCCTTCCACCAGAGTCCTCTGACGACCATGGTTCCGCCTGCTGTGAAGCCGAGGTCGAGCTCGCCGAAGTCGCTTATCTTGGTTATGACGGACCTGCCTGAGGGGTCTGTGTATCTTATCCACGCTCCTCCGACTGGTTGGCCGTTGCAGTCTACGAAGACGAGCTTGGCTTTTACTACGTTGGTGACTATGTCGACCATCTCTGTTTTGATGAGCTTGGCTATTTCGATTGTTTGCTGGTAGACTACTGCGCCGTCGAAGGTGACTGTTACGCCGTAGTAGTGGTCGCCGGGTAGCTGGTAGAAGACTGCCCAGCCGTCGCCGTGGACTTTGTAGCTGAACTGGAGTCCTCCGACGAGCCTGTCGGGGTCGCCTCCTACGCCTGACTTGGGTACTGCGAGTGTTCCTCCGTCTCCTCCTGTTAGGGTGACGGTTGTTCTTGCTGCTGGGAGCGTGTTGCCCATGTTGTCGAGGACTCTGTAGCCTATGTCGTGGACCCATGCGGTTATGTAGACGATGCCGCTGCCTGTGAGGGCGAAGTCGTCGTAGCCTCCGAAGATCCAGTCGTCGTAGTCTCGGTCGTCGTTGCTGAAGTCCCTCAGCGGGACGACCTTGCTAGCTATGCTTATTCTGTCTCCTACCTGCATGTCCCTGATGTTGACTGTGCCTGTGAAGCCCGAGACCGCTGCTGAGCCGTTTGTAAACCAGCCTTTGTACAATCCTACCGAGCCGCTGCCTGGCTGTATTACTCTCAGCGTTATGTTGTGGTCTGAGTACAGGCTCATGCTGGTTATCATGGTCTTGGGAAGCGTCTCCTTGACGACTCCCGCGCCGAAGTCGACGAAGTCCTCCATCTTACCGCTTATGCTGTATGGACCTGCGTCCACGCTCGGCCCTAGAGGTGATGGGAACCTCGGCCTAGCGTCTAGAGAGCCCGTGCTCAGCCTCGTGCTGTCGGTGAAGTTCCTCCATCTCTGTGCTTCCACCTCGTAGATGTCTATCGCGGCTACTGCTCCATATGTTAGGAGTGTTCCGGTGAAGTCAGCCCGAACATCGGTATCACAGTCAGGATATATTGACACGTCATGGGTTGAGAGCAGTATTTTCTGCTGGTTGTCGCCCGGGGCTCCAGGCCATATCTCCAACTCCATCGGACCAGAAGTGACACACAAGCTATCCAAGTCTGTCTGCAGGTCGAGTCCGTCGGCGTTGAAGTCCAATACCCCGCCATAGGGTGAGGCGAAGTCGATCTCTATGCCATCGTCAAAGAGGCTGTCGTGTTTCTTCAGCGTCACCAGAGCCTGTTCTATCTGTATCTGTGTGATGTTCCAGTAGTCGACCCATGGGTCTGTCTTGTTCTCGACGATGTTGAGCGTCAGCCAACGACTGGACTGTGGCTGAATAGTCACGGAGTCCCATACACCGTCAAGGTTGTTGTCTAACATAGTTATGTACCATGCTCCGGTTATCTCCAGCGTCTTCTGGATGACGTCGTTTCCTGAGAGCACAACAGTATAATCAGGAGGTACAGGTGGCGAACCGACTATACCGTCTCCATTCGCGTCTATGTCTATTTCGATGCGGTCGGCTGTGTGTACGTAGATGAGGAGCTTGTTGTTGGCGAGCGGCGTGGTCGGGAACACCCATCTACCCCAGATGCGTTCGGTGGCGTAGTTGTAGAGCGTGGCTATCGCGTAGGGGTTGGGAACCCTGATGCTGTCAACCAGGACGGGCCTGGCGCCGTAGCTCATGTAGCTGTTCCTGCTGCCTCCAGCCCAGCGGACGTTGACGTCGAACCCGTCGTAGTTGATGTCGTCGGTCAGCGTCCGTGTCTTCATGTAGTTTATCTCGGGTATGAGGGCGCTCCAGTTCTTGCCGGCGTTGTTGTAAGGTCCTCTCCAGTCGCCCTGCCACTGGGTGTGGAAGTAGCCTCCAGGCCTCCAGACGGGCGAGACGTCGTCCCGCGGGTCGAAGGCCTTGCTGACGTTGAGGCTGCCCCTCAACCCCCAGTTGGTGGCGTTGGGGAACCGCGCCATCTTATCGAACCAAGTAGCCCGAGTCCCATCAGGAGGAGGAGGACGTGGATAGGGGTCGTTGAGCTTGTCTCTGGCCGTGTATCCAGGCCATTTGTGCGGCGTGTCAGTGCATCCCCCGTTGTCCGTCGTCAGGATGTTGTGGCTGAGGTAGTAGGGCTGGACGTCGCCCGTCCTCTTCAAGTCGATCGTCACCTCGGCGCCAACCATCTTGTCGCCTACCTCGAAGTGCTGAATCTTGAGGTCGGCGTCCTGGACGCAGAACCTCGCGTAGAACACCGTGTTGTTGTTAAAGTCGGCCACGTTAGTACGGTTAGCGGTAGCCCAACCTGGCCATCTGTTAAGCCAACGGAAGTGGGCTGTGTTGTTCAGGGCTAGGCTGAACGGCCCAGCTGGAATACCGGTGACTCCTCCCTGCGTGACGCTGGGAATGCCTAGGTTCGCGGCAAACCCACCGAACCCAGGCCTATACTTATCCGTGCCAAGGTCCTGTATGTAGGTGTTGCTGCCGTTGTACTCCCTGCCTACGTAGAGGGTCTGGTTGGTGAGCACCGTCTCCCACCAGACACGTTTAGTTGCGTTGAGGTGAGCCGCACCAACACGGTTAGTCCCCGACGGAGCGCCTATTCCGCCGTGGAACGGCGTGTGGTTTCCGAGGTTAAGGGTCTGCAGAGGTATCGGCACGAGGTCGTTGTTGGCGAACTTGCCGGGCCTGCTGTCGAACTCGCCCCTGCCTGCGCTGGCGGGGTAGATCTCCCTAGTGTACCGCGACTGGCCGTCGCCACCCGTTATGGCTGCCTGAATCAGCGACTGCGTGGAACCTGCCTCCGTGTGGTCGGTGTCGTAGATGAAGATCGTGGCGTACGTCAGGTTGTCGTAGGTGGCGTACCATGTGTGCTCGTGGAAAAGCTTGAAGATGTAGGCAGCACGAGCAACCCAAGCGTTTCTCGGGTCGTTGTGGTTGATGGACAGCGTTACGGGGCCTGAAGCGTAGTCGACTGCGTCAACAGGACCAGAACCAAACGGCGCCCCAATATTCCAGTTAAAGGGCCCAGCATGGTTAACGGGTAATCCGTCGTCGCCTACAGTGCGGTTGCCACTCGCTATCCCTGTGCCGAAGAACTTCTCGTAGAAGCTAGGTGTTCCGCTGACCGTCAGCCAGTAGACTATGATGCCTCTGAACGGGTCCGGGCCGCCTATGCAGTCGCCCTGATAGCTCTTCGCCTTCACGATAATCGTGACGTTAGGCCATGAAGCTGGCCACGAGACCTGGATGAACCCTGTTCCGTTGGGGCTTCCCGCGCTTACCGGCGGGTCCCACTGCGTCAGATTTGCCTTGAAGTGAACAAGGAACACACAGACATTCGTCGCATTGTATTTATCGG
>JAWAFZ010000011.1:0-34988 GCA_038890155.1 Candidatus Caldarchaeum sp. | reverse complement strand
GGATCACCTCCAGAGACCGTACTTCCAACGCCTGGGGTATTGGGTGCCGGAGGATGCGAAAGCGTCTTGGCCCGACCCTTTTTCACCACCATCCGACCTTGTCGAGAAGTCCTTTGGCTCTCGCCTGTTTGACGGCTCTGGTGGAGACTGGCGCTTAGCGCAGCCCACAGTGTTGATGTTGCGATGGCTGTGGCTATGCTGTTTCGTATCTGCATGCCTCAGAGTGTTGAGAGCTTGGTTAATCGGTAGCAGGTGTGTTAGCGGCTCGGCGTGTGGGCTGAGGGTAGATGCTGGGAAAAGTATTAGGAGGCCCAGAAAATAATAGCTTAGGCTACAGTGCAGGTTGATGGATGAAGACCGATTGTTGGCTCATCGAGAAAAAGGACTTGGGGGTCGTTTATGAGGCGGCGTGCGAGGTTGAGTCGTTGCCGAAAGCCCGTTGAAAGATTTACAACCAACCCTTTACCTAAACAGAGGTTGTCAAGTAGTTTGAACGTGTATGAGGATGGTTGGGTTTCTGAGCCGTTAGCCTTCAGGCCGGGGTAAAGGTTATTAGAGGTTGTTTTTATCCTGTGTTGTGAGGGCTGCGGTCTTCTACGGTCCGGGAGACGTTAGGGTGGAGGATGTCGAGCGTCCCGCCGCTGGCAGGGGCGAAGTTGTCGTCAAGAACACCGTGACACTGACGTGCGGAACAGATTTGAAGATGTATGCACGCGGACATCCATACGCCAAGCCTCCCATGGTGATGGGACATGAGTTTGCCGGAGTCGTCTACGAGGTGGGTGAGGACGTCAGCTGGGTCAAGCCGGGCGACCGTGTAGTAGCAGCCAACTCAGCCCCGTGCGGCCGCTGCGTCTACTGCAGGCTTGCACGGTTCAACCTCTGCGAGAACCTCGACGAAGCTATTTTGGGGTTCTCGGTAGACGGAGCCTACGCCGAGTACGTTAAGCTTCCCTCGAGAATAGTAAGCTTCAACCTGTACAAGATTCCTGAACGAGTCGAGCCCGAGGAGGCTGCTGTTCTAGAGCCTCTGGCTTGCGTCGTAAGGGGTCAGCGTCTCGCCGGAGTCCAGCCCGGCGATAATGTTGTGGTGGTCGGCTCCGGGCCTATAGGGTTGATGCACATGTTGCTGGCTAAGTTGACGGGGGCTGGAAGGGTTTTGGTCGTGGACGTTAACTGGAGTAGGCTGAGGTTTGCGGAGATGCTTGGAGCAGACGTCATCGTCAACAGCGCCGAGCAGGATGCGTGGAAAGCGGTGGTGGACGAGACCGGCGGGGTTGGAGCAGACCTAGTAATTGAGGCGGTTGGGCTGCCGGAGACGTGGGAGCAGACGCAGAGGCTTGTCCGCAAGGGTGGCACGGTCTTGCTGTTCGGAGGACCGCCGAAGGGAACAAAGTTCGCCGCAGACACGTACACCCTGCATTACGGAGAGTTGAGAGTTCAGGGTTCTTTCCACCACACTCCCCAAGATGTTTACACAACGCTCCGGCTGATAGAGTCGGGGAGGCTGCCTCTCAAAAAACTGATTACGAACAGGGCGAAGCTAGGAGACATAACGGCAGTCTTCGAAGCCCTCAAGCAGGGTACGGAGATAAAGGTAGCGATCACCTACTAAGATGTCACGACGACTTTGAGGCTTCTAGAAGAGTCTCTCGCCGTTTCGAAGGCTTTCTCGGCTTCTCCGAGCCTGAACGAGTGGGTGATTGTCCTGCTGAAAGACAGACGACCCTGGGAAAGCAGCTGGAGGATGGTTGTAGTCTCTGCCTCGGTCGTGGAATAGCTTGTGATGATGCTCTTCTCGTCTATGAACAGCTGGGAGAAATCAACCATGGTCTTCTCGCCCTTCTCAGGAGCTCCGAACAAGCATACAACTCCTCCCCTGCGGACGCTGTCCACAACCATGCTCAAAGGCTTTACGGCCGGCGTAGCCAAGACTCCTAGGTCAACGCCCCTACCCTCGGTTCTGTCTAGGCATGCTTTGACGAAATCCGTCTCCAAAGGGTTTACAGCCAAGTCGGCGCCCAGCATCCTTGCATAATCCAGACGCAGCGACGAGAGCTCTGCAACCACCAGAGAAGACGCCCCCATCTTCTTTAATACCTCTATGAACAAGCAGCCGGTTGGGCCCACTCCCACCATCGAGACGCTCTGCCCCGGTTTGAAGAAGCTCCGCCTCAAAGCTCTGAGGACGCATGCAGCTGGCTCGATGAAAACCGCTTCAAACCATTCCAGACCGTCGGGGAGCTTGAGCACAGCGCCTCTCTCGACGTTGACGCGTGGAACTCTGAACAACTCAGCCAAGCCACATGGCTCGATTGTCGACTTGAGGAACAAAGGGCACATCGTCAACGAGTTGTTTAGACAGTGGTAGCACTTGCCGCACGAGACGTGATGATGCACGAAAACCCTCTCCCCCTCAACATAGTCAGGAGACCTAGACTCCTCAACAACGCCCACGACCTCGTGCCCGAGCATCGGCGGGGTCAGAGGCCTTCCGAAGGCTTTTTCCAAGTCCGTGCCGTCGATACCGCAAGACCTCATCCTCACCAGGATTTCGCCGTCTTGTATCCTTGGCACGGGTACCTCACGTACCTCAACCCCTCCACCCTCCTTGACGAACACAGCTTTCACGGCGAGGACCGCTAACCATGGCTGAAAAACATTTCCCCTTATAGGTTTTAATTGCTTCTGTCGAGCGAGGCTGAGGCCATGGTCATCATCAGGATGCCTGCTAGCGGGAACACGGTCATGGGTAGGAGAACCTGGTCCAACGGCACGAAAACTAGGGAGGCGGAGCAGACTACAGGCCCGAGCATCATGCCCGTGTCCCACATAGACATGAGAACCGAGTTGGCGGTGAGCCTTAGCGAGCTGTTCTCGAATCGACGGGCTATGATTAATGAGGAGAGTGGAAATGACAAGCCGTGCGCTACGGCCATCAATACGTAGCCGGAAGCAAAAACGAAAGGATTTCGGGATGCAGCTATGAAGACTGCTCCGACAGCCGAGATCAGAAGTATAGAAACGTAGACCGTCTGAACCTTCATCCGAGAGATGAGCGTCGACATCGTGCTTCTCGCAGACAACGCCGACACATAGTACAGGAAAAACATCACTGTAACCATGCTCTCGGAAAGGCCCACCTCCCTCCTAGCTATCAGGGGCGAGAAGGCCAGAACACCGCCGTAGGCGATGTTGTAGCTGAGGTATGCTAGGGAGGTTGAAGCCAGAACCCTGTCCTTAAGTTGTTTGACTAAGGCGTTGGCGGACGTGCCTGAGTAGTCTTGTGTTGGCTCGTTCAAGGTTTGCCGGGCAGCCCTCAACCCTGTCAGGAAGGCTCCCAAACCCATTAGCGAGCTTGCTAGGATAGTGTCCCTGATCCCCACAATCCAGACTAGAACCGTCCCCACGATCGGGCCCACAGTCAACCCCACAGCGAGAAAAGTCGTGTATCTTTGAATCGCCCTGAGGAGGTTGTTTCTGTCGGAGTTGTGCCCCGCAATCGTGAGCATCAAAACGGTGTCGTAGGCAAAGGCAGCTCCATGAATAATTCTCAACAGCAGTAAAACGGTATAATCGTCTACCGCCACGTATCCCACAGGAGCCAGCACGCTTATCAGCAGGCCAGAGACGAACAGAGGGTTGACCACTTTCTTTCTCGACATTATGAAGAAACTGCTCAGCTTCGTCGCCAGCGAAGACAGCGAGAAGACTGTAAATATGTATCCCACGAGAGCGGGGCTGACGTGAAGTGTTTCGTTGGCGTAAATTCCTATGACAGGGTTGACCATCTGCTGCTGCGCCGATATGAAGAACCCTGTCGCCGAAAGACTGTTAACTGTCTTGTCCGACTGATGCTTGTCGTCTCTGGACATCAACGGATTTGCCGCTGCATCCTGAAGTTGGCGAGAATCTCCATGAACTCCTCCAAGGTTAGGTCTCTCTTGAACATCATCGCCGTCTCCTTCACGAGCTTGAGCAAGCCGTCTATATCCTCCTCAACTAGGTTAAGCCCAAGCTTCCGAGACAGGTAAATAAGCGAGTCCCTTCCGCTCTTCTTCCCGACAACCACCCTGATGCCGCTGTGTCCAACAACTTTAGGCGAGAACGGAAAGATCTCAGCCGGCATGTTTTGGTCTTCGATGTTGTTCCACCAACCGGCTATTATTCCGGACTCGATGTCGAAGATCCTGTCTCCGACTATCGGCGCTTGAGGCGGCAGCTTCACTCGAGAAAGCTCCTCAACTGTTTTCGAGAGTTTCTTGAGCTTCTCAATCCTTATGTTGGTCTTTACGCCGTAGAGGTGGGTTAGAGCCATCACCGACTGTTCGAGGGATGCGTTCCCCGTCCTCTCACCTATCCCGTTGACTGAGACGTGGATCGTATCGGCCCCCGCTAGGACGGCTGCAACAGTGTTGGCTACACCAAGCCCAAAGTCGTTGTGAACATGAATCTCTAACGGCTTGTCCAGCCTTGTTTTTACCTTTTCAACAAAGTGTGAAATTGCGTGTGGCGAGCATACTCCGAAAGTATCCACCAAAACAAGGGAGTCCATGTGTCCGCCCTCAGCCACGCTCGATATCAACCGCCAAGCAGTCTGAAAGTCGGCTCTCGTCGAGTCTATCGTGAAGAAGGATACGTACAGCCCGTGGTCGTGGGCGTACTGCGTGGCCTCGGTAGCAAGAGATATAGACTTCTCCTCATCCCAGCGGTAGGCATACTTAAGCAGGTGGTCGCTCGAAGGTATCTCCATGACAACTCCTTCGACGTCCAGCGACAGAGCAAGGTCGACGTCTTTCTTCATGCAGCGGGCGAAGGAGAATACTTTGGCGCTCAGCCCAAGGCCCGCTATCTCCTTTATCGCTTCAAAGTCCTTGTCGGAGACAGCCGGGAACCCGGCTTCTATACGGTCTACCCCTGCTTCGTCCAGTACTCGGGCTATGTGTATTTTCTCCTCCTTCCTGAACGCAACGCCCGCCTGCTGTTCTCCATCCCTGAGTGTGACGTCATGGACTTTTACCTTCAAGGGTTTCTTCAGAGACTTAATTACTTCCTCGGCATAATTGTAGTGGCTCACGAAGACGGCGTCTCCTCTCGGAGGCTCGACACGCTGCATGGCTCCGTTTTTGCCACCAGCGCTATATTAAATTAATTGGATGAGGCTAGCCAACCGACGTCTTTCTGGCCAGAAGGTTGAAGACGCCGGCTAGAAGTGCGAGCGAGAGCGTGGTGAAAGTCGATATGGCGGCGATCATGGTTAGGGATGCGGCTGACTGCCGGAGAAGGTCCGAGATGTACATAGTTAGGACGTATGAGCCGGAGGTCACCAAGATGGAGACGGCTCCAAGCTCTCTGAAGGAGTTTATGAAGACGTATGAGAAGCTGTTCAGCATGCTTCTTCTCAGCAGCGGAATCAGCACGTCTTTCGTCTTTCGGAGCCAGCCGGCTCCCATGATGTCGGCGGCTTCCTCTATCTCGGACGAGACCTGCACCATCGCTGATGAAACTATTCTAGTGGAGTAGGGGAGCCATACGACGAGGAGGGCGAAGACAAGGGCCCAGAGAGTTCCGTACAGGTAGGTTGAGAAGACGGGTATCGTCAGGAACATCCACAGCAGGGCTAGTGAGTAGACTACGCCTGGGTAGGAGAGGGGCAGGACGCTTAAGTACTCTAGAATTCTTGTCCAGTTGCTCTTGCTCCGTAGAATTGCGTAGCTGACTGTTATCGATAGGAATGTAGCGACCAGCCCGGTAGTGGTTGACATCATGAAGCTGTTCCTTATCGACACCCAGAAGAGGTCTTGCTGGAAGAGCTTGATGTAGTTGTCTATAGTCAGCACGGCGAACATGTCGGGCTTGACTGTGTAGTAAGGCATCAACGACACGAGCAGCACCACGGCGAAAGGAAGCACGAACGACAGCCCTATTATCGTTCCGCAGACTAAAACCCCCACAAACCTCCAACGGCCTAGGTTAAAAACCGTCTGAGTCCTCATCTTTCCAGTGACTGTTGCGAACCTGAACAACTTCCGTGTACTCCACAAGTACAAGCTCATCACCACCAGCGTGATGAGGAGGTAGACGACACTCATGTTTATCGCGGCCGAGTAGCTGGGTGGAACTCTTTCCTTGATGTAGTCGTACACTATCGTGGCCAGCGTTTCAATCCGAGCTGGCGTCCCTAGGATGAACGGGTAGTCGAAGTTCATTATTCCGATGAGGAATAGCAGGAGGAAGGCTGAAAGTATGGCTGGCCGTGCTACTCCCATCGTTATTCTGAGCGTTGTCCTGAGCTTCCCCGCCCCCGATATTAGCGAGGCTTCCTCGAATGAGCTGTCTATTGCGTTGAAGGCTGAGGACATGGTGAGGTAGGCCAGAGGTATTCCGCCGACTCCTAGAGCGAATATTAGCCCGGGCATGGTGTAGATGTTGAACAAAGCCGCCTCAGTGTTGAACGTCTGCTGATACCATACGTTCACAAGCCCTATCCTCGGGCTGAAGAGAAAGATCCAGCTTATGGCTTTTACGACCATGGGGACTGTTAAAGGTAGGAGTGTTGCGACGTGGAAGAAGTATTTTGCGGGGAGGTCGGTTCGGTTGACGAACCATGCGTAGACTCCTCCTAGGAAAACAGCAACCAGGGCTCCTCCTCCGCCGTAGATGTATGTGTTGATTATCGCTTGCCTTACGAACGGGTCGTTCAGCTCCTCAAACAAAACACTTAACGAGGTGGTTGACGTTAGTAAGAGTACTGGAAAAAGGAGGAAGGATAAAAAAGCTATGGATATTATGGTGGGGGCTTTTAGGAGCATTTTCTCGTCTCAGGAGCCGAAGATCTGTCTGTACCGGGTTGCGTAGCTTTCGGGGTTAGCGTAGTAGTCCTCGCTACCGGCGGCGACTATGTTTATTCCGGGCGGCAGTAGTCCTTGAAGGATTGTGGCTGCGGCAACCCCTCCGTGTGCAGGAACTCTGTTAGTCTTGGCTACCGACTCCTGACCAGACCAAGAAGTCCACCACTCGAGGAAGAGCTTCGCAGTGTTGGGATGCGGCGCCCCATTGGTTATGGCGATCGCTATCGGTAGTCCTGGCATCGGGTCAAGCCAAACTACTCCGACGGGGGCTCCCGCCGGCTGGCCCAAGTAGTCGTTCAGCAGCCCGATGGCTAGGTGGACTTCTCCTGCCGAGACGAGCGTGTAGGCTTCGCTGGCGCTTGAGGTCATTCTCGGGTTGTTCCCGGCCAGTCCTTGGAGGAAGTTATTCCACTCGGTTTCTGACATCGTTGTCTTGAGTGTGGCGAATAAAGCTCCGGCCACGTTCAGTATCGAGGGCCTGTCCATGGCTATCCTGTCCTTCCACTTCGGGTCTGCTAGGTCTTTCCACGTCTTAGGCAAGTCAGCGGGGTTGGTCACCCTGTTTTTGTTGTAGAGCACCACCATGGGAACCGTGTAGGCTGGGTGCCAGACGCTGTCCGTGTCCCTGAACCCAGCAGGGTAATCCATCAGAGTCTCCATCGGGTTGACGTAGGCTCCGAGCGCTCCAGCCTTCTTCAACGGAAGCATGACGCCTAGAGTGTTTATCACAATGTCCGCCCTCACGTTCCCAGCTCTGAACTCTGCCTCCGCTCTGCTGGTGATCTCGGCAGGGCTCAGCCCTATGTACTCAACCTGAGCCCACGGATACGCCTTCTTGAAGGCTGGGACAACTTTGTCGAGGAAGTCAGGCGTGTCCATCACTCCGTAGATTACTAGGCGCCCCTCCCTGCGTGCAAGCTCCTCCAAGCTTCTGACAGCTTCATCCGTGGCAGTTCGGAATACTGTGACGGTCTGCGCGGCTAACGTTCTCTCTACTGTTACTGTTCTTGGGCTCGGTGCTTGGCCCAGCACAGGGCCCAGCGCTACTCCGCCGACGAGAAGGCCTATGACGAGGGCGACAACGACGGCGCCAGCCAAAGTCGTCGATACACCAGATCTATTGTTCGAAAACATCGCAGTCGGGTTCTCTTATAGATTATATAAATTTTTCCATTAATCGTCTAGTTAGCCTCTGCGGCCTCTCATAGCTTTGAACAAGTACTCGGACGTCAAAGGTGTCTTCGTCAGGCGTGTTTCTATGCCCAAATTCTTCAGAGCTTGCTCCACGGCGGACATCAAGGCCGGGATCACCATCATGCCGGTCTCTCCCACTCCCTTGCTGCCGACGGGGGTGTGTGGGGATGGAGTCTCGTGATGCATCACCTCAACCTTACGAGGCGATTCAACCGCTGAAGGTATGAGGTAATCCATCAAGGACCCCGACACTATGTTTCCCTGAGAATCGTAGACAAGCTGCTCGTAGACCGCTCCGCCAAGACCTTGAACAAGGCCGCCGACAACCTGTCCGTCGACGAGAGCCGGGTTGATTATCTTTCCGCAGTCGTCCACGACTAAGACCTCTGGAACGGTCAAGCTCCCTGTCTCCCTGTCAACCTCGACGACGACTCCGAAGGCTGCAAATGAGTATGCGACGTATGTGTTCAGTCGTCCTCTTTCATCCTTGCTCCAGTTGATGTTGGGTGCTCTGAAGCTTGCGGTGGCTTCGAGCACAGGCCCTACATCTTTAGGAAGTGCGAAGGTTCTCCGGTAGACGTGCCTCGCCACGTCTTTGAGCGTGATCTGCTTGCCCGGCGACCCACGCACCTGTATAACTCCCTGGTTTATCTCTACGTCGGCTGGGTTGCATTCCAAGATGCTGGAGGCGGCTGCCACGACTTTCTTACGCAGCTCTTCCGCAGCCAGGTAAGCTGATGATGTTCCGACAACGGACACCCTGCTGCTGTTGTTCCCGATACCGTAGGGGCATACCGCTGTATCGCCTTGGATGACGTGAACATCCTCAAGCCTCACTCCTAGCCTGTCGGCGACGACTTGGGCGATTGAGGTCTCGTTGCCGTTGCCGGGAGACGTCACGCCTGTCTTTACCGTGACCTTCCCGGACTGGTCTATCTGAATAGTCGTGGTGTCTGTTGCCTGAGTGAACGAATCAAAGAAGGCCGAGGCGCACGGCTCCACGGCAAGCGCAACACCTACTCCACGCAAAACATTATCCCTTACTCCGTCTACTTTCACGCTGCGCAGCCATCCCTGCAGAAGTCTGGCAACAGCCTCGTAGTCCCCGCTGTCGTACTCAGCCCCGGTAGCCGTGACGTAGGGCATCTCCTTAGACCGTATCAGGTTTCTAAGCCTTACCTCGAGCCGGTCATGGTTCAGCTCCTCCGCAACCAAGTCCATAATCCTCTCGTAAACTATAGCAGCCGAGTCTTTTCCGAAACCTCTGTAGGCTTGGTAGTGCGTCTTGTTGGTCGTCACTCCGTAGCCCTCGATCCGCAGGTTTCTTATCTTGTAGGGCCCGGGCAGCATCTTCGCAGCGTTGTAGGCCTGCATGATTCCTCTAGTGGCGTTGTAGACACCCAGGTCGACGATGATTTTGTCCTTGAGCCCGAGTATCTGGCCATCTCTTTTGACGGCGACTTTAACGTTGTGAATCTGGTGTTTGGAATGGCCTGTGGCGACCATGTGCTCCGAACGGTTCTCAACCCATTTGACCGCTTTCCTGAGCCGGTAGGCGGCCAGCGAGACCAAGGGCTCCTCTCTGTACGGCGGTATCTTGAGCCCGAAAGCGCCTCCAACCTGAGGCTGGACAACACGTATGGCTGATTCAGGTATGCCGGTAAGCTCCGACAGGATTGTGCGGAGCGGGTGAGGTTGCTGGGTTGAAGCATAGACCGTTAGACCGTTAGACAAAGGGTCGTATTGAGCAACATAGCCTCTGCACTCTATAGGGGTGCCTGTGAACCTCTGCGTCTCTATGCGCGTCTCCAGGATTGTGTCGGCTTCTTTGAATGCTTTTTCAACGTCTCCGCTCTCGATGGTGTATCTCATCATGACGTTGTCTCCCCACTCTGGGTAGAGCAGGCCGTCCCTCGATTCCAAAGCCTGCTCAGGGTCCACGACCGGCTTCAGAGGAGTGTAATCAACCACAACCCTCTCAACAGCGTCCTCGACAGCGTACCTGTCCCTGCAGACGACGAAAGCCACAGGCTCGCCCACGAACCTTACACGATCGCCTGCAAGTGGATAGAGCTCAGCATGCTTGACCTCAAGCCCCGCAAACCGGCCCACGGGCTCCGGATAGGGTTTTATGAAACGCTTTATGTCCTGTAAACTCCAAACAGCCACAACTTCGCTCATCCTAGCTGCGTCGCTTACGTCCACGCGGTTTATCAGGGCGTGGGCGTATGGGCTTCTGACAAAGCCGCCGTAAAGCATGTCCGGCAGCTTGACGTCGTCGATGAACTTACCAAGACCCCGAACCAAAACTTGAGCATCTTTCTTAGGAACTGCTCTTCCAGTATAGTTCACGTGTCTAGCCTGCAAAGCCTCTTTTTTATAGTTTCTGCGTTCTAAGCTTCTCCACCACGGTCTTTATCTTCTCAACACCATCGACAAGCCTGTTAACGTTGGATGTGCAGGCAATCCGGAGATGGTGCTCGCCATTCTCCCCGAAGCTGGAGCCGGGCACGGTGGAGACGTGAACGGCGTCGAGTATGTGCATGGCTAGTTCTAAAGACTTCATGGGGACGGCTTTTTCAAAGTTGGGGAACAGGTAAAAAGCTCCCCTTGGCTTGACGCATGAAACGCCTTCGACCTCTTGTAGCTTGTTGTAGACGGCGTCCCGCCTTCTCCTGTATTCTTCAACCATGTGGCTTATTTCATCGTGATGTAGTTTGAGAGCCGCGACAGCTGCGTGCTGTACTGCTGTGTTGGCGCAAGTCGAGACGTAGAGGTTGAGCTTGACAATTTCGTCGGCGATCGGCTGAGAAGCTATTACGTAGCCTATGCGGAGGCCTGTCATGGCGTAGGTCTTTGAAAGCGAGTTGACCGTTATGACGCGGTCCTTCAACCCTTCGAACGATCCTATGCTAACATGGGTCTCGCCGTCGAAAATGAACTTCTCGTAAACCTCGTCCGATAGTATGAGAAGGTCCCGGTCGACAGCGATCTCGGCTATCTCTTCAAGCACATTCCTCTTCAAGACCGTGCCCGTGGGGTTGTTCGGCGTGTTAACCAAAATCATCTTCGTCCTATCGCCGACCTTGCGCCGCACGTCATCCAAGTCAACCATGTATCCGTCGCCTTCGGACAGGTTGTAGGGCACAGGGACAGCGTCGGCCAGAGACACCATCGTGCTGTACTGGGCCCAGCCGGGGTCGGGTATCAAAACCTCGTCCCCCGGGTTCAAAACCGCCATCATCGACAGGAAGAGCGCCCCGCTTCCACCTGGCGTGATAACAACCTCAGAAGGAGATACATCCATACCGTTCTCACGCCTAGCTTTGTAAGCCACAGCCTCCCTAGTCTCGGGTAAGCCAGCGCTCGGCGAGTAATGAGTGTAGCCCTCCTCGATGGCTTCGTACAAGGCTTGCCGCACCCGTTTGGGTGGAGGAAAGTCCGGCTCTCCTATGTCCATCCTGATTACGTCGGGCATCTTCAGCGTCTTTTCCCACATTACTCTTATGCCCGACAGAGCTATCCTGCGTGTCCTGTTAGAGAGGAATCTCTCCCTCATCCTAGACCCTTAGTATCGTTCCGAAGTTAAGCACTACCTTCCTGCTGTCGACGGCGTAGGCGTGGGGCATGAGCTCCGTGTTCCTGACACATCCTATTCTCCCTTCTGAATCAAGCGAGACTCCTCCGAGAAGGACGTTGCTAGCCGGCCCTGGTACAGACTTCAAAACGTTGGTGAAAGCTTCAGTCATGGCTTTCTGCGGTTCTAGGCCTTTTTCGACAAGCTGTCCTATGGATTTGGCGACTGTATGCTGCATGATTATCTCGCCGTGGCCGGTCAGGGAGACGCCGACGCGCCGGCTTGTGTAAGTGGAGGCGTTGATTATCGGCACGTCGCCAACCCTTCCCGGAAGCTTCATCGGAAACCCACCGCTTGAGGTGCCTGCCGCAATCCGCCCGTCCTTGTCGAGAGCAACAGCTCCCACCGTGTCGCCGAGCTTAGCGAACTTGGATATCTTAGACCAGTAAGCGAGCAGCGAAGTCTGCTCCCCCTTCAGAAGCTTCTGCCTGAGCTCCTCCCACGCCCGACGCCTCTCCTCTGTAACAGGGTCGTAGTCTTTGAATCCGAAATATCTTGCGAACTCGGACGCACCCTCGGCTACGAGCAAGATGTGGTCAGTTTCCTCCATTACTTTCCTAGCTACGAGTATGGGGTTCTTCACCCTCTTTATTGCTGCTACTGCACCTGTTCTGCCTGTGCTGCCGTCGACTATGATTGCATCCATCTCAACTTCTCCTTTGAGGTTGAGCCAAGAGCCTGTGCCAGCGTTGAAAATGGGGTTGTCCTCCATCACCCGAATGGCTTCGGTTGCAGCTTCTACAGCCGACCCGCCTCTCAGAAGCAGGTCTATGCCTGTCTCGACCGCTTCGCTGACGCCTTTGTTGAACTTCTCGTCAAGCGGGTTGATGGCCCCGCCGTGAACCACTATAGCAACCATGCCTGCTACACCACTATTAGCTCGGTCGGCAGGTCGGAGACAACGACGTTGCCCTTCTCCGTGATGACTACACTGTCCTCGACGTTGAACCCTCCAAGCCCGAACTTGTGATAAGGAACTTCGAGAGAAAGCGTCATCCCCGGAGCCAGGGGCGTGTGGTCGGATGCGGATATCTCGGGAGGGTCGTAGAGCTCGACTCCAACCCCGTGCCCTACGTTGCCTCGGGAGTATCGTGGGTCTAGTTTTTCCCTGACGTATTTCTCTGCGACTGCATGAAGGTCGGAAGCCTTTACGCCCGGCTTAGCGTTTTCTATCAACATCTTCTCCGCCTCCTCCAACACCTTGTAGATCTTCGTCGCCTCGGCTGGAGGAGTCCCCACGACCACAGTTCTCGAAAGGTCGCATCCAAACCCTTGGTAAACACAGCCTATGTCCATCCTGATGACGTCTCCTCTTCGAAGCTTCTTTCCGTCCGGCTGGTGGTAGATGTTGGGCCCGTCGTCAGGGCCAGCGGCTATCGTTGTCTGGAACCATCCATCCGCCCCCTGCCTCATCATCTCCGTCTTGAGAATTACGTGCAAGTCTCGCTCAACAACGCCTTCACGCATCTCGCCGATAACCTTCCTCATCGCAGCGCATAAAATCCGGTTGGCCTCTTTGAACCTCCTTATCTCTTCCTCATTCTTAATCATCCTCAGCTCGAGGAAAACATTCGTCGAGTCGACGATCTTGACATCACCAAGGCTTGCTTTCAGCTTCTCGTAAACCCCCCAGCTCATCAGCGACAAGTCCAAGCCGATGGTCGACCTCCGCAGCCCAAGCTCATCAACCAGCTTCGAGAAAGCTTCGAAAGCGTTTGAAGCATACACCGAAACCTCTTCCCTCCTCACGATGTAAACTCCTGTTTTGTAGGGCTTGACGTTCTTGATCCAGGAGTGTTTTCTAGCCAGCTCGACTGCTGCCGCCGTGGTTATCAAGGCCGGTTCTTTGTCGTATGGAATTATGCAGAAGGCTGGCGATGCGTTTTTGACCGAGTACAGCAGGGCGTTGGATGAGGTGTTTGACACAGGTAGTTCTGAGAGGTAGTACACGTTTGAGGGGTAAGATGCTGCGAGGGCGTCTATACCGTGTTTCTTCATCACGGCTCTGATTCTTGACACGTCGGGCCTAGAGGAGGTCATGTTCAACAGCTTTCCCGGGTTTTTATAAATATATCTGGAGAAAGATGATGCTGCCCTGCTGCTTTAGTTCGTTGAAAGGGTTTAAATACATAGTCTCAAAACTGTGTATTCACGATGAAGACAAGCAGAGGAAGGATCATCTGGGTTGCTGGACCAGCCGTCAAGGCCGACGGCATGATGGCCGCAAAGATGTACGAGACCGTTTACGTGGGTGAGCAGAGGCTTATAGGAGAAATCATCAAGCTGACCGGAGATGTCGCCTTCATACAGGTTTACGAGAACACGAGCGGGCTCAAGCCGGGCGAGCCTGTCGAGTCGACGGGCATGCCTCTGTCTGTATCTCTTGGCCCCGGAATGCTGGGAAGCATCTACGACGGGGTTCAGAGGCCTCTGGACGTCATAGGCAAGCTGGCTGGAGGGTTCATCAAGCGCGGGGTGAAGGCTGACCAGCTTCCCTTGGACAAGAAATGGCGGTTTAAACCCCTGGTTAAGAAGGGGGATGAGTTGGGGCCCGGCGACATTATTGGGGAAGTTTCTGAGACGCCGCTCATCACTTCTAAGATCATGATCCCGCCTGACACGAAGCCGGGCAAAGTCAGCTACATCGCACCGGAGTCAGACTACGTTGTTGAGGATGTTGTGGCTGAGGTCGAGACTAAGGAGGGCAGGGTGGCCGTTAAACTGTTCCACAGATGGTCTGTTCGTAAGCCAAGGCCTTTCAGCAAAAGACTCGACCCCGAGGTTCCGACCATCACAGGTCAACGTGTCCTAGACACTTTCTTCCCCCTGTCGAAGGGAGGTACGGCCTGCATACCGGGAGCGTTCGGCACTGGAAAGACCGTGACGCTTCACCAGCTTGCGAAGTGGAGCGATACGAAAGTCATCTTCCACGTGGGATGCGGCGAGAGGGGGAACGAGGAGTCGGAGGTTTTGACCGAGTTCCCGCACCTCAAGGACCCTGCTACGGGAAGGCCTTTGATGGAGAGGACTGTTCTGATCGCCAACACGAGCAACATGCCCGTAGCTGCGAGAGAGGCCAGCATATACACAGGAGTCACCATGGCTGAATATTTCAGGGACATGGGCTACGACGTGCTCCTTGTAGCGGACTCGACTAGTAGGTGGGCTGAAGCCCTGAGAGAGATAAGCGGCAGGCTGGAGGAGATGCCTGCTGAAGAAGGCTACCCAAGCTATCTGGCTAGCAGGCTGGCCGAATTCTACGAGAGGGCTGGAAGGGTTGTCACCCTAGGCAGGCCTGAACGGGTTGGAAGCGTGAGCCTCGTCGGAGCTGTAAGCCCTCCAGGCGGGGACTTTACGGAACCCGTCACGACTCACACGATGAGGTTCATCAGGACCTTCTGGGCGCTCGACGCAAACCTAGCCTACACTAGACACTACCCAGCCATAAACTGGATTACTTCTTACTCCGCCTACGTCGATACTGTGAAGAAGTGGTGGGCTGAGAATGTTTCAGCCGATTGGTATGACTTGCGTTTTCAAGCCTACAGATTGCTTCAGAGGGAGGCCGACCTTCTCGAGCTGGTAAGGCTTTTGGGGCCCGAGGCTCTGCCCGACGATGAGAAGCTCATACTTGACGTGGCTAGGATGATTAGGGAGGGTTTCCTGCAGCAGAGCGCTTACGACGAAGTGGACTCGTACTGTCCCCCACCGAAGCAGGTTAAGCTGGTAAATCTTTTCGTAAAGTTCCACAGGCTGGCTGAAGAAGCTCTGCGGAGGGGAGTCCCGCTGAGAGAGATAAGAGCCATGCCTATAATTCCTAAGCTGATAAGGGCTAAGTATGAAGTGCCTAACGACAGGCTCGACCTGATCGTCGAGCTGGAGAGAGCGATGGAGGAGAGCTTCAACAAGCTCATGGCCGCTGAGAAAGCCGAGGTGAGGGCTGCGTGACGCTGGAGAGAACAGGGCTCGAGTATCTCTCGGTACAGGAGATCAAGGGCCCTTTGATGATCGTAGGCGGTGTTTCAGGAGTTTCATACGACGAGCTCGTGGAGGTTGAGACTTCTGAGGGTGAAAGAAGACTGGGCAGAGTGATCGAGGTAGGAGAGGGAAGAGCCGTGGTCCAGATCTTCGAAGGCACTCAAGGCCTATCCATCGAGGGAACGAGAGCACGGTTCTTGGGAACGACTCTTAAGATCCCCGTCTCTACAGAGATGCTGGGAAGAGTATTCGACGGTCTTGGAAGACCTCTAGACGGCTTGCCGGAGCCCATAGCTGAGGAAACTTTGGACATCAACGGCGAGCCCATAAACCCCGAGCAGCGAGAGTATCCATCCGACTTCATACAGACAGGAGTTTCGTCGATAGACGGCATGAACAGCCTCGTCCGAGGCCAGAAGCTGCCCATCTTCTCAGGCGCGGGCCTCACTCATAACATGCTGGCCGCTCAGATCGCGAGGCAGGCGACGGTCCCGGGTAAGGAGGAGGAGTTCGCCGTGATATTCGCAGCCGTCGGCGTGCAGAACGACGAAGCTCGCTTCTTCAGGAGAAGCCTCGAGGAGAGCGGGGCCATAAGCAGAAGTACTCTCTTTCTCAACCTGGCCGACGACCCGGCCATCGAGAGGATCGTCACGCCGAGGATAGCCCTTACTCTGGCTGAGTACCTGGCGTTCAGGCAGGGGTATCATGTTCTCGTCATCATCACAGACATCACAAACTACGCCGAGGCGTTGAGGGAGGTGAGCGCTGCTAGGGAAGAGGTACCGGGGAGGAAGGGCTATCCAGGATACATGTATACCGACTTGGCGTCGATCTACGAGAGAGCCGGCAGGATCAAGGGTTTGAAGGGAAGCTTGACGCAGATGCCCATCCTCAGCATGCCGAGCGACGACATCACCCACCCGATACCCGACCTGACCGGATACATCACCGAGGGCCAGATAGTTCTGTCAAGAGACCTCTACAGGAAAGGGATATACCCCCCTGTCAACGTTTTGATGAGCCTCAGCAGGCTGATGGGCCCCGGCATCATATCACAGAAGAGAACACGTGCAGACCATGGAGACGTCAGCAACCAGCTCTACGCAGCCTACGCAAGAGCTGTCCAACTACGTTCCTTAGCTGAGATAGTTGGGACGGCAGGGCTTTCAGAGACCGACCTGAAGTATCTCGAGTTCGGCGACCTCTTTGAGCAGCGTTTCCTGAAACAAGCCTACACCGAGAACAGAACTCTCGACCAAACTATCGAGATTGCGTGGGACATCCTGTCAACTCTCCCCGAGGCGGAGTTGACAAAAATAAAGGAGGAGCATGTCAAGAAGCATTACAGGAAGCTGGTGGGTTAAACCATCCCCCAAGAAAGATACAAATGGTTCCTGCTAGGCTGGCTTTTCGGCGACCGCATAATCTACACGTTAAACTGGCTCGCCATCTCTCCAGCCCAGCCGTTCATAGCTAAGGAGCTTGGAGCCGACATAACCTCTCTAGGTTTGCTGGGAGCGGTCTTCCTCGTAGGCATCGGGGGGTTTCAGATACCGGCTGGACTAGTGGCTTCAAGATACGGGCCGAGGAGGACGGCGTTGTTCGGGCTGGGTCTTTCGTCTTTCTTTTCAGTTCTCTGCGGTCTGGCGCCGTCGTTCGAGCTTCTTTTACTCTTCAGGTTCTTGGCTGGCACGTTCATGAGCTTCTTCTTCGGCCCCGGAATCGCTTTCATCATTCCTTACTTCAGCGTCAAGGAGAGGGGAATGGCGCTGGGTCTTTACAACGGCGGGTTCCACGTCGGCTCCCTAATCGCACTCGGCGCATGGCCGTTCATCATTACCTCGATGGGCTGGAGGCTCGGCCTTGTACTGCCAGGCTTGCTAGGCGTCTTGATGGCAGCCGCCACGTTGGTTGTGTCGAAATCAGAGGAAAAGAAACCCATGGAGACGAAGGTAGAGCTGACCGTCTTGAAAAATAAGGTCGTCTGGCTCTCGGCCTTAGGCTTGACGTTCTCAGGAGGCTCGTGGTATCCTTTGACGCAGTTCGGAATACTCTACCTCAACTCGGACGTCGATCTCGGGCTTGAGACTGCAGGGTTGTTGATGGCGACGATGAGCGTAGGCAGCGTGGTTGCCTCGCCGTTCATGGGCAGGATGTACGACTCGGCTCATTCGAAGAAGATGTTCATAATGACGGTCAACGCAGCAATAGCAGCCGCAATCACAGCAGTCTCAGTAAAGAACGTCGCCGTAATCTCCTCCTCCATATTCATCCTAGGAATTCTTTACATAGGAGTATACACCGTCTACTACCTCATCCCAATGGAAAGGATTGACGGCCGGGATGTTCCTATAGCGATTGCATTGGTCAACAGCGTCCAGCTAGTGGCTGGGTCCGTTCTCCCCTACCTGTTCGCAATGGCTGCTGCAGGCTTCGGCTACTGGTTTGCTTGGGTACTTCTCGGTGCCGTCAGCGCTCTTTCTCTGGTTGTCTCCAGCCGGATACGTTTTAATTAACCACTTGTCAGTGGTTAAATCTTATATATCGACGAAGAACAGGAAAAACATGGACGTCTTCGGAAAAGCCGAGACAATAATGGAGAGCGCGTTAGTCTCAGCACTGAGCGTAGTATCACCCTCAGGCCAAGTTTCCACACATCCTATGCTCCCGTTGTACAGCAGGGAGAGAAGGAAATTATACTTCACCTCAAGCATCCTCTTCAGCAAGAAGGCGGAGTACATCAAGAAAAACCCCAAGGTCGGCGTGCTGTTCAGCGGTAGACAATTCATCAAAGCACCCTTCTACGCGGCGGTGCATGTCAAGGGCGACGCCAAGGTCTACGAGGAAAACCTCCACGACGGCTGGATGTGGCTACTCGACCTGTGGAGAAAAAAGGAGCCCTACATAGAGGCCTACATAAAACAGCGTATCGCTCTGCCTCTTTTCTGGGAGAGAATAGTCGTCGAGGTCGAGCCCCGTGAAATCCTGTTGTGGGAGGAGGGAGATGCTTCGAAGGAGCCGAGGAGGTGGACCAGATGACTGTAGCGGTTGAGCAGTTCAGCGACACGGTCGTCTCCTTCGTGGACGACGACGGCTATCCCCTGAGTATCCCGACGAAACTCAAGCCGACGGACGGTGGATTCACAGCCGACTGGCCCACATACCTCAGGCCGAAAAAACACGCCACCCTGTTGTTCAACCACATCACGCCGCTTCAGACGGGAGGATATACCGACAGAAGATACTCGATGGTCAGAGCAGTCGTTAATGCAGTGGGCGACAGGCTTCTGTTCAAGCCTGTCAAGTCTTACGGCTGGGACGAGCAGAAAACACCCTTCTTCCAGTACTGCGAGGAGAAGCTGGGTCAGGCGAAGAACTATCTGGCGAAGCTCAGCTCGTCGTTGGGCAGGCCCGTCAAGCCAAGGCTCCCAACCCTTCAGCTACTCTTCCGAGCAACAAGGTTCCCGTTCTTGACTGCAACAGCCGCACCGGTTCTGATAGGCGCCGGCTCAGCATCCTACCTAGGCTATTTTGACCCCGTCCTCTTCATACTCACTCTGATAGGCGCAAGCCTTATACATCTCGGCCTCAACATGACCAACGACTACTTCGACCACAAGACGGGAGTGGATGAGAAGAACATCACGCCGACACCTTTCAGCGGAGGCTCCAGAATAATCCAGTACGGCCTGCTGACCTCGAGGCAGGTCGCGTTGATGTCGTCTTTGCTATACATCGCAGGAGCCTCTGTCGGCATCTACCTAGCCCTTCTAAGAGGACTTGTCCCCATCCTAACCTTAATGGCCGTCGGGATCCTGATAAGCATTGCCTACACAGCTCCCCCGTTCAAGCTAGCCTACAGGGGGCTGGGCGAAGCTTCTGTCGGTATAGGTTTCGGGCCAGTAATCGTGCTCGGCAGCCACTACGTCCAAGCGCAGACCTTCAGCCTTCATGCACTACTTGCTTCAATACCCATCGGATTGTTCATCACTCTGATACTGTACGTCAACGAGATACCCGACGCTCCCTACGACAGGCAGGCCGGAAAGAACACTCTCGTGGCGAGACTTTCGAGGAAGCAGGTTGTCTCGCTGTACAAGGCTTTGCTGGCAGCCGCCTACGCAGTCATCTTTCTCTCCGCAGCCGCCGGGTACGCACCGCTCACGACGCTCATCGCATTAGCAACAATTCCGACAGCGGTAAAAACAGTCAAAATGGTCAACCAGACCTACGGCAATACATACCTCATGATCCCAGCCCTAGCCTCCAACATCAAAGCAGCCACGTATACAGGCCTTCTCCACGCCCTAGGCTTCTTCATCTGGGCCCTTGGCTCCATGCTGCTGTGAGACAACCTTTAAAACTATCTGATTAGAATTATTTCGCATGGCGAAGAGGCCAGCCGCTGCCAAACCAACCTACGTGGGCAAACTTCAAGGGAGAGACTTCCTGAATACAAACGACTTTAGCCAAGAAGAGATAAACAGTATACTCAAAGCAGCTAGGGACTTGAGGCAGAGGTTCAGGTCGAAGAAACCAACCGACTACCTCAAAGGCCAGACGCTTTTCATGCTCTTCTACAACAGGTCTCTCAGAACCCGAAACTCGTTCGAGGCAGGCATCTACCAGCTGGGAGGCCACGCCCACTTCCTAAGCCCCTCAGACGTCTACACCCCAACCCTGCCCGAGGACATGATACCGTACCAGACAGAGTCGATAGCGGACGTTGCACGAGTACTCAGCGCTTACGGCGACGCCATAGCCGTTAGAATCTACGGAGATGCCGCGAAATGGCACATCGGGAGAGGGCACAGAGTAATCCAGGAGTTCGCCAAGTGGAGCAGCATTCCCGTGCTCAACATGGAGGACGACGTCTACCACCCCTTCCAAGCACTCGCCGACATAATGGCGATAACAGATGTAGCGCCTAAACCTCAGGGGAAGAAGTTCGTCGTCTCCTATGCATACTCAGGCGGTTTGAAGCCGCTGGCCGTTCCTCAAAGCTGCATCTTGATAGGCACTCAGTTCGGCATGGACGTAGTCCTAGCCCACCCACCCGGCTTCGAGCTCGAGGACCACGTGATACAGGCTTGTAAGAAAAACGTCGAGAAGTACGGAGGCTCTTTCACAATCTCCAACAACATGAAAGAGGCGTTCGAGGACGCGGACTTCGTGTACCCCAAGGCATGGTCTCCGAAGAAGTTCTTCCCACCCTACAACTCCGCCGTAGACAAAGAAGGCGCCACAAAATACCAAGACGGCTACAAGAGCTGGATATGCACCCCAGACCTGATGGACCTGACAAACAAGGGTAAGTACATGCATTGCGGCCCAGCCGACAGAGGGCAGGAGGTTGTCGACGAAGTTATCGACAACTCCAGCTACTCACTGTATTTCCAACAGGCTGAGAACAGGCTCCACGTCCAGAAAGCCGTGATGTCGATGGTTATGGGTCGGAGGAAATGAAGCTCCACGACGACGTTCTGGACCTCATAGGAGGTACGCCGCTCCTCAAGCTGTCGAGAATTCCGAGGGAGGAGGGCGTTGATGCCGAGGTCTACGCCAAGCTGGAGTTCTACAACCCGACGGGAAGCCTCAAGGACAGGATCTACAGGGAGATGATCACTAAGGCTGTTGAGAGGGGAGACCTCAGGCCCGGCATGGAGATCCTCGAGGTCTCGACGGGCAACGCAGGGATAGCTTGCAGCTTCGTAGGGACTCATCTAGGCTACAGGGTGACGATCGTGATGCCTGAGGGGATGAGCGAAGAAAGAAAACAGCTAATCAAGGCGTTCGGAGGCGAGATCGTCTTCACGCCCGGCGCTGAGAGCGACGTTGACCTCAGCCTGAAGAAAGCTGAGTCTATGATGGCCTCGAGCCCGGGAAAGTACTGGTTCCCCAACCAGTTCACGAACCCCGACAACGTGCAGGCCCACATCAAGACGACGGGGCCCGAGATATGGGACCAGACAGACGGTAAAGTCGACTGCTTCGTCATGTCGCAGGGCTCTGGCGGAACGGTCTCGGGGGTGGGCAGGTTTCTGAAGAGCAAGAACCCCAGCATAAAAGTGTACACAGCTGAGCCCAGCGAAGCCGCTATAATATCGGACGGGGTCTGGGGCTCGCACAAGATAGAGGGGATTGGAGACGGGTTCATTCCACGCAACTTAGACCTGGGAATCCTCGACGGAGTAGTGACAGTGTCGTCGACCGAATCGATAGAGATGACGAGGAAGCTTGCGAGGCTGGAGGGAGTTTTCTGCGGCATTTCTTCCGGGTGCAACGTCGCAGCAGCTATAAAGGTCGCCAAGAGACATCCAAGTCTCCGGCGCATCACAACTCTGGTCTGCGACTCGGGAAACCGCTATCTCTCAACAGAAGCCTTCGGCCCCGGAAAGAAGGCGGCGATCCCGGAGCGTGCGCATGTCTTGGACCAGTATACAGTCGATCAGCGGCTGAAGCATCTTTCAAGGCTGGAAATCGTGAGGTAGAAAAAGCTTTAATTCCTTAATTTTATGAAAAACAGCCCGTGGAGAAAAGTGGTGTTTTGACCGACAAAGTTCTCGGCGGTAGAGTGTTTGTACTGTCCGCGAAGATGTTCGTAGAAACCGTTAAAATGCTGGGTGCTTCGATTTCTCAGCCTGCTGCAGACGCATTGTTCTGGAACATGGGGCACCGGTATGGTTTGGCGTTGGGCAACAAGCTCAAGGAAAAATCACCAGACGAGGGCATCATGCTCCTATCTGCTGCTGCCATGAACTCCGGCTGGGGTGTGCCTAACGTAGTGAACAACTACTACTCCGAAGGCGTGATAGAGGTTTCTTTCGAGAACTGTGTATTCTGCGACGGGTTGGCTGGCTCAGACAGCCCTAGGTGTTACTTCTTAACTGGAATTCTCACTGGAATAGCGGAAAGCCTGTATCAAGAGTCCTTCAAAACCCTTGAGACCGAATGCATTGCAAAGAACAACCACGTCTGCAAGTTCGTAATCCAGAAAGAATAACGGTCTTACGTATGTATGTCGAGAAGCTTGTCTGCTCCCGCTGCGGATCCGAGTACGATATCAGAGAGAGCCCCGTGATGTGTAGTAAAAATGATTTGGGGAGGTTGGATGTTGTCTATGACTACGACCGGTTGATGGAGAGTCTGTCGAGGGACGGGGTTTCGAGGAGGAAGATGGGTGGCGTCTGGAGGTACTGGGAGCTCCTGCCAGTCGATAAAAAATTCGCCGCATCTTTGATGGAGGGCGGCACCCCGTTGGTCAAAGCCACCCGTCTCGCAAGCCATCTAGGGTTCAAGGCTGTTTACGTCAAGGATGATACGAGGAACCCTACCGCTTCTTTCAAGGATAGGGCCATGGCTGTTGGCGTCGCCAAGGCGGTTGAAACAGGACGTAGGGACGTCGTCATAGCTTCCAGCGGGAACGCTGCCTCGTCTCTGGCGGCTTACAGCGCATCCTTGGGCCTGAGGTGCCACGCGTTCGTCCCCGAAGACGTGTCGACGGGCAAGGCTTCGCAGCTTCTACTTTACGGGGCTAAGGTTCTTCGTGTCAGGCAGTCAGTCGAGGGCAGAGACCCGACCGTGGACCTCATGCTCCAGGCGGTTTTCAAGCTTGGCTGGTATCCCTGCCCCAGCTTCGGCCCCTTCAACCCCTACCAAGTAGAGGGACCCAAGACGATTGCCTACGAGGTTCTCGAGCAGCTGGGCTGGGTTGTTCCAGACGCCGTTCTGGTTCCCACGGGTTCGGGATGCTTGGCTGCAGGTGTTTGGAAGGGGTTGAGAGACATGATGCAGCTTGGATGGATAGACAGCTATCCAAAACTCATACCTGTTCAGCCGGCTGGGAACCAGCCTCTCGCAAGAGCCATCAAGAAGGGAATGAGCTACTCCGAGATCGAGCCGGAGAAAAACCCACGCTCGATAGCCTCGGGGCTTCTCGACCCGTATCCATGGGACGGGGACGCTGCCATCGAAGGAGTTAGGGCGACGAAAGGGTTCGCCGAGACGGTTGAGGAGGATGAGATCAGGGAATCTGTCCGCCTTCTAGCGAGGTTGGAAGGAATTTTTGCAGAGCCTTCTGGAGCCGTCGGCGTCCTAGCCGCTAAGAAACTCCTAGACCAAGGGGTTTTAGACCCCTCGGACACGGTGGTACTCCTTTCCACGGGTTCGGGGCTGAAGGAGCCTGAGAAGGTTGTCTCGGGCGAGACCATTCCGACCATCTCCCCAGACCTCGACAGCCTTTTGAAGTTTTTATAATACACTGAGTGAGCTGAATCATGGAAGCGGGCGAACTGATAGTCGTTGCTTTGGGTGGGAATGCTCTTCTACGACGTGGTGAGAAGGGGTCTTTCGAGGAGCAGTACAACAACGTTGGCAGGACAGCCGTTTTTCTAGCCGACCTCGTGGAGGCCGGGTACAAGCTGGTCATCACCCACGGCAACGGTCCTCAGGTGGGGGCCACACTGCTCCGCCACGACGCAGGCCATAAACTGCACGGCATACCTGCTTTCCCGATGGATGCTTGCGGAGCTGAAACCCAAGGCTTCATAGGCTACACCATCCAGCAGAACCTCAGAAACGAGCTGAAGAAGAGAGGAATAGACAAGTTTGTCATCACTGTCATCACACGCGTGATCGTGGACAAGGACGACCCTGCTTTCAAAAACCCTTCCAAGCCGATTGGTCCTTTCTACAGCAAGGAGGAGATGGAGAAGATTAGGGCGGAGCACCCGAATTACATTTTTGCCGAGGACAAGGCCCGTGGGGGATTCAGGAGGGTTGTGCCTTCGCCGGACCCGAAGATAATCGCCGAAAGGCACGCCATAAGGAAGCTTGTGGACTCGGGCTTCATAGTGGTGGCCAGCGGTGGCGGCGGAATTCCGATAATCGAGGAGAACGGCAGGGCTCAGGGTGTGGAGGCTGTCATCGACAAAGACTTGGCTGGAGAGAAGCTAGCCGAGCTGATCGGTGCCAGCAGGTTCATCATACTGACAGACGTGGACGGAGCCTACATCAACTACGGCAAGCCGGACCAGAAAAAGCTGGAGAGGTTGACGGCCAGGGAGGCCAAACGGTATCTTGAGGCGGGCCATTTCGCCTCAGGCAGCATGATGCCTAAAGTGCTTGCGTGCATCAGGTTTGTCGAGAACGGCGGGAAGGAAGCCATCATAGCCGAGCTTTCCCAGCTGAAGGAAGCCATAGCCGGCAGTGCGGGCACGCACATACTACCGGGATAAAACTCCCGCAACGAGAGCCAAGATCGCAGCCCTGACGTAGAGAAGGTTCTCAGCCTGGTCGTATATGACGCTTCTAGGGCCGTCCATGACATCGTCGTCAGCCTCCTGCCCCCGGAAGACCGGCAGGACGTGTGTGACGACGCCGTTCTTAGCCATCAGGTCAGTCAGCTGCTTTGTAAGCTTCCAGTCTTTGTGCTTGTTGTGAAGCTCGACCTCCCTCTCTCTGCCAAACCTGTTCATGCCCGTCATCACACATTCGTGGCTTGCCCAGCTTCTCGGAAAGACAGCGTCAGCCCCGCTGAGCGCCTCTCTGTAGTCGTGAACAATCTCCACGCTGCCCCCGCTCTCTTCAGCGTTCCTACGAGCCTGCTCAACGACCCTGCCGTCTATGTCGAACCCTGGGGGGTAGGCGAGGACAACGTCCATCCCGAACCTCGTGGATATGAGCAGCTCGTCCTGAATGCTTCCCCAGCTCCTCACCTTGTCGCTGTAAGCCCACATCAGCACGTACTTCTTCTTCTCCACTCCTCCCAGCTTCTCCCTCAGCGTGTACAGGTCTGTGATTGCTTGGCTGGGGTGGTACATGTCGTCAGCCATGTTGATTACAGGGATCTTTGCATGCTCGGCGTACTCCCTGACGACGGCGTTGCCCCTCCCATAAACGTAGTCGACGGCTGACTCGAGTATCCTCACGCCCAGCACCTGCCCAAGCCTCTCGTACATCCTGGCTATGTCCCGGACGGACTCGCCCTCAGCTCCACGAGTTGTGGCGAAGTCGATGAACTGAGCATGGCCGCCCAGCATGGTTGCGGCCGCCTCGAAGCTGGCGCGGGTACGGGTCGACGTGTTGTAGAACAGCATGAACATCGTCCTGTTCTTGAACAGCTCAGGAATGTCTCCCGAGGCTCTCTTTATCTTCAGAAGCCTAGCCAAGTTCATAGTTGCCTCGATTTCCTCGATGCTCCAGTCCTGCGACGAGATTAGGTCCCGACCGTGGAGGTCAAGCAGGGTCATGCTGATACCGGCTTTCTTTCAAATTTTAGGCTTTCTTCAGCGCGTCCAACACAGTGTGGGGCCTCATGGGAAGCTGTCTTACATACACTCCTGTCGCGTGGGCGACTGCGTTGGCTATGGCTGCGGCTGGAAGAACGACAGGTATCTCGCCCATCGCCTTGGCGCCGAAAACGCCCACTGACCCGGGAACTTCAACGATCAAGCTCTTTATCTCCTTCGGAGCGTCGCTGGCTGTCGGTATTATGAACGTGTGGAGGGACGGGTTGACTACGAAGCCTTTTTCGTGGACAACTTCCTCGGTGAGGGCGTATCCGAGCCCCATAATGCTCCCTCCCTCGTAAACAGCTATCAAGCCCAACGGGTTTATGGCCCTCCCGACGTCATAGGCTGCCGTAAGCCTTTCCACCCCGACCAGCCCGGTCTCGGTGTCGACGACGACTTCGGCGGCCAAAGCCCCGTAGGTGTACTGGTGGTAGGGAGAGCCCTGACCTGTCTCAGGGTCCCACTTGGTCGGCGGAGCCATGTAGTATCCCACGGCCTTGAGCTCGACGCCCTGCTCCAAGCACTGCTGAACTGCCTCCTCCCACCTAACCATCCTGCCTGACTGGTGAATGACGAGGCCTTCCCTGAACTCCAGCTCAGCCGGGTCGACCCCCAAAAGCTTAGCAGCAACAGACGCTACCTTGGCCTTGATCTTAAGAGCTGCGTCGAGAGCTGCGTTCCCCCCGATCGCTGTAGTCCTAGACGCTACTGTTGGCCCGGAGCTAGGTATTGCGGCTGTGTCCGGCCTCTCGAGCCTGACCTTCGAAAGAGGTAAGCCAAGCACCTCTGCAACGACTATGACGAGGGATGTGAGGGCGCCTGTGCCGTATTCTGTCAGACCCGTCTGAACGACGACTGTTCCGTCCCCTTCCACCCGTGAGACAACAGTCGCAAAGTCGTCTCCCTCGGGCCCGAGCGTGTTGCCGTGATACAGGAGAGCTATACCGATGCCTTTCTTCACACCCACACTCCGCTTGTTGAACTCTTCAAACTCCCTTACCCGCGTCTCCCACGAGGACGCCTCAACAACCATCCGGTAGCATCTGAGAAGCCCGTCGTCATCGACTCGCTGGCTTGTGGCGGTAAGAGAACCCGGTCTCAGCATGTTGGCTTCACGGACCTCGAGCGGTGAGAGCCCAATCTCTTCAGCCAGCTCGTTCATCAGCGACTCGGCTGCAAAGTGTGCCTGAGGAGCGCCGAACCCACGCGTAGACCCTGCCATGGTGTTGTTTGTGTAGACGCAGTAGCCGTCGGCCCAGACGTTGGGAACTTCGTAAGGTCCTGTGCAGTGGAAAGTCGCCCTGCCTATTACGAGATGACCCTTCGAGACGTAGGCCCCCGTGTCCTCGACCAAAGTAGACTTCCAGGCGATTAGCTTTCCCTGCTTAGTTGCCCCAACCCTGTGAGTTATCTCGAACGGATGCCTCTTGCACTGCACCGTCATAGCCTCGCTCCTAGTGAAAGCTGCCAGCGATGGTCTGCCCGTGTAGTATGTAGCGAGGCAGGCATATGCTGCGACGTCGATGGGAGTCTCGTCCGACTTGGGGCCGAACCCGCCTCCGGTGGCTGCTTGAACGACCCGGAGCTTTTCAGAAGGCAGTCCGAGTATCTGGCGAACCTTGTGGTAGACGTCGTGTAGGTTCTGCATCGAAGATATGCAGGTTATTCCGCTGTCTCCGTCAGGGTAAGAGTAAGCTATCTCGATTTCAAGGGGAAGACCAGTGATAAACTGAGTCCGGTAGGTTCTTTCTATAACCACCTCTGATTGTTTGAAGCCTTGCTCGACGTCTCCCTTCCTTATCTTGAAGTGAGTGACGATGTTGCCGTTGTCGTGTATGCGTGGCGCGTCGGGTTTCATCGCTTCAGCCGGGTTGGCCACGACCGGCAGGGGGTCGTAATGAACTTCGACGAGGTCGGCTGCCTCCTCAGCGTCCTCGACTGTTTCGCCTACGACCAAGGCAACAGCCTCACCTACGTGCCTCACCCTGTCTACAGCCAGCAACGGCCTGTCAGGTATTAGACTTCCAGCGTCGTTCTGCCCGGGTATTTCACGATGAGTTATGATTTTCTTGACTGAAGACCTTGTCTCCAGCTTGCTGAAGTCTATGTTCCTTATCAAGGCGTGCGGAAGCTTCGACCTAACAGCCTTGACGAAGAGAGGCTTCTCGGACACCAGGTCTGCGGTGTACATGGGTTTTCCGAGGACGGCGTCGACAGCGTCAACCCTCGCCACCTTCTTCCCGACTACGAGGAACTCACGAGCCTTAAGGATCTCCTTGAACCTCTCAGTAATATCCTCGCTCATCTATTCCTCGCCCTTTCGAAAGCCTCGACAAACCTCAGGTAGCTTCCGCACCTGCACAGAACGCTGCGGAGTGCGTGTCTCACTTCCTCAACGGAGGCCGACGGTTTAGTGTCCATCAAGTATTTTAGCACAAGCAACGCTGGAGGAATGCAGAACCCGCACTGAACAGCGCCAACATCCACGAAAGCCTGTTGAAGCGGGTGAAGCTTACCATCCGCAGCCAAACCCTCTACGGTTGTTATTTCCCTGCCTGCAGCATGGTAAGCCAGAACTAGGCATGAGTTGACCGGCCTTCCGTCAACCAGCACTACGCAGAGGCCGCAGTCTCCGACTCCGCATCCCTCCTTCACACCCATCAGACCAAGCCGGTTGCGGAGAAGGTCTGTAAGCCTTTCGTTGCTCTCCACGTCGACAGCGTAGTCGACGCCGTTAACCTTGGTTTTAATCTTCATGACTGGCAACCCTCTCCAGAATCCTTCTGATCAGCACGCCTGCAACCTCGCGTCTGTACCAGGCGGGAGCTATTACGTCGTCGGGCGGGTCTATGCTTTGGGAAACCATTTCGGCCGCCTTAGTGCACGTGGGCCTGTCTAAAAGCCTGCCCTGGAGGAATCTTTCAACGGAGTGAACCCTGCCGGGCTTATCCCTGCTCTTATGGGATACAGCGACCTTCGGCTCCAGATGGTCATCACCGTCGAAGCTGACGGCAACCGAGATTATCGGGATACGTGAAACCCCTAGCCACAGCTTGTCGAAGAAACACATCCTCCTGCTGCGAAACACCACCTTGGTAAGCAGCGCTCGCTGATTAATGTTCTGGTCGAGAAATTCTTGCAGCGTCACGCGCTCTTCACCTCTCACTGTCTGAAAAACCAGCTCGGCGTCGAGAGTCAGCAGTATGGGTATCAGGTCCTCGGAGCAGTTTCTGAGCATGATGCTTCCTCCGACGGTTGCCCTGTTCATGACTGAGGGAGATGAGTAGCAGTTGAGGAATGACTTGAACGCTGGAATTCCGTCTCCCAGTGCTTCGGCAACCTCGGCGTGAGTAGTCAGCGCTCCAACCTCGACGCGGGAGGAGTCGTTCCTTATGAAACGCAGGTGCTTTAGTCCCGAAACGTCGAGAAGCTTCCTCGTCTTGTTGACGCCTTCGACGATAGATGGTATCGTGTGTGTACCTCCAGCGAGGACGGTTCTGTCAGGCTCCCGTTCTATTGCTTGAAGAGCTTCTTCTAAGCTCTCCGCCACGAGGACGTCCAGCCGGGGCAGGCTTACGTAGCCCAGATCGGTCATGGCTTCATCATCAGGGGTTCAACCGCTTCCCGAGGGCGTTCAGTCAAACGCTGCCACAGCTTCTCGACGGTTTTCAGCACGGCCTTCTCGGCGTTCTCCTTGTCGATCTTTGTCAGACGTCGGTTTTGTACAACATGCTCGCCGTCGACGAACACATGCAAGACATCACTCCCGCTGACACCGTTAACCAAGTATCCGTAGATGTTGCCTGACATGGGGACTGCGGAAACCTCCGGCCTCACTACTATGACGTCTGCCTTGTTGCCGGCCTCGAGAGACCCTTGGTCTTTAAGGCTGTAAGCCCGGGCTGCGTTGATTGTCGCCATTTCTACGACTTGCTGAGCAGAGACAATCGAAGGGTTCCGACGTTCGAGCCTGTGAACTAGGAAGGTGGCTCGCATGTTTTCAAACCCGTCGAAGACGTATCCGTCGTTGCCTATACCTACGTTAACGCCTGCTTCAAGCATTTCCGGCAGCTTCATCACTCCCACGGCGTTGAGCATGTTGCTCATGGGGTTGTGGGCTACGTGGGTTCCCGTCGAAGCCAGAAGCCAGACCTCACGCTTGTCGAGATGGACGCAGTGAGCTAGGACGGCGTTGCTTCCCAAAACTCCTCTCATGTGCAGCCTTTCAACGGTCCTCACGCCGTATCTTTCGATGTTGTGGTAGACGTCGTTAGGGCCCTCCGATACATGGATGGTCAAGGCAGCCTTGTGTTTCCTCGCAGCTTCAACCCCCTTGGCTATCAGTTCATCGGTTATCGTGAAGGATGCGTGAAGGCTTATCATGCCCTTGGCGAGACCCATTCCACCTCTCTCCAAAAACCGGACGTTTTCCTTCAATCCTCTCTCGCCCTCCTCCACGCTCCTCCTCTCCGTCGCCTCGAAAGAGATTATCCCCCTGATGCCGACCTCGTTCACTGCCTTTGCTATGGCGTCGAGCGAGCCCTCCGGGTTTTGAGGCGCTGAATAGGTGTCTGCGAAGGCCGTGGTCCCGTTAAGAAGCATTTCCATCGATGCGGCCAGAGCGGTGGCGTAGGCGTCGTCGTTGTTCATCTTCTCGTCGAGCGGCCACCAGATCCTCTGAAGGTTCTCGAGAAAGTCGGAGCTCGGTCTGATGTTCAGAGAGGCTCCCCGTAAAGCTATTCCGTAAAGATGAGTGTGGGCGCATACAAGCCCGGGCATGACGATGCAGCCGCTTGCATCAACAACTCTGTCGTACTCGCTGCTCCTAACCTGTCCAGAGTCGCCTACAAAAATTATCCGCCCATCCTCGAACCCGACAGCCCCGTTCTGCAGAACCCTTCTCGAAGAGTCCATCGAGACTACCACGCCGCCTTTTATCAAGGTTTTTTCAGAACCCATCTGCTACACCCTAGCGATACTTTTGATGACGTACTCAACGTTCCCGCTGAGGGGGAGCAAGAGGGGGGAGGTGCAGCCGTGCGCCATGTACTCCTTCACCTTAGCCACCACGTCCGAAACAGTGCCCGAAGCAGTGATCATACGAACAACCTCGTCGGGAACGATCTCAGCAGCCTTCTCAATACCGCCCGGCTTAGCGGGCCAGCCCCCCATAACCCTCTGAACTTCCTGAATCAAGTCCTCGCTAACACCGCTCGCCTTCATGATGTGAGGCTGCTGTCCAAGAGTCATCGTCACATGCTTCTTAGCGAGCTTAACAGCCTTGTCCGCATCCTCTTCCATCGAGCAAGCCACAAGCTGAGGCCTGTCAATGTCCTCGACCCTTCTTCCCGACTTGTCGGCACCCTTCCTTATGTGTTCGAGGGCTGTGTCGTTGTACTTGGGTGAGACTAGGTAGTTGAGAAGGACTCCGTCAGCTATCTCACCCGCCAGCTCCATCATCTTCCAGCCTGTCGCTCCGACGTAGATCGGTATGTTCCTAGGCTTCTCGCCTGCACCGTGAAGCACGTCAAGCCTTACACCTCTCAGCTTTACGAACTTACCCTCGAAACTAACCTCCTCCATTCTGAACAGTCTTCTGATGGTTTCGACGTACTCCCTCATGCATGTGAGCGGCTCCTTCCTCTCAATACCAACCTTCCAAGCCAACGGGTCCCACCAAGCACCAAGCCCCAGCATCACCCTGCCGTCTGAAAGCTCATCCATCGTGGCGAAAGTCTGGGCGATGAGCGCGGCGTTCCTAGTCCAGGTGTTTATGACGCCGGCTCCCACCTTCAGCCGTGAGGTGACGGTGGCTATGGCTGTCATCGGGGTTAAAGCATCCCGGGCAAGCCTCGACTCAGCTATCCAGGCCGACTCGAAACCATTCTGCTCACCCAGCTGGGCGTACTTTACCATATCCCTGACATGCATGTCCTGAAGATACAAACCCCATCTGACTTTCATGCATATGAATAAGGTAGCTTTGGTTATTTATTCTTTGTCGAGGGCCAAAGGTTATATCAATGCATGGGTTTTATCACCTAGTAATGGCAAGGACGAAGCTGTACAATGTGTCTAAAGACCTTGTTAGGACAGCTTTGGGGCTGGAGAAGGCGGACTTGGTTGTTAGGGGCGGGAACTTGATCAACGTACATACGAGGGAGCTTGTGGAGAACGTGGACGTGGCGGTCAAGCACGATAGAGTCGCTCTCGTCGGCGACGCATCATCCTGCATAGGCTCGAGCACTCTTGTCTACGACGCTGATGGCAAATACCTCGTTCCAGGCCTAATAGACCCTCACGTCCACATCGAAAGCACCATGGTCGGGGTGACCGAGTTCGCTAGGATAGTTCTTCCCCACGGTACGACGACCGTTTTCATCGACCCCCATGAGATAGGCAACGTCTTCGGGTTCGACGGAGTGAAGCTGATGGTTGATGAGTCGAGGAACCTGCCTCTCAAAGTGTTCATTACTTATCCCTCCTGCGTTCCAGCAGCACCGGGGTTCGAGACCGCTGGGGCAGCAATAGGGCCTGAGGAGGTCGGTAGAGCCATGAAGCTAGAGGAGGTAGTTGCTCTCGGCGAGATGATGAACTATCCCGGGGTGCTGGCATGCGACGACAACGTCCATGCAGAGATAGCGGAGGCTTTGAGGGCTGGAAAGCTCGTTGAGGGCCACGACTCGGGGTTGATGGGTAGAGAGCTGGCAGCTTACGTCGCCTCCGGAGTGATGTCAACCCATGAAAGCGTCTCCAAAAGCCAGACTCTTGAGCGCTTGAGAAACGGTATGTACGTTTATTTGAGGGAGGGGAGTGCTTGGCTCGACATCAAAGACACGGTTAGAGCCTACACAGAGACAGGCATAGACCCACGCCACATATGTCTGTGCACAGACGACAAGGAGCCGGCCTCGATAATCAGGGACGGACACATGGACCACTGTCTCAGGAGGGCGGTTGAGGAGGGGGTGGACCCGCTGACAGCCGTGCAGATGTGCACGATCAACCCTGCTGAGCGGTACCGGATGGCTCACGAGATAGGAAGCATCTCACCATCACGCATAGCCGACATATTAGTTGTGTCAGACCTTACTAAGTTCAAGGTCGAAGCTGTGTTCGCCGACGGAGAACTCGTTGCAAAGCAGGGAAGGCTTTTGAAGACCATGCCGGACTACCGCTACCCAGATGTTTTCATGAAAAGCGTCAAGCTCGGGCGGGTCCTACAGCCGGAGGACTTCGTTATCCACTCAACGCATGAACAGGGCGAAGTTAGGGCACGTGTGATCCAAGCCGTCGAAGGCAGCGTAATCACAAAGCACGTCATAGAGAAGATGGAGGTCTCCAAGCATAGTATTAGCGGAGACCCGGAAAGAAGCATTTTGAAGACAGCAGTGGTAGAGAGGCATGGAAAATCAGGCGGAATGAGCCTCGGGCTGACTAAAGGGTTTGGGTTCAGGAAGGGGGCTGTTTCCTCGACAGTAGCCCACGACAGCCACAACCTTCTAGTAATTGGCTACGACGAGAAGGACATGGCTTTGGCGGCTAACGAGAACGCACGAATCAACGGAGGCATCGTGACCGTTGCTGACGGCGAGGTGGTTGCGAGGGTCGAGCTATCTCTGGCGGGGTTGATGTCGACGGAGACGGCGGAGCGGGTGGCTGAAAAGCTCAACAAAACCTACAGCGTGTGGAGGAGGCTTGGATGCGAATGGGTCTCGCCTTTCATGACGATGTCGTTGCTCAGTCTCAGCGTAATACCCGAGCTCCGGCTAACGGACAAAGGCCTGCTCGACACGGTGACGTTCCAGTTCGTCGAACTAGTGTTGGATTAGCGGATAAAGATATATACCCCTAGCGACATCTATAAGTTGATGAAGGGAAAGCACCGGATATCGAGGCGTAAGTTCCTAGCCGTTTCCTCTGGAGTAGCGGCAGGGTCGGTCGCCGCCGCAGCTGTCGCAGGCGGTCTCGCCGGGTATTTTGCTGGTGTTTCCCAAGCACCTCCAGCCGCAACTAGGACGGTGACTGCGCCCGGGGCTACAGTGACGTTGACCGCTCCCACGAGGAGGTTGAAGGTGGGCTACATCTACGTTGGTCCTGTAGGAGACTTTGGATGGACTTACGCCCACAACGATGGAAGAAAGTGGGCTGATTCCATGTTCAAGAATGTTGACAGCTCTTACATAGAGAGTGTTCCTGAAGCGGAGTCGGCTGGGGCGATAGAGTCGCTTATAAACCAAGGAGCTGACTTGGTCATAACCACGAGCTTCGGATACATGGACCCGACAGCTGAAGTAGCTGCAAAGCATCCCAATAAGTACTTTGTACACATATCTGGATACAGAAGCGGGGCGGCTGGCAACGCTCCTCAAAACATGAGCAGCGCCTTCGCCGAGTTTTATCAACTGTACTACCTGAACGGTCTGGCAGCAGGAGCAGTCACTCAAACAGGTGTCGTGGGCTACGTGGCAGCTCACCCCATTCCCGAGGTAGTACGACACATAAACGCATTCGTCATCGGAGCAAATTACTCCTACAAAAAACGAACAGGCCGAAACATCCGAGCATACGTAAACTGGTTGTTCAGCTGGTTCGACCCGGGGAAGACACGACAGGCCGCAACAGCGCTAGTTGAGGAATCTAACGCAGACGTTTTGGCTTTCACCGAGGACTCGCCGACAACGCTCCAGGTTGCGGAAGAATACACCACTCGTAGGGGTAGGAGGGTGTGGAGCTTTAGCCACTACGGAGACATGACGCAGTACGGCCCGAACTCTCATCTCACGGGACAGATCGTACACTGGGGGCCTATCTACCTAGACTTTTACAGAATGGTCGCCACCAACACATGGCAGTCCGTGGACATATGGACCCGGATAGGAGACTACATGCCCTACAGATGGAGAAGGCCTGTTGACAAGAGCACAGCAGGACAGGTCGACGGGACGCTGCAGCTGGGAAAGCTTAACCCAGCCATCCCCAGCGAGTGGCAGACAGAGATAAAGAAGCGGTACGAGGAGATGAAGGAGCTGCTCT
>JAWAFZ010000010.1:30592-36136 GCA_038890155.1 Candidatus Caldarchaeum sp. | reverse complement strand
GACCTTTTCCAAACATGTTTTGAGACAAAATACTTGGAGGCTGCAATACACCTAGCCGACAGGATGACGGAGCTTTTCTGGGACGACGACAAGGGAGGGTTCTTCTACGCTGTCGAGGACGTGGCGGATGTCTCGAGGATTAAGGAGGCTTATGACGGAGTAATGCCTTCAGGCAACTCCATGGCTGCATGGCTCCTAATACGACTGTACGAGCTGACAGGCCGGTCTCAGTACTTAGAGAAAGCAAGCGGGGTTTTCAAGGCTTTTTCAGACCAGCTCAACAACCACCCTACAGAGCATATCTTCATGCTGCAGGCGCTTGCAGCCTACCGCCAGCCGAGGACGGAGATAGTGGTGGCGTGCGGCAGTAGAGAAGAGGCTGAGCCATTCCTCGACCATCTGCACAGAAATTACCATCCATTCAAGACGGTTGTCGTAGTGGGAGACTGGAACAGGCGAAAGCTTTCGGAGCTGACAACCCTCACGGCTGACAAACAGCCTTTGGACGGACAGCCAGCAGCTTACGTCTGCGAAAACTACGCATGCAGGCTGCCTGTGATAGACCCAAGCGAGCTGCCCAAGCTTGTTGGGTGGGTTCGGTGAACGGGACCGCTCGAAAGATACTTTTGCTAACTTGGATATCATGGTTCTGGAGCCACGGCACCCGTGTAGGAATACCCGCCATAACGCCGTTCATCAGGCAACGGCTGGAGATCTCTACAGCTGAAGCCGCAGCCATCCCCGGGCTGCTGAACCTAGGGTTTTACTCGTTCGCCTATTTCTCGGGGAAGCTGGCCACGAAGATAGGGTCGAAAAACGGCGTGGTCTATGCGACGTTGGGGTCGGGTGTTGTGCTGGGGGCGGCCTCGCTGGCGGAGAACGTCTACGTCATGTATGCGGGGGTCTTCGCGACCGGCCTATTCCTCTCGATGCATCTGCCCTCCGCCATCCCGTGGCTGGGAAGGCTCTTCAAAGGACCTAGACAAGGTCTCACCATCGGCATCCACGAGTCAGCAGCCCCGACGGGACAAACCCTGGGCCCCCTGGTACTCGCCTTCCTCATCTCGACGACTGCCTTCTCAGCCCCGCTTCTCGCTTGGGCTCTAGTTCCTGTGCTGACAGGTCTGTCCTTGATGTTTATCAGGGAAGGAAGCCGTGAAACCCACGCAGCGGGGAATAGGCTCCAAGCATCGGCGAACCCCAGGACCGTTCCTCTGACGGTGCTGACCACGGCGAACCTCGTGGGGAACTTGGGAGTTGTCGCGATAGTTCCTCTTCATCTAGTCGACACGTTCGGGTTGGACAAGGGGTTCGTGGCCTCGGTAGTAGGGGCTAGTCGGCTTCTAGGAGTGTTCGGCCAGCCGTTGGGCGGTCATCTCCACGACCGGTTTGGTTTTCTTAGAGTCGCCGCAGCACTTACGACGATTAACCTCGTGTCCAACGCTTACCTGATGCTGGGCCCCTACAGCGAGTTCTACGCTGTTGTGATGGTCGTCCAAGCAGCCTCGACCGCCATGTACTTCCCCCTCGTCTACAGCCATCTCGTCAGAAACTTCGGCCCAGCAGCCTCAACGATACTGGGCAAGATGTTCACAGCTGCGGGCATCGTCGGCCCCACTTCAGCTCCTTTCATAGCCGGGTTTATCGCTGAAAGGATGGGCTACTCGGCTGCGCTAGCCTATCCCACAGGGCTGGCTGCTGCAGGCGTTGCCTCGCTGTTCTTCCTCAGGCGTGAAGGTAAGATTTAATATTAGAAAGCTAGACGTTAGTCAAGGCTGTGAATGGTTGTCCTGAAGCTGCCGGATGTTGGTGAAGGGATAGCCGAGGGCGAGGTCATCAGGTTCTTGGTTAAGGAGGGCGACGAGGTTGAGAAGTACCAGCCTCTAGTCGAAGTGATGACGGTCAAAGTCAACATAGAGATCCCGTCCCCTGTCAAGGGAAGAGTGGTGAGGTTCCTCGCCAGCCCCGGGCAGGTGTTGAAGGTAGGTGACCCGTTCATCGAGATACAGTCGGAGGAAGCCTTGGAGGAGGCTCGGTTAGAGGAGGCATCAACTCCGAAGACGCTGGCTCAACAACCCGTTCAGAAAACAGGCGTTATAGCTACGCCGGCGGTCAAGAAGCTGGCGAGGGATTTGGGCGTCGACATCTCCGCAGTAACCGGAACAGGGCCCGGCGGTAGAATAACCGAGGACGATGTTAAAAGAGCGGCTTCTGCAGCCGAGACGAGAATACCGATCAAGGGGTTGAGACGCATGATAGCCGAGCGGCTTGTCACCGCCAGGTCTAGGACTGCTTTGGTGACTGTTTTCGAGGTGGTCGACGCAGAGGAGCTTGTGAAGCTTAGGGATGAGCTGCGCAGGGACCCTAGGGCAAGGGACTTGAAGATAACTTACATGCCGTTGATCATGAAGGCTATTGTTGAGACTGTGCGGAAATATCCGGTGATGAACGGCTGGATAGACGACGAGAGGAACGAAATTGTCGTTTCAAGGAGTGTCAACATAGGTTTTGCTGTTGACACGGCTGAGGGTCTATTGGTTCCCAACGTGAAGAACGTCGAGTCGAAGGATGTGTGGACTCTCGCCAAGGAGGTTGAGGAGCTTGCGGAGAAGGCTAGGGCTGGACGGCTTACGCTGGAGGAGATTAGAGGTGGGACGATCAGCATCTCCAACTACGGTTCTCTCGGCTCGCTTTCAGGAACGCCGTTGATAAACTATCCCGAGATAGCTGTCGTGGGCGTTGGCAGGATTGAGAAAAGACCAATCGTCCGGAACGACGCCGTGGTTGTGGGAGAGGTGCTTGAGCTGGCCACGACGATAGACCACAGAGCTGTCGACGGCGGAACTATGAGTGGTTTCGTGTTAGAGCTCAAGCGAAACCTGGAGAACATTAAGCAGGTTATAGGCCGATTTTGAAGAGCTTGGCTGAAGCCGGGTTTATGGCCGGTGTCTGGGTTGAGGTGATAGTGTCGACATACTCGGTTAACGGCGTGCCGCACGCGGCTGCGATGGGCTGCACGACAACCGACGGCTCCTCAATCCTGCTCAAGCCCTTCAAAGACACCAAGACGTACAACAACTTGGTGAGCAGGCGGAGCTTGGTAGTAAACGTTTGCCACGACCCTGTTGTTTTCTACAAAGCTGTTTTCGACCAAGGCTTGGAGTTCGGAATGGCTAGGCGTGTCAACGCCCCTAAGGTTATGGAGGCATCGGCTTGGGTTGAGGCTGTCGTCTCGGAACTCAAAGAATTCCCAGGACCTAGGGCTGAGGCCTTGTGCAGCGTCGAAGACGTCGACTTGGTTGTTGAGAAGCCACGACCCTACAGCAGGGCTGAGCATGCCTTGATGGAGGCCTTGATTCACTTCACTAGGGTAAGGGCCTTCGCCGGAACCGAGAGACACAACGAAGCAGAGGCTTTGCTTGATAGAATCAAGTACTACGAGAAACTAGTCCAACGCGTCTCCTCCAACCAAGCCCATCTAAGCATGATTGAAAAGATCGTCAGAGAAGCGTCTAGGCTGGTTGATCGTGCTTGATCGTTGATGTCAAGTCTCCGGCGAGGCTTCATCTTGGTTTGACGGAGCTTGGAGGTCATTTTGGGCGGATGTACGGCGGAGTCGGTGTTGGAGTCGAGCCGCCTTCGTGCCGTGTGAGAGTTGAGTGCTGGGAGGGGCTTGAAGTCGACGGACATGAACGAGATTACGTCAAGACGCTGGCCGCTAGGCTTGAGAAAATCCTTGCCAAGAGGCTCACTGGAAGGATAACCGTCCTCGAGACTATTCCAGCACACGTCGGCCTAGGATCCCGTACTCAGCTATCTCTCTCCGTGTCCACCGCCCTGTGCAAAGCCAACGGCCTTAACCCCTCGACACGGGTGCTTGCGGAGGCCCTCGGCCGTGGAAGCGTTTCCGGAGTCGGGGTGGCGGTGTTCGAAAACGGCGGGTTCGTGGTCGACATGCCCAAGCGAATCAATTCGGGACGTGTTTCAGGCTATCTAAGGATGAGCTTTCCCGGCGATTGGGCGTTTGCAGTAGCATACCCCTTACATGACAAGGGCCCTTCCGACGAGCAGGAGGCCGAGCTGTTCAACCGTCTCCCCGCCATGCCTGACGAAAAATGCGCCTCGCTGTCGCACCTAGTGTTGGGTAAGCTGCTGCCAGCCTTGGCTGACAAAGACGCTGAAGAATTCGGAGAAGCGTTGACAGAGCTGCAGAAAATCGTCGGCTCTTACTTTTCACAGGTTCAGGGAGGGGTGTATAAGCGTCCCGAGCCTTTGAAGGTTCTGGAGGAGTGTGGAGCTTTGGGCTTGGGCCAGAGCTCTTGGGGCCCGGCTGTCTACGGGTTCTTCAGCTCCTTCCAAGACGCTGAGGAAGCGGTTTCTAGGACACGTGAACAGCTCGGCGACGGATGGGTGGTCTTCGCCACGAGGGCAAACAACAAGGGCGTTCAAACTTCAGTCCTGCCTTAACTGTGTTATGATGTTTCTGACCTCGAAGCTGGGCAGTTTGACGTGGTCGAGGACAGTTCCAGAACATTTCCGTAGCTCGAGACTCTCAACCAGCTCAGCATACTTTCCGCCCCCCAACCCGTCGGCGACCAAAGCAGCACCCATAGCAACGTCCTTAGCCCTCCTCGCAAATTCATTCACAGGCCGACGAGCCTTGAGGCCTAGCCTGCGGTCTATAGCTTGGATGATCTCCTCCCTCAACTCGGGCACTCTGGATAGCCTACCCGTCAAAACCACCTCGTAGGGCTTCGAGTCCATCACCGACGACAAGCCTGCCACAGCCTTGACCACTCCCTCAACAAAGCTGCTCCACCCATCTCTGAAGACCGAGCTGCGCCCCTGAACGAAATCCTCGATGGGAACAGAGGAGCCCAAAGCCGTGTACGAAGCACCTCCCGTGAAAAGAATTTTTTTGCTGACCTCGCCCAAGAGATAAGCTAGCTCCCCGTCCATCCCTCCATGAGACAGGTAGCCAGGCCCGGGGAAACACGTTCCACCGAACCCGTCGACGATTCTGCCGTTCTCCACGGCAACCGCAGCGTTGTAGCCGTAGCCCAGCTCGACGCAGACAAGCCTAGTATCCCCGTACTTGATCCCCAGCCTTCGGGACTGGTCCCAAACGGCGTAGGCCGCAGAGCAGGTTTTGTCAGCCGTGCCCATGTCGATTCTATTCGTCTTGCGGTGTTCTGGTACTGAGGACAGATGGACGACTCCAGGCACCATGTATGCGTTGATACCCTCTTCCTTCATCATCCTCAGCAGTCGTCTAACACCGCTGAGCACAGATATTCCCGAGTCCGTCTTCTTCTCCAGCGTCGTTAGAGCCAAGTCATCGTCGGACAGCTCGGCCACTTTCTTCAACGGAAGGCCATATCCCGAGGGCCCGGCCACGACGTCGGGCATGGCTTCTTTGATCACTCGGATGATTTTTCCGGTCTCCTCGGCGACGAGCTTCGACGGAAATGTCTCGTCTAAAACAACCCTGTCCACGTCATCCTCGATGCAGCAGAAGTCGAAGTTCCCAGTCCCCGGGTCTAT
>JAWAFZ010000010.1:0-30492 GCA_038890155.1 Candidatus Caldarchaeum sp. | reverse complement strand
TGATCACTCGGATGATTTTTCCGGTCTCCTCGGCGACGAGCTTCGACGGAAATGTCTCGTCTAAAACAACCCTGTCCACGTCATCCTCGATGCAGCAGAAGTCGAAGTTCCCAGTCCCCGGGTCTATTCCCAGAGCACGCATAAGAACCGGCCTGTCAGACCGACTTGACCAAGAGCCTTGCAATAGCAGACGGTTCCACGACGCCTTCCTCGATGTTCTTGGCTATCGTCGAGAGGTTCCTCACCTCAACCTCTTTCAACACCAGAAAAGCTGTCAGAACAGACTGCTGGTACGGCGTTTTGTAGAAGCTCTCGACAGCGTACTTGATCTTTGCATTTCTTGCACCTTCCTCGATTGACAACGCCGTCTTGTAAGGCTCGTCCTCAACGCTGACCTTTCGCATGTAATCCATCAAAGGGATCTGCTGAAACGCAGCCTTGACGTCCTCTGTCGTCAAAAGATTCTCCACATGGCTCATCTTCACGTTAATCGTCTGCGATGGAAGAAACTCTCTAGCCTGTGGTACTGTAAGCCTCCAGCCCCTAGACCTCAAAGCAGTGGTCAGGGCATATGTGTCTACATCCATCGAGACGAAAGGCCTTAGGTATTTACGGGCGCTTCTCGGAGTCTTCTTGAACGCCTTGAGCAGCCCCTCAACGTACATCTTGTCAAAGACAGCGTCTATGGCTGAAAAATCCCTCTTACTTTCCCAGACCGCTACGGCTGACGAGACTAGGGAGGAGAGCTCGGTCTTGACGAGCTCGTTTACGGCCTCAGCCATGTCCTTGGCAGATGCAGCCCTAAGGGTCCTGTCCCTGATGGCGAGGAGCGTTTCAGGATACAAGTCGACGGATTTGAGCACTTCATCCACGGGTTTATTCATGGCTTTTCCTTTGAGAATGCTCTTGAGGTTGAAGTAGACGTACCTCATGAAGTACTGCTTTAGGAGATGGGGCTTGGACGCGGTCTGCGTAAATCCGTAATGGACGTAAACTAAGTGTCTCCACAGGGATTTCTCTACTTCCAGGGCTGTGAAGGGTTTTTGGAGCTGGGCTAGGAACGGAGCGTACGGCGATGTTCTGAGCCTATCTACAAAGTCTGTCAGAGACCTAGAGTCGGCCAGCTCCTCCAACACGGCGTAAGGCATAAGCAGCGACCTTAGCGCATAAGCCTTGGCCACCGCATACACAGGGTCGCCTTCAAGCCTCACCAAGGCAGTTAAACTCCTCGAAGCTGGTCTATAACGTTATCCTGCCCGATAGGACAGACCTCAGAACCAATTCCTCAGCCTTCTGCCTCAGCTCCCCAGCCCTTTTCCTCACACGTCCAGCCTCCGAAGACCCTCTGGCGATGATCTCCTTCGCTATCTCCTCAGACCTCTTGACCTCTTCAGAGAGAAGACTATCTTCCCTTGCTCTAGCCTCCTCCAGAAGCTTTGTCTTGAGCTTCTCAGCCTCCCTCGCCGCCGTTTCCAACAGCTCCCTCCTGTAAACGATGGCAGATTCCTGAAGCTCGTCCAGCTTCTCCTCGACCTTCTTCAGGAGCTCGACAACTTCCTCAACCTTGGTGGCCACGAAGTAGTTTTTGAACGGTGGATTATAACCTTATTTTGTAGAGGCGACGAAGTCCTGCGGATGACCGGGCTGGCCGATAGAGTGGTCGAGAGTTTGAAGAGGCTCACAGACCCCGTCTCCGGAGCTCCGGCCATATTTCTCGAATCGACGGTGGAGGTGAAAGACCTAGGCGAAGGAGTTGTTTTTATTCTGTACGTCTGCAGAGACCCTTACTCGCCCAACGTCTTAACCTTCGCCGAGGCTGCGAAGACGCTAGCAAGCAGATGTGAGGGGGTCAAGAAAGTCATCGTAGAGGTGAGGAACCACGTCCTGGCGGACCTCGTCAATTTAAGGCTCAACACATAACACGACGCCTACAACATATTTAAACCAGCGTTCAAGGGTGGAGGCATGGCGGTCAACCCAAACTTGTTTGGCGATAGAACAATACTGATGATACCGGGGCCGTCCGAGCTCCACCCCGAAGTGATGAAAATTCTGGCCACGCCAATAGTGGCCCACTACGGCCCCGACTGGGCTCCTGTCTACGACGACGCCGTCAAGCTTGCCGCATCGATCTTCAAGACAAAGGCTGAAGTTTTCATGATGCCTGCACCGGGGACGGTGGCGCTCGAGACCGGCGTAGCGAGTTTGCTCGAGCCGGGGGAGAAGGCGGTGGCGGTCGTCAACGGATATTTCGGGCAGAGGCTTGCCGAGGTCGCTGAGCTTGTGGGTGCAGATGTTGTAAGGGTCTCGGCTGAGGACGGCAGCGTTGTAGCGCCGAATAAACTAGACGAGGTTCTAAAGGCTCATCGAGATGCTAAGGCCGTCCTAGCCGTCCAAAACGAGACTTCAACAGGCGTTGTCAACCCCGTCAAGGAATATTCGAAGATAGCCGATGAAAGGGGTTGTCTTTTCCTGCTTGACGCAATATCTTCATACGGAGGTGTGGAGCTTGACTTTGACGGTTGGGGTCTCGACTACTGCGTCGGCTACGCTAACAAATGTCTGGGAAGTATACCGGGAACGGTGCCCGTGGCGGTCAGCGAAAAGGCTTGGGAAGCCTTCTGGAAGAGGAAGACAAAGCCACGTTCTTTCTTCACAAACCTAGGCATTTGGAGGTACTACATGGACCAGTGGAAGGGCATAGGCCATCCATACCCGACGACGATAAGCCCCCACGCTGTCCTATGCTTCAGAGCTGCTGCAAAGGCGGCGCTCGACGAGGGGCTTGACGAAAGGTACAGGCGTCATATCCAAGTTGGAGCCGCCTTCAGGAAAGCGATTAGGGCTATGGGGCTGGAGGCTTTGCCGGCGGAGGACGTCGCCTCGCCCACAGTGACGGCTGTAGCGCTGCCGAGCGCAGTGTGGAAGGATAGTGGAAAGATAAACCAGATAATGCTGAGGAAGCACAGAATAATGATAGGAGCCGGGATCTCTTCTCTGAGCGGCAAGATTATACGAGTCGGCCACATGTGCGTTACAGCCAGCTCTAGGTACATCATCCCGACGCTCGCAGCATTGAGGGATACGTTCAAAGAGCTAGGCATCAGCCTGAACGACGGAACAAACGTCTTCGCAGAGGAGATATCGGGAAGGGCTTAGCGTTTCTTCTGAATGTAGGACGCTACTGTTATGGCTGCTTGAGAGGCCAGCAGCCCATCGTAGGCCCAGAGGCTGAACAGGTAGGCTGCGAACTCGGCGTAGGTCGTGCCGAACTCCGGTGCGGTCAGGATGTCGCCTAGAAACACTGCAAGCTTCCCAACACCCCAGAAGACCCCTACGTCGGCCGTCCTCCTCCACCCAGCGAGCGCAGCTGCTAGAAGGACGGCGTCTAGGAACGTGAACACCATCAAACCGTATGCATGGCTTGGAGCAACGGTCCAAAGCTCAGCATCGGTGAGCAGCAAAACCAAGCTGAACAGAATCGAGGATGATAGAGCAAGGACGACGTAGACGTATCTCACCATACTCACTTCTGAAGAATCTCAATAACTCCCTCCTGACCCCTGTCCCTGTGGCTGGGCCCCGCTATCGGAGCCACACTGCAGTAGTACTTGAAGCTCCCCGGAAACGAAGCCGTGAACTCGATAACCTGCACTTGCCCCCTCCTCAGTCTTTCAGACTTGACGTTGTAGGGTGATGGGCTCTTGTCGTCGAGGACGAAGTCGTGCACAACTGGGCCCGAGCCGTTGCCCACTAGCTTCAGCCGTATAAGGTCGCCGACGAATGCTCTGATGGTGGGCCCTCCACGGGAGGCGTTGTACCCGTAGTCGTTGAGGTAAAGCGTCAGCTCCACAACCCTAGGCACGACCGTCTCCGTGGTAGTCTTCGCAACGTCCGGAGCCGTTTGCTGAGTAGGCTCAGTGCCGCTTATGAGCAGGAATGCACCAAGACCCGCTGAAACAGCGAGAGCAACAACCGCCATAACAAGTTTGGACTGCATGAGCATCCACAGCCACCAAACCATGATTAATTACCTTTTTCCAAAGTATATTTAGAGGCTGAGCGTTAGGTTATCATGCCCATCCTCAACGAAAAAGACCGCAGGGCAGTTAGGAGCAAGCTCAGCGGCATGTCTTCGGAAGTTATCATGAGGGTTTTCACTCAGGAGTTTGAATGCCAGTACTGCAGGGATTTGAGGGAGCTGGCCGAGGAGCTGGCGGAGCTTGCCAACGGAAAGATAAGGCTCGAGACCTACGAGTTTGAGAAGGATAAGCAAGCAGCTGAAAAGTGGCGGGTGGACAAGATCCCCGCTCTCCTTCTTCACGGGGAGAAGGAGTTCGGCGTAAGATACTTCGGCCTGCCGGCTGGGTACGAGTTCGCAGCCCTGCTGGAAGATTTGAACGACGTTAGCAGGGGGAAGTCGAGGCTCTCACCCTCCACAGTCGAAAGGCTGAAAAAGATAAACACCCCGGTGCACATACAAGTCTTCGTGACCCCAACATGCCCTTACTGTCCAAGGGCCGTAAGGACGGCTCACCAGATGGCTTTGGAGAACATGCTCATCACCGCAGACATGGTCGAAGCCATAGAGTTCCCCCACTTGGCCAACAAGTACGACGTGATGGCCGTCCCTAAGGTTGTAATCAACGACAGGGTGATGTTTGAAGGAGCTCTGCCGGAGCCGCATTTTCTTGAGCATGTTCTGATGGCGGTTTAAGCCCTAAATCGTTAAAAATAGGCTTCGACTCTGAATGGGCGGTTTGAAGGCTGTTTGGATGGATGGAGAGCTTGTTCCGTGGGAGCAGGCCAAGATACACGTCTCCGTCAACGCCCTACACTACGGCTCAGCGGTCTTCGAGGGAATCAGGGGATATTATCACGACAACGAGATTTACGTATTCAGGCTGAGGGAGCATATCAAGAGGCTTGTCGACTCTGCGAAAATCATAATGCTCAACAACCCCTTCACAGTCGAACAGTTGGAGCAAGCGGTCATCCGAACAGTCAGGGAAAACGGCTTCAAGTCAAACATCTACATAAGGCCTGTCATTTACGCTGGCGAGAACTTGATGTCTCTAAACGCTTTCGACCTTCCTGTCCACGCATTTGTAATAGTCTTTCAGTTTGAAAAATTCTTCTCGAAGCCGGGTCTGAAAGTATGCGTCTCTTCCTGGCGGAGGCTACCGGACACCTCGATGCCGCCTAGAGCAAAGGCTTCTGCCAACTACCTCAACTCGATCCTCGCCTCCACCGAAGCCAAGAAAGCAGGCTACGACGAAGCTATTCTACTCGACCAGTCAGGGTTCGTGAGCGAGGGAGCTGGTGAGAATGTTTTCCTAATCAAGGACGGGGTCGTCCACACGCCTGCGAAAACTTCAGCAATCCTAGAGGGTATAACTAGAGACTCGGTCATAACTCTGGCCGGCGACATGGGCTACAAGGTCGTGGAAAGAGCCATCACTAGGACGGAGCTGTACACCGCCGACGAGCTTTTCTTCACGGGGACAGCTGTGGAGATTCTACCCGTGCTGGAGGTTGACGGCCGAACTATTGGGGACGGCTCCCCCGGGCCCGTCACCAAGCAGCTGATGGAGAAGTACTTTAGGACCGTGAGAGGGCTGGAGCCGGAGTACCGTAGATGGCTTACCCCCGTGTACGGCGGAAGGTAGTGATTGCTTATGGTGTCGTGCCGGGTTTGCGGTGAATCGGTTGCCTACGTCCTTCTGAGAATGGAGATAGCTAGGTGTTCTAAGGGCCATGAGTTAGGGGCGTGGGTTGCGTGCGGCAACGACAAGGAAAGCCATGTCTACTTGAGGGCCGGTGAATCTCCCTGTCCGGTCTGCGGCGTAAACACGTACACACGCATGGCTAAAGGTGTGAAGGTTAAGTGCATGCATGTGGGGCCTTCAGGCCCGTGCCTGTACCCCTACTACAGCTGGCTTGAGGACGGCCCGCCGTGCCATATGAACCATTTGTCGAAGATCGTAGTCGTGAGGCATGAAGTTGAGGCTAAAGCTCCATGAGGCGGTAGCTAAAGCCGCAGAGGCGGTGGCCAGGGGGGGCGTGGTTGTCTACCCCACCGAGACCGTGTACGGGATTGGATGCAGGGTCTTTGACGCCGAAGCCGTTGAGAGGGTGAAGACGATTAAGCGGCGTGAAGAAAAGCCGTCGCCGGTCTTGGTCTCAGACTTCGACCAGCTGGACGAAGTGGCTAGGCCCAACGAGCATGAGGTAGAAGCTTGCTATAGGCTTTGGCCCGGCCCAGTCACTATCATCATGGAGAAGGCGCCTCAGCTTCCTCCCGTTGTGACGGCGGGGAAACCCACGGTCGGGGTGAGGATGCCGGCGAACGCCGTAGCACTGACGTTGATCCAGAAGTCCAACACCCCACTACTCGGAACAAGCGCCAACATCTCCGGAAAGCCTGCAGCGACGTCTCTGGGCTTGGTCGAGCCCGAGATAATCAAACTGGTTGACTGCGTGGTTGACGGCGGCCGGACACTTTACGGAAAACCTTCAACAGTGATTGAGCTGGTTGACGGAGAGGTTAGGGTTGTGCGGGAGGGTGCTTGGAGCCTTGAAGAGATCCGCTCGAGGCTTGAGAGCTAGAGGAGGGTTTCCGCCATCCTCTGCATAATCATCATCTTGACGGCTTTCTCCCTGTTCTCAGCCTGTACGGCGCTCAACTGTTTCTCCTCTATGCCGTAGAAGACCATCAGCAGCTCTGTCTTCCCCTCATCAGAAGGAAGGTCCAGAAGCCTTCCCGCCAGTTCAGCAACTTTCAAGGCCGTCTGCACGGCTTGAGTCTCGCTTCTGCCTATCGTGAAGAGGACAGCTCTTTTGCTCGTGTCCTTGAGCCCTACCCGTCGAATGGCTTCATCCAGCTGAGTCGTGGCCGCAAGCTTCAGCAAAACCTCGTTTGAAACCGACTTGGCTCTCTGATAGGGCGTTCCGTAAACGATTACGGCGTTGAGAAAAGCTGCGTCGAAGACATCCCAGTCCAGAATAACATCTGGGTCTATAAGCTGCGTGTTTTCGAATGACCTCAGAACTTTCTCCACGAGCTCGGCTGGGGAGGTGTTGATCAGCTCCAAGACCCCGGCAGCGCAGTAAAACCCCCTAGCGTGAACTACACGCATCCCAACCACCATGTATTGAAGGGATCAGGCTGAGAACGTCCTCGTCTCCAATCTCCGTGTCAAGCCAGGACATATAACGAACGTCGGCGCCGTTGACGAGGATGAGCACACCCGGCTGAGGGTTCCCATGGTCGTCGACGATATGCCGTCTAACTCTCTCGTCCAGAAGACCGAGAACCTCCCTAAGCCTCAACCTCCCCTCAACCTTCAGACTCAACTCCCTCAACCCCGCGGCGGACCTTAGAGGCCCGAACAACTCAACCCTCAACGTGTCTTGATTAGTGTCTTTTTTTAAATATGTTTATCCTCTTCACGACGCAAGCTTTTTATCAAGTGTTTTTGAGCGGGTTCCCTGTGAGAATACCGGAGGAGAGGATAGGCCTATTCTTCCGGATGGAAGAGAGGTATAGGGCGAGGGATGCGGAGTTCTTCAAAACTCTTCTCAAGCATGAAGACTTCACGGTTAGGGCTAGGGCAACATGTATTTTAGCAGAGCTGGGAGGGAGGGGTTTCATCGAAGAGCTTGCTGATGTCCTGCTTCACGACGAAAACCCTATCGTCAGGCACGAAGCTGCCTACAGCCTAGGCCAGCTTGGCTTCAGGGAGGCCATACCCTACTTGGTGGAGTCGATGAAGCACGACCCGCATCCAATTGTACGCCACGAATCGGCTATAGCCTTGGGAGTTATAGGCAGGGCCGACTGCTGGGATGATTTGATCAAGGCGTTGGAAGACCATTGTCCAGAGGTGGTGGACTCGGCGGTTATAGCTCTGAGCAACATCGAGTTCTGCAGAAGACTGTTCAGCAAGCCTGTTGAGGGGGAGGCGGCAGAGTTCGCACGCAAGCCTGGTGGATGACATGTTTTTTAACATGCCTGACCAGCTTTAGTTGATGCTGGTTGGAAAGCCTCTGAAAAGAATTAACGACAGGAAGTTTCTCCAAGGCCTGGCAACTTATGTCTCGGACCTTAAACTGCCGGGCATGGTTTACATGCACGTAGTCAGAAGCAGGTACGCCCACGCATGGATAAAGGAAGTTGACGTAAGCAAGGCCGTCAAGCATGGTGTTTTGGCGGCGTACACCCACAGAGACTTTGAGCCTATCGAGATTGATGCCGAGGAAGCAACGGAGAACGCCTACCCGGTTCATCAAAAAATTCTAGCCGACCGGAAGGCAAGATACGTCGGCGAGCCTGTTGCCGTCGTCGTGTCCGAGTCATACGCCAGAGGGGTTGACGCGGCCGAGGAAGTGGAGGTTGTTTACGAGCCGTTGAAAGCGGTTATGACTCCCGAAGAAGCCTTATCCCCCGGCGCTCCCCTAATCCACGACCATTTAAGCTCCAACATCTACTTTAGAATGTCCAGGCAGGTCGGCGACGTCGACGAAGCTTTCAGAAAAGCCGATGAAGTGGTCTCGGCTAGTTTTAAGATACAGAGGCTCGCGCCTGCCTCGATGGAAACGAGGGGTGTTGTGGCTTCATACAACCCCTCAACCGACTTCTACACACTCTACGTCTCATCACAGAACCCTCACAAGGTAAGAGAGTTCATCGCCTACAAGCTCGGCGTCGGCCAGAACTCTGTAAGAGTGATTGCGCCTGATGTCGGCGGAGGCTTTGGCTCGAAGCTGAACATCTATCCCGAGGACTTGCTAGCGTCGATTCTCTCTAAAAAACTCCGCAGACCCGTGGCTTGGTTTGAGACGAGGACGGAGAACTTCACGACAACAAGCCATGGCCGGAGCATGCATGGCAGGGTTGAGCTAGCTGCCTCCCGTGATGGCAGGATACTAGGGCTGAAGGCTGAGACCACGGCTGACATAGGAGCTTACTCCTACATCTATTCGAGAAACATGTCGTCGAGTGTCTTGAGAATGATGACCGGCTGCTACAAGATTAGAAACGTGCTGGTCAAGGCGTTGGGTGTCTACACCAACAAAACTCCGATTGCACCTTACAGGGGTGCTGGAAGGCCTGAAGCATCTTACTTTATAGAGAGAGCTGTCGACAGGCTGGCGTCTAAACTAGGCCTCGACCCTGCGGAGGTCAGAAAAACTAACTTCATCAAGCCGGAGGATTTCCCGTACAACAACGGAGTCGGCTCGACCTACGACACAGGGGACTACGGAAAGGCCCTAGACAAGCTTCTACACGTCTCAAACTACGGCGAGCTAAGAAGGCAGCAGCGTGAGATGCGGTCCACGGGTCGTTATCTGGGCATAGGCATCTCAACTTACGTCGAAGTCTGCAACTTCCTCCACCAGCCAGCGTACGTGCGAGTCGAGCCAGACGGGTCCGTGCATGTTTACAGCGGGACGTCGCCGCACGGGCAAGGAGACGAAACAGCTTTCGCCCAAATTGTCTCTGACACGCTGGGAGTGCCGGTCGAAAAGATAACAGTCGTGCACAGCGACACGGCGTTGGGTCCTCCAGGCAGCGGCACGGCAGGAAGCTGGACGCTTCCATCAGGCGGGAACGCTGTTCTTAAGGCCTGCATCAAAGTGCGTGAGAAGATGACCCGTATCGCCGCCCACATGCTTGAGTGCCGTGTCGATGACCTTCTTTTTGAACGAGGAGCCTTGATGGTGAAGGACGACCCTAGCAGGAGAGTATACGTCAAGGATGTTGCTGAAGCAGCTTACGACCCAGACAGCCTTCCAGAGGACATGGAGCTTGGGCTTGAAGCGCTGGAACACTACGTCCCAGAGTTAACATACCCGTTCGGAGCACATCTCGCCGTCGTTGAAGTCGACCCGGAGACAGGCAGAGTCTTCATACGCAAGATTGTGATGGTCAACGACTGCGGCGAGGTGATCAACCCCTTGCTCGTCGAAGGACAGGTTGTCGGAGGCGCTGCGCAGGCCATAGGCCAGGCTCTTTACGAAAGCCTCGAGTTCGGGGAGGACGGGTCTCCTCTGGTCTCTAGCTTCGCGGACTACTTGATTCCCAGCTCCATGGAGATTCCGGAGATAGTCGCCGAGAGGACGGTAACTCCTGCGAACAACCCGCTCAAGGCGAAGGGCGTGGGCGAGGCGTCAACAATCGGGCTCACGCAGGCTATCGTCAACGCGGTCGAGGATGCTATCGGAAAGCCTGTCGACGAAACACCTCTGACACCATTCAAAGTGTGGATGGTTTTAAAGAGTGGTGGTCGCTGAAATACAGCTATAAGCAACACCGCTACAATTATGACGATGACAGGCGGCCGTGTTGTCCGGGAGTTCTCGTTCAAGCTCAACGGCCAACCCGTCTCAGTGAAAGCCCCGCCCGCGTACACCCTGCTCGAAACGCTTAGATACGTTCTCAAGCTTACGGGGACTAAGGATGGATGCAGCAGCGGGGACTGCGGAGCCTGCACGGTTCTGCTGAACGGGAGAGCGGTGCATTCATGCCTTACGCTAACGGCTCAGGTGCAGGGGATGGAGGTTGTCACTGTTGAGGGGGCAGACCCAAGGATCGTCGACGCATTCGCGTCTGAGGGAGCGGTTCAGTGCGGCTACTGCACGCCCGGCCTGGTGATGGCTACGGAAGACCTGCTGAGGGAGAATCCGACGCCCTCGACGGATGATATCAGGGAGAGTTTAAGGGGAAACCTTTGCAGATGCACGGGCTACGTCAAGATAATCAAGGCGGTGAGGACAGCTTCAGGTGTTTAGCCGATGCGTTCCCTGGCAGACGTTGACGTTCTGACGGCCAAGTCCCTGGATGAAGCTCTGCATCTCCTAGGCGAGAGAGCTGGAAGGGTTAGGGTCCTGGCTGGAGGAACAGACCTCGTCGTCCAGATGAAGCACGGCGTCGTGGATAAGACAGATCTTCTCAACATCTATGGGCTGGAGGAGCTACGGTACATAAGGCTCGAAGACGCCGTCGTCAAATTGGGAGCCCTGACCGACTTCTCATCAATCGTAAAATCACCCATTATACGGAGGTCAGCCCCTGTCCTCGCTGAGGCCAGTTCGACGATAGGCTCAACCCAGATCCTTAACAAAGCGACCATAGCAGGCAACATAGTCAACGCATCGCCAGCAGCCGACTCGCTCCCAGCTCTCTACGTCTTGGAGGCGAGTCTCCTTCTGAGAAGCAGAAGCTCGTCGAGAACGGTTGCTGTGAGAGATTTCTACAAGGGCTATAAGAAGCTTGACCTCAAGCCCGATGAGCTGCTTGTAGAGGTTTCATTCAACCAGCTTACGGGAGCCCAGTACGGGAAGTTCTTCAAGCACGGGCTTAGGCAGGGAGACGCCATAGCTGTGGTTAACGGAGCAGTCCTCCTCGAGTGGGATGAAGCCACGAGGACTGTTTCGGATGCCAGAGTAGCTCTGGGAGCTGTGGCGCCGACGGTGGTGAGGGCTGAGAAGACCGAGGAGATCCTGAAAGGAAGCAGGCTCGACAAAGAGACTGCTGTGAGGGCGGCTGAAGCCGTCCAGCAGTCTATAAACCCCATAGACGACGTTAGGGGCTCTGCTGCTTACAGGCGTGAGCTCGCCACGAACTACGTCTACATGACCCTGCGACATCTTGCGGAGCTGGTTGGACGATGACGGTCGAAGCTAAGTGGGTCGGTCGCCGAATAGCCAGAAGAGACGCGTACGAAAAAGCATCTGGGAAAACCAAGTTCGCCTCCGACATCGTTCTCGATGACTGTCTCTGGGTCGCAACGCTTCGGAGCAAGCATCCACACGCACGAATCCTCAACATAGACGTGTCCAAGGCCGCTCGAATGCCCGGCGTCGCAGGAGTTTTCACCCACCGGGATGTTCCGAACAACCGATACGGCTTGTTTGTCAAGGACAGGCCGGTCTTGTGCGACGACCGGGTAAGGTACATAGGAGACCCGGTGGCGCTTGTCGCTGCGGAGTCGAGGGAGGAGGCTGAGGAAGCCCTCGGAGAGATCAGGGTGGAGTACGAGCCCTTACCGGTTGTTTCAGACCCTTCTGAGGCCATGAAGCCTTCAAGCTTCAAGATACATGAGAACAGCAACATCTGCAGAAGCACGAGAATAGCTTTCGGCGATGTAGACAAAGGCTTTAGACAGTCAAAAGTTGTCGTAGAGAACACTTACAGAACATATCCGCAGAGCCATGCATATCTCGAGACCGAGGCCGGGGTCTCCTACATAGATGAGCTGGGCAGGATAACTGTCGTAGCCGGCGGCCAGTCCCCCTACAGAGACCATCACGAAATAGTTTCCACGCTAAACCTGCCACCCGAGAAGGTGAGGGTCGTGATACCTCACGTCGGAGGAGCTTTCGGCGGGAAAGACGACATATCTGTGCAGATACATCTTGCACTCGTCACTCTGAAGACAGGGAGGCCGGCTAGGCTTGTGTGGAGCAGAGAGGAGTCGACCTTGGCGGGCACGAAGAGACATTCTTCTGTCGTGAGGATGAAGACGGGGGCGTCGTCGGACGGCAGGCTAACAGCCAACAGCGTCGAGATAGTTTACGACACCGGTGCTTACGCAGCCCTAGGCCCTGCTGTTCTTGACGTGGCCATGGAGACCTGCAACGGCCCTTACAGAATACCCAACATAGACATCAAGGCTTGGCTTGTATACACAAACAACATGGTCGCATCAGCTTTCAGAGGCTTCGGAGCTCCTCAAGTCCACTTCGCCATGGAGCAGCAGGTCGACCAGCTTGCTGAAGAGCTGGGATACGACCCGCTGGAATTCAGGCTGTTGAACGTCGTCCAGAAAGGAGATTACGGAGTTTTCAGGAACAAGCTGGTTGGAAGCGTCGGCGTCAAAAAATGCCTCGAGGCCCTGAGGAACCATCCAGTCTGGAGGGAGAGGGAGAGGCTGAAGAAAGAACCCAGTGCTCCGTGGATAAGGCGTGGAGTTGGCGTTGCAGCGGCCATGAAGGGCTACACGCTCGGGGCTCTTCCAGACAAGGGCAGCATAGGGCTTGAGCTTAGGCTGGACGGAGGGTTCAACGTCAAGGGCAGCTTCACGGAAATAGGTCAGGGAGTTGTCCAAGCAATAGCCCAGCTGGCCGCCGAGGCTCTGAACACAAGCATCGACAAAATCGAGGTCTTCTTCGCAGATACCGCCGAGACGCCCGACACAAGCGTGACGTCGGCATCACGCCAGCTGTTCCTAGCCGGAAACGCACTGAGAAAGGCTGCATCCCTAATGGTCGAGGCGATAAAGAGGGGGCTTGAGCTTCACTACGGAAGGCCTGTCGGCGAAGTCTCCCTACGCAACGGAGCCGTGATAACTTCAACAGGCCATGAAATATCTCTCTGCAGCGTATCTGAGATCCTTGAAAAAACGGGAGTCGGGAGGAGCGTTGTGGGAGTCTACGAAGTTCCCCGAGTGGAGCCCATTCCCGGGTCTCTCGAGATCCCGCATCTCTTCTACATGTTCGGGGCAACCCTCGTGCTTGTTGAGCTCAACACTTTGACCGGAGCCGTGTCTGTGAAAAACTTAGTGACAGCCGCCGACGTAGGGAGAGTTGTTAACCCTCAAACCTTGACAGGCCAGATGGAGGGGGCGGCAGCACAAGGCGTTGGCTTCGCACTCCTCGAGGACGTGAAAATACGAGATGGAAGGCTGCTAACAACCAACCTCTCAACCTACCTCATACCCTCGATTAAGGATGTTCCAGACATAGAGGCGATTCCCGTGGAAGACCACGAGGAGTCGGGGCCCTTCGGAGCCAAGGGCATCGGGGAGATCGGCATAATATCAGTCGCCCCAGCAATCGCCAACGCAATCCACGACGCCGCCGGAGTGAGGCCTCTGGAGGCCCCGATGACGCCTGAAAGGGTTTACTGGCTTGTTAAACAACGTAGATAACGTTTAAATAACGATCTCCCGCTGAGCCGCCGGGTTCACCGAGTTGACGCTTCGCCATGACCGTCTAGGGGTGGATGTAGTTGGCTAGGGTTGTCGTCAAGTTCGGCGGGTCTGTATTGTCTGACGATGATAGCCTCAGGAAAGCAGCAGAGTACGTTGAGAGACTGCGTCGAAGGGGAGAGGTGGTAGTCGTTGTTTCAGCTCTGAAAGGAGTGACAGATGACCTTCTCAAGACAATACAGCGAATCAACCCTGAAGCATCGCCAGCCATGGTTGACGAAATTCTAGCCATGGGGGAGAGGACTAGCGCAAGGCTGTTCGCAGTGGCTCTTCAGAAACATGGGCTGGAGGCTGTCTTCATCGACCCGAGCATGGATGAATGGCCTATCGTGAGCGACGACAAGCACCTCGACTCAACGCCCATCTTAGAAGAATGCAGAATACGGGTTAGGAACGGCTTGGAAAAGATGCTCAAGGCCGGCGTTGTGCCTGTTGTCTGCGGGTTCGTCGCAGTTTCGAAAACAGGCAGGATAACGACCATGGGCAGGGGAGGAAGCGACACTACGGCCTTAGTTCTCGCCAACTGCCTCGACGCCGAAGAAGTGATTCTATTGAAGGATGTGGCAGGCGTGTATTCATCAGACCCGAAGAACGTCTCGAACACGAACGTTCTCGAGGTTTTGACCGTCGAAGAGGTTTTACAGCTAAGCAAGGGAGGAGCCAAGATAATCCACTCCAAAGCCTTGTCTTTCCTTCATCCACGGGGTAAGGTAAGGATAGGCTCTCTGGACAGCTTGGAAACGACCGGGACAGTCATAATAGGAGAGGACAAGCCGAGGCTAGACGTAAGCCTCGACAACACAAACGCCACTATGGTGACTATTCTAGGCAGGTCGATGAAGGACCCAGAGAAGATCTCCGCAGCCGTGTCGGCTTTGAGAATGTCCGGTGCCAGGGTGCTCGCAGTCTCCGTCGAGGAGGAGTCGATGATACTTTACTTGGACGGGGACGGTGATGTTGTCGAGAAGCTTCACGACTACTTCGTTGGCCACGGCTTGGGGAAGGCTGTGAGCCACTTTCCCCACCTCAGCCTCATCAGAATCTACGGCCCCATGCTTGAGATCGTGCCTGGAATCGTTCACCGGGTTGTCCAGCCGCTAGCCTCCAACGCCATCAACGTCTACGGAATCCTCACCATAAGCTCGTCCATCAGGATCTTCGTCTCTACGAGGGATGTGGAAAAGGCTGTTAGGCTCGTTAAACAGAGCGTCGAAGAGTTGAGCTCTTAACCCTCCAGGGACTGGACCAGCCCGAGAGCGAGAAGGGGGAGGACGATCGTCGCATCTCCCTTAACGAACACCTGCCTAGACTTGGGCGAGACTTTGTGCCATGATACTGCTTCACGGGGTCTTGCACCGCTGAGGCTTCCGTCATATTCGTCAGCTGCCGATATGTAGACGGCGTAGTCGAGACCCTCACCACCGAACTGAGACCACCAGAGGAGATGATGCTTGGATATGCCTCCGCCCACCAAAAGCCCTCCCTTCCTGCCAGCCTTCCACATCATCTCGTCGAGGAGGTTCATGTCTGCGACCAAGTCTACGTAAACACCTCTCTTCCCTCCCTGAAGCCAGAGCTGGTATCCGACGGCGCCGTCAATTATCCCTGGAACGAACACCGGTATCTTGTTCCTCCAGCACCAGTAGAGGATTGAGCTCTCCGACCCAAGCCTCTCGCCGAGCATCCAGCAAAGCCTGTGGCCCGCAACCCTCCCCTCAAGCCCAACTTCGTCGAGCAGGCTCTTAACCTCCTTCTCAACCACGACGCCGTAGCTCTCCTGGTCTATGAAGACGCTTCCAAGCCTGTGGATGTTCTTCTCGGCGAGCCGCCAGTCGTCGGAGTCGAAGCTCCCCTGCCTGTAGAAGGAACGTGTGCGGGCGATGTCATGGTCTAAAGCGCCGCAAGTCGTCACCACGAGGTCGAAAAGCTTTCTCCGCAGAAGTTCCACCAATACTCCCCGAAGACCCGTGGCCACCAAGTTGCCGGTGAAGGACAAGCCCCTCAGGCACGATTCATCCCTCACCATTTCGCTGAGAACCTCGAACGCACGGCCTACGTGCATGCCCATAAACCCGCCCATCCTAGACATCATCCTCAGCAGCCCGACGGCTGAGACTTCTCTACCTAGCCGGAGGTCCTCGACACGCATAAACCGTTACGCCTGATAAGCCTATTATAAACCATGCCGAGCAGATAGTGTTGAGGATTGGGAGTGGACTTGATTGAGTTTCTGGGGATATTGACGTCTGTCGTCGGAGCAGGCTTGACCTTTGGTGGTTTCTGGCTCTGCTGGGATGTTTACAAGACACAGCAGTACGAGGGAGGGTCGGCGGCGACGCCGTTCCCCCTGCCTTTCTTCAAAGCCTACCTTAAGCGGGATGCGGCGTTCGACCTCGGAGTAAGCATGGGGGTCGCCGGCTATTTCCTCGGCATCTTTGGAGGGTTTCTTGCAGGCTCAGCCCTGTAATATACATAAAAGGCGGCGTGACTTCGTAAAACCAGAACGGAACACCGTTTATGAAAGTTAAGGAGTCGTGGAATAAAGAATGGAGGTTAGGTTTCTAGGCGGAACCCTTGAGGTTGGAAGGTCAGCGGTCGAGGTCTCGTACAAAAACACCCGAGTTCTTCTGGATTACGGCGTGATGCTGAACGACCATCCCGAGTTCCCGCTACCGGTCGAGACACGTAAACTCAACGCAGCCATACTTACTCACGCCCATCTAGACCATTCCGGCGTCTTGCCCATGCTTTACACAAGCTACGCACAAAAGCTCTACTGTACATCGATGACGAGGGACACGGCAACCCTACTCGTTCAGGATTTCATAAAGCTCTCGGGAGACCATCTTCTCTTCGAGAGGAGGGAGATGGACAAGATGCTGCAGAACACCAAGACAGTCTTCTACCGGGAGCCCTTCAGAGTGGGAGACTTGGAGATAGAGCTTGTCGACGCAGGCCACATCCCGGGGAGTGCACAGGTGATCGTGAATGGAGACAAAACTCTGGTGTACACCGGAGATTTTACAACGGTTAGGACTAGGCTGCTTGAAGGCGCCGACACCACGCTGGGAACCGTCGACGCCGTGGTGATAGAGTCGACCTATGCTCACGAGGACCATAGGCCACGTCAAGAGCTGGAGAGAGAGTTTGTGAAATCCTGCAAAGAGGTTGTCGACGACGGCGGTGTCGTCCTCGTCCCAGCCTTCTCAGTCGGAAGAGCTCAGGAGATTATATGCATACTTACTGCTCACAACTTCAAGCACCCCGTCTGGCTTGACGGAATGGCTAAGAAAGCTATGGAGTTCTACCTGAGCGATAAGAAATTCGTTGACGGAGTCGAAGTTCTCGAGAAGGCGAGCCGGAAAACTAGAATAGTGCATGGCAGACGTGGGAGGCAGAGCGCTTTGTCCGAGCCCGGCGTCATAGTTTCGCCTGCAGGAATGCTTAAGGGCGGGCCTGCTATGTTCTACGCTCCCAAAGTCGTTGAGGACGAGAAGTCGGCCATCTTCCTCGCAAGCTTCCAAATACCAGGAACCCCGGGAGAGATACTGCTAAACAGAGGTGTTCTAGTAGCGGACGGCGTTGAGAAGCCGGCCAACTGCAAGGTCAAGCAGTTCCGTTTTTCGGGACATGCGGGGAGAAGCCAGCTCCACGACTACCTCAAGAAGATCGAGTCCAGCACCAAAGTCTTCACAATACACGGCGAGCCACAGCAGTGCAGCTTACTGGCTAGCTGGGCTTCTTCAGAGCTGGGAGTCGAGGCAGCATCCCCCGAAAGAGGCCAGTCCTTCAAGATTTGAATTCAAATAATTTTGAGAACCCAATAACCCTAATCGGCCGGCTGTCCCCAACAAATGAGTTCATCGCTCTCTACGCCTAGCTTCAAGCTTCGTTGTCTTTCTCACCGTGGGCAGGGCCAGACTAAAACCTCCCGCTTGAATGTTATATGCCGGCGTTATCTTAACTATCGACCCGCGCGCATTTCACATCGGCTCTCGTGGAAGGCCTAGATTCCCTGCAAGGTCAGGGTGGAGTGGATGGCTGGATACCGGCTCAAGTATTTCAAGGAAATCGTTTAAATAATTCTGCCACCACATTCGTTGCGTGCGGCGGTCGTCTAGCCTGGTAGGACACCAGCCTGCCACGCTGGGAGTTCCGCGCGCTGGCTCGCCGCGGGCCTGAGTCGCGGGTTCAAATCCCGCCCGCCGCATCGGTAAAAACACTTATAGAGATTAGTTGGAGTAGGACGGGATGAGGCTTGTTCCTGTTCTTCTGCTGGCTTCCCTCCTGCCCGCAGCATGGGGTCTTTCGCCTCCCCAGATTGTTGACGTTAATCTGGGCGGAACGCCTTCGAGGATAGACTCGGACGGCGGAGTGTGGGTGGCTGTCTCTTTCGCCGACAGGCCCGTTCTGGGTCTTTACAGGGTGGACATTAGTTCTTACGTCGAGTTTGAAGCTCCCAGCCGGGTAGACAAGACAGTGTTCGCCATGGGAAAAGCCGTGGCTCTTCTCTCCACGAGGAACAGCCTTTTCGTCGTAGACCTAGCCTCTAAACAGTCTTCAACCCACAGCCTCGAGATGCGTGCAGGAGGGCTTGCCACGGACGGAAGACACGTCTACGTGTCCCACCCAGCAGCACGGACAGTAGTTAAACTAGATCCTGAGAGGTTGACGGTTCTGGAGAACTACGACGTGGACGTGGCTGACGGGCTTAACTATCTCTCGGCCTCCGACGGAGTCGTCTGGGCCGTTGCCAAGTCGCTGGACAGCCTGGTGGTTGTGAGGAACGGTGTCGCCGAAAGCATCAGAGTAGAGGGCTCCGTCGTCAGAGTCGAAGCGGCTGGGAACGCCGCTTGGCTGGTATTGAACAACGACAACGTGCTTAAGGTTTCAGGCGGGTCCATCGTACAGAGAACATCCCTCCCCCGAGCGACCTTCCCCTCCTCGACGGCCGTGATTGGAGACAAGCTTGTCTACTCCAGCGTGTCCAGAAGAGTGGTCGGCGTAGTCGACCAGACAGGCTACAGAGAGTCAAGCCTCGCCTCAGCGTCGCCCAGCTCCGTCGCAGCCGGGGCCCAATCTAGGATATGGTTCCTCGACTCCATTTCTAACAAGATTGGTTTCATCTACGACTCGAGAACACCAACGGTGTCCAACTGGCTGGTGAACAGGCTTCAGGATGGTTCGGCTGAAGTTAGGGTGAGGGTTTCAGACCCTGAGCAAGACTTAGCCTCCGTAAAGCTCGTCGCGGTCGAGTACACTGGAATCTACGTAGCGGCCTTCAAGGAGTTCGACATGGTTCAGAGAGGCGAAATTTTCACGGGCGTGTACAGACAGTCTGCCGAGGTGTCTAGAGTTGAGCTCTACGTCAACGCAACAGACGTGGCAGGCAACAACGTATACCAGAAGGTCGGAGAGCTCGACTACAGAACCTCCACCACCTCCCCTTCAATAACCATAGCCACAACGCCTGAAGCTCCACCACAGGGGCAGACGGTCCTCTCCCTCCTCACAGAGCTGCTTCTCCTAATTCCCCTCTTCCTCGTCCTAACTGTCTTCGTGCTAAACAGGAGTCGGAGAAAGCCTAGAAAGAAGAAGTAGGTCGCTGGGCTTGTCTAGGTCGAGCGCCGTCCCGAGCTCGACGTAGGTCTTTGTAGGGAAACGCCGGCTCAGGCTTGCCAGATGACGCCGGTAGCTGTCGGCCCCGAACATCGGGAAGAGGCTTCCTCCGTCAAAATGGTAAAGCATGTTAGAACCCTTTAGCCTCAGGTCGGGGCATACGACGCAGCCTTTACCCCCGCCGATGCTTAGCACAGCCTCGATGCTAGCTAAGCTCAAAAGCGGCAGGTCGGGCAGCACAATCAGGACTGGAGCATGCGTCAGGGATTTTAAAGCTCTCCGTATCGAAGGGTTAAGACCCAGGCCCGAGTCGTCGACCAGCCTCCATCCACGTCTGTCCGAGGCTTTCTCAACATCGGGGTCGCTCGACACAACGAGGACCTCCAACCCAGCAGCCTCGCAGAGAACACCGGTCCTGACTAAAAGCCGTAAAACCAGCCTCCGCCTCTCAGCCCCCGACAAGGCTGTACGCAGCCTCGTCTTGGCGTCCTCCAGCCTCTTGACAGGCAAGACGGCATAGCATTTCAACTAACCGCTCCCAGCTCCCGGAGAACCGTCCTAGCCAGAAGAACCTTGTCTTCCAGAGTATTCATCACAGTCTTAGCGGCAACAGGCTTGACCCCCAAAGCCCTCACCTCTTCAACGTACGAGGAGTCAGCGATGTCGAACACCAAAACATCGAGGAAGTCGCCGTAGAGCCTCGCCACTCCCGCCGGAGACGGGTCAAGACCTAGGTCAACCATCATGCTCGCGGCAGGTCCCTTCAACGCACGGCCTCCCACGAAGGGGCTGACAGCCAGTATCTTCGCCTCAACTCTCCTGAGCCTCTCTCTAACACCCTTGAGCGACAGTATGGGAGATATGCTTACGAGGGGGTTGCTCGGGCTGAGGACCACGTAGTCGGCTGTGTCGATTGCCTGTAGGACTGCCTGGGTCGGACTGGCTGATTCAACACCCTCAAAGATTATCCTCCTCACGCTCAGCCTGTGTCCATGCTTTACGAAATACTGCTGGAAAGGCATGACCCCCAGCTCGGTCTCGACCATGGTTTTCACCCTGTCGTCTGTCATGGGCAGCACTCTCCAGCCGGCACCCAGCTTGGTGGCAATCTCCTCAGTAGCCTGCGTAAGGGAAGCACCCTCCATCATCCTCATAGTCCTGTACAGGCTTACCGCCAAGTCTCTGTCGCCCAGCTTGAACCATGTTTCGCAGCCCAGCTTTCCAAGCATCTCCAAGGCGGTGAAGCTGTCGCCCAAGACTCCCCATCCCCGCTCAGCGTCGCCCAGTCCCGCCAGGCCGTACACAACCGTGTCCAAGTCGGGAGAGACGTGAAGCCCGTAGAAAACCTCGTCGTCCCCCGTGTTGACCACCGCAGCCCCACGCTCAAGGCCCATAGCATGCTTCAGCCCGACCAACAGCTTCGTAGCACCAACGCCTCCAGCCAAGGCGGTCAGCATAACGGATTACCCCATTTATTCAAGAAAGCAACTTCACCGAGAGGCTTACGAAGTCCAGACGTCTCACCTCCCCTGAGTCCTACCTCAACCATCGCCTGGGGCTCGACGTCCGGTGGAATTCCCAGAACCCTCCTCACAGCATTCTGAGCAAACAGGGGCGAGCATCTCCAGCAAGAGCCGTATCCAAGGCCGTGGACCGCCAGCAGGATGTTCTGTACAGCTGCTGCGACGCTCTGGACGCCCATCACGTATTCTAGCCTGCTCCGACGGCTGTCCCAGTAAACATCCATGTCCTTCATGCTCAGGCATGCGATTATGAGGAAAGCCGCTCGACGGCTTCTGTTTTTAGATATCTCCACTATTTTCTCAGCCTTGCTACGCTCCATGCCGTCGCCGGTCAAGTCCTCCAGCCAATCCCTCCCCATTTCATCCAGCAGCCGCTCCTTAACACTCTCATCGTCGACGACGACAAACCTCCAAGGCTGATATCCATGAGCGTTCGCAGCCCACACACCCGCCTCAACAGCCTTCACAACCACCTCGGCCGGCACATGTCCAGCCCCGAGCATCTTCGAAGTCCTTCGACTCTTAAGAAAGCTCAGGAAAACCTCCGAACCCATCCATAGATCAGCCTCTGCGTTCTTATTTTAAACCTATGGCGGCTTTTTAAGAAGGCGTTGAGCCATCGGCAACAAGGATGGTGGAGGTCTGGTTCAAGTACGGCAGCACGGAAATATTCGCCGACTTGGAGGAATCGGTCGAAGTTCTCAACCCGTCCGGAAGCAGGCATGCCGGCTACACCGATGAGATAAGACGTTGTCTCGAAGATGTGGTGGAGGCTGTGGTCGTAGACTATGTTTACGCAGTTGACGGGTACGACGAGGCTGTGGTGTCGACGGTTGGGACATGCACCGAAAACTTTCCTAGCGTCGAGGTGTATGTTTCATCGTGGCGGTACGCTGATGCTCAAACTGAGAAGAGCCTGTATGAATACGTGAGGAAGCTGTTGCCAGAAGTCAAGAAGATACAGCCATTCACAGGGACGGACAAAGCAGACCCGTCCAAAACGCTTCTATTCTCGCCTGCCGTGTACTGGGGCGGAAGAGTGATGGGACCCAAAGACCTCTGGAAAAAACCCAGCCACGGTTTGAAGCTGGTATCCCCCGTAGTTGGATGCGGAGGCTATGTAGCCGAGGTTATGGTGGGCGAGTTCGAGGAAGTCTCCCAGACGGCTGTACGGAGGGCTGAGGAGTTGTCCAAGTACTCGCCGAACAACCCCGCAGACGTCGTGCTCGTCGGAGGCCCTGGACATCCTGTCGACAAGCGTTTCTCGGCATGCCTCCACATGGCATCCTCCGTATCGAAGCTAGAGCCCGGCAAGGTTGTGGTTTTCATGTTCGAGTCCTCTGAAGGATTAGGCGAGGAATGGTTGCTGAAGCTCGCCAAGGGCGAGCACGTCCAAGACTCTGAATTAGTCGAGCAGTGGAAGGATTGGAAGGCAGTAGCCGAGAAACACAAAGTTGTGCTGGTCACGGCGCTTCCCTCCACGGTCGTTGAAAAGATTCTCAACGCTCGGCAGGCCGACACTCTTGACCAAGCGGTCGTGTATGCGAGACGTGTAAAGTCTAGAGAGGCGAGGGTGCTGGCTGTGCCTAACTGCGTTGGAACCTGTCTCGAGGGGTTTTAGAACATCCTGGTAAGGGGTACGAAGCTGAGAACGAGCATGGCTGCAAGCCCTATCAAGGAAACCTTTCTCCAGAAAGAAAGCGGAGAGACGTCGTCCAACGGAACTATGTCGATGCTCCTGCCCATCATGAATATTAGCAGCAAGGCCATGAAGTAGTAGCCCGCGACAACCAACACGCCTAGAGAGATGTACGAAGCGATTAGGTGCTGCTTTCTTGACAGGAAGCTCCTGAATATACGGCCGCCGTCAAGCTGCCATATGGGCATGAGGTTCAAGGCCGTGACGACCATACCCAGCCAAGCAGCGAAGCCAACAGTCATGAAGAAAGGAACTTCGTCAGGCCTTCCGTACAGAAGCCTTATCAGGGTGAAGATCAGCGGAACCTCTACGACCGACCCCTCCCTCGCAGCCGTTTCGATCAAAGCACGGTACTGGTCGACCGGAACCCACGTGGCGGTCTGGAAAGCAACGAAGGCCACAACAACCGCCGTAGCGAACCCAGCAACAGGCCCGCTTATCCCTATGTCAAACATGTCATCCCTGTTAGCGAGCGGCTCCTTCTGAAAAATCACAGCACCCAAGGTTGGAATGATGCCGGGAAACCCGGGTATGAAGTAGGGATAGCTAGCGGAGACGCCGTCTATACGAGCTGATAGCTTATGGCCCATCTCGTGGATGAATATTATTGCAAGCAAAGCTGCTGAGAAGACCATGCCGTTGAAGAATACTTCGCCGAGGCTGTAGCCGGGATGCACGACGCTGTATATCCTTCCAGAAGACCTTATGAAGCCGTCGAAGGACACGGTAGCCAGAGTAGCCAGGCCGAGAACCAGCGGTATGCGTATATCGTTCTTGGGAGGCTTGGCGTAGGGAAACACCCTTATCTTAACCACTCCGTTCTCCTTACGAGCAGTGGCTATCAACCCGAGGCTCTTGAGCTGGGGGAGACATCTCTTGAACCTCTCCTTTATAACGTTCTCAGCAACTTCAAAAGTCAACACACCAGCGTCTAGGTAAACACTAGTCACCGTGAAGCTGCCTCCAAGAACCCTCTTAGCTGCGTCAAAATCCACGGAAGCGCCCCCGTACAACGCCATAAAACAGACCAACTAACCATTATAAACCCAATCTAAAAACATTACCTTGCAAAACGTTTTTTGTCTAACAAAAATTGTCCTAGGTTGAGGAAAACGGGTTTCAACGCTCGGGTCGTGCCTCCGGCGTAGACGGCTTTCGCACGCTTTCTCAGCTGCCTAAAATCAGAAGCGTCAGAAGCTCGATGGTTCAGCTTGACATGAGGCCTCTCGACACGAAGAATCGGAAGGTCGACTTGTTGCTGAAAACTAGGGAATGTCCATGACAGGCTTCCCAGCTTGAACACTCCTGTCGGGTCTTCCAACAGACTCAAATACTGTAGGCCTAGAGTCGACAACAAAAACATAGCCGTCCCAACCCTCCGACAAAGCACCAACCAACTAAGCCCAGCTCTAAAAAGCTGGGGCCGCCCGGATTTGAACCGGGGACCTCGCGGGCCCAAGCCGCGGAAATTAGGAAATAATTTAATGAATTATCTCTTTCTAACCATGCTGAACTACGGCCCCGTTTTAGCGTCTCCGGAGGGGAAATATATGTATTGTCAAAGAGGTAAAAAAAGGGGAGAGTTTGGCTGGAGCGTCTACACCATAATCCTCATGGACTTATTTTAGAAGACCTGTGTGTATCGTGGCTTGGGTTAAATCTTCAAAAAGATGGGAGGGATCTTAACGGAAGAAAACACCGGCCTTCCAAAGAACCTCCCTGATTAGCCCTGTGCGCCCCTACCGTTTGACCGCTATCCTCCCATAACCACATTTTTAGATGAATGGTGTTGATTAGGTGCAGATACTTTCTTTTTCTCCACCCATGTTTAAAAGCAGAAATTTCCTGCTGCCATCGAGAGCTGCTGCCGAAACAACATCCGTCAAAGAAAGTCCGAGCATCACGGTGGTCTGTTTTTCCACACCGGATGATTGCTGAGAGCGTTGTTGCTGAAAGTCCAGAGAGGGGAACAACGGTTGCCATCGGTTAGAAATGGTTTAAAAATTAGTTGAAATTTTGGCAGGTTGTTGAACTTGACTAGAAGGCTGGAGGACCCGCGGTTTCTGCGGGGAGAAGCTGTTTATGTGGACGACTTGAGCTTTCCAAGAATGCTTCATCTTGTGTTTGTTAGAAGCCCTTATGCCCATGCTAGAATCAAGCAGATCTCCTACGAGAGCGTGGTTCGACAGGGAGGCGTTGTTTTCACGGGGAAAACCATCGCGTACAGAACCAAGCCTCTCTACACGCTGATAAAGAACGTGCCGTACTACGGCATAGCGGTTGACAAAGTCCGATACTACGGCGAACCCGTAGCCGTGGTCGTCGCTGAATCCCGTGAAGAAGCTTTCGACCTTGCTGAGCAGGTTGTCGTCGATTACGAGCCTTTAGGAGTCGTCGTCGACGCCGAAGACGCGCTTCACCCATCCTCATTGGTCCATGAACAGCTGGGAACAAACGTAGCACTAGAGAGGAAATTTTCTTTTGGAGATGTTGAAGAAGCCTTCAGCGAAGCTGAAAGGGTGGTTAGGGAAAAGTTCTTCTTTGAAAGGTATGCTGCGTCGCCGATCGAGACATGCGGTGTAGTGGCTGTTCCGCAGAAAGACGGCTCGCTGACTGTTTACGATAACCAGCAGACACCACTTCTTTTCAAGAAAATCCTCGCCGACTGTCTCAGAATAACGCCCGAGAAAATTCGGTTCATCGAGAAGGACATCGGCGGAGGCTTCGGCGTCAAAATCATGCTCTATCCGTATGTTTTTCTAGTCTGCTTTGCTGCTCTTCAGCTTAAGAGACCCGTGAAGTGGTTTGAAACACGCCGAGAACATTTGACAGCGATGGCTCACAACTCCAACCGCGTTACTTATGCGGAGATGGCCCTCGACAAAACTGGAAAGATAGCCGCGTACCGTACAGACTTCATCGAAGACGTCGGAGCCTACGCACGTCTTCCCGACCCGGGTGGAGTTATCAGGTCTTTGATGACCTATCTCGGATGCTACGACATCCGCAACGTCGAGGTCCAGTTGAAAGTTGTTTTCACGAATAAATGCCCCACGGGGCCTGTCCGTGGATATGGGTGTCAGCAAGCGTATTTTGTTCTGGAAAGGATGATGGACATCGCGGCGAAGGAGGTGGGGTTGTCGCCGGTTGAAATGAGGCTGAGGAACATGGTCGGCAGAGAAATGATGCCTTACCGAAGTGTGTTCGGAAGCCTTTACGACGGCGGCGAATACCGTGAACTACTTGAGAAGGCTTGGAAGCTCGCCGAGCCGGAGCAATACCGAGGCCTGCCGAATGTCGGCGTTGGAGTAGCTTGCGTAGTCGAGCCTGCGGTAACAAACCTAGCCCGAAACAAACTGTTGTTTCCGGAGCTTGAAACGTCGGGCTCCGGCGAAGGGGCAATCGTTAGGCTTGAAGAATCTGGAGCGGTCACGGTTTACGCGGCTTCGATTCCTCAGGGGCAGGGCCATGAAACTGTTTTGACTCAGATCGTCTGCGAAACTCTCGGAGTCAAGCCTGAGAACGTGCGGATTGTCTTCGGCGATTCGGACATGGTCTATCCAAGCCCCTACGGAGGCACGTGGGCCAGCAGGTTCAGCGTCATGACCGTTGCAGCCGTCAAAAAATCATGCGAAATTCTCCGGGCGAAAATTCTTTCGCTAGCGGCAGGCCTTTTTGAAGCGTCTGAGAAAGATTTGGAGATAAACGACGGCCGAATCGTTCTTAAGGGAACCGATTTTTCGCTGACTTTCGCCCAAATCGCTTCAAAAGCCTATCGAGACGTTGTCAAGACAAAAAAATATCATGAGAGCCTTCAGGCTGAGGTTTTCTATGATTTTCCGACATTCAACGTCGGAGCTCCGGGTGAAATCAACATGTCAGCCACCTACGGAAATTCAGCTCACGTCGCAATCGTCCAATTTGACCCGGAAACATACATTGTCAAAGTTCTTAGATACGTAGCCGTACACGACTGCGGCAAAATAATGAACAAACCCATCGTCGACGGCCAGATCCTAGGGGGTGTTCTGCAGGGGCTAGGCGCAACCCTTTATGAAAACATCCTCTACGACCAGAACGGAGTTCTGTTGACGGCGTCGTTCAGCGACTATCTTCTCCCCACAACCATGGAAACTCCTGAGATCTTAATCGACCACTTAGAAACACCGTCTATGTTTTCCGAGCTAGGCACAAAGGGAATGGGTGAAGGCCCGCTGATACCCGTAGCCGCCGCAATAGTCAACGCCGTTGAAGACGCCGCCAAAAAACGTCTCACAAAATCAAACATTTCCCCCAGCCTTCTCTGGAGCATCGCAACAAATAAAAACACGTTTTAGCGGGGGAAATACATGAAAACAATACTCGTCAAGAACGCGGGAAAAATTCTTTCAGGTAAGTTCGATAAGCCTTTTGCAGAAGGCGACAGCATCTACATCAACAACGGCGTAATAGAGGAAATAGACTGGGACATTTCCCGGCAGGCAGACGGAGTGTTCGACGTCGGCCAGATGACGGTGGCTCCCGGCCTGTTTGATTCACACGTCCATCCCGTTTTCGGCGATTTCACCCCTCGCCAAAACACTATAGGATTCATAGAATCATACGTTAACGGTGGAGTCACCTCGTTTGTCTCTGCTGGCGAGGTTCATCTCCCTGGCAGACCCCGTGGAGACAAGGAGGCCGCGAAAGCCCTCGCAGTTCTGGCCCACAAAACATTCAAGAACGTCAGGCCTCTCGGCGCGAAAGTTCACGCAGGCGCTCTTCTGCTGGAGAAAGGACTTGTAGAAGGCGATTTCGAGGAAGTCGTTTCGAAGGGCGTCTGGCTTGTCGGGGAAGTCGGGCTTGGAACAGTTCAGGACCCCGATGAAGCCGCTTCACTCGTCCGATTAGCTCAGAAACATGGAATGAAAGTCGTCATTCACACAGGCGGAGCATCGATTCCGGGAAGCACCATAATCAACGCTCAAGTCGTGCTCAAGGTTCAGCCCGACGTAGTTTCACACATCAACGGAGGGCCGACATCTCCATCAATTCCAGACATCCGATCCATCATCGAAAACACGAAAGCGGCCATCGAAGTAGTCCAGTGCGGCAACTTCAAATCCATGATAGATACCGTTAGAATTCTAGAATCGCGAAACGAGCTGCATAGATTGATTATCGGAACGGATTCGCCTTCCGGGACAGGAGTCATTCCTCTAGGCATCATCCGAACCGTTTCCTTCATCTCCTCGGCTGCAGGAATAGCGCCCGAGAAAATCGTCTCAGCCGCCACGGGAAACACGGCGAAAACATTCGGACTCAGAGAAGGTGTGCTGGAGCCTGGACGTCCAGCGGACCTCGTGGTGATGGACGCACCCTACGGCTCGGTTGCGCGGGACGCCGTCGAAGCTTTCTCAGTCGGCGACATTCCTGGGATAGCCATGGTCATGATAGACGGAGTGGTTAGAGTCGGCCGAAGCCGGATGACCCCGCCTCCTTCGAAACAAATAAAGACCAGCGGAGAAGCGAAAATGCCCGAAGGTGGTCATTAATGAAGCTTGGTCTTCGTCTTCCAACCTACGCAAGGCCAGGAGAATTCTCATCCGGCGAGACTCTGAGAAACTACGTCGCAGAAGCCGAACGCATGGGGGTTGAAGGATTTTTCGTCATCGACCATCTGCTCACTTCAAGGCCTGCGTATTCGACTAGCTGGCACGACCCGTTGATCGCTCTGTCGTTAGTAGCCGCCGCGACGAAGAAAGCGTTGCTGGGCCCCATGATAATGGTGCTGCCTTTCAGAAACCCCTACATCGTCGCCAAACAGATTGCTTCTCTCGACGTGTATTCTGGAGGGAGGTTTGTTCTCGGCGCAGGCGTGGGATGGAATCCCGACGAATTCCACCTCCTCAACACACCTCTCGAAAAACGCGGAGCGATCATGGATGAATACCTCCAGCTGCTGAAAAAGCTCTGGACAGAGGACAAAATCACGTTCGAAGGCAAATTTTTCACCGTCAAAGACCTAATTCTCGAGCCGAAACCTTCACAGAAACCTCATCCTCCAATATGGATTGGCGGAGGGAGCCAGCCTCATGAAATTCTCTACGGAGCAGCTGCGAAAGGAATCGACAAAGTTCTTTACCGTATTGCGAAGTTCGCCGATGGATGGATTCCGCATTCGAGCTCTACGCCTCAGATGGCGACCAACGACTGGGAGAAAGTTAAGAAATACGCAACTGAGCTTGGAAGGGACCCGTACAAAATAACTAAAATCTATTCCAACTTCGTCTACTTGAAGAAAGCAGGAGACAGCGACGCCGAAGCCGTCAAACGATTCTCACTTTATTCGGGCATGAACCTTGACTACTGGAAAAACTTCTACCTCTACGGAACGGTTGAGGAGATCGCTGCGAAAATCAGGGAACGGGTTAAATCACTCGAAGGAGTTGACTGGATTGTCTTGAACCCTGTCACCTACGAGAAGCAGCAACTCCACAAGATCGTGGAAGAACTTTATCCTTCAATTTAAAACATATAGATTTAAATTAGAGTGTTTAGAGGGCAGAGCCCGTGAAAAGAGCGGTAGTTGTGGCGATTGTCGCTCTCGTCGTCGCGGCCCTTGCTTCTACAGCCTTTCTGTTGTTTTCGCAGCAAAGCCTCGGCGTCTCCGAAGTCAAAATAGGTGCTCTAGTGCCTTTGACCGGGCCTTTCGCGATATACGGAGCCTACACACTCGACGGCATGAGGTTCGCAGTCGATGAAATCAACTCAAAAGGAGGAGTTCTCGGCGCAAAAGTTGTTCTTGTCGAAGCGGATGAAAAGAACGACGCCAAAGAAGCTGTGTCCATCTTCAAGAGAATGGCTGAAATCGACAAAGTGACGGCTGTCGTCGGCACGATTTCCAGCGGCATCGGAGCAGTCTTGACAGCTGAAGCCGAGCAAACCAAAGTCCCGTTGTTCCTCATAGCAGCCGGCTCCCACACTATACTGACTAAGGATTCGCGTTTCACGTTCAGAACCTGTCTGCCTCCTGCGCCAACCAACGGCGAGCTTCTCGCCAACTTCGTCAAAGACAGTGGATACCGGCGTGTCGGAGTAATCATCGCCAGCTATGAATGGGGTTTCGCCATCAAAGAAGTGCTTGAAAAAAGACTAAAGGAAATTCCCAACCTCCAGTTTCAGATAGAGGAGACTCCGTTGGGTGAAACAGACTTCACAACAGTACTACGCAAGATCCAGCCTCTTCAGCCTGAACTGATGATCCTGACGGGTCATCCACCGGGATTCCCAACGATAACCAAGCAGGCGATAGAGCTTGGATTTCCCTCGGCCTACTACATCGCGTCCGTGCAGCCGCCCGAGCTGATGCTCAGAGGCGTTGGTGAAATCGGGCTCGACAAGCTTGTGACGACGACCTGCATTAAGACCGAGACGCCAGAGTACCGAGACCTCGCCGTTAAATTCTACCAGAAATACGGAAGATACTTCGACCACAACGCTGTCTCTGGCTATGTGACCGTTTTGGCTATTGTTGACGCCGTCGAAAAGACCCGTTCGACAGACCCCTCAACGGTCGCAAACCACATTCGAACTAGCGAGTTCAGCCATCCGATCTTCGCGTGGCCTCTTTCCTACACGGAGTGGGGTGAGATTAAGAAACCCGCCATGAGGCTAG
>JAWAFZ010000009.1:0-39271 GCA_038890155.1 Candidatus Caldarchaeum sp. | reverse complement strand
GCTTTTTCAAACCTTTAGCAATAGAAACAACGTTTTGACTCCGCATACACAACTCAAGAATCCTAAGGTCCGTGTCTCGCAGCATGCCCACGGACCCCGTCCTCCACAAAGCCGGCAGCGATACCTCAACCTTGTCCTCAGTGATTATCTCAGCTTGAACATTCTCGACATGAGAAAGAAATAGGGCTGTGAAGACCTCGAGGACAAGAATCTTCATGCCGCCGCTCAAGTTCACCACAAGCCTCCTGCCTCTTGCCGTTTCCTTCCTTAGATAACCCACCAGAGTGATGACGGACTTTTCGAAATCATGGACGTCGACAGGAACAGATTCAAGCTCCACATCTACGACAAATTTTGAGAGAAAGCTTCTTATCTCTGAAAGGGTTGCTTGGGACCTTGGATCGCTTCTCGATGGGATGACCGTGGCTACTTTATCGCCGTGCTCCAGCCCGTGTTTGAGAAGCGAAGAAACCACCGGCCATTCAGTGTAGCCGAGCGTCACTAAAATGGTCTTTCCCACAATTCATTAGATGTTTCCAAGCTATCTTTATAGTTTCCGGTGGATTGGAAACTTTCCAAAAACATAGAAATGCTTATGAGCAGGCCTAACGCATTACAAACATGGACCCTACGTCCACAAAACAGGGTTCAAGGTTCACAGAAAGAGAATGGAGCTCTTTGATGGATGTGGCTCGAACACTCCGTTATTTTGTGATGGAGAGCAGGTATGGATACGTAGACAGGCTTGCCAACGCTTTCAACAACTTTATTGCAGAAACGGCTCTACAGGAGGCGATGAGGGAGGCCCGTAGCGCCGCAGACTCAGGGGAGAAAGTTCATCTACCTTCAGAGTCTGTGGTCAGAGAGGTTGTGGACCTTTTCCACAGAGACCTCAGCGCCGCGAAAGTTCTGGCCGGGCTCTCGCTCGCGTATCCCCACAAGAGTGGAAGTGAGGAATAGATGCATATTTCTCTGGGGCTGAGGTTCCTCTGCAACGTTGAAGCCCTGAACATGGTTGAAAGCATCGGCAACGTGTCCAAACACAGAAAAGCTCCCATAGTTGTACCGTCGAGCTCCGGATTCAGGCTTCTGTACGTGCCGGCGATAAGTGGAGAAAGCATTGGACACGGATACCAACAAGCCTTGGTGGAGGAAGCTGTGAACTTCTACGGCGACAAAGCCCCTCTAGACGCATGGTCTCGTCGCGGTGAATTCATCAAATTTGCCGACATGAAGCACATGACCGAAACGCTGAAAGAATTGATGAACCAAGCGAAAGAATCTAAAAAACAGAAAGACATATCCGACATCAAGCACGAGATTGAGAAAGAGGTAGTACGCAGCAGCCTAATTGCAGACGTAGGTGGGTTCCTCATAGCAGAGGGGGTTCCAGTCAAAAGGACTTCCTGTTTTCAGGTAGGATACGCCGTCCCGGTCTTCGACGGGTTAGAGGCAACAGCCATCGAGAGCCAGTTCCACGTGAGGCATATGATCAGTGAGTCGAAGGAAAGCACGGCCGGTAAGGGCCAGAGTCAAGGCAGCGAGCCTACGGCGGCTGAGCGAGCGGGTCAAATGATATACTACGTCGAGCTGGCCTCCGCTGTTTACGGATTAACCTTCAACCTGAACCTTGACAAAATAGGGCGGACGAGCACAATAAAAATTGAGGACGCTGTAGACGACAGACTGTCGAGAGTGAAAATTGGTTTGATTGCTATGTCGAGGCTTTTCACAGGAGGCGGCTTCGGTGCTAAAAGAAGCAGGTACTTACCTATTGAAGATATTCTCACTGTTGTTGCAGCCGTTTCAAAGGTCAGGCCGTTTATCGTCAGCCCACCGCATTATGCAACCTTTGTAGATGACACGGTCAAAAGGAAAGACGCGATGCTGAAGATGCTTGAAAATTTTAACGCAACCGAGGATGTAGCGATTTTTGGCTTTAGCAAGGAAAAGCCACTGCCGAACGGTGTTGTTAGCACCCAATCCTTGGAAGAGCTAGTGGACAGAGTGGCTGAGCACGTGCTTTCACAGAAGCCATGAAATACTTGAGAATTGATGCCGAAACGCACTGGGGGCTTCTCCTAAACTACCATGCATTCACCAAAAGCCGTCCAGCTCTGAGGGTTGTCCCGCCGACCACCGTCATAGGGGCCGTAGCCCTACCTCTTGCACTGATGAAAAATTGGCCCGAGACATTTGACGATAAAAGCTCCGCAGACATAATTAGACCTATTTTCAAAGGAGTTTTTGTATCACAGAATATTTCTCTGTCCGAGTACAGTGATCTTAGTAAAATCTTTTCCTTCGATGTTGATGACAAGCAGATTCTGGCGGATGCAGCTGCGGTTGGCAAAATCTACTGCGGACCTGTTGATGATGGAGTTAGTGAGCTTAATATAGTGTTTTTGGTGGATGAGGGTAGTGCCCGTGGTGTTTTAGGTAATGGTTGGACGGCTGACCTTCTTTCCTCTGCTTGGGCGATATCACGTGTAGGAGCGAGGGAGAGTATTGTCTCCGTTAGAAACGTGGAGTTTGGAGATGTTGAAAAAATAGAAACAGACGTCGGAGAAACTAGATATTACTTTCCTCTTTCAAACGGTAAGCCCATAGACGGCGAGTACACAGTCGCCAACGTTGTAGACTGGAGAGCAAGCTCTATCGGGAGATACATAGGCAGGCCTACAGTTCAGGTTGTCGTACCCTACGACATACTGAATAGAAGGGTATCCGTTGTGAGGGTTAAACCAGTGGGAGGTTTTGTCTACAAGGCTGGTGAAGAGGTTTTGGTCCCATGGTAGGCAATCATGTAATCTTAAAACTCTTTCCTCACGGGATGTTGGGACGAGAGCTTTTGTTAACAGCTCTAACTCCCTTGGCCTTCGCATCAAGCTCGGGAGTAGGAACGCTTGAGGTAAGAGAAGCTGAAGCAGTCGTAGCTGGAGGCGTGTCTTCCCTTCATAACGTATTTGCTGCTGCCCAAGCTTCTGTTCAGGACAAAAACCAGCTTCCGAAGATAAAGCCACATTACAACGACATGCAGGTAATGGGTAAAATCAAGAAGAAACTTGGTCTAAGTTGTAACGACACGTACATCGACTACGGCGTTGCTTTGAGTGAGTGGGCCATGAGCGACCTGTTAAAAAATCAAGCTCAGTGGGAACAGAGCCTCGGCCAGGTACATCATTCACCCAACTCAATAATTTTTGGTGATTCAAAGTCAGCGTTTTCAGGTTTTCAGCCGTTAAAAATTGAGAAGTACAAGTATGGTAAACAGTTCGATGATTTAAAGGCTCAACAGGACATTAAGATGGATGAGCGATGGGTTGCGTTAGTGATGGCCGGTTTTCTTATCTCCTATTCAATTTATTCAGAAGGGGAGATGATTTTTTCCACCGTGCCGGAGGAGGTGGTCCTTAGGGCCTCAACCGATTTTAACTGGCTAAACTACGTCACGGCTCTGACTAGGAACATCAGAGGAGCGACCGTCATACAAAGATATCTTAACCTTGCTTACGACCTACGCATACGACCCGACCTTCACCATGCATACTCCATGCTTCTTGCACTATACCTTAAGCAGCAAACTAAACAGTCGGGGCTTTCCCTACTAGAGGCTCCGCCTGTCATTTTTAACAGAGTCCAGTTTACGGGGAGGAACTTTTCACTGCTCGAGAAAACACCGATTAATGTCTCAATCTTAGCTCCATTCGTTGAGAGGATATCGTTATCGCAGTATGCCGAGTCTGTCTTAATTCAGTTCCTCAAATGTACACTGACTCAGTTTAGTAGTAATAACAGGTATTGTTCCGAACGGTTCGGCGACTTCAGTTTGTGCAACAGGCTCAGCAAGGCGTTGTACGACGCCGCCGTCAAAACTCGGCCTGCCTCAGAAGTGGTTTACATGATGGCTCGGTCGAGTCCAGAAAACAGTCCCTTGAGAGAAGAAAGATTTCTAACAGATGTCTATGACGCACTTACCTCGTATTGAGTCAGAGGTGTACAAAGGTCTTTTAAAGAACGGTTTTTACGCGAAGTCGAGACCGTTAATAGATTTAGTTCTGAATGAGCTTGAATATGGCATGAATGTTGTGCAGCTTCCCACGGGCTACGGTAAGACTGCATTCCCAGTAGTCTGCGGCCTAGCATCTTTGTATAACACCGACAATTATCTACGTTCACTCCACATTCTCCCGCTAAGGAGCATTATCGAAGATGCCCACGAAACTACGCTGAAAAACCTCAAAAAACTTGGTTTTGAGAGAGCAGAAAGCTACGTGGCTGCCCAAATGATGGGTGTAGCGGGTTCTCCTTTCCTAAACAAAAAACTCGTGTTTGTCACTTTCGAGACTTTCCTGCTTCATCTTATTAAAATTCCACCAGCGGAAATGGAAAAGATTCTATGCCCCTCTCTCTACAGCCTCTCATCGGGCTGGAAAACCTATGGACACTTCGAGATAGGCCGGGGAGCTGTTTTCGAGTCCTTTGTTTTCATAGATGAGCCGCAGCTTTTGATTGAGAGAAAAGACTTGAACTCCAGCCATCTTCCATCAGTACTTCATGGTTTGACCAAGCTCAAGATCCCCGTTATGCTCATAACCGCAACCATGTCTAAGAAACTGAGGGAGGCAGCTAGACATGCAGCTTGCGAATCCAAAATTCCATACAAAGAATTTGTTTACGGAGAAAACCTGATCGACAAGGATTACGAGAGCATCGTCAGAAACAAGAAAATCAATACATCCATGGTCAAGCAGTCTATGGCAGACTTTGTTATAGAAAAGTTGAAGGAATGTAGGTGGAACCGTGTCTTGGTTGTTGTAAACACAGTCGAAAACGCCAAGAAAGTTTACTCTCTAATCGGGTCGGAGAACACTTGTCTTCTACACGGTCGAATGACGAGGAGGGATCGTCTGCAGACTCTTGAAAAGCTGAGGAATGAACGATGGCTTCTAGTGGCTACGCAGGTCGTTGAAGCCGGTGTAAACCTCTCGGCCCAGCTGCTGATTACAGAGGCTGCCCCAGCCAGCTCTTTGGTACAAAGGGCTGGGAGAGTCGCGAGGAGGGATGAGGATGATGAGGGGGAGATAGTGATAGTGAAGGACGACAGTTTTGGGCCATATTCCAAAGACATGGTTCAGTCGACGGTAGAAAAGCTGGAGAAGGCTTTGGAAGAAGGCGGTGTCGAGTGGCGTCTACCACATGTAGATAGAGGAATAGGGTACACGACTCTCGTTGACTCTGTTCACGTAGACCCGCTGCCGCCGCCGAACAACCTGTTGGTGAATCAAATAATCAATCCTTTGGCTATTCCTTCTCAAGCCTCGGATTTCATCGATGACGACATGGTTATGGTTTACGTTGCCGCAGACGTAAACGACCTAAGTGCTGAAAACCATTACACGACGGCTTTGAGCCAGCTTGTCAAGAGGCATCCTAACGCCAAAGCAATCAAAATGGACGATAACGGTGATGTCAAAACAATTGATAAGACAGCTAAAGAATACGCGTGTATGAGTCGGCCGAGGTTAAGGCTTCTCTGCGACTCGGTGTATGGCTTCATCATCCCGGAGGAGGATTATCTATTTGATGCATATGGCCTCCGAGCATGAGACACTCATAGACCACATAAACCTATGTCTGGTTTTGCTCGACGACCATTTCATTAACGTGGGTGTTGCTAAAAATTTAGCCACCCTCTTCGGAACCACTGAAGAGGATGTAGCACTGGGTTTGAAAGCTACAGTTGCTTTCCATGACTACGGTAAAGCAGCGGACGAGTATCAAGCAAGACTCTCGTTCCCAAAGCATGAATATTACTCCGCAGCAGCAGCCAGCTCATCCATTAGAGACGTCTGCTGGAAAACCGAGTGCATGACCGCAGTACTCTGGCACCACATGGCCATGCGGGGTCCAAACTTCAAGGCTGACTTCAAAAGCTGGAGGAAATTCAACGCTCCTCAAACCGCGTCAATATCTGAAGATTTCATAAATGCTTTTAGAGATGTCATCGATAAACACGGGCTTTCAACGATCTTGTCGTCTAAACCACCTTCACGGATTAGTCTTGAGGAAGTCTCAACCGTGGTAGATGATGTGTATGGGAAGGTTGTGGACATTTCTAGGGGAATAGGTTTGTACAGGAGGAGTTTGGGGTTTTTGAGACCTTTGCTTATTGTGGACAATCTAGCTGCGGCGTTTCACCGTGGAGGCTTTTACAAAGTTTTTGTCAGCGACCTACCCAACCCTGACGAGATTAGACGGGCGGCTCAAGCGTTAAAGAAAATTACAGCACTAAACCGGTGACTGTGTTTTTGAAAGTTGTTTTCATCAACCTTTGTGGAATGTTTGGAAAAACGTGTTCAGGGAGGCGCTGACCTTCACCGACAGGGCTGGAGATATGGCGGAGGAGTGGGAATCATGTAGTCTTGGCAATGCTTGAAGCTGAGGTGGTGGATGCATAAGAACGGAGGCTTGACAGCAACCACTTGGTAATGTCTGCCGAAACCTAGCTGCTTTCACAAGTTTTCACCGAACCTATGTTAAAACTAGGATTTGATGTTCAGGAATGTGTTTAAAGCTTCGCGGTGATGTTAGTGGTTGGTTTGAGTAGGTTGCGGTTGGTGGAAAGGCCGCTGCTCAAGCGGCCTGTGGTGGTTATCGGGTTCGGTGGATGGGCTGACGCCGGGAATGTTTCAACCTTGTCCCTGCTGTATCTCCGGGAGGCTGAGAACTCGGCGCGTCTCGGCTATGTTGACGTCGGCGACCTGCTGGACCACACGCAGCACAGGCCATACGTGGTCATCGAAGGTGGTTTCATCAAACATCTTGAGATGCCTGCCTTCGAGGTATATTACGCTGTAAAAGGCGAGAGGGACTTGATTCTTTTGAGCGGCTACGAGCTGAGCCGTGGATGGAGCGAGTTCGTCGAAGCTCTGTTCGAGCTGATGGATGGATTTGGCGCCAAAACCGTCGTGACCGTCGGAGGTCTCGTCGACAACACGCCACACACAAAACCAGTCCGGATAACCTTCCTCACAACCAGCGAGCGGTTTTACGCCAAATGCATGCATGAAGGCCTGAGACCATCCAACTACACCGGACTAGCCTCCATGCACAGCTACATCATCAAGAACAGCGGCGACCATGGATACGAGGCTTTGTCGGTCTGGGGACATGTGCCCAGCTATCTAAACATCGCAAACCCTAGAGTCGTCCTCGCCGTCCTCGAAAAACTATCGTCGATAATCGAAACGCCCTTCAACCTCAGCCGACTCTACGTAGAAGCAGCCATCTTCACCAGCAAAGTAAACAACCTCGTCGAAAAAGACGAAAGACTCAAAGAAATAATCAAAAACCTCGAAGAAGAATACGAGGAGCAGGAAAACCGGCCGGCATCCGCCGATTAAGCATTCAAGCCCTTCGTAGAACAACCTTATTGGCTTCTCACGGTTGAACACTGCGAATCAGCGTGGCTGCACACACGGCCTCGGGCTCGGGATTGTTTTTTACGGAATGTCTTCGTCTGAGCTGGATAGTTAGGTTGGAATGCCGTTGATGGAGCGTCGTGGTCTTGTTCTTCGACGAATGTAATCGATGCAGCAGAATTAGGTGTTTATGCGGAGGAAGAGAGCTCGCAGGGTGCCGTGGAGAGCCTGCGTGAGGCCGGTGGGTTTTGGAAGAAAATCCCAGGTCTATATATAAGCTGTTGTCTTACTACAGCGGCGCCGCATCTTTGTAAAGGCTTAAAACCTTTAGCGAGTGGTTGTTGGTTATGGAGGCTGTAGCCCGGCCGGTGGCTTTACTGCTTGTTCTTTCGCTTTTGACAGGCCTTCTGATCCTCTTGTTCGACGGCTTGCTGTGGTTCGACAACCCCAAGAACGGACATGCATACTCCCTGGTTGTGTTCAGCGCCGTGCAGTTGATTCTATTGCTAGGGGTTGTCATGGGGAGAAAATGGGCTGGAAAAGCTGTGCCTTACTGGGCCGCATCGTACTTGGCTATGCTTTTGCTCAACCCTCTGACAGGGCCTTCGATAGGCGTACAGCCGTCTGAGTTCGCGGCTTACCTTTTCGGTCTAACACCCATATCGAGCTTCAACTCAGTAAGCTGCCCCTTCCTCTGCCCGCCGTTCGCAGTAAGCTACCTCGTCCTAACCATCATCCAGCCAATTCTGCTGATCGTGTCGAGACGGGCTGTACGACGAATGGGATGAACAAGCCTCATCCAGCCGCATTAGGGCTACTCCTCCCAGCGCTCGCGGTTCTATTAGGACACGGCTACGACCTCCTCGTCTCCTACGTTGCAGCCCGAAACATCGTCCAAGGACTAAGCCCCTACGAGGGAGGAGAATACCCCAACCCTTCCTACCCATCAGAAGTGCAGGGAATCGGGGAAACGCCTCTCTGGCCTCTCTACCTTTCAACGTCCTACCTGCTATCTTCAGGCGACTTGATTCTTTTCAACGCGTTGACGAAGATCCCCATCATCCTCTCCTTGGCCGCGCTTGCTGCGACGGTCAGGCGGGCGGGGGTTGAGGGAGGCGTCTTCTACCTATGGAACCCATTTGTGCTAATGACGACTGTTGCGTGGGGCAAGCCCGACGTCGTCGCAGCCACACTCTTCATATTCGCTTTGCTGAACGCGGAGAAGCGTCATCTCTCAGCCCTGCTGTTAGCCGTCTCTCTCAACATCAAGCCCCTAGCCCTAGGAGCACTACCAGCTCTAATCGCATACCACGGACTGAAGAAAGGGCTCGTCTATCTAACAACTACCACAATCATCTCGCTGACCATTTTCTTCACCCCGTTCATCCTGATGGGCTGGAGTGTCTCCACAACTGTCGGAGGGTTGGCCAACTGGCTTTCTGAGGTGGGAGGAATGTTCCCGCTTAACATCTTCGAGTATTTTTATGGATGGAGCTATGCGGGCATAAACCCCTACGGGCCAGCGGTTGGGCTGCCATGGCTGACGGCTGTCGCGATCACTTCAACGGCTGTCATAATCAAGAAACCTAAATCTTTTAACGAGTTGACTCTGAGCGCCTTGGTTGGATGCACTGTTTTCCTAGTCATGAGGCCTAAGGTCTCCGAGCAAAACCTCATACTTCCGTTCATCTTGATGCACCTGCTTCGTGGAAGACCTGTCTCAGGAAGGCTTTGGGCCTCAGTAATCGTGTTCTCCCTGCTGAACTATTCCGTGCCTCAGCTTCTCTATCCTCTGTGGCAGTCTGTGGCTGTTGACATGTACAGACTGACGTGGACGTATGAAGGCCCTCGTCTACTAGCTAGGTTCGTATCGTCAATAATCTTTTACCTGCTGTACTTCATCGAGTTTAGGAGGTTGATTGACCGTGAGGACGGCCCTGCTGGGTCTGGCGCTGGTTAACCTTCTGTGGGCCGTCGCAGCTTTGGTCGACCCGGCTTTCGCCAGAGAACCATACCTACCGAGCCCAGCGCTCGTTTTCATGATCCACGCCGGTATAGGTGCTGCGATGTTCTCAAAAAGGCTGAGGTTCCACGCCCTGCTCGGTACTGCAGCAACCACCGCTTACTACTCACTGTTGGTCAAGCCGTTCGCTCCAATCGCTGAGCCCCAGACCGTGGGAATCTCCGCCGTATCTCTGTCCATGGCCTTGTCGAGGTTCGAGGAGACGAGGTACGTTGTGTTTTTGAGGAATTTTTTGCTGAGGGCAGGAATAGCCTATCCACTGTTCGAATGGGGGGTTGATGCTTACAGGAACCCTCTGCACTTCACAAGCTACATAATGGGCAACAGTGTCGCAAGGACGTTAGTCTCACCCGTAGGCGTGGAGAACGCCGTCTTCCTCCTCTTCGCCGCCGAGGTCGTCCTGTCTCTCCTACTAGTGTCGGGGTTTGGTGCAAAGGCCGTCGGCCTCTTCACAGCAGGATTCCTCTCCTTCCTCTCGGCCGTCGCACTCTACCCGCTAGCGCTACCTCAGAACATCGCCCTGATTACAGCAGCTATCGATTACAGCCAAAAGCAGGCCTAATTCATCCTCTTGAACTTCATGTCCGTGTAAATCTCGTAGGGTTTGAGCAGTATGTGGAAGGGCCCCAGCCTTTTCCTTAGGCGGGCCTGTGTCTTGGCCTTCCAGATGCCGAGCCGTAGCTTCTCGAGAGAGAACTCGTGCTTGAACAGCAGCTTGTGGTCCCATCCATGCATCGGCTTTTCCCATTCAAAAGCCTCCATCCTGTCCTTCACCTTTTCGTACAGCCCTGTTCCGGGCAGTGGGTATGGAATGGTCATGCTGAAGTAGTCCAGCGGCAAGCTCGAGGCAAGCTTTATCGTCCGCAGCATCGTCTCGCTTGTTTCACCTGGATATCCGAGGATGAAGAACGCACCTACCTGAAGACCGGCCTTCTTAGCCGTCTTCACCGCTGAAACAGACTGAGCCACCTTAATCCTCTTGTTCATCAGGTTGCTGAGGACGTAGTCGTCGCCTGACTCGAGCCCGAAGATCACCTTATAGCAGCCGGCCTTCTTCATCGCCTTCGCAACCTCGGCGTCGAAGAGGTCAACCCTAGAAAGACATTCCCACATAACGTCAACTCGCTGTTTGACAATCTCCTCACAGAGCTCGATGACGTGTTTCTTGCTAGCGATGAATAACTCGTCAGCAAACCAAATCCTCTCATAACCCCATTTGTTTCGGACCTCATCCATCTCCATCACGATGTTCTGGGGAGACCTTACGCGGTAAACCCTTCCATAGTCTGGTCTCCAGCAGAAGTCGCACGAGAAAGGGCAGCCCCGGCTGGCCACCATCGATGTCATCGTGTATCCGTAGTTCTTGCGGTAGTATGACTGGTATGCGTGATGGTTCAGCAGGTCTCGGGCTGGGAACGGGAGGGTGTCGAGGTCTTTAACCAACGGCCTGCTTCCCGTGAACGTTGCGTGTCCTCCGTTCATCCGGGGGCTGAGCCACACACCTTTTACTCCGTCGAGCCTCGGCTCTCCACGTCCATCCATCTTGTCGAGAATTTCCGCAACAGCCAGCTCCCCCTCCCCCTGCACAACCATGTCAAACTCATTCAGAAAAAGCGATGGATAGCTGGAAGGCATCGGGCCGCCGGCCAAAACAGCGTCGCACGACTCCCTCGCAGTTAAAGCCAGCTGCTTCGCCATGTTAACCATGGAGAGCATGCAGTAAATCCCCACCACCCGGGGTCTCTCATGTCTAATCTGTCTCTCAGCCTCAGCCTTGTCGTGGAACGTGCAGTCAAGCACCTTGACACTGTATCCTTTCTCACGGACGTAGGAAGCTATGTAAGAGATTCCGAGGGGTGGAAACTGCCAGTGCTTGGACCTCCCGTCGTAGAAGTAGGGAAAGACCAGCAGCAGGTCCGTAGCCATCTAGGTGTTGCTTGATGAAGAGTTTATAACATTTTTCCAACATCCTTGTTTCGGAAAACTTGCAGGCGGGTGGATGCTTTAGGCTGCGGCACGGGTTCGAAGCCTCGTTTCTGCCGGCTGGGCTCAGCGGGATGGAGATTCAAGGAGTTGTTAGGGGGATGGGCCTGAGGTATCGTGGAGACGACATAACGGGCGAGGGAATGGGTGTTGGCGGCGTCGTCGTAAGGCTTAGAGGCGTGACACACTTCCCTATGAAAAGCGAAGACATATATGGGGATGGGATGGCTGCGAGGCGGTTCTTCCTCAACGGCCTCTCAAGAAGATTCCTCGGCCCAATAGACGTGACCAGAGCCCACAGATACGTCAGGGAAAAGCTGTCGCCAAAATACGTAGAGGGAAGTAGCTCGTCGCTGCTGTTCGAGAAACTAATCAGGCTTAGGACGAAACTGTTAAAGACTAGGTATATGGTTTCTGAAACAGCGGAGGTCTGCGGAGTGAGGTATCGTTTCTCCGAAAACTCCATACAAGTCGACGTGGCTAGGGAGAGAGGCCGTGGGACGCTTGTTGTGGCAAACGAGGTTTCAGGCGAGTTGTTCGACACGCTCTTGGTCGACGGGCATGCTATTCGCATGAAGCCGTGGACAAGGCTCCACACCGAGTCCCCTGCACTCTATTCAACAAAGCTCGGAGTCAAGCTGGCCTTATGCTTCGACGGACAGCTGGAGCTCTACGCAGGCAGGGAGGTTCATCCACCTAGGCTTAACTGGGCCGGCGTTGACTTGATTCTGCACGACGGCGAGATGGATGCACACTACACAGTGAAACTGGCCAGCAGCCTGGCCGAAGCAGTTTGACCCCTTATTGACGGCGAGCCCTGCCATACAGCCCAGCCATGTAGACTATAGTCAGCATCCACAACGCCGTCGACGGCAGATACAACAGGCTCAGGAAGTTGAAAGGAGCTGCCTCCATCACCTGGTCTCTTATGTTCCGGAGGCTGTCCTTGACCTGGTCTACACCCTGCTGGTAGGTCGGCGAGTCAGCGTTTTCCCTAGAAAGTCTCTGAGCCGTCGAAAGAAGGCTTCTCAAGTCCTTGGTTATCAGGCTGAAGTCTGTCCTGGGTGTTGGGAAGAGCCAGACAGGGTTCCCGGTGCTGGGAAGGATTTCCAGAGCCCTCTCTATGTAGGCTGCGATCTCCGCTGCGTCGGACGAGGATGCTCCTCTCATCAAGTAGCCCGATGCATAGTCGAGCCTGTAGTAGGTCTGGTAGTAGTTGTAGACTGAGCCGACGAGGCCTCCAGCTATGATGGCGACCAGCACTAGGCTGAGTGCTTTTGCTTCACGTGTGTGGACAGTTTTTTGATGCTTGGGAGCGTGGTTGAGCGACAGCAGCCCCACGTAGAGAAACGACGACCCCGAAATAGTGAGATAGACCGTGTAGCCGGTTAGCAGCTTAACAGCCGAGATGAATGAGAGAATCAGCAGCCATACTCCTAGCGCTACTTCGAGGTAGGACTGGAGGTCTAAGGGGAGGACGTACTTCTTGCCTCGCCATTCTCCCTCGCCGAACTTTGGCGTCCGGTGGAATTCCATCCTCCTCCCCCTGAGAGCATCGACGACAGCCAAAGCGTTGTTCAGCGTCATAGAGGCTGTGAACAGAACCATGTGCGGAAACTCTCTGAGTCCTTTAGGGCCAAGCTTGCCTGCGACAAGGGCAGCAGATATCATGGCCCAAGACGATGCCGTTAGGGCGTTGCCCGAGGGCACGCCTGCTAGGATGGCTACCGGCGTTATCAGGAGGATTGTTAAGAACAACAGTTGTGGAATGTGTCTTGTTAGGTGGAGGAAAGACTGGATCTTTAGACCCAACCCGAGGTCTGATTTGAGTATGGTGGGCAGGTGTATCTTGGCCGTTTCCACGGCCCCGTAAGCCCACCTGTACTGCTGTCTCTTCGCAGCTTGGGCCTGCGGCGGAACCTCTCCGGGACAAGCCGTGTCGCCGAGGTAAACTATCCGCCAGCCTCCCAGCTGCGCCCTAACGCTCAGCTCAAGGTCCTCGGCCATCAAACCCCTCCAGCCGCCCGAATCCTCTATGCATCTTCTTCTCCAAACGCCTGCTGTGCCGTTGAAGTTTAGAAAGTACGCCATGGAAGACCTTGCCTGCTGCTCGACCTCGAAGTGAAGGTCGAGGTTCAGAGCCTGTCCCCTAGTTAGCGCAGAGTCGGCTCTGTTTATGTGTTCCCACCGTGCTTGCACCGCTCCTATTCTGTCGTCGGCTAGCAGGCAGCCCACAGCCTTTTTCAGGAAATCTTTGGGAGGGATGAAGTCTGCGTCGAAAACGGCGATGAACCCGGCCTTAGTTCGGCTGAGCGCTTCCTGAAGGGCCCCTCCCTTAAATCCTTGCCTAGACTCTCTCCTGAGATGGAGAAACTCAACACCGGGTTTCAGGAACCTTTCAGCAGCCTCCTTGACGAGCTCGGGGGTGTCGTCGTCGGAGTCGTCGATGACAACTACTTGAAGCCTCTCCTCCGGATAATCCAGCTCCGAAACAGCCTTTATTATTCTCTGCACGACGTATCTCTCGTTGTAGACGGGGATGTGGATCGATACTGAAGGCCATGTGAGGGGTGTTGCCTGTCTTGGCTTGTTATGGATGACCGCCGAGATAAACGCAAGGTAGACGTAGTTGATAAGGTAAACCAGAGAGAACACGCTGCAGGCGATAATCAGTGTTTGAACGGCTCCGCCGAGAGACATCGGAGAACTTTATCCAAAACAGAGCCCATTAAATTTTTCCCTAATTCGTTAAGCCGGTTGTCGACGCTTACTCAAGTGCTTTCACGGGCGTAAATGCTCACTATCCCTCTGAACCCGAGACGTGTATAGAACTCCACTGCTATCTCGTTCAACGCAGGAAACTCGGCGGTTATTATGTCAGCCTTTTCCTTTAAAGCTTTAATAGCATGGTCCAGCAGCAGAGCCCCGACCCCTTTCCTCCTGTACTCGGGGAGTAGGTAGAACTCGACTATGTTTCCCTCCATGGAAGGCTCGTAGAACCTTCTCTCCTTTACGTCTGCTTTGATGAAGCCCACGACTTTCCCCTCGTCCTCGGCGACTATCACGAGAGAATCTGAGGCGTCGATGGCTTGCTCGAAATACGTGCGGGATGTCTCTGCTATGTCGCTCCTCACGCGAAGCAGGGGGTCAAACTCTTCGTTCAAGCGTTTCAGCCTTATGTTCAGCTCCACCAGCTTGGGAAGGTCTCTCTTCTCAGCTTTTCGGAAGATAACTCCACCCATGCTAATCGACCTGCGGCAGAGGTTTGATGAACCGCATCTCCATCAGCGACATTAATACCTTTCTAGACCTTTCAATCGTCCTCCTCGCCTTGGCGAACTCCTCGTCGTAGCTCAAGGGCCTTCTGGCTACGTTCTCGGCTGACGCCTGCTCCGCCACCGACGCAGCGACGTGGACGTAGACCTCCCAGTCTTCCATCGTCGGAAGTATGTGGTCGGGGGAGAGTCTATCGTCTGGGATGAAGCCAGCCAAGGCCTCCGCAGCCCTCAACACCATGCCGTCCGTAATAGTTCTCGCTCTGACGTCGAGAGAGCCTCTGAAAACCGACGGAAACACAAGGCTGTTGTTTACTTGGTTTGGGAAGTCGCTCCTCCCCGTAGCCACTACGGCGGCTCCAGCCTCCTTAGCCTCCCAAGGCCACATCTCCGGCACGGGGTTAGCCAGGAGGAAGACCACAGGCCTCTCAGCCATCCTTCTGACCCACTCCTTCTTGATCAAATTAGGGCCGGGAGTTGCAGCCGCAATCAGCACGTCAGCCCCCTCAAGAGCATCGGCAAGCTGGCCAGAAACCTTGCTCTTGTTCGTCTTGAGGGCAAGCTCATACTTCCACGGGTTTTTGAGCATTAACTCATCCATGTCCTCTCTCTCGGCGTGGAGTATCCCAGTGCTGTCGACGAGCATCATCCTCGACATGTCAGCGCCAGCCTTCTCCAACAGCCTGGCCGTAGCTATGTTCGCAGCTCCAGCCCCAAAAAGAACAATTACAGACTTTGAAAGTTTCCTTTCAGTGATCTTGAGAGCGTTGTAGAGACCAGCCAGAGTGGCTCCCGCAGTGCCGAGCTGGTCGTCATGCCAGACAGGTATAGACATCTCCTGCCGCAGCTTGTCAAGTATGTAGAAGCAGTCGGGCGATGATATGTCTTCGAGGTTTATTCCGCCGAGGCCCGGCTCGAGTGTCTTGACGACTTCTACGAATTTGCTCCGGTCTCGTGTGTTCAGGCAGATTGGGAAAGCGTCTACTCCGCCGAGATACTTGAAGATCAGGGCTTTTCCCTCCATTACTGGCAGGGCTGCTTCAGGCCCTATGTCGCCTAGGCCGAGAACTCTTGTGCCGTTGGTTATGACTGCTATGGCGTTCCATCGCCATGTGTAGTCGAAGCTCATGCCGGGGCTGCTTGCTATGGCCTTGCAGACGGCAGCAACTCCGGGGGTGTACCACACTGCGAAGTCCTTCAAAGACCTGACGGGGATCTTGGGGACGACCTCCAGCTTACCGCCATACAGTGGAGCTGCTTTTACAGCAACCTCCCCCAGCTTCTCCCCCTCAGTCATGACTTTTGGCTCAAATGGGTATTGATAAACATAATTTGATTTAGGGTGCAACTATTAAACTCCGAATGATGAGTAGGTTGAGGGTGTGCTGGGGTTGGAGCCGGTTCGTGAAACCTATGCGATGATGCCTCCTGGAACCGATGTCGTGATGTATCTGGTCTTGGTTCCTTTTGCAGCTCTCTTCCTCTACGGCGTAGCCTACCGGCTTAGGAGAATAGGATTTCGCAGTCCAGATGATTTCAGGCTTGTGTTGAACGGGTTAACACAGCTCGTCAAGTACGGTCTTCTGCAGCGTAAAGTCGTCTCAGAGAGGCTGGCTGGATTGATGCATGTCCTAATCTACTCGGGCATCATAGCGTTGTTCATAGGTACTTCGCTGGTCTTCCTAGACTACGACATACTGAGGTTCTTTGAGCTGAGACTGCTGAGAGGAGATTTTTACCTGTTCTATGAGTTATCGCTAGACTTTATGGGACTGGCCTTGCTCGCCGGTCTATGCATTCTGATGTACCGTAGGCTGGTGGCTCCTGACAAGCGTTTACGCTTCAAGACAGAATATCTGATGACTCTGGCCGGCCTGCTTTTCATAGGAGTGTCGGGTTATCTGTTGGAGGGGTTGAGGCTGGCTGCTGAGCCTCGCCCTTGGGGTGGATGGAGCTTCGTCGGGATGGCGATGTCCTCTGTTTTCGAGGCTTCGTTGACGGAAGACGCTGTAAGAACCCTATACGTCGGTGTCTGGTGGAGCCATGCATTCGTAGCCTTCGCCATGGTGGCCCTCATACCCTACTCATCGCTAGGGCACATGTTCTCAACTCTACTGAACATCGCTGTCAACGCACCACTCCAGCAGCCGCTCGGAAAGATGACGACACCCTTCAAGCTAGACGAGCTAGACCCATCAGCAGAGCTCAAGCTCGGCTTCAGAACCCTCAAGGAGGTAAGCTGGACTCAGCGACTCGCTCTGGACGCCTGCACCGACTGCGGGAGGTGTGAGGCCGCATGCCCAGCATTCTGGGCTGGCACGCCATTATCTCCCAGGAACGTTGTGCAGAAGCTGAAGGGTTTGATGTGGTCTGAGGACGGGCTGGAGAAGGATGTCTTCAGCTCGGGCGTCGTTGAAGAGGATGAGGTGTGGGCTTGCACTACTTGCCACGCCTGCGTCGAGGCCTGCCCCGTGCTGATAAGACCCATGGACTACCTACTCGAGATGAGGCGGGCGCTCACGCTTGAGGGGAGGCTGGACAAGAAGAAGACGACGATGCTTACAAACCTCGCCAGGTACGGAAACCCCTACGGCATAGACCCCTCCGAGAAGCAGAGGCTGCTGGAGGAGTTGGCGTCGATGGGTGTCAAAACGATCCAAGAGAACCCTGAAGCCGAGTACCTCTACTGGATCGGCTGTGCGTCAACCTACGACGCTCGAAGCCGGTCGATAGTCAAGAGCATGGCACAAATACTGCTCAAGGCAGGAGTGTCATTCGCAGTGCTTGGCATGGACGAGTCTTGCAACGGCGACCCGGCTAGGCGTGTAGGGGAGGAGGGACGGTTTCAGGAAATGGCCATGGCTAACGCCGAGGTGCTCAAGAAGCTGAGCGTCCGCAAAATGATTGTCCACTGCCCCCACTGCTACAACACCTTCAAGAAAGAGTACCCTGAATTCGGCCTGAAGCTCGAAGTTTTCCATCACACCCAAGTAATCGGCGAGCTCCTCAAGTCCGGCAGGATAAAGCCCTCCAAACCTCTGAAGGAAAAGCTTACGCTCCACGACTCCTGCTACATCGGTAGAGTCAACGGCGTCTTTGAAGAGCCGAGGCACGCCCTCACGCAGGTCGCAGGCTCTGGGAACTTTGTGGAGATGGGGAGGAAAGGGGTTAAAAGCTTCTGCTGCGGAGCCGGAGGAAGTACCTACTGGTATGAGGTTAAGCGGAATGACCGTGAGAGCATCATCCGGTTGAAGGAAGCGTTGGAGACAAAGGTCGACGTACTGGCCGTCGAATGCCCTTACTGCATGCAGATGTTCGGCGACGCAGCCAGAGTGATGAATGTGGAGGAAAAAATTAGGATCAAGGACATCGCAGAGATCGTGGCTGAATCTATTTAAAGACTGCACGCCCGAACCTTTTCACCCCATTCAGTTTTTGGTGCAGAACAACAACTCCTGCTTCAGCCCTCTGCGACGTTTCATCAGACCTTTACGGTGGAGGTGATGACCCGTAGGCGAAATGCTTTATTCACAGCCATACGCATCAAGAAAACATGGCTTAAAAAGCTTAGGAGGAGCTGAGCGAAGCCTTCCGATGAACAGCTCTTGTAAAGCCCGTAAACATTTTAGACAAGCGATTCGGCTACAGTATTTTAGTCGCCGCTGACACTCAGGTTTGAGGCATGCCTGACATAGTTGTGTGCGTGAAGCAGACTGTCGACGTCTACCAGCTCAAGCCGCATCCAGAAACTCAGGCTCCTTTAACGACTCAGGCCCAGGCTAAGAACAGCGACTTTGACCTCAACGCGCTCGAGGAAGCCGTGAGGATTAAGGAGAAGCACGGCGGCAGGGTTGTAGTGGCGACGGCGGGGGCCGACCTCAAGCCCATGCTCGTCAGGGAATGTCTGGCGATGGGGGCTGACGAAGCCTACGTATTCTCCGACCCAGCCATGATAAAGGCCGACGGATACGTGACCGCTGTCGTACTGTCCAAGATTATTGAGAAGCGTGTCGGGAGGTGGGACCTCATCCTGTGTGGAGAAGCATCTCTCGATGAAAACGCTTACCAGACGGGGCCTAGGCTGGCGGAGGTCTTCAACGTACCCCATGTCTCTTACGTCAACAAGCTCGAATGGCTGGGCGGGGCGGTCAAGGCTTGGAAGTCGCTGGAGGATGGTGTGAAAGTCGTTTCATGCAAGACCCCGGCTGTCGCAACAGTGGGGCTCGAGATCAACACTCCACGTCTCCCGAGCCTACTGATGATCAGAGCTTCTCAGAAGAAGCCGCTCATCGAGGTTAAACGAGACGAGCTCGGTCTCACCGACGACATGCTCACCCCTAAGTCTGAAATCCTGGAGGTTAGGGCCTTGAAGACTGAGAGGCGTAAGCAAGTCTATGATGGGAAGCCGGAGGAGCTTGCTGAGAGGCTTGCTGAAACCATACTCGAGTTGGGGGTTTTGAAGAGATGAAGGCTGTGGTCTTCTCGGACAAAGCGGAACAGGCTGCCGGGGCGGCGGCCTACTTGAAGAAGAGCCTGCCGGGAGTGAACGTGTCCGCAGCATCCTTCAACGAGCTTTCGCCTCAGGAGGCTGAATTGCTGGGAAGAGCTGGGGTTGAGCGTGTGTGGCTTCTTCCCAGCCGCGTTTGGACGGCTGGAGAGCCCTCTGCCTCAGCCGCTTTGGCGGAACTAGTCGTAAAAACATCCTCCGACATCCTCGCAGTATGGGCCTCCAAAACAGGTAATGAGTTAGCTGCGAGGGCTGCTCAACGGCTTGGAGCTCCGTACGCCCCCGAGTGTTTCTCGCTGGAGAAGACTTCTGGAGGGCTTGTGGCTAGAAGGCTTGTGCTGGGCGGGGGATATGCGTCTACGGTGCTGCTCAAGCAGAACCCGTGTGTCGTGAGCCTCAAAGCCTCAGCCGAGCTAGGTGAAGAAAGTAGGGCTGAACCCGTTGTGGAGAAGCTGGACGTGTCTGTCTCAACACCTGAGCTGGAGTTCGTCGAGTTCATCAAGCCTGAGACTTCTCACGTGGAGCTGGAGAAGGCTGACGTGATTGTCGCAGTCGGAAGAGGGTTCAAGAAGAAGGAGGACCTAGCTATGGCTGAGGAACTCGCCCGACTTCTAGGGGCTGAGGTAGGATGCAGCAGGCCCATCTCAGGGGACCTTAAGTGGCTGAGCGAGGAACGGCACATAGGTCTTTCGGGCAAGAGGGTGAGGCCTAAGCTCTACTTGGCTCTAGGCATTTCTGGGCAGGTGCAGCATCTAGTCGGCATGAGGGACTCGAGGACTGTCATAGCAGTCAACACAGACCCCAACGCACCCATAGCCGCCGAATCCGACTACCTGTTCGTAGGAGACCTCTACAAAATACTCCCACTCCTAACCCAGAAGCTGAGGGAGAAGCTGGGAAAATAATCATGGACTACATCACCGCTGTTTTCGCCAACATGGGGCCCTCTGGCAGGAGGGGCTTGCTGAAGATAAACAACAGGCCGATGATAGAATACGTTCTCGACTCGGTTCCAGACGACTCCAAGACCATATTCATAATGTCGAGCAGAGATAGTATGGAGGACTACCGTGTCTTGGCCGACGAGTACAGCGCTGAGCTGGAGGAAGCTGTTGATGAAAGGCTTGACATGCGTTTTCAGCTGGAGCCTGTCTTCAACAAGGCCGGAGCTCAGGGTGTGTTGGTGCTGCCCTGCGACACTCCCTTCATCAACAAAGACGTCACAAGCTTTCTCCGCAGCATCGTCACGAGGTTCTCGGCGGGGATCCCGCGCCCGGTCTTCGACAAGCCCGAGTTCATGCCCGCATCGTACAGGGTGGAGCCGTTCCTCAAAGCCATGAAGGAGAACCCCGACATGCATATCGCAGACCTAGTCAAGCACGTCAACAACGTCCTTTACATCTCTGCCCAGAGCTTCCGGGTCTTCGACGACAAGCTCAGGTTCTTGACCCGGGTTCAAAACGCCTCCGACGCAAGGAAGGCCAGCCAAATAATGCAGGCCCTTGAAGGATGAAACGATGACAAGGCCTCTGCCAGTGGGAAAGCTGCCGGAGCCTGTCCTCAAAAGACACGTTCTCAAGCACAGGGGTTATGAGCGTGGGGACGTTGTTTTGTGGCCGGGGTTCGGCGAAGACGCTGGGGCCGTTAAAGCATCCAAAGATGTCTACGTCCTGTCGACAGACCCAATCACGGGTTCGAAGCAGTTTGTAGGATGGCTGGCCGTCCACGCATCAGCCAACGACGTAGCTGTCTCAGGAGCTAGGCCTCTCTGGTTCTCTTCAACAATTCTGCTGCCGGAGAGAAGCGGGCCTGGAGACCTCTCCAGAATCGTCAAACAAATCAGCTCGGCGTGCCGCCGCCTAAAAACGGCGGTAGTGACAGGCCACTCTGAAGTAGCTCCGTTCGTCGCATCCCCCACAGTAGTAGGACACATGATAGGTAGGCTCGCTGCCGGCAGGCTGATAACCAGCAGCGGGGCGCGTCCCGGCGACTATATACTGATGGTAAAGTCGGTGGGGCTTGAGGGAGTCTCCATCATAGCCTCAGACTATCCGATGCTCCTGAGGAAGAAGAAACTAGACCCAGGATCTATCAGGCGGGCGGTGAGCCTGATAAGAAAGACCAGCGTGGTCGAGGAGGCTTTAGCCTTTGCAAGAGCAGGTGTCTCGGCCATGCACGACCCGACTGAGGGAGGGCTGCTGGGAGGGCTGTACGAGATGGCTCAGGCTTCTTCTGTCGGCTTCTACGTAGACAGGTCGAAGGTGTTGGTAGACCCTCTGGTTGCTCGGATAACCAAGGCGCTGGATATCGACCCGCTCAAGCTCATCAGCTCGGGAACGTTGCTGGCCACAGCACCCAGGCCTAGGAGGCGAGTCGTTCAAAAGACGGGGGCAAGCGTCATCGGCAGGATTGTGGAGCGGAGAAAAGGCATGCGAATCTTCAGCGAGGACGGCGAGCAGAAGCTGAAGGGGCATGTTCAGGACGAGCTGTGGCGGTTCATGGCTGAGATTTAGAAAGACTTTTTATACCCTCGCCGCAGACTATCCTCATGGATGTCCTTGAAGCTATCAGGACCAAGCTTGAGCTGAAGGAGTACGACGCCCGGGCTGTTCCGAAGGAGGTTGTGAAAGAGATATTCGAGGCGGCGAGGCTATCCCCGAGCGGGCTCAACAGCCAGCACTGGAGGTTCATATACGTAGACGCGCAAGAGGACTTGAAGACTCTCGCGGAGACAAGCCTGTCCGGCAAATGGGTCTCGGGCTGCTCTTTCGCCGTCATAGTCTTGACATCCCCTAAGTACCCATGGCATCTCCTCGACGCAGGCCGAGTAATTACATACATGCAGCTGGCCGCTTGGAGCCATGGCGTCGGCTCGAGGATATACACTGGATACGACGAGAAAGCTATGCGGATGAAGTTCGGCATACCATCCGACTACCACATAGCGTGCGTGGTCGGGTTCGGCTACCCCAAGAAGAAAGTTCTAGGCCGTAAAAACAGACAGCCTGTCGAGTCTTTCGTTTTCCACGGCAGGATGGGCACGCCTATAGGGTTTTAGTTGGAATGGACAGCGCCAGCTTCCTGATCGCCGCCCTTAGATGCCTCGAGACGGTGGACTTCGACAGCCCAAGCTTCTCAGCGATGTCTGTCAGACTCGCCTCTCTTTGAGGAGAGAAATAACCCATCGAGATGGCTGTGAAAAGCACATCGCTTTGTTTCTCTGTCAAAACTTGCCGTAAGTTCAGTGAAGACCTTCTAAGAACATCAACCTCGAGCCCCTCAGCCTTCATGCTGTCAACAATCTTCTTCGAAACTATGGGTCCGGGCGTTAGGAACGAGAATAGTACGCCGACACCTTTTATGAACATCACGTAGCTAGGGATCGCGGAGTTCCTAGACAGAGTCTTGCAGGCCGTGCAGCTCGGCGCGTCTATCCACAGAAAGCTGCGGCCCATCGTGTAAACCGACGTGTCCGGTGGAAAAACATCTCTTACGTCGACCGGTTTGGAGAGCTGTATGAGGTGGCTCGAAGAATTCTCGCCCACCCTTATGTTTCTGAAGGTACCCTCAAAATTCTTGGACAGAAGCATTTGTACAACCCTACAATTGCTGTTCTTGACCACCACCGCGAGCTGGGTCGGCGAGGTTCTCAAGCTGTCCAGCAGTCTAACGATTTGGTGAGTTAAAACCATGATTTTAAAACAAAAGCACCACCTTAAATCATAAACATGCAAAAAATCACCTAGAACCTTTAAATCATGCGGAGGCATGATGCAACACTGTTGCATAAGTGATTTTTAAAACACGCATCAGCAAATATAACCATGAAGCCTGTTCATGTCTTGTTCGTCATCGCAGTATTGATGGCTCTGACGTCAGCCTCGGCTTTTGAGTATGCTCCGGGCGTGCCGGGCAACCCGCCTCCCAACGCCAAGCCAGACAAAACCTTCGTTCTGGTTGCGGATGAAGCCGACGTAGTGATCGACGAAGGCATAGTGTTCAGGGCTTTCGTTTTCAACGGCACGTCTCCAGGCCCGTTGATCTTAGTGCAGGAAGGTGATGTTGTTGAAATAATCGTGAGGAATCAGGGCAAGTACACCCACGGTCTATCGATACATGCTGCGAACACGCAGACATCCAAGTTTGTAGGGAACATCGCTCCCGGCAGCGAGGGTAGGCTTGTTTTCAAGGCTGATTTCCCTGGAGTTTACATGTACCACTGCGCCCCGGGAGGGCATGGGATTCTCACACACACTCTTGCCGGGATGTACGGCATGGTCGTGGTGGAGCCTAAGAGTGGCAGCTATCTTCTTGAACGTCAGCTGGGCCGGGAGCCTGACATAAAAGTCTACCTCGTCCAGCACGAAGTTTACCTCAACGGTCGAGACTTCTTCGACGGCAAAGCAGCCTACGTGATGTTCAACGGCAAAGTGTTTCGCTACGTGGGCGAGCCCATACAAGCCCGGCCAGGAGACTACGTCAGGTTCTACTTCCTTAACGTAGGCCCAAGCCTGACGTCCAGCTTCCACGCCGTCGGAGGGATCTGGGAGTATTCTTACCAGGGAGGCAACCCCTCCAACGTAGCAGTAGGCCTGCAAACAGTGACGGTCGGCCCGACAGACTCGTACGTCATCGAGTGGCGTGTGCCCGCTGAAGGGAACTTCCTGATAGTGTCTCACGCCTTCGGCACGCAAGCCATCAAGGGAGCTGTCGGGTTAATAGCGTCATCAGTCAACGCAACACGTACACCTACGGTCTTGCCTCAAGGCCCTTCAAATCAACCCGTTGGGAAAGTAAAGCGTGTCGTAGCACCTTTCGAGCCAACCTCGCAGGACGAACCCCGAACATTCCTTCCAGGCGAGAGAGCCGTGATACAGATGGTTGGAAACAGCTTCTACCCTAAGATATCAAGAGTTCCCGTTGGGTCGACAGTCGTATGGGTTAACGAAGACGTGCTGAGCATAGGGTCTGGGGAGATCACGGGACAGCACAACGTCGCAGTCGTTCAAGGCCCAGTCTCTTTCGCCTCGCAGCTGCTGAAAAACGCAGAGCAGTTCAGCTTCAAGATCGAGAAGGAGGGAGAGTACCAGTACATCTGCGGCATACATCCCTACATGAAGGGTGTGATCGTAGCTTATCAGGCAGCGGGCCTCTCTGCCGGAGGCGGGGGGATAGGTTTCACGGTCGACCTAACCTCCTTGGTTGTTTTCATCGGGGGACTGGGTGCACTGTCGCTTCTCATTTTCGTAGGCGAAAGGTCGTCGAAAAAGAATGAAAGATAAGAGACTCCTCGCCGCTCCGTTGTTCGCCATAATACTCGCATCATTTCTTTTGTTTTTCTTCCCACGAGCTGGAGACGTTGTAGGGGAGGATGGTAGAGACTACATAGCCAGTGGCCGGCCTCTACCAAGCTTCAGCCTCAAAAACACCCGTGGGGAAGTTGTGAGCCTTGATTCTTTCCGAGGGAAAGTGGTGCTGGTCTTCTTCGGCTACACAAGCTGTCCTGACGTATGTCCGATGGCTTTGAAGAAGTACGCCGAGGTTGAGAGGCTTCTGGGCAACAGGGCCGACGAGGTTGTGATGTTGTTCATAACAACCGACCCCCAGAGAGACACTCCCAAGACTCTGGAAAAATATGTTGCTGGCTTCAGCCCAAGCATCGTGGCTCTAACGGGGACTTGGGAAGAGTTAGCAAGCGTCTGGCAGAAATACCATGCAAGGCCGTTGGAGCAGGCCGGCGAAGGCGCGTACGCGATCCACTCGGCGGTAATCTACGTAGGCGACAGGAGCTTGGTCCTCCGGAAGATTTTAACCCCGGAGATGCCGGCCGAAGAAATGGCCAAAGAGATAGAGAAACTCATTTAATCTTGGCCAACGCCGTCCTGCACGCCGTCCCCTCGACGCCCCTGCTGGTCAACTCTATCTCTTCGAGCCATTTTATGCTCTGGTAGCATTTCTGCCGTGGAAAAACTAGGCGGAACGGTCCGCCATGCTCTAATGTAAGGCGGTGTCCACGATGCATGTACGCAACCAGCATGTCATGGGTATCAGCCAAGGAGAAGCACTCGGTGAAGTCTCCCGACTTGAAGACCACGTAGTTGGCTTCAGGCAGAACCCCGGCAAGTCTCAGCAGAGTCCAAACCTTTACTCCAACCCAGTCCGTGTTGGGGACGACCCAGCCCTCCAAGCACGCGAAGTCAAACGACACACGGTCTGGAGGCAGGTTTAGAACTTCGTCGACCGTCAGCTCCAGAGGCTTCTCCACACAGCCTGTTATACGTAGTCGCTGGACATGGCTGAGGTCTTTCGGTTTCGGGAAAGCCGGTAGGTCGTCGAACACCCGGGTCATGATCGTAGGCATGTCGACGAGGGCTAAAACGTTTTCTCCCCACATAGGTTGACAAACATTTAAAGAGCGCAAACTCACTCCAGTTTTTTCAGGAACAGATGATTGAACTGGGACGCAGATATTCACCGCAAGCTGTCGAGCAAGCTGTGATGGAGAGGTGGAGGAAGCTCGACGTTCTCAGGAAGTTGGAGGAGCTGAACAAGGACGGGCCTCTGTTCTCTTTTCTGGAGGGACCTCCGACCGTGAACGGGTACATGCACATCGGGCATACGAGGGGCAGGGTCTACAAGGACATAGTCCTACGGTACAAAACCATGCAGGGCTTCAACGTCTGGCGGAGGGCTGGATGGGACTGTCAGGGGCTGCCGACGGAGATAGAGGTTGAGAAACGGCTGGGCATAACGAGCAAGCGGGACATCGAAAAGATCGGGCTTGAGCGCTTCGTGGACGAAGCCAACAAAGTCGTCGACCACTACCTTTATCACTGGCGGAGAGCCAGCGAGAGGCTCGGGCTCTGGCTCGACTACGACAACGCCTACGAAACCCGTAGGGAGGAATACATGGAGCACGTCTGGCACCTGCTCAAGAAAGCCTACGAAAGCGGAGACCTCGTCGAAAGCCACCGAGTAGTGCCCGTCTGCCCCCACTGCGAGACAGCCCTCTCCCAGCACGAGCTAGCTCAGGGATACGATGAAGTATCCGACCCCTCAGTCTACGTCAAAATGCCGCTGAAGGACGGCGGTTTCATCATCATATGGACAACCACTCCGTGGACTCTTCCCGGCAACGAGGCGGTAGCCTTCTCCGAGGAAGCCCTCTACGCCGAGCTGGAGGTCGACGGAGAGAGGTGGTACGTGGCTGAGAAACTGCTCGATAGGTTTTGCACGGAGGTCGGGCTGAAGAACTTTAGGCTCGTCCAAAAACTTCCCGGAACGTACTTTCTGCGTAGACAGTACACCCATCCACTAGCCGATGAAGTGCCCTTCCACAAAAACCATCCCCACACGCTCATACCATCCGAGCATGTCTCGCTAGAGGAGGGAACAGGCTTCGTACACATAGCCCCAGCCCACGGGCCCGAAGACTTCAGCCTCGGAGTCAAACACGGGTTAAGCGTCTTCTGCCCCGTTTCAACTCTGGGTAGGTTTACCGAAGAGGGTGGAGCCTACCGAAGCTTGGACGTCGCCGAGGCTTCTAAGCAGATACTGGAAGACCTTGAGAAGAAAAGGCTGCTAGTTAAGAGCGGTGAGATTGTTCACAGCTACCCCCATTGCTGGAGATGCGGGACGAAGCTCATCTATCTTGCGAGTGTGCAGTGGTTCTTGAAGGTTGACCGGATAAAGGAGAAGATGGTCGAGGGAAACAAGAGGGTTAAGTGGTGGCCTGAATGGGCTGGGACGAATCGTTTCGGCGACTGGCTCGTGAACGCACAGGACTGGTGTATTTCACGCAGCAAGATATGGGGGACGCCGCTGAACGTGTGGAGATGCGAGTCCTGCGGTTCGAGGAAGGTCGTCGGCTCGAAGGAGGAACTCGAGACGGCTGTGGAAAAACCCCAAGTGAAACGTATGCACCGCCCATGGGTCGACATGTATGTCTTCAAGTGTGCAAACTGCGGAGGTCCCATGAAAAGACTGTCCTTCGTCCTAGACACATGGCTGGACTCCGGCGTGGCTTTTTTCGCCGGCGTCGACGCCCTACGCAACCCTGGTCTGTTCGAAAAGATCTACCCCTACGACTTCATCACCGAAGCCATGGACCAGACGAGAGGCTGGTTCTACACCCTGTTGTTCACCTCGACGCTTCTAAAGGGAACTCCGCCCTACAAGTCAGTTCTCAACCAGGGCCATGTATTAGATGAGCACGGCAAGAAGATGTCCAAGTCGAGGGGCAACGTGGTATGGGCTGAGGAGGCTTTTGAAAAGTTTGGAGTCGACCCGTTGAGGCTGTACCTTGCCAGCAAGGCAGAGGTCTGGGACACCATAAACTTCGTGCCTTCAGAAGTGATGCGTGTAGCAGAGGACCTTAACATCCTCTGGAACGTCTTCATCTTCACCTCAACATACTCAAGCATCGATAAGTTCGACCCGAAGATACATAAGCTCGAGAACTACCTCGACGTTCTCAGGACCGAAGACAAGTGGATACTCGCAAGGGTCAACGACGTGGTCTCAAAAGTCTCCGAATACTTGGAGCAGATGGAGATACATAAGGCGGTTCGTGAGGTCCTAGAGTTCATCACAGAGGATTTGAGCAGAACCTACCTGCGTTCGGTCAGAAGGCTGGCTTGGGCGGAGGCTCAGACAAGGGAGAAGATGGCTGCCTACGCCTGCTTACACTACGTTCTAAGAAGAACGGTTCTAGTCCTAGCTATTTTCGCTCCGTTTATCGCTGATGCGCTGTACAGCTTGGTAAGGCTGGAGAACGACGAGGAAAGTATCCATCTGCAGCGATGGCCGGAAGTTGACAAGAGGTTCATGGACACAAAGCTTGTTGAGCAGATGGTGGTCGTCAGGAACGTGCTTACTTCGATTATGGCAGCCCGTCAGCGGGGAGGAAGAAAGCTCCGCTCACCAGTTCAGAGGATAGTGATTGTTCCGAAGGACAACAGGGTCTACGAAGCCGTCAAAAGCTTTGAATCCTATGTAAAGGAGTCGGCCAACAGCGAGCAGCTTGACCTAATGCCTCCCGGCTCAGCCTTCAAAGAACTAAAATGGGTTGCTGAAGCAGACCTCTCCCAAGCCGGGCCCATGCTAGGCCGGAGGCTTCCAGCACTTCTAGAGCACCTGAAGAAAGCCGACGGACTACAGTTGAAGACCCTCATGGATCTGGAGGGAGGTTTGAGGATAAACCTCTCGGGTGAGGAGTACTTCCTTCCCAAGAGCCTATTCCGCTTTAGGAAGATTTTGCCTGAGAAGTACTCGGCCGCCGAGAACGAGGCTGCGGAGGTTTACGTAGACCTCTCGATGTCTGAGGGGTTGGAGGCTTTGTCTGCGGCGAAGGAGGTCATCAGAAGGGTTCAGGTGATGAGGAAGGAGGCCGACCTAGACATTCTAAGCAGAATAGAATGCGTGGTTCAGTCAGATGACGAAGAATTTCTCCGCAGCCTCCGGCGTATGCAGGCTTTCGTTGAAGAGGAGACCCGGTCCAGCATAACGTTCACAGGCCTTGACACAGCCATGCCTGCTGGATATTTTGTTCGGGAGTGGGATGTCGACGGCGTTATGGTCAGGATAGGGTTCAGGCAGGAAGGCGGTAAGACTTATAACTAGCTGGTTCGGCGTCTTTACGAAATGGCGAAAACCAAGATAGGCCTAGCCCTTGGCGCCATAGGCGTCGCCGTCGTGCTTCTCCCCGTGTTGTTTCTTTTCGTAACGGGCGGGTTTGACTCTCCTATTCAAAAACTCTACGACACTCCGCTGGCTCCCGGCCTACCTTTCGGAGTAGTCATAACCGCTGCCGGCGGCGTGGTAAGCTGCGTCGGCCTGCTGTTGTTCATCAAGGGGATGAGGGCCCCCCCAGAATACTCAAGACCCGCTCCAGCTCCACGTAGAACCCTTCGGAAGGCTCCTCCACCATCCGAGCTGGGAGTTGTTGAGAGAGAGCTCGAAGCTATGCTTGCAGACGATAAGCCAGCCATAGAGGTCAAGACCGTTGAGCCTCGACGCGTTCAGAAGCAAAACGCTGCGGCGCAGGTTCAGGTTGAGGAGGCCAAGCCAAAGCCCTCGGCTGAAAGGGTGACGGTGGTGACGAGGGGTGTTGACGAGGTCTGCAAGACGTGCGGGGCGTTGAACGTGTTGGGCGCTAGGGTGTGCGGTCAGTGCGGGGGCGAGCTGTACAAGCCGGACCCGAAGGCTCTGCCTTGTCCCGTGTGCGGAGCACCGGTTGACGAGTCTATGAAGATAGGTGAGCATGTTGTCTGCACCGTGTGTTTCAGCGAGCTCAGAATCGCTCAGGCGTAGGGCACTGGGCATGTGTGTCTCTAGGTGTTAGGACGATGGAGTCGACACGTCCCCTCACAACCATCATGCGGAGCCTGAACAAGCCTGTAAAGGTTTATTTGAAGAACGACCTGAGGTACGAAGGATTGATGGTTGAGTGCGACAACTACATGAACCTTCTTCTGGAGCACGCCGTAGAGTACCAGGGAGACAGCAAGACAGCAGGATATCCTAAAGTGCTGATCAGAGGCAACAACATCATGTACTTGGTGCTCGAGTAATCACACTCTTCTCATGGTTATCCGCCTGAGAAGTTAATATTTCAGCAAACATCCCGATGGGTTGGTGAACGGTGATTGTCTTCGTTCGTAGCGGTTGAGCCGCTAGACCGAACCCCCGTTGAACAGCAGGAGATCGAGATGGTTGAGCGGAAGGGTCTCGGCCATCCTGACTACATCATAGACAGCGCTTGCGAGGAGGCTTCTCTGATGCTATCCAAATATTACCTCAAGGAGTTCGGCAGGGTTTTGCACCACAACGTCGACAAGGGTCTTCTCGTCGGGGGTAGGGCCTACAACACCTTTGGCTACGGCAGGGTCGAAGAGCCTATAACAATCATCATAGCTGGGAGAGCTTCTACAACAGTCAAGACAAACAGCGGGGTTGTCAACGTTCCCTATAGGGAAATCGTGAGGGAAGCTGTGAGGTCCATGATCAAGAGGAACTTTCGCTTCCTCGACTTCGACTCCCACATCCAGCTAGAGGTGAGGGTTAGGGAGAGCAGCCCCGACCTAAAGGCTGTGGTGGAGAGCAGCAGCGAGATGCCGCTAGCCAACGACACCTCTTACGGAGTTGCCTTCTACCCGTTCACCCCTCTTGAGAAGCTTGTGTACACGGCTGAAAGGCATCTGAACTCTCCTTCTTTCAAGTCTAAGGTCAGGGAGAGCGGTGAGGACGTGAAAGTCATGGGGCTGAGGAGAAGGAGGAAGATAACCATCACCATCGCAGACGGCATCGTGAGCACTCTGACGAAAGACAGAGACCACTACATAGCCGTCAAGCAGGCTATCAAGTCCGAGGTGGAGGACTTGGCTGTTAAGCTGGCTCCCGACAACGACGTGTCGGTTTTCGTCAACACGGCCGACAAGTACGGGGGAGCTGGCGGTGAGGAAGTCTATTACCTGACGTTTACGGGCACTTCCGCCGAGCACGGCGACGACGGCAACACGGGCAGAGGCAACAGAGCCAACGGCCTGATTACGCCTAACCGGCAGATGTCTCTCGAGGCCACGGCGGGCAAAAACCCAATATCACACGTGGGCAAGATCTACAACGTTCTAGCAGGGCTGACCGCGAAGAGGATATACGAGGAGACGGGGAGAGTTAAGGAGGTCTACGTTCGTCTGCTCAGCCAGATAGGCAAGCCCATCAACCAGCCGCTGACCGTCTCCATCCAAGCAATACCGGTTGACAAATTCGACCTTAGCCTTGTCAGAGACATCGAGGCGATCGCGCTCGACGAGGTTGGAAAAGTCCGTAGGGTTACTGACCTGATTCTCGCAAGAGAGGTCTCGCTATTCTAAAGGTATGAGTCGAGGCCTCGAAGCCTTCTGTTAACCTCCATGCATCTCCGGGGCGTCAGGCACTTGAACTCGACGCCCGAGCTTGACATCTCCCTCATAGCTGTCTTGGTGGCTGAGGGAGCTGCGATTATCCCCCGAGGCCTCCTTCCAAACTCTCTCTCCAAGTCGTTGAGATAGCTGACCAACTGTCTAACGTCTCCGCCGGTCGCGGTTTTTCTCTTCAGCTCCACCACGGTGAGCACGCCGTTCCTGTCCAGCCCAAGGACGTCGACCCTGCCGGCTTCTTTCACGGGCCTTTCATCCTCGACTGGCTTGAACCCTTCCTCTATGAGGCTTGGCTCGGCTAAGACAGCTCTCTTCATCTCCTGCTCCGAGGCGAACATCTCAAACTCCGCTGTGTCGTTCAGGTTGTAGACAACTAGTGACGGCTCCTCCGTGAACTGTATCTTCAACAATTCATCGCCGTTGCTCGCCTTGACCACTAGACGGCCCTCCTCGACTCTGAACTCCAGCGCCGAACCCGGCGGCTGCCAGTTAACTGGCTCGTGGCCGACCGGTCTGTGGACGAGAATGCTCCTGTCCCGTTTTATTATCACAAGTCTTTCGCCTACGCCCAGCCTCGAGGCTCCCCGTCCTTCGTAGACGACGGTGCAGGGTCCAGCCATAACCATGACCGAGCCGTTGGCCAGCCCCCTCCTAGCAGCTTCTACGAGGTTCATTTCTATCGGGGGAGGTTGAGCAGCTCGAGCAGGGCGATGTGGGTGTCTGACTTGACGGGGAAGTATATGAAGAACCATGCTGCTTGGATGACCGCCACCGCTACGACTACTGCTCTGGAGAACTTGTCGTCGGACAGAACGAGAGGCAGGCCGATAGCTAGGGCGGGCAGGGTGGGTAGGAAGTAGAACGTGTAGACGTAGCGATTGAGGAGGTGGGCCAGCAGGAAGTAGGGCCCGTAGCTGAAAATCATCCACGTGAAGATGAAGGCATGCTGTTGGTTCTTCCACCTGCTTTGTACCGTGGTGTACGCAGATATGACGAGGACTAGAGCCGTCGTCCACCAAGAAGGGCTGTATATCCCCCAGTAGGCTATGGGGTGCCAGACACGGTCTCCCGCCGATACCGTGACTAGGTGGTAGGGAGCTGGCGAGAACGGTGATACCGGGCTTATCCAGCTGAGCGGGAGGTCTATGATGGTTCTCTTCCCGTCGGGGTCTATGACTGTGCATCTGAGAGGAAGTTGAAACTCTCTACATTCGTACCTTAGCTGGCTGTGGTAAGAGATCATGAAGTCGAGGTGGGCGAAGGGGTTGTTGAAAGCCCTGAAGCCGTAGTCGTACGCAGCGATCCCAGCTATCGTCACGACGAGCATAATCAAAACGGTCTTCTCAAACACGGGAGACCAGTCGTAAAACGCCGCCCTCAGACTGCCTCTGCGCGAGTAGGCCAGAAGAAGGAAGTAGGCTAGAAGGCCGACAACGTTGAACAAGACGGCTGTTTTACAGAGAAAGCCCAGGCCGAGTAAGAAGGCCGCTGCTGAGTGCTTGTTCCTCAGAAAAACCCAAGTCCCAGCCATCAGGAAAAAGAGCGCGGGCCCGTCGAGCATGGCGATCGAGCCTATGTTGAAGAACATCACGTCCGAAACTATCAACATCGTCGCAAGAAGAGTTATGTCCCTCCGACGAGTAAGCTGCCAAGCAATCAATGGGGTGAAAGCCGCTGCAGCCGAAGAGAGGACGGCGGGCGCAAACCGCCATCCTACGGGGTTGTCGCCGAGGACTAGCATCGAGCCTGCGATGAGAAGCTTTGACAACGGAGGATGCTCGTGGTTTGTTGAAACTCCTCTCAAAAGCTTCCGCACAGCTGGAACGTAGTGAGCCTCGTCGAAGACGAACCCACACTCGGTGGGGAACCCTCCGCCCGACGCTTCTATGCAGTTCTCGACAGGGATTGTGGGCGAGGGCGTGTTGATGACAGCCAGCCTGAGGATCAACAGTATCAGGAAGCATGCTAAGGCAACTCTTTTTTCGAAGCCTTGGGGTCTGGATAGGGTCTGGAGAACGGTCACTCTGAACACCTACGTCGCTTGCTCATGTAAGGCCCGTCAAGCACGTAGCTGAGCTTCCGGTAGTAGTTTCTAACCCCTACGCCGCTAATCACCACGACCTTGTCCAAGCCCTTCTCTTCGAAAACAACCTTCTCCGCCTCCTTCATCAACAGACGTCCAAACCCTCGGTGCTGCGACGTTCCCTCATCCGGCTCAAACCCGACGGGTCTCATCAAGCCGTAAACATGGAGCTCACGGACTAGGCCAGCGTTCTCCAGCTCAGGCCTCAGCACCCTGCTTGGAATCCTCAGCCTAACGTAGCCGAGCAAAGCATCCGAGACCGGGTCCTCCACGGATATGAAGTACTCAAGCCCCTCCGAAGCCCTGTACACAAACCTCCGCACCTCAGCCCTTTCAGGCCTCACACCGTCTAGCCGGCGAGCATGCTCCCTGCATCGTATACAGCGGCACAACCCCTTGGCTTCGACGACCTGCCTCAAGTTAGGTGTGCGTAAACCGTCGAGAGAAAGCTTCAAGGGTATCTCCCTCTGAACCCGAGATATCCTGACATAGGGCGGAAGCCTTTCCATGAACTCTGCCAAAACCTCCACAAGCTCGTCTTCGGGGTAGGGGGTGTAATCACCTCTCCTCCACATCTTCTCCAGCTCGGTGTTCGGGAGCACAAGCGTCGGATAGATCTTGAGATGGTCTGGCCTGAACCTGTCGTCCTCGAAGAGTTTAAGCAGCATTTGAAGGTCTTTGGCAGGGCTTGAGCCGGGAAGGTTGGGCATGACATGGTAGCATATCTTGAACGACAAGTCTCTCAGGTCTGCCGTTGCTTCGACCACATCGGCTAGGCTGTGCCCTCTGTTGACCAGCCTAAGTATCTCGTCGTCAAGCGCCTGAACACCGACCTCGACACGGGTCACGCCCATCTCGACCAAACCCGAGGCCACGCTGCTCTTCACCCAGTCAGGCTTCGTCTCAATCGTTATCCCTGAGACGTGTATTTGGGAGTTCTCAGCCAGCCTGAGCGCCTCCTCCAAGCTTCTCGAATCAACTCCGTTCAAGGCGTCCAGACATCTCTGGATGAACCTACGCTGAAACACGATGGGTGTGGCTGTGAAAGTGCCGCCGATAATGATTAGCTCAACCTTGTCGACGTCATGCCCCATGTCCCTCAGCCTTTTTACAGCTGACATGACTTGAAGGTACGGGTCATAGCCCATCGCCGCAGCGTTCTTTACTACAACCTCCTCACCCGTGTAGCTCTGAGGTGTTCCGTAAGGCCTCCCACCCGGGCAGTAGACGCACTTCCCGTGCGGGCAGCTGAATATCGGCGCCACGACAGTTATGACCGAGACGCCGGAGGCGGTCTTGACTGGTTTTTTGATGACTCTGCCTCTCCCGAGCGAGGCCAGCTCAAGGTCTGAAGGTAGCTTCGAGAGCCTTAGCTCAGCGGCGAGCTCCTTCTTGAGTTTCTCAGCCTCCAGCCTCGAAAGCAGCCTCTGCTCAGCCAACTCCAGCCATCTCCCTCCTCAACCTCCTGCATATTAAGGAGACTTGGTTCAGTGCATGGAGATATCTGGGGCCTAGAGGGCCTGCGTACACAACCTCGTCGTACCCCATCCCGAGCACCTCAGCCGAGAACTCTTCGAGCTTTCTCGAGCTTCCCCAGAAAGCAAACTGGTCAACCCATTCACCGGAGGAGGCTCGGTAGAGCTCTTCCCAGCTGCCTGAATTGAGCAGGTTTTCCACACGTCTTCTGAAATCTTCGTCGATCCCCATCTCCTCTAAATGCTTTGCGCTAGTCCCCGTCATGAGGTAGGCGGCGTAGGGTATGGCTGTCTTTCTCGCCTTCGGCTCGTCCTCGTGGACGGAGGTAATGACGTAGGCGGCTTTTCGGAACCGGTTGGGAGTTGTTTGTCTCAGCAGTTCGGCTGATTTTTTCAGCTTCTCCAAGCTGGACCAGTTTACTAGAACGCCGTCGGCGGCTTTTGTGGACGCTGCCACCATTCTCTCGCCCTGAGCGCCTACGTAGACAGCTACAGTGCTTGAGTTTGATGATGCTGAGAGGATGTGTTTGACGGATTCAACGGCTTGAACGACCTTCTCGACTGGTTTCTCCCTCGCTATTCCAAGCTTCTTGAGGGACAGCTGGTCTCCAGCTCCTATCGCCAGCCTCACCCTTCCAACAGCCACCTCACTAAGCGTGAGAGTGTTTTGAGCAATTAAAGCCGGAGGTGTCGTGTAGGGGTTGACGACCGCTGGGCCAAGAAGAACTTTCCTCGTGTTCATCGCTATCAACGACAACGTCATGAAGCTGCTTCTGTTGAAGTAATGGTCGCTCACCCAAACTCCGTCAAACCCCTTCTGCTCGACCATGACCGACGCCATCAAGAGCTTCCAGACAGGGTCTTTAGGCACTACTTCGACCGAGAAGAACGGCCTCAGACATCACCACCCCTCAGAACCCTTCTCGTCTTCTCAGGCTCGCAAAGCCTACACGCCCGTGCCAGAAGCCTTAAACCGCTCTCCGAGTAAATTTCACCTGAAACAAACATCCTCCACACAGACCAGCCCAGCTCCGGCGGAACCTTGTCAAGGTTGACGCTTGACATCAGAACCTCTAGAAGCTTCTCGGCCTGCCTCTTCCTATCCATTCCGCTAACAGTCTTTGAGGAATTCCAATATAACGTTGTTGACGGCTGCCGGGTTTTCTTCATGGACGCTGTGTCCTGAGCCGGGGTCAACGTATATTCTTGCGCCAATCTGCTCAGCCAGCTGCCTGCATTTCTCGAATGGAACTATGGTGTCGTGCTCTCCGAGAACGAATAGGGTGGGGCAAGTTATCCTTGAAACGACGTCGAGGCTGAACTCTCTCATGATGTTGACTGCTTCGAGTAGAACAGTTCCCGCACGCTTAACAGACTGATAGTAGCCCTCGACCAAGTAGTCGTCAACCAACTCCTTCCTAACGTAAACGTTCCTCAACACTCTTCTGATGATAAACCTGCTGACGAATAAACGGGTCAAAAGCCCTCCGAAAGGCCTTTTTCTCGCAACCTCCATCATGATAGGCCTGCGGCCCGCCTCGGAGCCGAAGAGGCTTGGGTTGACCAGTACAAGCTTCTCAACCCTGCTAGGCCATGATGCTGCAACATACGTCGAAACAACCCCGCCCATGGAATGTCCTATGAGGCTGAACTTCTCAACACCTATAATGTCCAGAAAACGCGTCAGATGCAGTGCTAGATTCTCTAAATGCAGGCCTGTCGGAAGCCGTTGCGACATGCCGAACCCCGGAAGGTCGACCGCTATCGTCCTGTATCTTTTCGAGAGCGTTGGCAGGCTGTTCCTCCAGCTGAATGATGACGAAGCCCATCCGTGGACGAGCAGCACCGCCCTCCCGCCACCTCTCTCGACGTAGAAGGTCTCAACACCGTCGACGTATACTTTCGACCCCGCAGCCACATGCTCGGACCAGCTGCTCAACTCAGCCCAGCCAAGCATCTCTTCAACATAAGCCTTGCCGGCCGCCGTGAAAAAATATATATACCCTTCAGCCGCTGAAAGCTTAATGTCGGGGTATGTTTCGCCCCGTGCTAGGATCAAGGGAACCCTATCTAGGAGCGTGTATGTTTATGGGTCTACCGAGGTTGGAGAGGGGTGCTTCGTCGACGAATGCGTGACCATAGGGTATCCGTCGAGGCAGCGGCTGCTCAAGGTGATTGAGGGCAGGACTGTCGAGGACTCGCTGTTGGTCGATGAGGCTAGCGTGGGTAGTTTCGTGGGGCCCCGATGCATAGTCAGGAGAGGCTGCATAATTTACGACGAAGTGATCGTTGAGGGAGACGTTGAGCTGGGCCACAACGTTTTGATTAGGTCTGGCTCGATGATTCTCAGCGGCTCAAGGGTGGGCAGTTCGACACTTCTTGACGGCGCTGTGTTAGTCGGCAGGAACGTCAACATACAGTCCAACGTTTACATCCCGCACCTCACCAAGGTGATGGACAACTCCTTCATAGGCCCCAACGTAGTGATGACAAACGACCCCTACCCCGTGGGTTCGCCTCTCAAGGGCCCCACGATAGGGATGAACGCCGTGATAGGAGCAGGCTCGGTAATCCTGCCCGGTGTTGAAGTGGGAGAAGGGTCTGTCGTAGGAGCCGGCAGCGTCGTCACCAGAAACGTCCCGCCCAACGTCGTCGTCTACGGCGTACCTGCCAGGGTGGCTTACGACGTTAAAGAGTATTTACGAAAGAAACAGAGTTATCTCAAGCAGTAGCGCGTTTATCAAATCTTAGAGCGTTGAACTATGCGGAGAGTTTAAAAACAACCTTTTGGGTGGATATGTTAGGTGAGGAAGAGGAAGAAATAATGGCCGAGATATGCCCGACATGCGGTCTGCCACAATCCATATGCGTTTGCGGAACGATAAGCCGTGAACAGCAGAGGGTTAAGATAAAGCTGGAGCGGCGTAAGTGGAACAAGCCGACCACAATAATAGAAGGGTTGAACGGAACCAAGAAAGACCTTCAGGAGATAGCCTCCAAGCTTAAAGCAGCCCTAGCCTGCGGAGGAGTCGTGAAGGACGGTCTGATACTTCTTCAGGGAGACCATCGTGATAAGGCTCGGGAAACTCTGCTCGAGCTCGGGCTCTCCGAAGAAAATATAGAGGTGATTTAGGCGGGCAGGCTTTCGAGTATGTCCTTCAGGCCTTTGAACCGGTTCCTGACCGTTACCTCAGTCACTCCAGCTGCCTTTGCTATGTCCTTCTGCGTCAAGTTCTGAGTCGTCTCCTGGCAAGCCATGTACAGGGCTGCAGCCGCTATGCCGACCGGGTCCTTGCCTACTGTAGCCTTCTTCTGAACCGCTTCTCTGAGAAGCCTCAAAGCCTCTTGAATTGTTTTCTGGTCGAGCCCGACCTTGGAGGCTATTTTGTTGACGTAGATCGATGGGTCTGCGACAGGCACCTTTAGCCCTAGGTGCTTGAGCAGAAGCCTGTATCCCTGTGCGATGGTCTTCCTTTTAACAGCTGGGTAGGAGCGTTCAAACTCTCTCAAGTCCCTAGGCGTGCCCAGCATCCTGCACGCGGCATACGTGGCTGCGGCCATGATCGACTTTATCGACCGGCCTCTTACCAGCCCCGCCTTGAGCGCTCTCCTGTAGATGAGCATGGCTCTCTCGGAAACTGTCTGCGAAAGACGGAGTTTGTCGTAGTATATCTGGAGTATGTTGACGGCCTGCTGCATGTTCCTGGTTTCGCTGGAGTTGATCTGGGATGTTGCGTCGAGCTTCTTGAGCCTGAGCATCTTCTCCCTCGTCTCCTTAGATAGTTTTCGGCCAGCCGCGTCCTCGTCAACCCTCTCGATTACTGTTGAGAGCCCGTGGTCTCTGTACATAGGCGATAACGGTGCGCCGACCCTGCTCCTGCTCCCCTCCTCCTCGTCGAGGTTCCTCCACTCAGGCCCCATGTCGACATCCTTCTCCTGTATCACAAACCCACAGACCGAGCAGGTGATCTCACCGGTCCTCTGGTCCGTTACTAGCATCTCGTTTCCACATTCCGGACACAGCTCTTGTCCCCTCCAGTTTCTTCTAACCATTCTATCTCCCTCAGAAAGACATATAGGCTGGTTGTTTACTTATTTGCCTATAAGTCTTTCCTATGTATGAGGGATAGACGGATATATAAACTTTTCCACAGGTTCTTCTTACAAAAAATAAATCCAACGCAGGAAAGACATAACCGGCTTGACTCAAATAAAGCTGTTCAACACCCTATCCCGCTCTCTCGAACCTTTTGAGACTTGGACCCCCGGTGTGGCAACAATCTACGTCTGCGGCCCGACGGTCTACGACGTGGCCCATCTAGGCCACGCCCGAACCTACGTGGCTTTCGACGCAATAGTCAGGTTCTTAGAATTCATGGGGTACGAGGTGAGGTACGCCAGAAACATCACGGACGTCGGTCATTTGAGGGACAGCGGGGAGGACAAGATGATTCAGGGGGCGGCGCGGCTGAAGAAACACCCGATGGAGGTGGCTGACAAGTACATGATGGAGTTTTTCAGCGACATGAAAGCCTTAGGCGTCAGGAGACCCAACATACAGCCTCGGGCGAGCATGCACATAC
>JAWAFZ010000008.1:0-41710 GCA_038890155.1 Candidatus Caldarchaeum sp. | reverse complement strand
TTGGAGGTCAAGGTCAGTATGTAGGTGTATGTCCCTGAAGCCGTTAGGACGTTCTCATCCAGTCGCTGAGGCGCTGATGAGAGGTGTTTGTCGATTATCTCTACGGGGTTGGCTTCAGGCTTCTCAGACGCCTCCTTCAAAGCGGTCTTCAAGACGCTGCGTGGAACATGCTGCTGGGCGAGAACCCGTAGAACCTCCTGCTTGGCGTCCTCCCCAAGCCCCGACCTCTCAACCATCGCAAGAACAGTAGCCGGAAGCTTGTCGCTCCCCGGCCTAACCTTGACAAGCTTCTTCAGGTCGTAGAACCAGGACTTCGAGACCCCGATAAACCTGCACGCCTCCTCCACGCTCCTAAATACCTCCTCATGCACAAGCCTCTCCACGAAGACAACAACCTCCTCGGGCGTGAGGTCTTCCTGGCTGAGATGCAGCATCAAGGATTTTCGAGGGACGTCGTGAGGCTCGAGGACGATGCATGGTACTCTGTAGATGCCTGCTTCAACGGCTGCTGCGAGGCGTCTGCCCCCGTCTAGAACCTCGTAGCTGTTGTCTCCCGCTGGGATGACTAGGAGCGGCTGCTGAACACCGATGCGTCTGATGCTCTCCAGCAGCATCCTGCTCTTCTCAGGGTCTTGAACCATCCTCGGGTTGTAGCTGCTCCGCCTCAGCAGCCTTACGTCGACCATCACGACCTCATTCAACACCTACACGCCTCCTGAACAACAGTATGGGCTTCTCCGAGTCAACCACCTCCAACACCCAGTTGGCTGTGTGGAAGATGCGTGTGGCTGTGAACCTCTGGAGGGCTAGGCTGAGCACGGATTTCCCCCTGCCTCCGTTCCCGTTAAGAAGCCTCCTCAGCTCCCCTACTCCGACGGTCATCTGCTCAAGTCCCTTCTCGTCCGCCAAAGCCTCCAAGGCGCTGCCCAGCGACAGGATCGTCTTGACGGCGCTCTGCTTCGAGAACATCTTAGGCATCCGCGTACTCCCTCCTCATCGCCTCCCTCACCAGCCTTCTGACGACGAACGCCATCGAGGCCCGGCTCTCACGTGCCTTCTCCTCCAGCCATTCACGCATCTCATCCGTCACCCTCACCTGAAGCCTGTAAAGCCTCCTCCCCCGCCCGACGTGCGACGCCTCCCGAGTACGGCTGCTGGACATATGAGACGTCTCCTCCACTTTCAACCACCTCCCATGGATATATGCAGGCTTCATCGGGTTGATGTGCTGCTGGAGGGGGTTAAAAGCGGTGAAGAGGGTTGAGTCATCAACGGCTCATCAGGGAGTTGTCGGTGAGTCATCGGCCAAGGCCGTCAGGGGCTACTGCACGGTCAAGATTCCCGAGTCGCTGGCTAGGGCTCTTGACGCCTACCTGATGGACGAGGATGCGGAGCTGCGTGGTTTCCGGAGCAGGGCTGACGTTGTGGTAAGCCTTCTGGTAGGGTTTCTGGAGGAGCAGGGCTTGATCAAGCCGAAGCTCAAACCACGGTTGGAGCACGTCAACGTCTACGAGGAGTTCGTGCTCGTGAGGGACAACCTTCTCGACGCAACCGTGGAGGTCTGCGTGGACCGTTCACGTGTTTACTGCCGGTACTGCCTTGTCGAGTCCTGCGTCCACGTCGAATACGCCCTCTCCCTCGACGTTGTCCGTGAGAGGCTTGAGCATGAGGGTGTGAAGCTCTCCAAGAGAGAGGCCGGAGGGTTCGGCATGGTTGTCGTCGTCAACGATGTTCCGTACCCTGTTGCGAGTGAATGATATAACGGGCTTCGTCTGAAGAGGGGTGCGTGGCTGTCTTCAGGGTTCCCGTGCACGTGGGGGATGATGTCTTCGCCGGCGGGCTTGAGCTGGCCGGTCTGAAGACCAGCTTGTCGAGGGTGTTTGAAGGCGTTGTAAGGAGGTCGGGCAGGGTTGGAGAGGTCGCTGAGCTGATGGGTTTCAGCGTCGAAGAGGTCAGGCTTCCCATATACAGGGACGCGGCGATCGAGGTGGAGCCCGGCGACGTGGTCTACGTCACGGGTGAGAGCGGCGGGGGGAAGTCTCTTCTTCTCAGGCATCTGGCGGCCGAGATGGAGAAGCATCCGGATTTCTCCCCCGTGGCATGTTCATGGAGGGTCGTAGAGAAGATTAGGCGTGGAAGGCCTCTCGTTGACTTGGTCGGCCGCAGCGTGCATCAGGCCGTCGAGACTCTGTCGGCATGCGGGTTGTCAGACGTCTTCACATGGTTCAGGTCGTTTGAGGAGCTGAGCGACGGCCAGCGTATGAGGTTTGTCTTCGCAAGGGCGATAGACTCCGGTGCGCGGAGTGTTGTGCTGGACGAGTTCTGTTCTTCTCTTGACAGGGATACTGCTAGGGCGACGGCTTACACGGTTCAGCGCCTAGCTCGGAGGAAAGGCTTGACGCTTGTGGCTGCAACCGCCGTTGATGACCTGCTCGAAGACCTCAACCCCAGCCTGTTCATCGTCAAGCACTTCGGGCCCGGGCTGCGTGTCTCGAGACGTGTTTGGGCCGATAGGCCCTGCAGCTTGCTGAGCCGTGTGGTTGTCGAGGAGGGGTCTGTGGATGACTGGAGGCTTCTTTCGTTTCTCCACTACCGGAGCCACCGGCTTGGGGGTGTGGCTAAGATATTCAGAGCAAGGCTGGGCGACCGTGTGGTCGGCGTCGTGGTCTACTCCACTCCCTACCTTAAGCCGGCTGGGTTCAGCCGTGTCTTCGACGCTGGATGGTACTTGGGTGAGAGGTTTGGGAACGTCTTGAGGGTTCAGCGTGTCGTCGTCCATCCCAGCTTCAGGGGGATTGGCGTGGCGAGGATGCTTTTGTCCGAGTCTATGCCGCGGCTCGGCGTAGCCTTCGTCGAGATAATCAGCAGCATGGAGAGGCTTGTCCCCTTCACGAAGGGTTTGATGAGGAGGCATGTTTCCGAGGCTGCTGAAAGCAAGAAGCGCAGGCTTAGGGAGTTCGAGGAGGTTTTCGGCGTCAGCCTGATGAGGAAAAGTGTTTACGAGGTTCTGGACTTCATCGCCCGCCGGAGGATGATGGGGAGGTTGAGGAAGTGGCTCGTTGAGAACATGGCCTTGTTCGCCGAGGTAAGGCATGTGGACAGGCCGCTCGGCCTACAGCATGCTGCGAAGCTCCTCAAAATCGTCAAGTCATCTGCCTCTCCCAAGGTCTACGGTGTGTGGATAAACCCTGACAAAAAATACGAGGCTGTTGTAAAGAGGGCTTTGAAAACTGTCTAAGTTTTCTCCTCAACCAGCTGCTGGAGTAGCGCTGAGAGGTCTTTCTGCTCTGCCGACGGCTTCAGCTTCTCCAGCGAGACGAGGACGTCCTTTATGCGTGCGATGATGTCCAGCCTGGTGTTGACTGTTGCTAGGTAGTCTCGTGTCGGCAGTTCCTCTGGCGGGTGTAGCGAGGTCATCGTCTCGAGCTGGTCGTAGAGGTTCTTGAGCTTGCTGAGAAGGTTCTCCAGCTCTTCGGCCGTTGTTGATGCTGGTCTTCCGTAAAACGCGAGGTGTCTGCTGCGGTGGGCTGCCAGGCTTCTTCTGCTCAGCTCGGGGAACTTCTCGAGGACTGTGTCGAGAACCTCGCCAGCCGAAAGCATCTCGTCTATTGCTTGTCTCTGTGGATGGCGGCAGACTCCGCACGAGCTGGAGGAGACCCTCACGCCTTGAAGGCTGTGGATGATGACGTCCCTCTCGATGCGGGCGAGCCTCTTCAGCGTTCTCCCCATCCTGTGGACTAGAAGGGTTGACATCATGGCTGCTGCGGCTGCTACCGCTGAGAGGAAGATACCTAGGTCGATGTATCCTAGGAGGTAGAGGGCTGTCGACGCTACCGTGAGCGTCTTGGCTATGGTGTCAAGCCGTTCGCCTGCGTTCAAGTCCTGAAAGCCTCCCACACGCTTACGAGGTAGACTAGGTATGACAGGGCTCCGAGAACTACTGCAGCAGAAGCCATGCCGCCGTCGATCCTTCTGAGGGCGTGGGCCTCGGCCACGAGCCTCGCCAGCAGGTATGTGTTTACCGCTAGGAGCAGGGCCGTGTAGTTTATGGCTGGGTGTGTGAGGGTTGTTGCGGTGGTTGAGGCGAAGCAGGAGGCTGAGAGCACTCCCAGCGTCAGGAGCGTGTAGCGGCTTTCACCCCATCCAGCCAGCCTACGCAACGCCGGCAGGCTGTGAACGACCGTCGTCGACGCCAGCAGGGCTGCTGCCGAGGCTGCGGCCAGCAGGACGGGCCTGTGTTCGGCTGGAACGAGTTGATGGGCTAGAGCAAGCGTGCAGGCTGCTGCTATGGCTGTGTAGACGTGCTTCACTTCGTTCAACCCTCTTTCCGCAGAGGCCCTAGGCCCATGGCTCTCCTTGCTTCCTCGATGGTCTCCAGCCCGGCTCGGACACGCTCCACGTGAAGCCGGGTCTCCTGCTCCATGTTAACCCACTCAACCAGCTTGAGAGAGAAGCCGTCGACCCCCAGAATCCTTTTCAAAGCCATGGTGGCTCCGGCTGCGAAAACCCGTTGAAGCGACTTGACGTACTGGGAGAAGGTTGTCATCTGGTTGCGGGACGTCTCGAGGTTGACTCCCTCGACAACTCCGTAGACTATGGGTGGGACGCGGAAGACAGCCATGATGCGTTGTCTGAACTCGGCTAGCATCTCTATGATGTGGAGGTCTTCGACTGGCTGGCTCAGCGTCTTGACGTCTATCTCGCCCATCAGCAGCAGGTTGTCGCCGGGCCTCGCCTCCTCCAGCACCGCCCTCAACCGGTTGAAGGTAGCCTCGTCGCCGTGCTTCAGCAGTATGGCTTTCGACAGAACACCCTTCCTCATGAAGACTTGGAACAGGAACAGCTCAGCCTCACGCTTCGCCAGAAGGATCCGGGAGAGCGTGGCTATCTTCGGCGTTCCGTAGGCTCTGTCGGCGAGCGGGTGGAGGACGATGTGGACGACCTCTTCGGTGGTGAAGCTTACGGTCTTGCCGGCGTGCTGGACGTAGCCCTTCACCTCTCCGTACTCGTCCCTCACAACCTGCATCGTCCACGGAGCAACCACCCTTGGGAAGCTCCCCGTGCACTCGACGTAGGACTCGTCGAAGACAAGCGTTGTCAGCACGAGGTTCCGCAGGAAGAGGTAGAACTCGTCCTCACGTTCACGGAGCCACTCCTCCACCACAGCCCTGCCATCACCCTCCCCGACCACGTACCAGCCGTTCGCCGTGACGGCGTCCACCACGGCGTCGAGGCAAGCCCTCACATCCGCATCACCCTCAGCCAGCTCCAGAAGCTTAAGCTGGTCAAGCGGCTTCGGCTCCCCCAACCTACCGTAGAAAACAGGCATGGCTGAGGCCAGGGCCTTCGGCCTGCCGCCGAGATGTTTCAACAGGTTCATGACGAGTGCGTGGCCTGCGTTTCTTAATTTTCTCAGAGAGATAAGTCGTCCGGCCTCAAGCCGGTGCATGGAGCTTCTGTTCTTCCTCGCGGGAGCGCTGGCCTACGTGGCCACGGGCTTTCTCAAGAGCCGTGAACCCTTCGACGGCCTGAAGGCTTTGAGGACAGTCGGCCTGGCGGCGGTTCTGGCTGTGATGAACGTCCTCGTCGGCGTCGAAGTTTCTGGAGAGGACCTGGCCGCCCTGCTTGGCGCTGGAGAGGTTGCCGTGGCCGAGAACACGCTCAAAGCCCTGTGGAGGAGGGTTTTCTCAACCCTATAAAACGAAGCCCGTTCATAGACCCGTGCTCTGGAAAGCCAGCATACCTGTAAAACCATGCGTCAACAAGTCGGAGGACGGCGAGTTCATCGGGTTCTTCGAAGGCATAGCGACAACGTCCGACGTAGACCTCGAGGGGGACAGGTTCACGGAGGAGGTCTTGGCCAGGAACACGGAAAGGATGCTGGGGAGGCCTGTGCTGCTACACCACGGCAGGGACAGCGTTCACAGGGACGCCGTCGTGGGGAGAGTTGTCGAGGCACGGTTCGAGCGTGGAAGAGGGCTCTGGATAAAGGCCGGCGTCTACAGAGCGTTCGAAAACGTTTGGAGGATGGTGAAGAACGGCTTGCTCAACGCCTTGAGCGTGGGTGGGTTGGTCAAGAGAATCAGCTTCGGAGAGAGGTTCAGAGAGATCGAAGACGCTGAGATAACCGAGGTGTCGCTCACCTACCGTGGAGTAAACCCGAAGGCGAGGGTCTTGACCGTCGTCGGGAAGAGCCTGTACGGCTCCGAGGGCCCGAGGGCCTTGGCCGCCGGGCTGGAGGCCGTGGTCAAGCAGCCCGGAGCCGTCCTCGACACGCCTTACTTCAGCAGGCTGAGGGCCCGCCTCGATTCTCAGAGACTTAAGAACGCTGCCCGGGTTGAGGAGCATGATAGATTTTAGGAAGGCGCAGCAGGAGTACCTGCGTTTCGGAAAGGCCCTGCTCAGCGGCGACAGCAACTTCCCCGAAATACCTCCAGCCGTGTCGGCCGACGTCTTCGACACCTTCGTCGAGGAGAGCATAGCCGCCAAAGTTTTCCGCTTCATCACCATGGGCTCCGACATCGTCAAGTTCTACGTCAAGGGAGGGGCCCTAAACATCTACTCCCCGCAGGAAGGCACTCCTCCCCCCGAGACGAAGCTTTCCTTCGACCCGCCCGTGGTTCTCGAAGCCCGTGAGCTGAGAGCCGTCAGCAGAATATCCGACGTCGCCGAAGAGGAGAGCGTCGTGGACCTCGTGGCGATGACCGTCGAGGACATGGCGAGGAGCATAGCAGACGCAGTCGACAAAAACGTCTTCAGAGGCCTTGGAGACGGCTCAGACGCCTACAACCTCTTCACAGGCCTCCAGCACGCAGACACGCTGGCTGGAAGCCAGACGACGACAACCGACGCAGCCAAGGCACCGCTCACCATCGAGCTCGTCAACCAAGCGGTCGCAGCACTCGAAGAAAGAGGATACAGAGACGACCTCGTCATGTTCGTCCATCCGAGGACAGCCCTACACCTCAGGAACGACTTGGCGGAGAAGGGCCTCGAATCAATAAGCGGAGATGTCCTGCGGACGGGTGAGGTAAGCGCATTCTTCGGCCTGAAGAAGGTGTACGCCACGACTCATCTGGCCAAGAGGAGCTACAGCGGCGGCGACTCGACGAAGGTTAGCGACGTGGTTGTCTGCAGCTCAAGGGATGCTGGAGTGGGAGGATACAGGAGGGCTCTGCGTGTCGAGAGAGACAGAGACGTCGAGGCTGGGTTGACTAAGGTGGCGGCCAGCATAAGGTTCGCATGGAGGATAGCGAGGACAGACGCCGTCCACATCATCAAAAACGCTCTAGCCGAGTAGTCTTAACCCTATAAAATTTTTTACACCCAACCCCTTCATGCGCTACGTATCCATAAGGGATGTTAGAATACACAACGGCTGGCAGCCTATCGAAGTGCAGAAGCAGCTGCTTAAACGTGTCGAAGACACCCACTACCAGACAGCGTTTAAACCTCTCGTCGACGCCGACTGGGACGGGACGCTTATGGACGACGTCGCCGTCTTCCTCAACGGCGACAGGATTGAGCCCGAAGCCATCGACCCCGACCAAGGCATCATCTCCATCTACCCGCCTCCGTCCGAGGATGCGAGGGTTGAGTCCAGCTACTTCTGGCACCCTATCGGAGACGCCGAGGTCCAGCTGGCGGTCGAGGCGGCCGAGGCTGAGGTTGAGGCGTTGACGGGCACGGTTTTCAAACCTCATCCAAGAGTTGAGAGAGTTGTTGTCAGGAGAGGCAGGGCTTTCAACCTGAGCGAGCCCGTTCTCCAGCTCCTCAGCGTTAAGATATACGACGCTGCTGGAAACATGCTCGACGACGACGCTGAAGCCGAGGTCGTCGACCCGCAGACGGGTCTTGTAAGGCTGGCTGTCTCCGCAGGAGAGCCTCAGCCTCCGTGGTATCTCACGCACCCGCTGGAGGTTGAAGCCGTCTACCAAGCAGGCTACTCCGAGACGCCTTCAACAGTCAAGCAGGCAGTCCTGACCCTTGCGTCATACTACGTCCTGGCACGGCTCCAGAGGTCTTTGAGCTTTGCCGAGAGCTACGGCGGAGTCGTGGTGGCTGGAGTTGCGTGGGATGATCTGGAGAGCAGGCTCAGCTATCTGCGGGAGGAGGTTGAGAGGGTCAGGAAGGCCCTTCCGAGGCGAGTTGGGAAGGCTTGAAGCCCCTGTCCTCTGTGCTGGAGAAGCTCGTCGAGGAGGTTAGCAAGGCTCTGGGTTTCAGGGCTGGAGTTGGATGGAGTCCCTCCGCCAAGGTTCCAGCAGCAACGATCCAGATGCGCAGCTGCGAGATAACTCCGCTCGACATCAACGTGTCGAAGCACTTGGTCGACATGAGCCTCCAAGTGGACCTCTGGGACGCAAGCCCGCTAGCGAGAGACAGGGCCGCAGACAGCTTGATCCAGCATTTTGAGAATGAGCGTGGGCGTCTAGCTGAGGAGCTGGGTCTGTGCGGGCTGAGGTTCGAGGCTGTCGCCGACGTCGACGACGAGCATGCTTTCAGGAAGATGCTTCTGCTGAGGCTGAGGATGGTGGGTTGAATGTGCATCTTCAGGCTTCTCAGGGGAAGAAACTACTTCTGCGGCAAACGCTACCCCCTTCCCTGCTCACCCGGCATCTGCCCGTTCGGCCCAATCCTGTGGCAGAGCCTCGTCAACAGAGACTTCAAGCCCTCAAAGTACTGGTTGATGCCGTCGATGCAGCACGTCGACTCGATGGAGGAGGCTTGGAGAGGGCTGGCGTCTGGAGAAGCCCTGTACGTCGTCAAGGAGATAGTTTACAGGGTCGGTGAGAAGCATGGCCGGCAGCTTTGAAAAAGCTCTGAGCGCTGTGAGGTTTCTCGAGGTCGAGGACCTGTACGGCGGGTCCGGGCTACGGGTTGTTTTCATAGACAGCGGCTGCGGCAGAGACCTCCCCCTCAAAGACTGCATAAACTTGTCGAACGACTCGGCGGTCGACACGGAGGACCACGGCGCCCACGTACACGCCATCATAGCCTCGATGCTGCCCGACGCCGAGATCATCCTCGTCAAGGTACCCGACCCTCTGCCCGACAACCTGCTGATAACAGCTTTGAACGAAGCCCTCAAGCTATCACCCCACGTCATAAGCCTTTCAATCACAAGCGAGGTGCCAAGCGACGGCTCCGACCCGGCGTCAACCTACGTCAACCACGTCGCCGAGAAATCCCTCGTCGCAGTCTCCGCAGGCAACGGAGGGCCGAGGATGATGAGCGTCGGCTCTCCAGCAGTTGCTGCGAACGCTTTGACGGTGGGGGCTGCGGACGTGCGTGGAAGGCTTTGGAGAAGGTCGAGCAGAGGCCCAGCCCTGGACGGTCGTTGGAAGCCCAACGTCGTAGCGCCAACGGGGTTCATACCGCCTGCGTCGAAGGAGAGGAAGGAGGTATGGGGAACAAGCTTCTCAACCCCGATAGCCGCAGCGGTCGCCGCACCGCTGGTGAAAAAGCTCGGCTCGCCCGAAGCAACTGCCAGAATCTTGGAGCTTACGGCTTGCTCCGTAGACCTCAACACAGCGCCTCCGCCCACGCTCACAGGCCTACGGAAAGCATCCCTGATAAGGAAGCTGATGCAGAACTGGCCGCGTCTTTACGACCCGCGCAACTTTGCCGGGATGGGCATGGTCAACGCAGAGGCCGCTCTGAGGCTTGCTGAAAAACTCCGCCAAAGCATCTCAACCCTATAATGGAATGCCGCGGTGAACAGCCATGGTTTACCGGAAGCTGGTCACGTATGGAGAGGAAACATCCTACGGCCAGACGCCGGACAACGTCTCGGAATGGGTCGGCGGGGTCTCTTCCTTCAACGGAGGAGTAGAGCTTGCTTCGGAGAACATAGCCGTGCTCAACGGAGTCAGGAGGACGTCGACGGTCGTCTACGGGCTGAACACATCGCCGTCGCTGGAGTTCTACGTCCAGAGCGCCCGGTTCCTGAAATACGGCCTAGGAAAAACCACGAACACAGGGTCGTCGCCGCCCTACACACACCTCCTAGAGATATCCGAATCCTACGAGCTTCCCTCCATAACGCTTCTGGAGCACAGGCTCGGCAATTCCTCCCACGGATACCTGTACAACGGATGCAGGGCGGACAAGCTGACCATCAGCTGGGAGGAGGACGGATTGCTCACGGCGTCGATGGACTTCACGTCGACGAAGGTTGTCAAGACAACATCCCCGCCCGAAGCTGTTCCCGACACTCGGAGCTACTTCAAAGCCTCTTCGAAGACCGTGGAGGTGGACAACGTGCAGATAGGATACGTTGTCTCAGGCAGCGTCAGCCTGTCCAACAACCACGTATCATTCCCGAGGTCGGGCGACTTCCCCTCCAGACACATCGCTGGAAACGCTGAAGCGGAAGCCGAGCTAGAGCTGTACTACGTCGACAGCAGCTTCTACGACTTGATGACCTCCAAGACAAAGTTCGACGTCAAGGTAAGGTTCAGCAGAGGCCCGCAGGACTATCTCGAGATACGGCTGGACGACTGCGTCTGCAGCGTCGAGTCGGAGCTCGCCTCTGAGGGGGAGCTGATGCAGACCGTCTCGCTCAAGCCCGACAACGTCTCGGTCATCGCTGTGGACGACACGCCGAGCTACTGAGAGGAGCGAAGATGCCGCCGGCGCCTGGAGAGCTTAAGAAGGCGACGGACCCGTCGAGCCTTTTCAAGAGAGTCATGGAGCTGGACTTGGCCGGGGTGAGGTTTGTGGTTAGGAGGATGACGTTGGCTGAGGAGCTTGAATGGTACGCTGAGCGGGATAGGGTCTTGTCCGAGGATGGGCTGAGCCAGGTTGAGAAGGTTGTCAAGGCTTGGGAGGGGCTTCTGCATCGCGTAGTCGTCGAGCCACGCCTCACCTCCTACGTCGAGGAACTCCCAACACCCGTCGTCGCGGCCCTCATCCAAGCCATCACAGACCTCCACCTGTGGAACATGGGTTTTCGCACATCGCCGCAGGCATCAGGCTGAACCATGCCTACGAGTACTTCCTCCTCGCAGAGCGCTACGGCTGGACCCACCACGACATACTCAGCCTCACGAGGGCCGAGGCGCTGTACTACCTGCTCGCACCCATAGCGTACGAGAGGGAGAGGATGAAGCATGATAAGAATAAGCGGCGTTGAGAAAGCGTTGACCGGGTTGAGGGAGGTTTGTGAGGAGTTTGCTGAGCGTGTTGCAGAGGTTTTGGAGGAGTCGGCTGGGGAGCTGGCTGACAGAGCACGGGGCTATGCCCCGGCTAGGACAGGGAGGCTCAGGGAAAGCATAGGCTTCAGGAGGCTCGGCCGTGGGAGGGTGGTTGTCGAGGCCTCCGCCCCCTACGCAGGGTACGTGGAGTTCGGGACCTCCCGCACACCGCCCCGCCGCTTCATCCAGAGAGCCTTGGAGGAAACGCTTGACAGGCTTAAGACGAGGCTGGCGTCTCGGAGCATCTTTTTCAGCTAGCTCTGCCTTGGGTTGTCATGCGTCTAAGCGCTTCAGCGGTTCTCGCCCTGCTCGTCGTGGGCTTCCTAGCCGGCTACACCGCCGCCCTCTCCCAGCAACCCGCACCAGCCACTCAGACCGTTGTCAAGCCCACAACCGTCGCCACAGCCACCACAGTAGTCAGGACAACAACCCTCACGCAGCAGCTCACGACAACAACCACCAAGACAGCAACACTCCATCACGCCGTCTCGGTTGGCGGGAAGCCCGTCGACATCGTGGCAAGAGTAATACGAGCGGTGGACGGAGACACGTTCGACTCGCATCCAGCCGGCAGGGTGCGGCTGGCCGACGTCAACACCCCCGAGAGAGGACAGCCTGGCTACACCGAGGCCACGAACGCCTTACGCGCGCTCATCGAGGGGAAGACCGTTTACCTCGACGTCGACGACCTGTTAGTGATGGACCCGTACAACCGGCTTGTCGCCGTAGTCTACGTCGACCACAACTCTACGCACGTCCTCAACGTAAACCTCTGGCTCGTGGTCAACAACCACGCCGTCTTGTACGACTTGAGGAACGAGTTCAACCCTTCTGCGTGGATCCTGTACGTCAGGAAAACATAGTCAGCGACGGAGCAGCCAGCCCAGAAGGACGCCGTCGAGGATGTCGGCCAGAGTCCTACGCCTAGACTCCTTCTTCCTGGCTTCTTCAACCTTCTCCCTTCCAACCTCGTACCCCAGTATCCTAGGCTTGAGTATGCTGAACTGCGTCTGGCATTCGAGGCACTCGAAGGCCTGAGGCACGTCTCCCTCAACCTTCGCCGGCAGGATGTTGGTCCCACGGCATATGGGGCAGCTTAGCGTCTGCTTGACGGTCTTCACGGTGTTCGTCCCTCTCGAGCCCAATTAAGCTTTAACAACCCCGCCAGGTATTTATACGGTCTCCGCCGATGCGGCCTGCACGTCTTCACATCCAGCCGTCGGACGGAGGTTCTCAGCAAGATAAGCCAGCCATGTTTCTGGGCCTTGATGCCACCGCCCAGTTTCACCGTCAAGGTTTTGCTCGAAGCTGACGACCAGCTCAGCAAGGCCTTGGCCTACGCACGGACGCAAATGCAGAGCCTTGGGGACACGGGTGTGCGTGAGTCCGGGAGGCTCGAGTCCTCTTTTGCAGCTCTTTCGTCGGCTCTGAAGAGGGCCCTAGGCATAGCCATCTTCGAGGCCGGCAACTATCTCCAGGACTTTCTCGCAGGGTCTGTGAAGGCCTTCGCAGAGTTTGAAGCAGCAGCCGCTAGGCTTGCGGCCTCGACGGCTGGGGCTGGGCAGTCGGTCTCAGGCCTTGCTTCAGCCTTCAGAGTTGTGGCTTCTGCTGCAGCCAGGGACATGGCGGTCTCGGGCGCTGAGGCTATGAGGGCTTTGGAGGCTTTGGTCAAGGCAGGGCTGTCGAGCACGGACGCCGTCAACGCCCTAAGGTCTTCGCTCGTCCTCGCCAAGCTGGAGAACCTAGAGTTCGGAGAGGCGGCCAACAGGGTTGTGCAGGTGATGGCGCAGTTCGGCGTCGAGGGTGGAAGGGCGGCGCACGTCGTCGACGTCCTGGTCAACGCTTCACGGCTGGGCATAGGTACTGCCGGCGACTTCGCCAACGGGCTGGCCAACGTCGGCGCCGTAGCCCGGGCCGTGGGCCTCTCGCTCGAGGAGACCACCGCATGGCTGGTGGCTTTGGAGAGGAGGTTCGGCTCCGCTGAGGAGGCTGGAACCCACTTGGCTAGGCTTCTGTCAAGCCTCTACGAAATAGCTGGAAAGCTCGGCGTGCCTGTCCGTGATGCCGGCGAGAGGCTTAGGTCTGTCGGCGAAATCATGATGGACGTCCTCTCAAGGTCTCGAGAGCTCGGAGGAGACTTTGTAAACTTGCAGGACAGGCTTTCGGGAGTCGACATAAGGGCCGTCAGAGCCCTGTTCACGCTGATGCAGATGAACGAAGCCTTCGACGAGCTGGTCTCCCAGGTTTCCCGCAGCGGCTCCGCCCTCCAAGTCTTCGGCGAGTCCCTGTCGACGGTTGAGGGAAAAGCTGCGATGCTGAGGGCTGAGACTGACAGGCTTCAACGCGTCATCGGCGATTCTTTGTCGGCCATCTACAGCATGGTCGGGCCTTACGTGCTGAAGGTTTTCAACGCTTTCACGACTGCATGGAGGGGTATTGTCGCCGAGGTTGTGGACAGCGAGTTTGACAGGAAGATGGCCTTCCTCGAGACCCAGCTGAGGATTCTCGAAAAGATCACGGAGGAGGACGCTTCCCAGCTCATCGCTTTCTGGGTCGAGTCGGGCCAGATCAGCTTGGCTGAGGCCTTGAAGATAGCTGAAGCCGTTGCTATCTATGACGAGAACATCCACAGGCTTGTCGAGACGGCGTTGATGGCCGGCCAATCAGTCCCAGAGAGCATGAAAAAACTAGCGGAGTCTATGCGGGCTGAGACCCAAAGGTCGTCCACAGCGGTGCTGGAGCTCTCGAACGCATTACGGGCGGCTGAGAACGCAGTCAAAGACCTCTCCACAGCCGGCAAGGCGCTTGCGGCCAGCCTAGACTACTACAACGTTCTCACACGGCTCAACGAAGCCCTAGGAGTTTCAACAGCCTTGACAGAGGAGCAGGCGGCCAGCGCCAAATATCTCGCAGCAGCCCAGTCAGCCGTCAACTACGTCAGCCAGCTGCTCTCGCTCCAGCAGCAAGCCCTCCAGCTCTACATGCTAGGCGCCGTCGACGCCGGGAACATGCTGACGAATGTGATGACCGTCTTGGCCGGCTCTCTATCCGACGGCGTTGTCAGCCAGCAGGAGTTTGTAGCGCTGCTGAACGCTCTTGGAGTCGACGCCGGGAACGTCGCAGGCTCTCTGCACGGCTTGCTCGTCAAAGCACTCGAGGCAACACGGAGCGCTGTCGAGGAAAACCGGTCCAGCGTCGAGGCCCTGATCAACACGCTCAACGCCCTCAACGGCATGTCCGTCGTCTACACGATAGTTGAGGAGCGTGTATCAGCTACGCAGGAGGTGGCTGGGGCTGCGGGTGGTTCTGGTTTTCACGGAGCTCCCGGCGATTTCTGGGAGTATCAGCGTGGCGCTTGGTATACTCCTGAGGGGCCTGCCTACCTTCATCGCGGCGAGATGGTTCTGCCCCGGCCCGTGGCTGAGTGGTTCAGGAGAGGGGGTTCGACGGCTAGGACGGTCAACATCTCGATAACCGTCAACGCAGCGGGCTCTGACCCGAGGGACTTGGCTGAGGAGCTGAGCAGGGCTTTGCTGAGGAGGGTGAGGAGGGTTTGACGACCAGCCTCAAAGTCTACAGAGACGGTTCGTGGACAGATGTCTCCGACAGACTCGCCAAGCTGACTCACACGGTCTCGTCAAGGGATTTGGAGAAACTGTCTCTCGAGCTTGTCGGGTCAAGCGTGGACGTTGGCGACAGGGTGAGGCTGGAGGTTGGCGGCAGCGCCGTCTTCGAGGGAGTGGTCAACGAGCGTCGTCTCAGAGTCTCCGGCACGCTGACGACAGAGGCCACGGCCTACACTGACCTCATCCTCTACGAGCGGTACGTCGTATACAGGAGCTATCCGGCGGGAACTTCGGCGGGAGAGGTTGTGAGGGACATGGCGCAGCTCGAGATGAACGTTGACGTGGAAGAAGTTGACGAAGGCCCGTCGCTCACGACGACTTGGGAGGTTCAGAACACCTCAGCCCTCCAAGTGATGCTCAACACCGCCAGAGGAACAAACCACCTCCTCCGGATGAAGCCCGGCAGGAAACTAATCTTCAAACCCAAGACCGGGGCAAGCCCAACCATCTCCATAAGCGATGAACACGTCGTCTCAGCCGAACACGTCGAAGACAGGTGGAGCCTCCGCAACAAAATCATCTACGTGGGAGCGGGAGGAAAGGTGTTGGCCGAGGTTTCGGAGCCTCCGGCAGACATGCCGCTTGTAGTCCACGACCCGTTCCTTACAGACGTCGACGAGGCTGTCCGGAGAGCTCAGACACGTCTGGAGATGAGCAGGGAGTATGGTCGACAGCTGAGGATAAAGATGCATAGGGCTGATTTTGAAGACCTAGGGGTTGAGGCTGGGATGATGGCTTCGGTGAGCCTGTCATCGCTGGGGCTTGATGAGGAAAGTTTATACGTTGTCGAAACAAGCTACACGCCGAGCGAGAACGCCTGCGAGGTCATGCTAGGCGGAAGGCTCGAATACTTCGAGGACTACCTGCAGGAGGCTCTGCACGGCGACACCGCATCGCTGTTCGGTAAATCAATCCAGATACCCGAGCTGATAACGACGATAGCGTCTTCGGTTCAAGCAACCCTCAAAATACAGGCCGACCGAAGAGTCCTACGTCTCTACAACAAGCCACCGCTCATCATTGAGAACGCAAACAACATCGTCCTCAACGAAGACGGGCATGCCCAGCTCTCGTCGAACGCTACTTCCGGATGGTTTGAAACAAGCTGCACGCCGTCAAACGACCTGTTCAACCGATGGCTACGCATCCACTACAGCTACGTGGATGGAGACGGCACGGTCAGAGCAGACCTTTACAGGGCGGACGGCTCGTCAATCGAACAAAACATCCCCCAAGACTACCTGTTCAACTACTTCCCCACATACTTGGGCGGGCTAACCGAGCAGAACGCATTCGAATGGGGAGGGGCGGACTGCACGTTGATGGACTCGGAGAACGCCGTCATCAGCCGCTGGAGCATCCGCGTAACCAAGACAGCCACGTCGCAGACCATGAAGATATTCTACCCAGCCAACAAAGCCCTCGCACAAACCCTCACAGGCTATAGATACCTCACAGTCTACCTCTACTCTCTCGCAGACGACCCCAGCCTCAAAATCAGAATCATGGAAACCAAGACCAAATACAGCGAAGCATCAATCAATCATCAGGGCCTCGCATGGCGACGCTACCAAATCAAAATCGACACCATGAACAAAGCCGGAGGCGGTGCAGCAACCATGAACTGGCTTGAAATCGAAACCACGCTCCCAACCCTGTACATCGACAGCGACTATGTGCTTGCCCCTGCGGTGAGGGAGAAGCTGGTTCTCAGGTTTACGCTCTCCAGGCCGTCAACCACGTCTGTTTCACCGCGAATAAGGCTTGCTAAGATTGTCTGGCTTGAGGGATGATGGATGAGCCAGATAGTTTACACGGAGCTGGAGGGCTTTCCTCTCCGATGGCCCTACCTAGCGTTAGAGCCGCTGGACAACGCAACCACTAGGACATGGGCATCCGACCAAACCTTCAACACGCCCACCTCGTCGACGACCTATACGCCGAACGACACAGGAGGCACGCTAACTGAGCTGGCTATCTATGGCTCTCGAAAGCTGGGGCAGATAATCAAGAAGAACAGCACGACAGCAGTTGAGCTCTGGAGCAGTTTTGAGGCGAGTATTAGGAGGGTCGGGAACCCCGGCGACCTGAAGGTTGAGATATACACGATAACCCGGTCTTCAACTGTTTTCCTAGAAGACTCCTTCTACGTTGACCCGGGCTGGAGCGGTTACTATGATGTCATTTCAACCACCACATGGAGGGGATGCACCATAAACTATCCAAACCGGATAATCTTGAGAGCCATCATGGGATATTCTAGCTCTAATGAGCCATGGCCGCAGAGAGGGCAGGTCAGGGTGGCGAACACGAACGGCTCCCCGTCTTCGACGGTTCTCGCAGACGGCGCGGCTGATGCAAATGGAATAGTTTGGTTTAGCACGCCTCTGGATCTTTCGCCCGGCCTCTACTGCTTGATAGCATACAATTCGTCGGGAACAGGCTATATACAGTACAACGTTTCATGGCCTTCGGTTTTCCCTGACATGGGAACACCGCACAGCACATGGGTTTCGACAAACAGCGGCTCAACATGGTCGAATGCGGGAAGAACCAACTATCGTTTCAGGCAGGTTCTCCGGCCGCTGGCCTACGTTCTTGGCAGCAAGCTCGGCGAGCTATCTGTCCCAGCCTCCCAGATAGGAACGGCCACGTCTTGGACAAGCCTGTATCCAGACGTCAAACGCATAATTCAAGACACAACCAGCTATTATGTTGTTCTTTCAAGCCCCAGCTCGCCCGACATAAACAACTGCTACATGCTCCAAAGGGGAGGCTCATACGACTCGAGTACTTGGCATGTTCCGACGAGAAACCTTGCAGAAGAACACAGCGCTTTCTACGACGGCTCGACATGGGTTTACAAGCCGCACGACCTACTCATACGCAAAACTTACACCGAGCACTTTGTCGCCGACACATACACGAACACCTACTACCTAGGCCCCGGCTCGTACAGTCCGAAGACATCTATACAGATCAAGGCTGCCAGCGGAACCGTTTACGCAATACCCGTCATATCATCGGGCATGTTTGTAAAACTTTACTCAGAAAAGACAACCACGTCAACCACCTACACCATGCTGGTCTGGGATGTTGCTGGCGGCGTTCCCGAAATCAACGATTCCTCCTCAAACCCTATAAGGTTTCTCGTAAGAGGCAGCGGCGCCTACAACCAGACAAGCTACGAGCCGCGCATCTACTACGACAAAAACCCCGTGGCCCCAAGGGACTTCGGCTTCACAGAGCTATACTTGATGCGGCTGAGAGCTGAAGTTGCCGACACCCTTGCACGCATAAACGACAAAACCAACACCTACTTCGTCAACGCAGGCGACACACTAGTCATCGACCCCAGCTTCCGAGCACCCATAAACAAGATTCACGTCGTCAAAGGCAAGATAACAGCAGACCTACTCGGGGTGGTATGACATGCATGAGTGGTGGATAGACGGGGAGACGGGCCTGCCGGTGGGGACTGCTGTTAAAATGAAACAGCGTTTAGCCGAGACGCAGAGACGAATCACCGAGCTGGAGCAGGAGAACAACATGTTGAAGCAGCTGCTTCGCATAGCCGACGACGGCGTCGTTGTCGCAGAGGCCCTGCACATAGCTGGCGACACCGTCAAGCCGTTATATCCTTTCTCGCTAGGCACGTCAAGCAACTACTTCCACGACGTCGTGTCATCCAACATCACCATCCCCTCCAAAACCAGCGGCAAAACAAACATAGTCGAAGCAGACCTGAGCCAACTGGCTGCAACACCTCTGCCAGCCCCCAAACACTACACAAGGCAGGGTCGTCAGGAGCTATGGTTCTTGGCGGAGGAGATGCCTCCCCAAGCGAGGACTTCTCAAGGAGATATTGACCTGAAGGCGTTGGTCGCCGTGCTGGCCGCTAAAGTGATGCGTCTGGAGAGAATTGTGTCTGGAGGTGGTGAGGGTTGAGTTGGCTTCTTAGAAGCGGTGGCAGGAAGAAGGACGAGACGGTTGAGACCTTGATGGGTGTTAGCTGCGTAGTGCGGAGCATGGGCGATGACTTGGTTGTCGAGGGTCGTGCGAGGACGAGGAGGGATGCGGACAGGCTGAAGCGCATGGTGTCCGAGATGCTGAACGAGGCGCTGGGCGCCGGTGATGAAGACAAGTGACGCAGCCCAGCTGCTTCTCAGGCTCGCCGGGCTGGGCGTGAATCTCTACGGCTGGCAGAGAAGATTCATCGACGACGTCTCACGATTCCGTATAATGCTCAAGCCACGGGGAGCAGGCGCCACGTTCACCATGGCGGTTGAAGCATTAACCCACGCAGTTCTCAACCCAGACTCGACAACGCTTCTCACCAGCTACTCTCTGAGACAATCCCTCGAGATATTCCGCCACGTGAAACAACTCCTCGAGAAGGCTGCGTCGTCGAGCGTGATTCATGAAGGCGCAACATACCGACTGACCTATGAGCATGGCGAGAGGTCAGCCGTGCTTGGAAACGGCAGCAGGATAGTCTCGCTGCCGAACAACCCCGACGCCCTCAGAGGCTACAGGGCTGACGCTGTATACGTTGACGAGGCTGCGTTGTTCAGAGACGACTTCAAGGTTAGGACGGCGGTAATGTTCACGACTGTGGCCCGGCAGGGACGGGTGGCTCTCGCCTCCACCCCGAAAGGCAGGCGTGGATGGTTCTACGAAGCGTGGACGGCTGAGCAGGGATGGTCTAAGCATCTCGTCAGCTACAGAAGCTCACCCCACATCACTCAGCAGGACCTTCAGGAGCTGCGGCGCGTGATGACCGACCTCGAGTGGAGGCAGGAGATGGAGTGCGAGTTCCTCGACGAGGCCAACGCCTTCATACCCTACGAGAAGATACTGGCGTGTGTGGAGGATTACCAGCCGTCGAAACCCGGCGGAGAAAGCCGTGTATACCTGGGTGTTGACTTCGGCAGGTACAGGGACTCGACCGTGGTTGTAGGGGTTGCTGTGGAGGAGGATGACAGGCTGAGGGTCTGCTATCTGACGGAGCTGAAGCAGAAGCCTTTCAGCGTGCAGCTGGAGGTCATCAGCAGGGCGGTGGGGACGTTCAGCCCGGCGGCCGTGGCTGTCGACAGCACGGGGATGGGAGCGCCTCTGGCGGAGAAGCTTGCCGAACACATCCCGAGCATCATGCCCGTGAGCATCTCGTCAGCCGTCAAGCAGTCGCTCGTCAACAACCTGCGGAACAACATAGTCGACGGAAAGGTTGTGATACCGGCGGACGCGACGACGTTAATCAACCAGCTAAGAATCTTCCAGCAGGTCTTGGAGGACGGAGCCGCACGATACGAGGCTCCGGCCGGAGAGCACGACGACTACGTAATAGCTCTAGCGCTGGCCTGCTACGCAGCTGCAGCAGACAAAGCATCAAGGCAGGGAGCTGTGAAGTTCTGGAGCTGGCCCTCACCTCCTCGTCTCAGACCTTAGCACGTACAGGTAGAAGCCCAGTAGGATGGCTGTGAACAAGGCGGCGACGAGGTCGGGGATCTTGACGACTGCTGTGAAGAAGATGAACATCAAGACACCTATCAGGGCTGAGGTTATTATCGTGAACGGCACGTCAACCGTTATGGTCTTCTTCAAAACATCCTGACCAACCACTCCGAACAAACGACCAACAATCCTCATAACCCGTCGTGGCTTAGGTATCCGGACTATCCAGTACTCATCCTCCTCGCCCGACACGTCACCGTCCAAGAAGCCATGTGTTATAGCTGTTTTGCTTCCACGGTAATGTTTTAAGCCTTCGAGACGCTTGTTGTGACGGCTTGGAGAGAAAACCGCTCGGCAAGACTGGGGAGTCTGTTGCGGTCGTAGGGCTTGGTACGTGGGGCATGGGGGGCAGGGAGACAGCTGACCACCGCGACGATGAGAGATGTGTTGAAGCCATCAGGACCGCGGTCGAGCTGGGGATGAACCACGTCGACACAGCGGAGATGTACGCAGCAGGCCATTCAGAGGAGCTCGTCGGAAGAGCCGTCAAGAGCTTCAGCAGGGACAGCGTCTTCATAGCAACCAAGGTCTGGCACACCAACCTCCGCTACGACGACGTCATCAAGTCATGCAAGCGGAGCCTTGAAAGGCTTCAGCTCAAGTACGTCGACCTCTACATGGTTCACTGGCCCAACCCGAGGATACCGGTGGCTGAGACGATGCGGGCGATGGAGCGGCTTGTGAAGGACGGGCTGGTGAGGTACATAGGGGTGAGCAACTTCGACGTAAAGCTTCTGCAGGAGGCGATGGAGTCTCTGAAGAGCGAGGAAGTTGTGTCGAACCAGGTGGAGTACAGCCTCGAGAACAGGCTGGTAGAGAGAGAGCTGCTGCCTTTCTGCGCGAGGAACGGCGTGACGGTCGTGGCCTACACGCCGCTGGGGAAGGGGCGGATACCCGCAGAGGCTTCGGCGAACACAGCGAGGGGAAGGGTTTTGAAGAGGATGGCCGACAAGTACGGTAAAACCCCAGCCCAAATAGCTCTGAACTGGGTTGTCTGGAAACCTTCCGTGATAACCATACCCAAAGCGGTGAGGAAGGAGCATCTGGAGGAGAACGCGGGCGCGGCTGGCTGGCGGCTTGCCGAGGAGGACTACGAAGAGCTCTGCAAAGCCTGGCGATGAGGCTAGGTCTTCCGAAGCGCCGACCCTGCAAGGTATGTTCCTAGGCCTGTGAAAACAACGGCGAACAACGCCACGGCTGCGAGGTCTGTGATCAGGGTTGCGGGGCTGACCGCCGGTCCTAGAAGGATGGTCTGGCGTACTGCGTCGACTGCGTAGCTTATGGGGTTGGCTAGGGCGATGGCTTGAAGCCATGGTGGCATTATGCTGACGGGGTAGAGGGCGTTGCTGGCGAACATCAGCGGAAGGTTGAGGAGGTTCATCAAGGCGGCTTGAGATTCCCAGCTCTTCAACCGCAGGCCGATGGCTATGGAGAATGAGGACAGCCCTATGGCTAGGATGCAGAGGGCTGCTATGGCTATTACGGGTCCTAGTGGAAGCCATGGATTGAACCGTGCCCCGAGAGCGAGGGCGATAAGGAGGAGGAGAGAGGCTTGGAGCACAGACCTTACGACAGTGGCCAAGACCTTCGACATGATTATCGAGCCACGCCATATCGGCGCAGCCAGCAGCTTGTTGAGATAACCTAGACGCCTGTCCCAAGCGATTCCCATCCCGCTCGACATGGATGTGAACAACACGGTTATGCTGAGCATGCCTACGGAGATGAAGCTGAAATAATCCAGCTCAGCGGTTCCGAAGAACCGGGTGAGCATTCTGTTGAAGACCGCTGCTATCTGTGAGGTTGTCGCCGGCGGAAGCTGGTTGAGGACTTCCTCCGGTATGCTGAGAAGCCCTGTGAGGTTGAAGGCTTTGCCGAACAACCCCATCCACAAAACAGGCTGGACAAGCGTGAACACCAGCAGGAACGGGGAGCGATACCATTTCTTAAGCTCACGCATAGTCAGTACACGAACCTCAAGAAGCCTGTCCATCAAACAGCCCTAGCCCTCCTCAGCAAATACCTCCTCCTGAAGCTCTCCTCCCAGCTGCCAGCCTCCTCTCGAAGCTTACGCCCCGTGTACTCGAGGAAAACCTCGTCAAGCGTCGGCGTCTTCAGCATCATACGCACAACTCTAACCTCATTCCTGACAAGCGTCTCAAGAATCAGCGGAAGAGACCTGTCGCCACGCTCAACCGTCAACCTGTACAACCCGTCGACGAAAACCACACGCTTAACACCCTCAACCTTCTCAAGCATCTGGCCAACGTCCCGCCCATCCCCAACCACCTCAAGCTCAACCACGTCGCCGCCCAGAGCGGCCTTTAAGTTGGAGGGGTTGTCCACGGCCTTAATCCTCCCACGGTCGATTATCGCTATCCGGCTGCAGAGGGCGTCAGCCTCATCCATGTAATGCGTGGTCATGAACACCGTCACCCCAGCCTCTTCCCTCAGTCTCTTGATGTAGCTCCATATCGCCGCACGTGTCGCAACATCCAGCCCTAGCGTCGGCTCGTCGAGAAAAAGCACAGTAGGCCTGTGGATCAGGCCCGCCGCCAGGTCGAGCCTCTTCCTCATCCCGCCCGAGTAGGTTTCAACTCTCTTGTCAGCCACTTCAGTCAAGCCGACGAGCTCAAGCAGCTCTGCAACAGTTCTCCTAGCTTCGTCTCTCTGGAGATGGTACAGGCCGGCTTGGAGCATGAGGTTCTCCCGCCCGGTCAAGTCGTCGTCGACGGTGATGTCCTGCGGAACAAGACCGACGACCCGCCTCACCTTTGAAGCCTGCTTGACGACGTCGTATCCGGCGATGACCGCCCTGCCCGAAGTCGGCCTGAGGAGAGTGGTGAGTATGTTGATGGTGGTGGTTTTGCCCGCGCCGTTGGGGCCGAGGAAGCCGAACAACTCCCCCTCCTCAACCGTGAAGCTAACATGGTCGACCGCCGTGAAACCACCGAACATCTTGACAAGGTTCTCGACCTCGATTACGCCCAACCCTCCTCTACCAGCCTACAACACCACCATACATGATAAATACGTTTCCAGCCCCACTAAACACAGCGTACTCGTTGAGCCGACAAAACCGCCGTGGAGGATGATGACGATGAATTCGTCTCGGCGTTGATGCCTAAACAGCCCGGGCTGCCTTTCGTGCGAGAGCCGGCTGAGACGATGCCCGAAGCCTCAGCCTGAAAGCTTGACTTCAAGAGGCTGGATCTTCAGGATGACGCGTCTGTCGCCCGGCCTCCTCCACTTGAACTTCTCGCCCGTATACTTGACGGCGAGTTTGTCTATGTGTTCCTCGGCTTTTTCCCCGCTAATCCAGTCGACTACACGTCCTTTGATGTAGAGGTAGCGGTAGAAGTTGAGCCGGTCTGGGATTGCGATGGCTACACGCGGGTCTCTTCTCGTGTTCCTATCTTTCACACGGCCCTCTACCGTGTTCACCAGAACATATCCGTCTTCCTCGTCAACCCAGACCGGGGTCACCTGAGGCGAGCCGTCAGCGTTGACCGTAGCAAGGAATCCGAAATTCCTCCCATGTATCAGCTCCTTTACCTCGTGGTCCATTCCAATAAGCTGTTACTGCCGTTATTTGAATTACTACCTAGCTTTCATATCGAGGCTCGGCGCATGGGTTAAGACAACGAGAATGTCCACGTCGCTCCTAACATGGTTGGCTGTGTTGAGATAGTTTCTCAGGCAGGGAAGCCTCCGTTTCGCGGAGCTGATGTAAAACCTCGCCAGCCCAGCCTTCTTCTCGATAGGCATCGTGCTCCAACGTAGGCGTCTTAGAGTTTTTGTCGTCGTTGCGGAGCCCAGCTGCTCCAGCTCCGCAAGCTCCTCAACAAGTCGTATGGGCCTTCTACGATAAGCCGCCCAGCTAAACATGTACGCTCTCTCCCTCAACAGGTCGAGCCAGCTACCTTTCTAAAGTGCTTAAATATCTGTCAACGTCTTCGCTGGAGAGTTTCTCATACCTCTCGGTCGAGCCCACGTCATACCAGAAGCAGTCAGCAACATACGCTGATACTTTCTCACCCCGTTTGATGAGCAGGGGTATCAAGTCCGACATTATGTCCGTAAGCCCCTCTGCATACGCCAGCATAGTTGCTTCGAGGACGAGTATGCCTATTGAGACGTTGATCGGGATGAAGGGTTTTTCCCGCAGCTCCGCGACATATCCGTCCACGACCTCTGCAACCCCCACGGGCAGCTGGTAGCGGGGTGAGAGGGCCAGCGTAGCCGCAGCTCTCTGTTGCATGTGTCTGTCGACGAGCTCTCTGAGGTTGAGGTTGGTGAGTATGTCGCCGTAGTAGACTAGGAGCGTGTCTCTGGAAGTGAATGCGTTCTGCTTCAGAGCGTTCCGCAGCGATGCACATGTTCCCTTAACCTCTTCAGTATCCCATACGTAGGTCAGACGCATGCCAACCCTCGACCCGTCCTCAAAATAGTTGACGACCTGCTCCCCCTTGTATCCGATGAGTAGGACTGCTTCGTCGAAGCCGTGCGTTTTTATGTGGCGGAGAATGTACTCGAGTAACGGCCGTTGTTCACGCCCAACGGGAACCATGGTCTTCTGGAAGTAATAGGTCAACGGCCTGAGCCGGCTTCCCTCCCCACCGCATAAAACAACCGGTTTCATCTCGGTCGTTGACATGCTTGGGATGTGTTTATAGGTTTCCACAGATGTTTAGGAGCTGTTGAAGGCCGGTCGACTGCGTAAGTGCCCCGCATGCAACACGTATACGCTTCGAGACAACTGTCCAAAATGCGGCGAAAAAACCATCTCGCCTCATCCAATTCATTTTATCCCCGACAGCCATCTCGGCCAACTACTGCTGAAAGCGAGGAAAAAACTAACTCAACCCACAGAGGATAACTCCAAACAATAAACAGGAACAGCCTGTACGTTTTCACGGGCTTTTTGTTCTTCCATGGAAATGATTACTGCTTTCCGCGCTTTCAAAAGCGAGACCAGTTTCCCAAGCCTCGAAAAATCCTCCGAAGCCACAGACTCTTTAACTTCTACGAGGACAAGGCCGTCGTCGACGAGAACCACGTCAACTTCACGTCCGTCTTCGCGAAAATAATACTGTGCGTCCAAAGCAGACACCACGTAAGTTTCCAGCACACCGCCGAATTTCTCGTAAAAACTGTTCTTGTCGTATGCGTAGGTTAGCGAAGTGGTGGCTGGATAATATTTTTTGAGTTTCCTCGACGACGCGAGGGTTGACGGCCTGTAGTTTGAAAGAGCTTTGATGGCCAGCGTTGTTTCGAAGTAGCGGAGGTAGTTGGAGACTGTGACGCGGGTGCTCTGCAGGTCTTTTGCGAGGTTGTTTAGGTTGATGACTAGGCCGGGGTTTAAAACGACCAGCTTGAACATGTCCTTGATCAAGCTAATGCTCTTCGTTCCGAAAACGGATGGAATGTCTCGGAACATAATTCTTTCGCCGACCGAGTTCCGCACGTACTCAGCCACCATATCTTCAGAATCCCATGCAGCGACCTGAGGAAACCCGGATTTAGTTAGATATTCGCTGAAAAGTGTTTGAGCGTGTCGTGGAAAATCCATAATTCTTTCTGGTTTGATTTTTTTGAGCTCGAGGAATTCTACGAAAGTCAGTGGCTTGACTTTGAGTGTAGTGAAGCGGCCTGCGAGCTTGTGAACGGCCTCGACTGACAGAAGAAGCGTGGACGAGCCTGAAAGAACAAATTTTACGCTGGGATACAGGTCGTAAAACTGTTTCACTGCGGCTGTCCATCCGTCGACGTTCTGGATTTCGTCGAGGAAGACATAGATTTTTCCAGCTTCTTCGAAAGGCTTTTTCAAAACTTCACGTTCATAGATTTTGAGAATTTGCTTGGGGTCGTGTTTTTCTTCGTCGAAGGAGAAGTAAAGAATTTGCTGAGGCGGCGTTGTTTCAAGCAGATGGTCTATGGCTTGATACATGAGTGTTGATTTTCCAACTCTTCTAAGACCAGTTATGATGACGATCTGCCGGTTTTGGAGAGCTTTTAAAAGCTTTGCATAGTCTCGTCTCCTGTACTCAGGGACCAGCTCTCGTCTAACTTTTCCGGTGAACCACCATTCGTTGTATCTTTCGATGTCTTCCCTCACGTTGGTAAAGTATGGTTTGCCAATAATTAGGTTTTTGGTAAAGTCTGGTTTACCAAAAGCTGTGCGGCGGCGGTTTACGGAGGCAGCTCGAGAGGTAGAATGCGTGGATGGGTTTGGATTGTCTGGATGAGCTCGGCTGTTGACGGAAAAGCAGTCGTCCGGAATGTTGGTTTGTTGTTTTGGATGGCTGTTTGGAGGAGTGTGAGGTTCTGTCTGTTGATGTCGCCGATGGGCGGGTCGGTGTAGACCACGACGTCGCAATCCATCATCTTCTCGAGGGCTTGCTGGAGTGTTTTTTCTCCTATCTTCTGGAAGGATTTTTCGGCGACGACTTCAACGCCGAGGGCAGTGGCGACAACGTAGTCGATGTCGTTTTCATGCAGCACGCCCGCCACGACCCGGTAGTTGTTTCGGAGTAGCTGGCGGATGATTTGGGAGCCGGTGCCGCAGCCCGCTATGACGAACGCTGTCGGGCCCTTGTTTTCGGGGTTGTGGCGGAATTCGATGGTGAGTGTTTGTGGTGAGATGGTGAGTTCGCCGTCGAAGCCGAAAGCCTTTGTGAATGACGGTGAGGCGATGAACTCTTCAGGGTTCTCGGAGATTGTTAACCCGTCTTCGGAGAGGAGGATGAGTCTGTCGGCGAAGCGGAAGGCGAGTTCGAGCTCGTGGGTCGAGGCGATGATGGTCATGTTTTCGTGGTGGGCGAGGAAGCGGAGGAGTTTGATGACCTCGATACGTGATCTGGCATCGAGATGTGTTGTAGGCTCGTCGAGGATGAGGATTTCCGGCTCCTGCGCAAGCGCCCTTGCAATCATCACGCGTTGAAACTGGCCGTCGCTCAGCTCCGATATTCTGCGGCTGCGGAGATGCAGTACACCCGTCTTGGCCATGGATTTTTCGACGACGTCCCTGCCCCGCCTGCCTATGACGTGGAGGGGTCCTGTCCACGGATAGCGGCCGAGGCTCACCACTTCCTCGACTAGCATGCCTTCGACCTCCTGCCTCCCCGTCAACACAACTCCAACGCGTCGCGCCCTCGACCGGTTGCCCAGCCTCGTCAACTCCTCGCCTCCGATGAAGACGGTTCCAGCCAAGGGCTTGAGAAGGCCCGACAAGGTTTTAAGAAGCGTTGTTTTGCCGGATGCGTTTGGGCCGATGACGACGGTGAATTCGCCGGGCTTCAGCTCTACGTTGATGTTGGTTGTGAGTGGTTTGCCGCCGTAGCCGATGGACAGCTTGTATGCCTTCATCATCTTGTCCTGCCCCGCCGAGTTATGAGGAGGAGGGTGAGGGGTGCGCCGAAGATGGATGTGATGGCTGTGACGGGGAGGTCTAGGGGCGGCATGATGTTTCTCGCCGTGATGTCGGCGACGACTGCGAGGGTTGCGCCGGCGAGGGCCGAGAGCAGTAGGATGTAGCGGTTGTCAACGGTTCTCGAGATGAGGCGTGAGATGTGGGGAGCCGCGAGCCCGATGAAGCCCACAGGCCCAGCCACCACCGTCGCAGCCGCCACGACGGACGAGGAGGCCGCAACCGACAGCACACGCGCAGCACGAACCCAGACACCCATCGAAGACGCCGTCTCCTCCCCGAAGGCCATGGCGTTCAAAGGCTTGGCTGCGAGAAAAGCTGCGACAAACCCCGCAGCCATGAAGGGGAGGACGGGTTCGACGACTGACCATTTGGCTGCTGAGAAGCTTCCAAGCGTCCAGAAGCTGAAGGCCCTCATCGTCTCGACGTCGGATGTTGCGACGATGATGGTTGTCATGCCTGCGTTGAGGTAGCCGAGCATGACGCCTGCGAGGACGAGGCCGACGATTGTGCTGGTGAATGAGGTGAAGCCGATGACGATGAGGGATGTTAGGGCTGCTCCCACAGCGCCGGCGATGTAGAGGCTGTAGGGGTCGTAGGCGTGGATGAACCCGAGCCCAGCTCCGAGGACGAGTGCGACGGCTATGGCGAGGGTTGACCCGGATGATATGCCGAGGATGAAGGGGTCGGCGAGCGGGTTGCGGAAAAGCGACTGCAGCACGCATCCCGCCACACCCAGAGACGCTCCGGTCAAAACCGCCGCGACAGTCCTCACAAGCCTGAGGTCAACCACCGTGCCGAGAAGACCCGCATCACGCTCCAACCCAAACAGATGCATCAAAACGCTGGTGGCTGGCAAGCGGACGCTGCCAACCATCACGGCTGAAACAAACGACACGAACAAAAAAGAGATGAGGAGTGGGAAGGCGCTGAGACGCATCACGCATCAACTCAGCCGTATGAAGAAGTCGTAGGGTTCTTCAGCTATGAAGAAGCCGGGGTGGAGGAGGGCGGCCAGCTCACGGGCCCATTCCTCCGTCGCATAGTAGCCTAGCTGGAAGATGTTGGAGTTGTAGCGGTAGACACGGTTTTCACGGAAGGCCTTCGACTGAGCGAGCTGCGGGACCTCCTTGAGCAGGTCTTCAGCGGACGTGGTCAGGTCTGTCGAGACGACTATTACGTCGGCGTCCAAGGCTCTCGCAACCAGTTCCTCAGCCGAGACCGTTGCCGATGCGGTTGTCTTTAGGTCGGAGAAGACATACTCCGCTCCGAGGTCTTGAAGAGCTTTCGCAACGTAGCTCTCTCCGCCTGCCACGTAAACGGTTCCACGGAAGACCGAGAACCACGCAACCTTCGGAGAAGGCGTGAAACCTCTGTCCACAAGCATCCTCGCCCTCATCGAAACCATCGCATAGCTCGTTTCAACATGCTCGAAAACCTTGGCACCCGCCTGGTCGAGGCCGAAGAAGACGGCGACGAACTTAATCCATTCAAACCTTCCCAGCAAATCCGTCTCCATGAATTCGTTGTTGACGACGTAGGGGAGTTTGAGCTCCTCCAGCTTGGAGACAACCGGGTCGGCGGGGAACGTGTAAACCATGACGAGGTCGGGCTTTACCGAGGCAAGCTTTTCGTAGTCAGGGGCCCACGACGCACCAACGTCTAAAATACGGCCTTCAGCCAACAGCCTGCCAACTTCGGGAAAATACCATTCATAGCTACGCCCCCACATCAACGCAGCAACACGGTCAAGCAGGCTGGGGTCAAACTCCCGCAGCCGCTCCAGCAAAGCAACATGCGTCGCCGACATCAACACAACACGTTCGACAGGCGTTCGGACGACGAGGTCCGCCTTGATGCTTGGAACGGGGGAGCCGCGTGGAACCACCAGGATGGTTCTGTTGACGGCGTCCCGCACCAAGACGTAGCCGTCGCCACGCTGCAGGGAGAAGAGCTTGGCATACTTGACTTCGGGCTCACGGACTTCGACACGCTCCAAAGCCGTCCGTGTCTCAACCACCGAAACCGTCCTCGTCACCGTCTGAGCCAGCGTCTCCGTCTGCGTCTTGAAGACGGTGCGCTCGACAGGCTCAGCCGTAATCCGACCGCTGAGGAAACCGACTAGAAGGGCTGTGATGACTAGGACGATGGCTGTGGCTTGGGTTTGTTTTGGAGACATGGTCTAGGATGGATTATCCATCCATAATATTAATTTTAACAAAAAACACGCCAAAACCTTATAAATCCTACAACAGACCAAAAACAACGCCACGGCGATGAAGACGGCGGTTTCATGGAGCAGCGGCAAGGACAGCATGCTCACGCTGCATTCCCTGTTTGAACAAGGCGTCGAAGCAGCCGGACTGCTCTGCACCTTGACGGAGAGTTACCGCCGGGTAAGCATGCACGGCGTCAGGATGGAGCTGGTGGAGATGCAGGCCCGGAGCATCGGCCTGCCGCTCATCAAATCATTCATCCCACCCGGCTGCAGCAACGAAGCCTACGAGGATGTTATGCACAGGGTCTGCGTGAGCCTGAAGAGAGACGGCGTGGAGGCCGTCGCCTTCGGCGACATCTTTCTCGAGGACGTTAGAAGATACCGGGAGAGAAACTTGGAGAAGGCCGGGTTAGCTGGTCTTTTTCCGCTGTGGGGCCGCTCCACGGAGGAGCTGGCTGAAAGGTTCCTCAGCCTCAGCTACAGGGCGGTGGTCGTCGCCGTAGACCTAGAAAAACTGTCCACGGACTACTGCGGCCGTGAGTTCGACCACGACTTTCTCAGCAACCTGCCAAGCGGGTGCGACCCGTGCGGAGAGAACGGCGAGTTCCACACCTTTGTCTACGCAGGGCCCTTGCTGTCAAAACCCGTCGAATTCACCCCGGGCGGTAAAGTGGTGCGTGAGGAGCGGTTCTGCTTCCAAGACCTCCTGCCGGCTGTTTAAGGGGACATGCTTTTTAGCGACCGATTGTGCATAGATGGCGGAGATGCCTCTAGAAACCAGGATCAACCTACTCGACAGCCCAGACCTCGAAGGAGCTGTTTTCATCGAGGGGTCGCCTACGGCTGGAGCCGCCGGGATTCTTGCGGTCAACTACCTCCGAGAAGTTTTCGACGCTGTTCTGGTCGGTGAAATATACTCGCCTCACTTCCCCCAGATAAGCATCATCGACGAGCAGGGTATTGCTTCCAGGCCGAAGCTGGAGCTATACCTCGTAAAAGTCAAGGGGGTGAAGCTGCTTCTGCTCAGCCGTACCTTCCCGGTCGAGGGGAACGAGGGAAGCTACGAGGTGGCGTCTAAGCTCTACGAGTTCCTCCAAGCCAACAACGTCAACGAATACATAGTGCTGGCCAGCGGAAGAGTAAGCGGCGACGGAAGCGTCTTCGTCTCCACCACCAACCTCGACCACTCCAAGCAGCTTCTGGAGGCTGGAGCCAAACAGTCGCCCTCGCTGGAAACACTCCCCGTCGACAGGACAAGCGGCTTCCTCATGCTTTTCTTCGCAAGAGACAAGCGGAAAGTTTCTATGCTGCTCAGCGACACATCGTCATACATGCCCGACCACGTCGCAGCCAAAAAACTCCTCGAGGTTGTATCACGCTACCTAGACTTCGAGATAGACTTTACCGCTCTCGAAAGCGAGATCGAGCGGCAGAACAGGATGCTTCAGGAGGTTGAGCAGCTCGGATACGCTGGAAGGCCGGTGACGGGCGAGGAGAGGCCGTCGAAGGAGCCTTTCTACATAGGCTAGTCATGAAAAAGACGACGGCGGCCAAGCTGGGAGGCTTCTCGCTGCTGGCGCTCGGGTTGTTCGAGGTGGGGGGAGGTCTCCTGGCTCTCGTCATCAGCGAAGCACCGCCAGAAATACGTGCAACCATTCCCTGGCACCCAGTCTTCGCCCTGTGGCTGGGCTTGGTCTTCGGCTTCGCCAGGATTGTGGCTGGCTACGGCTCGATCCAGATGAAAAAATGGGGAGTGGTTGCGGGGATTCTGCTGAGCATGGAGACGGTTGTCGTCGTTCCGTCGACGTTCACGTCGGGCTTGGTCGGAGGTCTCGCCCTCCCTGTTGCGTTGCTGACGCTGTTCAGCCTTCTCTACGCCATGCTGGGCTCAGACACGTTGCCGAGCTCAGCTGATTAAAGACCTTATGGCTGAAGATATCGGCTCCGACAGGAAAGCAACTCCTTGGCTGACGACCAGCGATATGGCGACGAATGTTCCGAAAAGCACGAGAGCAACAGCGAGGTTCCCGTTCTTCAGCTCGTCTTGGATGTTGAACTTCTCGATCTCGACCTTGGGCAGTTTAGACGCAGCTCCCACCAGCCAGCTGTAAACCCTGTTCTGAGCCCATGTAATCACGACGATGGCGAGAGGAAGCCCGACGAACAGCTGGACCAAGCCGCCGATGAGCGCCGGGAGGTTGAAGGCTCCGGGGACGACGGCTTTGCTGACGCCTGAGACAGCCTGACCGACGACGTTGCCAACCGCTATCAGTATCCCCGCGACGTAGACTCCTACAGCCAGGTTTCTTTTCCGAAGCTCCTCGAACTCGTTGATACCCTTCGTGGCCCTGTTGAGGATGTTTATGGCCACGGTTATGCTAAACAAGGCGAGGGCGACGCCGAACACCAGCTGGAGCAGCGCTATCACGATGTCGAATACTGCTGAAACAACCGACATGGCGTATAATGGGTGAATTCCTGCTATTTGATGGCTTGCCTTCATCCCACCCTGATAACAGCGCCCATGTACGGCTTCGTGAGGCTCTTGACGTAGTAAACACCCGGCTCGACGAACTTATGCTTCATCCTCTGCCCCGGCTTTATTACGTGTGATTTGAATAGATATTCGGCAGGGCCGTCGTAAGCCATCAGCACGTGGGGTGTGTCGTCCTTGTTGACGAATTCAACCTTAGTGTTCTTCTTTATGCTCAGCACACTTGGCTTCATGTAGAGGTCGTCTACGACAGGAGGCTTTTCATGCGTCCAGTTCAACGGCGGAGAGCTAGACTTGTTGATGAATATACGGTTCCTACCCCTACTCAGCAGGACAGCGGCCAGCGGGAGAGGCAGAAGCAGAGCCGGTAGGTACAGCCATGGTGGTTGGGGAATCCAGTCCACCTGCCCAGCCTGCTGGGTGGTTATCGAAACTGTGCGTGTCGTGTTAAGGTAGACGGTGGTGGTCGACAGCATGCCTGGCGGAGGAACGGCTAGAGTGGTTAGCACTTGGATGACGCTAGACAATATCGTCGAGCGGGTCTGTGTTGTTTCAAGAGTCCGCGTGTGCGTGATTGTTTCAGACAGAGTTGTTGTATAGTACCTCAGCTGAGTCGTGTAGCGGGTTGAGTAGACGATGTCTACGACGTAGTCTGTGCTAACGACTAGCGCCGTCGACGTAGTCGTCGTTGTTCGTGCGACTGTCGAAGTGGTGATGGATGTCGACGTTGAAGTTGTGATTGATGTCGACGTAGTCGTCGTTGTTCGCTCGACCGTGGACGTGGAGGTGGTGGTTGTTGAAACTATCACCGAGCCGAGGCAGAAAATACCGTAAAAGGCGTAGCTTGAGGCCCCTGTGTCTTCGTCGAAGTAGGGTCTAGGCTCGTAAATTTCCGGCCTGCGATTCGTCTCTTCATACTTAAACCCTAAGCGCGTGGCATCGCCCCGAATGGCTAACGGCGGGAAGCTGAAGTTGAAATTGTTCAGAAAAACGTACTCAAGCCTGTAGTTTTCAGAAGCCCCCGCCAGATAGGCGCAGTCGCCGTAGGCGTCCACGCCAAACACCTGAACGTTCTGCGAGGGCCCTTGGTCGGCTTGGACCCTAAACGCTACAAGCCCCTCGCCGTTTCTTCTGTTGATGGCTAAAAGCAGCCCGTTGAGAACAACGGGGGTGTCTGACGGGTAGGTGTTCGATGTAAAGCCGCCGACGAACAGGTACGTTGACGAGACAGCCGCTGAGACGGCGTAGGCGAAGCTGACGGGGATGTGCTCCGGAGGAGATAGGGACGAGTCCATGTATGTGTGCAGAAGTAGGTAGGCATTCCACCAAAGCACGTTCATTCCGCGGTCGAACTTGGAGACGACCACAACATTCGACGCCATCCACTTCTGATACGTCTGAACAACGTAGATGTCGTTGTTCTCGTCAACCACTATCTCTAAGCCGATGTAGTGCTCTTCGATAGGCTGCAGCAACGTGACGTTCTCCACGGAAAGGTCGGATTTATCCAACTCCAGCACAAAAACATTCGTCCCGCTGTTCCTTTCGCCCATTCGAAAATCAGTTAGGCCCGCAACATAGACGTTTTGCTCTCCGAGAGCAATCGATACACCGTAATCCCTATTTTCAGTTATGTCGTAGAAGTCGTAGGTCTCGGCCCGGAGATACTGGTCGAGCTTCAGTACGAGGAATCCGCGGTCGCCATCCCTTGTGATGATGAAGAAGCCGACTAGTAGGTAAATGCCCGTCTCGTCGACGGCCAAGTCGATTCCCTCGCCAGAAAGAATGTTGTGAAACGTGAGTTCTTCGAAGTCCGTGACGTACAACGTGTAGAGCCCGGTCATTCTGCAGTTGGTTTTTGAGAAAGCAGCCACGAACACGTCTACTTCTCCCATTCTATTAGTCCAGTAAAACCCGGCGACGACTGCGTGTGTTTGGTTGACTTCAACAGCCAAGCTGGAGCCGAAGACCATCGAAGGGTCTACCACGAACTCGAGCCGTGTGCTGCATCGGTGCGTGTGGTCCGGGTTGAGGATTGTCAGCGAGGGCTGGGGTCTCCCCCGGTCGGGGCTAAAAAATCCGGCGACGTAAACACCGTCGCTGTCGGCCTCTATGTCGTACGCCCTTTCAAACATGTTTTCTCCGAATGTTCTGAGAAGCCCGTATGCCGGAGTTGACTGCGTAGGCATAAACATGATTGTAAAAACTAAAGCTATCGCTAGGGCTGAAAGTCTCATATCTTTAGGTTGGTCCGTCTCCTGAGGCGTTTATATTTTTTTCGCAAGCTTTCGGGCCGGATATTACGGGTAAATTACTTCGTAGACGTATACGTAAGCGAACGACTGGTACGGCGGGCTTGACTCGTAGACGAGGCGGAAGTAGTTGAGCTGCGAGGGGTTGTAGAGATGGCCGGGTCCGAAGACTGTTTGGGTGGGTTTGTAAGGGATAAGCTGGCCGAGGAGTGTCTGCCAGAACCTCTGGGTCGGCTGGAAGTTTTGGTCTAGGTATTCCGACTCACGGTAGGGATGGCCTGTCTGGTTGGCGATGCGAAGCATCCAGATCCACTTGCCTTCATCGCCGAACCCAAGGAGGCGTCCGAAGGCCTGTCCCCCCTGAACGACGAACTGATGCGTCACGTAGATTACCACATGGGTGACGTTGTGCTTGCGGAATATCTCCATGGCCGTGCGTTCATCGCTCATGAAAGCGTGAGCCACGTCCCCTATCTGAGTCGTGTTGATCGTGGCGTTGTCGATCAGCGTAATCCTCTCGCCTATGATGGTTATCCAGTACCCGTAGTCCCACCAAGACGCTATGACGGCGTCCTTCGGCAGGTTGTCCTTCATCCAGTTCAAAGCCCTCACCCAGTCGGGTATGGACTGACGGGCGGGGAAGCTCGACGTAATTATGGTGGGCGGCTGGTAGCCCTGGTCGACGGGCGACAGAGTCACCCTGCCCTGCAGACCTCCCAACGCTGAAGGTATGAGGGAGTAGATGATGAGGAGCAGGATGACGACGGGGGTTAGGGCGGTCAAGCCAACCTGGTTGATGCCTTCCTTTTTCTTCCTCGCCTGACGCTGGGCGATAGATTCACCGACCCTGCTGAAAAGCGATGCGTACGCGTACCCAGCCACTATTGCCACGGCGGGCGAGGCCATCAGCGAAAGCCTCACCATAGATGATGCGAAGTAGACCGAGAAGACCAGGAAGAGGACGATAAACAGGTCCTCCGTCAGCCTTGTCTTGAGGAGGCGGTAGACGCCGTACGGGAGGAGTATGAGCGTGAGCCCGAAGTCGGAGAAGATTATCGACCATGTCGGAACCTGGTTCTCAGCCACGGACTGGACTATGGGCAGCTCTCCACGAAGCCCCGGCAGGATCACTGAGAGGAACTTGATGCCTGGGGCGCCGAGAACCCCTAGAGCAGCCAGCGACACGAAGCCCGCGCCTGAGACGAGGAGGACGGTCGCTATCGCCATCCTCCTTGTCTGCGCGTCTTTTATTCTGGAGGCTGCTTCGAAGACCGCCAGTATTAAGATGGCTATGAAGCCTGAGGAGATCGTAATCTCGAAGATGTAGTTAGGTCCAAGCTTGGGGACTGAGACGGCTATGGATGTGTAGACTGCGAAGGCGACTGCAGTGGAGACGAGGACTTGGCGTGAGTACCTGCCGATGAGGGCTAGGACTACGCTGAAGAACGGGATGAAGGCCAGCGGGAACTTGTGAGCCCCCCAGCTAGCCGCCATGTAGCCGAGCGCGAGGCCTGAGAGGAGGCCGTAGAAGGCCGAGCCTCGGAGGGACCGTTTCTCGTTTATCGCCGTCAGGTAGAAGATGTACCCGGCCAGCATCAGGGGGAGGCTGAGGCTTTCGTCGTCGAACCATCCGAAATGCGTCCTGCCTATGTGAGATGTGCTGACGGCCATGAAAAGTGCTGCTGCAAGGCCTGCTGCAGACCCCCCAACCCTCTTTCCGAGAAAGTAGACAGCCACGACTGTGAGCACGCCGTAGAAGACGGGGAGGATGGATGCGAGCTCCAAGGTGTCGGGCCTGAAACCGAAGAACGTGAGCGTGAAGTAGATGAAGGCCATGGTGAACGGTATGCCGGGGAAGGCGGTGCGCCCCATGTCCCTGCCCCACGGATACCATGACTGCGTGTCGTGCCAGCTGAAGAACTCGGAGAAACCAGCCCAGCCCCTCTCGATGACGAAGAGAGCCTCCTTGTACTGAACCCAGGGGTCGAACTCGGACAGGGCCACACCCCACCTGAGAGGCAGAACCCTTAGCGTGAAGGCAAGCGAGCAGATAAACAAAAGCACGCCAACCTCCAAGGCAAGCGGCCTACCGCCCAAAAGCCTGTCAACCCTGCGGAGCCTCAAAGCTATCTTCGAAGCAGCCAAACCCGTTCGGAAACATTCAAGCAGGCCGTGTTAAAAAGTTATTCCAAACAATCCCACCGTAAACGCAGGATACTGCGCCAAATCATACAGGGGTATGTGAATGAAAATGCTCCGGGCTTCTGCAGCGGTAATTTTTTTATAACGGAGCCCTACGCTCCATCCTGATGAAGGTTTTCGCGTGTATTGTCGCTGTTCTAGTTGCTTTGATGACCGTCGTCCATGCCGTCGACGCCGAGCTGGTGAGCTTCAGACGCTCCCACGGAGGAGCTGGAGACGACCTAACTCTGGACATCTACGTTGACTCCAACGGGATATACACAGTGGGTCGGACAAGCTCTTTCGGCCCAGACACTCCCAACGGCTTTCTAACAATCTTCAACAGCGACAACAGCCATAGATGCAGCGTCTCTTTCAACGTGGGCGCCGGCTCGTCAGACGAGGCCGTGGCTCTAGCCGTCCACGGCGGCAGGATATACGTCCTAGGAAACACAGACCATGGCGCCAATCCTCCAAACCACTTCATCGCCGTCTTCGACACGTCATGCAACCTGCAGAGCTTCAAGCTATTCGACCTTGGAGTCAACGAAGGCGTCGCCGACATAGCTGTCGAGCCCTCCGCAACCCCCTACCTCTACGTCGTAGGCTACCAATCGGTTTCAGGAGCCTACATCGCAAAGATAGACACAAGCCTCAACGTCGTCTGGTCCAAGTTCTTCCGAGTACGCGGCGGCAACGACGTCGCCAACGCTGTAGCGTTCTCAGCCGGCCGTGTCTACGTGGCGGGAGACTCGAACGACGGCAGCTCCCTCAACATGTTTGTGTCAGTCTTCGACACGGCGGGCACCCACACCGCAACACGTGAAATTGGAGGAGCCACCAACGAACAGGCCTTCGACATACTCGTCTCAGGAGGCAGCATCTACCTCACCGGCTACACAGACTACGCGGGAAGGCTGCAGGAAGTCATTCTCGCCAAGCTCGACTCTTCCTACGCAGTTTCATGGATAAAGGCCTTCGGCTCATCCACCGGGAACGAGAGAGGACTAGCGGTGGCGGCGGCTGGAGGGCTTGTCTACGTGGTCGGGCAGACGGACTTGCTGGGGTCTGTAGATGTTTTGATGACTGCTTTCGCTGGCGACGGGTCTCTTTCGCACTCGTTCGGGATTGTTGGGGCCGGAGGAGGTGATGACGTTGCTTACTCTGTTTCTTCGCTGGGCTCGTGTGTCTACCCGGCTGGCCAACACAGCTCCCTGCCCCTCATCTACATCATCTTCGACGGTGAAGTCAACGCCGTAGCCATGTCTGTCAACACATTAACCCCCACAACGGCCACCGCCACGCCCACGACCATCTCAGCATCCCCAGCCGTAGGCAGCTTCACACCACAGATCGATACAACGGCAGCCATCAACTCCTTCTACTCAAGGTTCTGCCCCGACACCATAGTCTCAACAACCACCTCAACAACAACCTCAACCGTCGGAACAACAGTGACAACCACGTCGACATCCACGACCACGACGACGGCTTACGCAATAGCCACCACAACATTCACTCAGACGAGCTCCGTGATTGTGGTGGTGAGCCAGACGTCAGTCACGACGATTTCGACGACAGCGACTCAAACCCTGTCAACCACGGCGACACGGACAACGACCGAAACCTTCTCGGCGACGAGCACGACAGTCTTGACGGAAGTCAGGACTTCGACACAGTCAACCACCCAGACCCTCACGGCGGTCACGACGGTGGCCTTCCCGGAGCCGTTCTCAACCTTCATTCTGCCCATTCTCGTTGTGCTGGTGGTGGCGGTGGCTGCAACAGCGCTGATAACTCGGCGCAGAACACCCGAGCCGCCTCCATCACCATTCTAGAAACGGCAAACCCCCGTTCTCCAAAAACCCCTACTCTTTTTCCAGCCGCTCAATATTTCCCAATCACAAGCCGCAAGCAACCAGCATAACTGCTCAACGGCGAGGATCTGCGAGCAGAGAATTCTATGACCGTTCAACCCGTAATAGACTGAGAATGTTCGAAACATTTTTTAAAGAAGCCGTGGTTAGCGTCTTGGCTTGTTGTGGCGTTTCCGGTTTGAGTATGTTTTGCCCGCTGGCCCTGACGTGGTTTACGGGTTTTTCCGCAACACCGAGAACATGGGAAAGGTCTGGCCGGCGGAGCTGAGGATGAGGGTTGTTTCGCGTGAGGGAGATGTGTACACGGTGGGCTTCAGGCTTCTCGGCCAGTTTTTCACGGCGCGCTTCCGGATACAGGAGCTTCCCGGCTTGAAGCAGCATCATGAAACCCTCGACTTTCCCTTCGGCAAGCTCGAGCACACCATATCCGTGGAGCCGAGCGGCTCAGGCTCACGTGTCGTCGAGGAGATGACGCTGCAGTCGAGCAACCCGTTCGCAGGCCGTTTCTTCAGAAAAATCCTCCAGTACCGTGAGCAGGCCATCAAACACAGCTTCCAAGCGGCTGAGAAACCCGTCTACCATGACCCGTTCAGAATCAGCCTAGCGGCAGGCAACCTGATAAGCGTCGCTGGAATAGTCGCTGCGTATGCGTTGCTGTTTCTCCAGCCTTTCAGCTTCACGGGCGGAAGCTTCATCGCAGGCATCATAGCTTTCATGCTTCTCTGGTTCTTCACCCACGACATCGCCCACTACGTCGTCGGAAGAATCGCAGGCATCAGGTTCAGCAACTACTACATCGGACTCAGCAACATAGTCCGGCTCCCGATAATACCCAAACCATTCAGAACCCTGCCGATAGCTCTGGGCATAAAGATAGACCGAACGGCAAGCAGAGCATCGCCGCGTGGATACGCAGCCATGTACGCCGCAGGCCCGCTGGCCTCCATGCTGACGCCTCTCACGGTTCCAGCCATCATCTTGCTGAGAAACCCGTCCAGCATCGCCGGGCTTCTCCTCCTCGCCTTCGCAGCCGCCAACATCATCTTCACCTCCATCTTCAGCCCAAGAGCAGGATGCTTCGCAAAAGCAAGAAACGCCCTCCAGAAAAAATCACCGACAAAACCCCCGAATGAACTGGTTTAGCGTTTTGGCGCTGCACGTGAAGCCTTAGCCAAGTTAAGACCTTTCTTTGGATGGGCTGCAGAAATTTTTGACAGCATCTCCTATTTTACGCAGCCATTCTCGGGCGATTAGGAGTTCAGCGGCTTCTGCTAAAGCTTTTCTTATGTCGCCTCCAAAATGTTTATCAGTTATTTCGTTAATGCTTTGTTTTGGGTTTTGGTTTCGGCTCTGTAATGAGTATATTTCCTTGAGAGACTCTGCCACCTGCTGCTCGAGGTTTTGAGGAACCTCGAATACGCCGACCCTTACTACGAGACCTGAATTCTCGTCCTTTAACATCGCTCACGACGGGGTGCACGTTGTGTGCCTTACACGGGGTTTTCACGAAGTTTTCCAGCTCCTTTTCACGCCTCTTATAAGAGATGGATGGTTTTTCTCACGCAGGACTGCTAGGTTGAGCAGGAATGCTGAGAAGTAGAACCAGAATACTTGAGGTGCGTCCGTCGTGTTCCATGGACAGCTGCAGAAGGAGAAGGCTAGCCAGAGGTTGAGCGCTATGAAGGCTCCGGCAGCGGCTGCAGCCCTTGGGAAAAAGCCGAGGAGAATCATCACCCCGACGGCTGTTTCTGCGATGGTCACGGCTAGGGTTATGGTCTCCCAGCTCTGGGCGGCTTGTCTGAGGAGGCTTCCGTAGAAGGGTAGATAGTTTCCCCCGGCAGCGGTTTCGAGAAGCGGCTTAACCCATGCTCTGTCCAGCCATCGCTGGCTTGCGAAGAAGAGCCAGAAGCCTCCCACCGCTAGACGGAGCAGAAGAGACCAGAGGTTTGTGAGTGCTGACGAGAGCTTCATGGTTGTTGAGGCTGTCGGATGAGGCTATAAAACTATATGTCTGGATGCTGTAAACTAGGCGATGCTTCAAACCGCTTTGTACGGGTTTGCCGCGGGGCTGGCGTCGACTGCCCTGATGACCGCTGTCCAGTATCCCTTCTACTTGAGATGGTCTGTCGTAGGGATATTGGAGTGGCATGAGAACGTCTGCATCGCTGCTAGGCTTCTCGGAAGAAGCGCTGAAGCCTCGCTGATTCCCAGCTTCCTGTTTCATTTCCTCAACGGAGGGCTGGCTGCGATGTTCTACGCGCTGGCCGTCAGCCAGCTCAGCTTTCTCCAAGCCTTCGAAACATGGGCCTTGGGCCTATTGTTCGGAGTTTTCCTGTGGCTGGCTACGCTGGCACCCATCCACAGGCCGATCACAGGCGTATCGATAACGAGCCACCCGCTCGGAGCTAAGCCAGCTGTGCTGAGCATAGCAGTCCACCTATTGTACGGCCTTTCCACGGCCTACATAACAGCTCTCGTCGTATAGCTTGCTCGAGACATGTGTTCTACTCATTAGAAATATATTGTGAGCGGGCTGTGTCCGGGCATGAAGCCGTTGTTTTACGGGGGGCTGGCTGCGGTTGTTCTGACAGCGGGCGTGATGGCGGTGTTGTTTTTTCTGCCTCTGCCGGGTGCTGAAAGGGATGTAGAGGTCTTGCTTACGCTGAGCAAGACGGAGCTTTACAGAGGGGAGAGAACCCTGACGTACACCATCGTCAACGACTCAAGGTATGTGGTTAGCTTCGGCGAGCCCTACGACATCCAAATCAAGAGAGACGGTGAGTGGGTTTCGGTCGAGTGGATGAGGGACCGTGCATGGATCTTGATTCTGCACGTGCTCGAGCCACGCAGCTCGTTCAGCAGGGTCGTCGAGCTTCCTGAAGAAGTTGAACTTGGGAGGTACAGGCTTGTGAAGGAAGTGATGG
>JAWAFZ010000007.1:0-46528 GCA_038890155.1 Candidatus Caldarchaeum sp. | reverse complement strand
CCTACAACCGAGCCCCGCATCCAGCCAACCACCGCATAGCCGACGAAAACAAAGCATTTAAGTTAAAACACCATACTCTCAGCCGATGGAGGCCGGGGTAACTCAGCCTGGCTCAGAGTGCGGGGCTCATAATCCCGTTGTCGTGGGTTCGAATCCCACCCCCGGCAGGCTACCCTACAACGCCATCTTGAGAGAACTGAGGTGGCTTAGCCCTGCTCTTTTTCTTTCTCGGGTTTTTTCTCAGAGTTCTGCTGCATTTTGGACATCTGTCCGAAGCGTTAGGGACGGCGCGACGCTACGACCATCACAGCCTCGGATAGACGGCATGGGTTAAATTGTGTCGGGGTTGTGTGGTGTTGGGTTGCGGGTTCTCAAGGTTAGCCCGTTGAAGAGGTTTGTGTCGGTTGTGCCTGAAACGACACTGGATTTGTTGAACCTGTATCGTGTAGTCGATGTTGGGGACGTGGTTTACAGCGTTGCGAGTCGTGAGTTGAAGCGGGAGAGGCGGGACGGGAGCGTTGACAGCGAGCGTGTGGCGGTGGAGCTGGGTGTGGAGGTTTCGGGGAAGAGGCTGGACCCTATGATGAAGCGGGTTGACTTCCACGGCATCATCAAGTATGTCAGCAGAGACCTTGGGCTGGAGGGCAAGCATCACAGCATCCACCTAGGCGTGGGCGACGAAATAACCATCGAGAGCAGGAGCAACTACCCGCGGCTCGAAGCGATGGCGAAACACTACCGAGCACCGTCCACGAGCAAAAACACCGCCGTCGTGCTAGTCGACGACGAAGGAGTAGCCGTCTACACAGCGTCGGACAAAGGACTCAAGCCCCTGTACCGGAAATCTGTTTCCAGCAGGAAGATGGAGCCGGAGGAGAGAAGTAGGATGATGCATAAAATATACGGCGAAGCGGTTGAAGAAGCCGGGAAAACTGACGAAATTTACGTCTTCGGCCCTTCCGTGATGGTTGACGAGTTCATAAACCATGTCAAGAGACTGGACAAGCAGCTGGCCGGCCGGGTGAAGAAGACGGGCTACGCCTCCAGCACAGACTTCGGAGGTGTTTCGGAGGTTCTCCGAAACAAGGGCCTTCACGAGCTCCGTGAGGTTGTTAAAGACGTTGCGGACGCCGAGGAGGTTGAGACGCTGATGGAGACGCTTGCAAAAGACCCGTCTAGGACTGCGCTGGGTCTTGACGAATGCTTCAAAGCATTCAGCATGAAGGCTGTCGAAAAACTCCTGATTGCCGAGGACTACCTTTGGACGATGATGACGGACGAGAGGGTTGCGCAGATGCTTGACCAGGCCGAGTCCTACGGAGTCGACGTCAGAGTAATCTCCTCCCCTGGGGAGAGCTTGGACAAACTGATGAGCCTAGGAGGCGTTGCCTGTCTTCTGAGGTACAGCATAGACCCTACGCTTTTAAGAGAAGCCGGCTAGGTCGTGAGTTGTGTAGACGTGCACGTTGGAAGGCTTGTTCTGAACTTCTCCAACTCTGGCCCCGATCAAGTAGACCTCCGTACCCATAGACGCAGCAGTGTCCACTAGCCGCTGAGTCACGACGCCGTCGAAGACAACGTACTTCGCTGATTTTTCCTCGCCCAGGCGGCTCACCAGCTCGCTCACAGGGATTCGTAAAATCTCCTGGAGCTCGGAGTTGAGAAGCACGGCTGAAAGCGTACCGTCAACCTCCTTGACGAAGTTCTTCAAGTCGGGTGGAACCGCCTTCTTCTCAGCAGCCGCCGCGGCAAACTCCTTCGCCTTCAAAGCATCCTCGGGATGCACAGCATGCTCCAAAGCCTCGTGGATTTCTCGAGCGGTAAGCTGCTCAACCTCCTTGCCGTAAGGGGCTCTCGCGACAGCGTCTATCCTGCAGTTGTTTAGAAGCTCCTGCAGTATTAGGTCTCCACCCCTGTCGCCGTCGAGGAAAGCGATGACCCTTTTCTTACGCCGTGTGAGGTTAGCCACGGTTTTAGGTATCTTGACCCCCTCGACAGCTATCGTGTTTTTGTAGCCGAACCTCAGTAAGTTGATGACATCAGCCCTCCCCTCAACTATGATTATCTCGTCGCTAGAGTCGACCTCAGGCCCGGCGGGAAGTTTCTCAGGCCCATACTCAGAGACCTTCGTCCTGACTACGGCTTCCTCCAAATCCCTCAAAACCAAGTCGTCGTCCGGAAGCTTCTGCTTCTCCCACGTCGCCAGAATCTCCTTAGCCCTGTCGACAATCCTCTTCCTCTTCTCTAGGCGAGTGTCCTCTATTTTGTCTATGACGACTCGAGCCTGGTAAGGCCCCACCCTGTCTATCGACTCGATCATGGCGGCTATCAAGGCGGTCGTATACCTGTCGAGGCTCGTGGGAACTGTAATCTTGCCGAAGGCCTTGTTCCCCTGAGTACTCACCGTTATCTCTATCCTGCCGATACGTCCAGTCTTCTGCAGCTCCCGGAGGTCTAGGTCGGAGCTGAAAATCCCCTCAGTCTGGCCGAACACCGCACCGACGACGTCGTTCTTGTCAACAGGCCCGTCCACCTCTATCCTTCCCTCGATGACGTACTTCGTTATCGTGCTCAAATCCTGCTTCGGTATTTTTTTCCTCGACGGAGCTAATAAGGACTTCCTCCAGCTTTATAAAAAGCGGGGCGGCAGCGCGTTTAGATAAGGCTAAATTTAATCCGGCTTGTCTAGAGCCGGGAACATGTACGAGAGACTTTCACCAGCCCTGCTAGCTTTGTCGGTTTTGATGCTTGGCTTGAGCTTGGTAGCGCCGCTGCTGGCTGGGAAGGTGGAGAGGCCGTCCGATAGGACGCTGCTGGCTACGACGACGATTCTGTGGGACTTGGCTAGGAACGTGGCTGGAGACCTCTGGACGGTCGAGTACCTTGTCGAACCGGGTGTGAACCCCCACAGCTACGAGCCGACGCCGCAGGACATGGTGAAGGCTCAGAAGGCCTCAGCCATACTCTACAACGGATTCAACTTAGACGCATGGGTCGTCAAGCTTCTTTCGGGCAGGATGTCCGGCAAGATGGTTCGTGCGACAGAAGGGCTTGAGGCTCACCTGCTTACTGTGCCTGACGGGCCCTACGCCGGTCGTGAAGACCCTCATATGTGGATGGATGTGATGCTGGTTGTCAAGTACGTCGAGAGGATAAGGGATGTTCTGTCGGATCTCGACCCGGAGAACGCAGCCCATTATGCGGCCAACGCAGAGGAGTACATCCAACGCCTGAAGACGTTGGACGAATGGATAAGGTCTGAAACGTCGAAGATACCCGTTGAGAGAAGAGTCTTGGTCACGCAGGAGAATGCCTTCCAGTACTTCGCCCGGGCTTACGGCTTCAAGGTGGGTGCCTACTTCTACTCAATAGCAACGGAGATCGAGCCGACGGCTCAAGACATGGTCTATGCTATAGGCAGGATAAAGGAGTTGGGAGTGTGTGTTTATTTCGTGGAGACTACGTTGAGCAGGAGAGTTATGGAGACTTTGGTTAGGGAAGCGGGAGGTAGGATCGGTTCCTCGCTCTATGCGGACAGCTTAGGGCCTTTTGGAAGCGGTGCCGACAGCTACATAGGCATGATGAGGCACAACGTCGAGAGAATTGTTGAGGAGTTGTTGAGGTGGTGTTGATGGACGCCCTCAAGGTTGATGGGTTGACTGTGTTTTACGGAAAGCTGAAGGCTTTGGAGGATGTTTCCTTCAGCGTCTCCGCGGGAACCCTGACGGCTGTAATCGGCCCCAACGGCTCAGGCAAGAGCACGCTGCTAAAAACCCTTGTCGGCCTCATCAAGCCTATGGAGGGGACGATAACGGTGCTTGGAACATCTATCGACAAAGCCAGAGGAAGAATGGCCTACGTGCCGCAGAAGGAGGAGGTTTACTGGGGTTATCCGCTGACCGTCTGGGACGTTGTGGCGATGGGAAGGATTAAGGCCGTTGGCCCTCTGAAGCCCGTGAGCAAGAAAGACGAAGTGGTTATACAGGCCTTGAAGAAAGCCGGGCTGTCGAGCTTAAAATCGAGGAAGATATCCGAGCTGTCGGGCGGACAGCAGCAGAGAATTTTTCTAGCCCGTGCGATAGCGCAGGAAGCCGACCTCTACCTGATGGATGAGCCTTTGACAGGCATCGACGCCGAAGCTGAGGACAGGCTTCTGGAGATACTTTCGAGTCTGCGGGACGAGGGGAAGACGATAGTCATGACGACGCATGACCTCAGCTCGACTCTTGAGATGTTCGACAACGTGATGGTTTTGAGGAACTGTCTGGTGGCGTTCGGCAGGCCGGAGGAAGCCTTGAAGGCTGAGAACCTCGCCAAAGCCTACGGGAGCGAGAGGGTTGCGATGCATCTCTCAGACGTAAAGAGGGTTGCTGGATGGCGTTGATGGAGACCCTGCTCGATCCTCTGTCTTACGAGTTCATGCGTGTGGCTCTGATCACAGCCGTTGTCGTAGGAATCACAGCCTCCACACTCAGCGTGTTCGTCGTGCTTAGGGGTTGGAGTCTTTTGGGCGACGCCGTCTCCCACTCCGTCCTGCCCGGCCTGGCTCTGTCTGCTGCGTTCAACCTCCCGCTCACCGTTGGAGGCGCGGTGGCTGGAGTAGTTGCCTCTGTCTTGATTGGGTTTGTGGAGTCTAGAACGAGGGTGAGGAACGACACGGCGATCGGCATCGTGCTGACCGGAGCCTTCGCACTAGGGCTTGTGATCATCAGCCGTCTCAGGCCGACCGTCGACATCTTCCACATCCTCTTCGGGAATGTTTTAGGCGTTTCAGCTGACGACCTGATGATGACTGCAGCAATCGGGTTCATCGTAATCCTCCTAGTCTCCGCCTTCATGAAGGAGATTGTCTCCTTCACCTTCGACCCCATGTTCACACACGTCGTCGGGCTTCCATCAGCCCTCATACAGTACTCGCTGATGATCATGATGTCGTTGACCGTCATAGCCGCCTTGCAGACAGTCGGCATTATCCTGGTAATATCGCTGCTGGTCGCCCCGGGGGCAACGGCGCAGATATACGCACGGAACCTAGGGCAGATGATCGCGATATCTCTGGCGGTGGGCGTCATCTCGTCGGTTGCAGGCCTCTTCGTCTCGTACTACTTCGCAGTAAGCTCAGGCGGAACCATCGCCCTGACGGCCACGTTGATATTCTTCATCGCCTTGGCTCTGAAGCGCCGCTAGGTTGCTCCCGACTCCCTGAGGCTGATCAGCTTATCGAGTATCATGTCATGCTTCGCCTCGTCGGCCGCCACCGAGTCTAGCAGGATTTTTACAAGGTTGTTGGGAAGCATCCTCTTGACCTCCTCGAGGTCATGGACGTGGCTTTTCTCTTCGTGCTCCTGTAGTTGCCTTAGTCTTTCCGGGTCCGGGAGAGGTCCTTCGCGAGCCCCTTTCTCGACAGCTGAAATTGCTGCCTGCATTATGTCGGCGTGTCTGAGGCTGTCGGAAGCCACTTGCCGGAACAGAAGCCTGACGATGTCGTCCTTGGACTTGATGGCTTCAGACAGAAACAGCTCAGCCGCTTCCTGCTCAGCAGCCAGCCTGCTGCGCAGTATCCGTAAGGCTTGGCTTCTCGCCTGCTCCTCAAGCTTCTCAGACTCACGGCGCGGGGCTTCAGCCAGCATCAGAACCTCGTAGGCAAGGTCGAGCAGCTCGGTCTCCTGAACAGGTCTCTTCCTCAAAGCGATCTTCGCCGCATACTCTTTGACGACTTTTTTCACAAGCTCGTTCGACCCGAGGCTGTGCTTGCCCAACGCCCTGACGCCTTTGACGTACTGGGTCACTGCTTGAGGTGTTATTGAGAGTGCCCGTGCTGTCTCGGCGTTCGACATGCCGTGGCTCTTCTTGAGCTCCAGGGCCACCATGGCTCGGAGTACGGGTATTATTTCCTCGGCTTTCGTGTTCTTCAAAGCCGTGTCTGTTTTTTGTTAACGGCGTTATATGCTTGATGTTAAACCGTGTGAATGGTGTTGTTCACGCTGTATAATTTAAATACGGCTATAACGCCGTTATGACATGCGGCGTGAAACACTAATCCAAACAGCTGCACTCCTCACCGCCGGAATACTAATCGGCCTCACCCTCTCCGCAGGACTCGGCATGGTCTTCCCCCAGCCCACGAAGATGAAGCTAGTCATAGCGGTCCAGCCAACCCTGTCAGCCGCCGAAGTAATGCAGAGGTCGAAGCCGATAGAGGCTTTCCTCGAACAGCAACTACTCGAAGTCGACGTCGAGATATACGTTCCAACATCCTACGCAGCGGCCGTAGAAGCACTCAGGAGAGGCCATGCTCAGGCAGGGTTCATGAGCGCATGGCCCTCGTACCTAGCTTGGAAGCTTGCGGGGGCGGAGGTCGTCCTCGCCGAGGTGAGGACGGTTGGGGAGGGCGACAAACTCATCCAGTCCACCGCCTACTACTCGTACTGGGTCGTCATGCCCGACTCTCCCATCAAATCGGTTGAAGACCTGCGCGGAAAGAAAGTAGCTCTACCAAGCCCCATCTCCACTTCAGGCTACTTGGCTCCAGTAGCTAAGCTGGTTGAGCTGGGCTACATACAGACAAAGCCGGGAGTGGAAGCAGACCCCAGCACGTTCTTCAACTTCGTGTTTACAGGAGGATACGCCCAGTCTTGGGCTGCTTTGAGGAACGGCGACGTCGACGCGGCGGTGATAGCTGGAGACATTCCAGCAAGCCTGTACTTAGAGGTCATGTCCAGCACAAGGGTGGTTGCGTCTCAGGGGCCGATTCCCAGCCATGGAGTCGTCTTCTCAAAGGAGCTGAGGGAGCCGCTGCGGTCCAAGCTCGCCCAAGCCTTGCTGGAGCTTGGAGAGACACAGCCTGAGCTGATGCGTCAATTCGTCTCAGCTCTGTTCGTCAGGTTTGAGCCCACAACCTCTGAAAAACACCTCTCTAACTTAAAGCACTATCTAGAGCTGACAAACCTGAAGTACTCGGAGAAAGTGGGCTGAGCTTGAAACACGCTCTCGTAGTCCGAGGGTTGAGGTTTTCCTACGACGGCCGAAGGAACGTTCTCGACGGCGTAGACCTTGAGCTTCATCAAGGAGAATCTCTCGCCGTGATGGGTTTCTCAGGGTCCGGCAAGACAACCCTCCTCAAAGTAATCGCCGGGCTGCTTTACCCATACCAAGGCGTCGTCCAGCTGGGCGTCGAAAGAGGTGGAGTAGGATACGTGCCTCAGAACGTCGGGCTCGTCAAAAACATCTCAGCGCTCCAAAACGTCTTACTAGGCTCGCTCGGCCGTGTGGGGAGGTTAAACGGCCTTCTGGCAAGGTTCCCGGAGGAAGAGGTGGAGAAAGCTCGCAGGCTGCTGGATGAGATGGGCCTCGCCGAGCTGGCCGACAGAAAAGCAAGCCTGCTGAGCGGGGGTGAAAGACAGAGGGTGGCTGTCGCAAGGTCTTTGATGCAGGCTCCCAGCATCCTGCTGGCCGACGAGTTCGTGTCAGACCTCGATGTAATCAACGCCTACGAAGTGATGACCCTTACACGCAAGGTGTGCAAGCGAAGCAACATAGCTTTGATGATGACCATGCACGACACATACCTCGTCAACAAGTTCGCCGACAGAGCCGTCGTCCTTAAGGACGGAAGGATAACCGCCAGCATAGCGGCGGACAAAGTAGACATAAACAGCCTCTCGTTCATACTCGGCGGAGGAGCAGCTCCATGAAATTTCGGTAAACAGCTCAGCCTCCTGCTTGTCATAGCTGCTTTCGTATACTCCGCCTCCAACCTAGGCTTCGCAGACCTTGGGAGGCTTGGAAGGGGAGTGTCCAACCTTGGCAGCCTCGTGGCTGAGATGCTTCCGCCGGACCTCAGAGTGGCTTCGGAAGTCGCTGCAGCCCTCGCCGAAACCGTCCAGATAGCCTTCGTCGGAACAGTCATAGGCTTCCTCCTGTCCATGCCGTTCTCAGCCCTCGCCCTCAGAAACATCTTTCCATCCTCCCTCACAACGACCGTACGCTCCCTGCTGGGTATCGTCCGAACAATCCCAGCACTCTTCTGGGCCGTGCTGTTCGTCATAGCCGTCGGGCTGGGCCCGTTCGCAGGCACGTTAGCCGTAGCCGTGTACTCCTTCGGATACCTGTCGAAGCTCTACTATGAAGCCTTCGAAGCAGTCGATGCCGAGGTTCTAGACGCCCTCCGGGTGACGGGGGCTTCGAGGATTCTTTTGGTGAGGCATGCTGTCCTTCCCGAGTCGATGAACACTATAGTCAGTCAGCTGTTGTTCATGTTCGAGTACAACATTCGTTCGTCTGCTGTGCTGGGGTTCGTGGGGGCGGGGGGAGTCGGTTTCCTGATGGTCAGCTACATAGAGTCGCTGAGGTACAGCAGCCTCACAACCGTCTTGGTCTTCACTCTTGCAACAGTCATCGCCATAGACATCGTAAGCGGATACGTCAGGAGAAGGTTCTTGCCCGGATTCAGGCCAGCCTCAGCATGACAGATAAATAGCCACGTCCAACACAATAGGCGTGAACACGTCCTTCAACAAAGTAATCTACACGAAGAAAGACGGTGTCGCGACGATTGTTTTGAACAACCCTAAAAGGTACAACGCCTTGGAGCTGGACTTGAGACGGGAGCTGAAGACGGCTCTGGAGGACGCTGCCGGCGACTCCTCTGTACGGGTTGTTGTTTTGAGGGGAGCTGGTGGAAACTTCAGCGCTGGAGCAGACGTGAAGGCTTTCCTCGAATGGAAGCCCGAGGACGCCGTGAGGGTGGGCAACGAGCTGGGAACTTCCATGGTTCTGTCGAGGATTATAAGAAACATGCAGAAGCCTGTCGTGGCCGTTGTCGAGGGATACTGCCTGGGCGGAGGGTTCGAGCTCGCCATGGCATGCGACCTAATCCTCGCATCCGAGGACGCTGTTTTCGGCCAGCCTGAGATAAACCTGGGGCTCATCCCCGGAGGTGGTGGTACTCAGAGGCTTCCACGGCTTGTGGGCGAGAAGAAGGCCAAGGAGCTCATCATGACGGGTGAAAGGGTTTCCGCGCATGAGCTTGAGAGGATGGGCTTGGTATGCGCCGTGGCTCCTGGGGACAAGCTCGAGGAAGCTTTGAAGAACTTGGTTGACAAGCTGCTGTCAAAGCCACCCCTCGCACTGGCAGCGGCTAAGGAGGCTGTCAACCTCTCTCTCGAGACAGATTTGACGGCTGGGCTGCGGGCTGAGCTGACGCTGTTCGCATCGTTGTTTTCCACGGAGGATTTGAAGGAGGGTGTGAAAGCTTTCTTGGAGAAGAGACGACCTGTCTGGACCGGACGGTAAGCTACTGCGGCTCAATAGTTGCGGGAGGCTTGCTTGAAATGGCGTAAGCCACCCATGCCACATTTTCAACTTCGTTAACAATCCTTCTCGCTATTTTGTCGAGAACTTCATGGGGAAGCCGTGCCCAGTCAGCCGTCATCCCGTCAACCGACGTAACGACCCTCACAGTCGCGATGTATCCATAACTTCTCTGGTCCCCTTTCACACCTGTTGCCTTGTCGTCCCCGACGAATGCGAAAGCCTGCCAGACATCGTCAATCAAACCCTCTTTCTCCAACTCCTCTTCAACGATCTCCGAGGCCTTCCTGCATATTTCCAGCTTCTCACGCGTGACTTCTCCGACGACCCTGACAGCGAGCCCAGGTCCTGGGAAGGGATGCCTTCGGACGACCCATTCAGGTAGGCCGAGTATTCGGGCCAGTTTTCTCACCTCATCCTTGTATAGCTCTCTCAAAGGCTCTACGACCTTCATGCCGAGGTTTGGGGGGAGACCGCCTACGTTGTGATGGGTTTTGATGACCGCCGAGCCGCCCACAGACCTTCCGCTCTCGACCACGTCGGGGTAAAGCGTTCCCTGAGCCAGGTGCGTGAACGGGCCATGCTTTGAGCTGACCTCTTCAAATATTGCGGCGAACTCGGCGCCAACGATTCTCCTCTTCTCCTCGGGGTCTGCAACACCCTTCAGCTTCTCCAGAAACCTATCGATGGCATCAACGTAGATCACGTTGTTCTCGCCGACGGTCTTCCGCAAAATGTCCAAAACCCTCTCGGGCTCACGGCTTCGCAGCAAGCCGTGGTTTACGAATAGGCATTTCAAACGGTCTCCCACCGCCTTGGAGACTATGGCCGCAGCTACAGTCGAGTCGACGCCGCCGCTCACAGCGCACAGAACCCTGCCCTCTCCCACCTCATCAGCTACAAGCCTGACAGCTCTGTCGATATAATCCTCCATACGCCATGTCTGCTTGCAGCCGCAGACGTCGATGACGAAGTTTCTGAGGATTTGCAGACCGTGTTCTGTATGGGCGACCTCCGGATGAAACTGCAGCCCAAAAATTTTTCGGGAGCTGTCGTAGATGGCTGAATGGGGTGATGTCTCTGTCGAAGCCGCTGTTCTGAAGCCGGGCGGCAGCTTCTCAACGAAATCCGAATGGCTCATCCAAACGTTGAACCTTCTGGGCAGGCCTTTGAACAGCTCGCAGTCTTCGACTATTCTAAGCTCCACTCTGCCGTACTCTCTTTTCGAGGCTTTTTTCACGAGGCCTGTGAAATGGTGGGCGATGAGCTGGTGGCCGTAGCAGATGCCGAGGATGGGTTTTCCGCCGATCTGCTCAAAGCTTATGCGGGGTGCGTTGAGGTCGTAGACGCTCGCCGGACCGCCCGACAGGACAAAGCCCTTTACATTATTTGAGAAAGACCGCTCGCCTGCTGCTGCGTGGGGAACAACCTCAGTCTTTACGCCCAGCTCTCTTATTCTACGGCTTATGAGATGGGTGTACTGGCCTCCGAAGTCAACCACCGCGATGACGTCGTCTGCTTGATTCACTTTAGACTACCTTTGTAATCGTAGGATAAAGGTTTAGCCGTGTCGCGGCGTGCCGTGGTTAATGGTATTTTAAATAGATTTAAATATGAGGTTGCGGTTTACGCAATATGCAACCATATCAAAAACTGTTATCCACAAAAAACATATCCACAATTGCGTTATCAGCAGCCTTCTATGTTTTGATGTCCGCGTTGTCCGGGCTGACGCTCCCCGCAGCAAGAGGATATCCAGCCCATTTCTTCAGAGGGCTTACCATGAGCGCCGTCGCCGCCTACACAGGCCGTATGTGGAGCGTAAGTCTCATGTCAATCATATCCGGCCTTGTGCTGCTTGCGGTTGTTCCAGCCCCTGCGCCGTATCTTTTCATAGCCACGGTGGCGGCAGGCATGGTTTACGACCTTAGCCTAGGTGAGAAATATGCTGAAGCCTGTAGGAAGCCGAGGAGGATTGTTGCTGGAACGATGGTGAGTGGTTTGGCTGAAGCTATTGTAGCCATGGGAATCCTCACCTATGTCGGCCTTTTCCAAGTCCAGCTCCAGATGCTTGCAGTTATATGGGCAGGAGCTATTGCCGCAAACTTGGTTCTCAGCGCTTTGGGATCGCAGGTAACGATACTTGTTTTACGCAGATACGTAAAATGAGCGTCGAGCTGCTGGCGAAAACTGCGCTGGTTTACGGGCTTGTCATATGGGTTGGAGGGCTGATCCACCTAACCTTCGCTGCAATACCAGAGACAAGGATCTTGGACGACAGAATGTTGAGGTTGAGGATTATGGCAGGTATGATGAGGCGCTACAACCCAATCGTGTGGACGGCCATAGCGGCCTCGGCAATCTCAGCAACATACTTGGCTTTTGTGGAAAACATAGGCCTTTCTGAGGCAGCAGCCCTTACAACGCTTTACACAGCTATCTCGCTTGATTTTTTCCACTCATTCATCTATGGACCGCGTGCCTCGAAAGGGGATGCTAAAGCCCGCAGCACGGCCATGAACATAGCACGTGCAGAAATTCCACTGGTCTTGACATTACCGCCATTATTCACGCTGCTTATGTAAAAACAAAAATACCCAGTCTACCAGCTGTAATGTGATGAAGAAGAACGTGGTCGCAGGCGCTTTACTCTTCATATCCATCGTGCAGTTCATGATGGCTCTTAGAATTGCGGAGTCCGTTTACCCCGGATACAGTGTATCTGGAAACTACATAAGCGATTTGGGCGTTGGTGTTGCAGCACCAATATTCAACACCTCCATCATCATTCTCGGAATCTGCGTTATTCTAGCAGCGTATCTCAGCGCTGAGGTCTTCAGAAGCAGGTTGTTCAGAGCCTTCATCGCCTTGGCGGGAATCGGGGCGGCGGGTGTTGGAATTTTTCCTGAAAACGTCCCAGTCCTACATTCAGTCATGTCGTTGATAACTTTCCTTTTCGGCGGTATTGCAGCTGTGTACAGCGTTAGAGTGCTTGATAGGCCTGTAGGCCTTCTGTCTGTCGTCGCAGGCATTGTTTCGCTGGCAGCCCTCATACTATTCATAACGCGCAGTTATATGGGGCTTGGGCACGGCGGGATGGAGAGGTTGATAGTATATCCTGTGCTTGTGTGGGGGGTGATGCTGGCGGGCAACATCATCTCACGGCGTTAAAAACCTCTGCCGTGCCGGGAGCGTCTCGACACCTCTCCTCCGCAGACCGGGCAAACGTCTCCAACTGGGTTGTCGAAGGTTTTACCGCACACGCTGCACGTGTAGCGCCATTCTCTAAGGTCTCGGACAGGCTGCCTCGCCAGCCCAGCGACCTCCATCCCCAGCTTCAAAGCCGTGTTCTGCAGGCTGTAGTCATCCGACAAAACAACCACTTGAGCACCGGCGCTCTTGGCGTCGAGCGCTGCAGCCAAAAGGCTGACATCCGCCTCAGACAGCTTAGGCCTGTCCCCCGTGCTCACAGCCGCCGACACAACCCTCTCCAACGCCTGCCTCGACGGCTTGACCACCTTGACCACGTTCTTCGACAAAGCCAGAGCAAGCCTTTCAGGAGCCAGCCCGCCGTAAAGAACCTCGTCCACAACCTCCTGCACGGTGATCAGCTCAGCCGGCCCGGGCTCCAGCTGCACCGACAGGAACGCACGGGTGTCGAGGGCGTAGACTTTACGGCTTGCCATAAAGCCTCTTCCTGAGACGCATGCTGAACAGCCTCCTCTCGTCGAAAGATATGAACGAGAGGCTTCGGGGGGATTTTCGTGCTGTGGCTCTCCCGTCGGACAGCGGCTTGACTGTATGGCCGTCGACCAGCACCTGCGCCTCCCCCTTCACCACCGACACGGTCACCGGAGCGTCTATCGAAAGCACCATACTTCTCAGGTTTGTCATGGAAGCCATCGGCGACAGGACAACAGCCTCGAGCCTCTCGTCAACGATCGGCCCTCCCGTCGAAAACGCATAAGCCGTAGAACCAACAGGAGTAGACAAGATCACTCCATCGGCCACGTCCGAAGCCAGAAGATCACGCTGAAGGATTTTGTACTCTATGATCTTGCCTGGCTTCGTTGAGGAGACGTAGGCCTCGTTGAGAGCGTCGGCGATGAACTCGTCTCCTGCGTGTATGGAGAGACGCATGACTCTCTCGACGTGATAGTCCTGCTCGAGTATTCTCCTGCAGGCTTCCTCCAGCTCGGCCGGCTCGACTATGTTGAGGTATCCGGCGCGTCCGTAGTTGACGCCTATGAGCTTGACGTCGGTTGATTCCACTCGTCTCGCAACCCTCAGCATCGTTCCGTCGCCTCCCAGAACCATGATGACTCCTTCGTTGAAGCGTGAGTATTCTTTGTCGAACTCAGCTAGGGACAGCACCTCGTACTTCACGTCCCTTCCCTCGAAAATCTTACCCAGCTTCTTAGCAGCCTGAACAGCCGGAGGCCTAGTGCCAGCGTAAACTACTACAACGCTGTCCAACGGCACCAGACCTCCGCTTCAAGCCTCAGCATACTCGGTCCCATCCACCAACCCAGCGTTTGCGAAAACAGCTTTCCTAGACAAACATCCGGGGCATTTCCCGCAGTGCTTGTCCAAGACGCTCCAGCAGCTCCACGTGAGGCTTAAGGGTGCGTTGAGCTTGACGCCCAGCTTAACAACCTCGACCTTCGTCATGTCTATCAACGGCGTCAAAACCCTTACACAGCTGAACGGGGCTGAGATTTTAAAAATTTTCTCCAGCACGTCGACAAAGACCGGGCCTACGTCCGGCATGCGCGACAAATCTTCTGAAGTGTGGCCGCCCGCCACGGCGTCGGCTTCTTCGTAGATAGCTATGTGGGCTGCTATTGAGTAGAAGATGATGTTCCTTAAGGGGATGAGGATAGTCGGCGTCTCCTGCGATAGAATTCGTTGCTTAAAGGGTTCGGGAAAGTCCACAACCTCCCGCAGAAAGCTCGTGTCGATTATCCTGAGCTCGCCGCATGCAGCCTGCGAAGTGATCCGCTTGACCGCCTCCAGTTCGCGTTCATTTCTCCTATAGGTGATGAAGGTCAGGGGGATTACTTGATGGCCTTCGTGGATAAGCTTCCACAGCATCACCGTTGAGTCTAACCCGCCTGAGAGCAGGGCTGCGGTCTTCATGCTGACGACGAGGCTGACTTGCCCAATCCTTCAGTCATCCTAACCGAGACCTTCAGCACGTTCGGAGGCATCAGCTTCCTAATCTTGTTGGCGATGTGCTCCGAAATATTCTCCACCGTCGAGTCTCTCTCTATGAAGTAGACAGAAGACCTTGGAAGCCTCATGTCGTAAACTCCTCCGACTCCCTCGAAGACCACCCGAACCCCTCCATCCCACTCCTCTACAACATACTTTGGCGAGGCGAGCAGCTTATGGTCCATCTCGTCAATCACTTTCTTGACCGTGCTTTTCAGCAGGCCAAATTCAAGAACCATCTCGTCGACGACCTCGCCCCAAACCCTCACGTTTACCATCGAGGTGTGGCCGTGGAGGACGCCGCACTTCGGCGATGAAGGCAGGAAGTGTGCGTAGTCAAAGTTGAGAGCAGGCCCGCCTACCTCGATAGCCTTAACCCTCTTCTCACCCACTTTCCCCAAACCTCTTATGCAGTTCATCGCTGTACTGGTGGTACTTTAGTATTATCGGGCACCACTCCCTCTCGGGGCAGTAGCCTAGGTGTCTGCACTTCTCGCCCATCACAGCCGAAAGGCTCGGCGACTTTCTCGCTATCTCCTGCATGAGCTTGTAGGCTATGGCCCTTTCCTCCCACTGAGCATAGCTGCATGACCTAGTTGCTATGAACCCGCTGGGATGTAGTATGTTGAACCCGTTGTACAGCCTTACTGCGTAGACCTTCAAGGCTTGAGGGACGATGAGGACGGCTGTTGATGGGCTGATTCCGATGTCTAGGAGCTGTCGGTATGACTGGAGAGCCTCGCAGACGACTTGTAGGAACCTTGACTTGGTTTTTTCGTTCCTCCGGATGGAGGGGGGTATGACGACGCCGGAGGTTGTGTTCACGACGGCTCTCCAAGCGGCGGTGTATATCGATTCGACGGCGGTGGGTACTGTGCGGTGGCGGATGGCTTGATGGTACGCCACCAGCGACAGAGGCTCCAGCGTCGTAGCCGTGGTCATCGGGTTGACGGAATCGAGAGATTCCTTGTCCTGCTTGGCTAGGATTTTCAGCAGGTCGGCCTCCTTGCCCAGTAGGGATGCAAAGCTTATCAGGACGGGTTCTTCGGGATGGTTGTTGGCTTCTATGACTTTCTCCATGAAGATGTCTGACGGCTTGTAGGGGTTGGGGAACGGGTAGGCTGCAGTCCTGTTCCTGAACCCGAGCCTCGACTCGAGCATTATGGGCGCAACATTTCTGACTGCGGAAGTGAATTTCTCGACAAACTCTCTAACCTCGTCGGGAACGTATGCCGCCGCCGACTCGTCTCCGCACAGCTGGATCAAGGCGACGTAGTTTTCTAAGCTGCAGCTTATGAAGAGCGATGTCTTGGTGCAGAGCGGAAGTATGTACCGTGCGTCCTCGATCCCCACATCCCCGCCGACAAGCGAGAGGTATTCATCGACCATCTTGTAAGCTGTCTGCATGAAAACATCCTTGGCTTCACCCGTCAAGCCTGACGGCTCAACAAGCATAGACCTGTCAACCCTAGCCCTGCGCTGAGATTCTTGAAGGTAAGAGCCGAATGGCGGTGAGACGAGCAGGAGAGACAAGGCCCTGCTGCAGTTCATCACCTCCATCTGGAGATGCAGGGAAGTTGTTATCGAGGCGTGTCCCCTTCTCGTCGACTCTCTGTGGACCTTTCTCGCCGTTCTCGCTAGGTCTCTCCCCTCGGCTAGAAGCTTCGAAACACGTCTTTCGACAGAGACGCCCTCGAAGGTTCCAGCACCCTCGAGCGCTATAAAGACGTCGGGCCCAACCTCGAGCTCCGAGCCGGAGAAGTTTATCACCGTCCTCGGCCCGTAGCTGTAGATCTTTAGCTCAACCATTACAGACAGAATGCTCAACTCTCATATATAGCATGATTTTTATACATCTATATTCGGCTGTTGTCGTGCTTGTTTGAATGGAGCTTCAGGCCTTCCTGCAGGGGCTTGTCTACGTCTTCCCCGCGTACGTGGCTAACGCAGCCCCTGTGGTTGCGGTCAGGTTTTTCAGCAGGACTCATCCAATCGACCGTGGTTTGATGTTCTTTGACGGCAGGAGAGTGCTGGGCGACGGCAAGACTGTGGAGGGGTTTGTCTCGGGGACCGGTGCGGGGATGGCTGTGGGTTATCTTATACATGTCCTTGTCCCACCCCTCGTCACCATGGTGGAGGTCTTCCTGCTCTCTTTCGGAGCTTTAGCTGGGGACGTGCTTGGGGCGTTCGTCAAGAGGAGGGCCGGGATACCCAGCGGAGGCGCTGCTCCTCTGCTCGACCAGCTTGGTTTTCTGGTCGTTGCTCTGGGGTTGGTGGAGCTGTTTCACGGGCTTCCCGTCTGGCTCGACGCCCTAACGCTTCTCGCCCTAGCTCTGTTTACTGTCTTGATGCACGTCGGGACCAACGCAGCGGCCTACCTACTCGGGCTTAAAGACCGATGGTACTAGAGAGCCAGCTCAGGCCTCAAGCTTCTCACGAAGCCTCTGAGCTTTTTGAAAACCCTCATCAGCGTGTAAACCTTGCCTCCTCCCCTGCCGGCTTTCAAAAACTCAGCCGTCTCCTCTAGACCTGCGTCGACAATCCCAAGCTTATCCTTCACAAACTCCTGCAAGTCAAGATGCGCTAGGGCGTGTAGGGGTGAGGGGTCTACGCCTAGGCGGATGCAGCATGCAGTCAGAAGAGGCAGGTCTTTACGGGCTCCTCCCCAAGTTATCAAGATGTCGTAGTCGTCGAGAATTCTCATCAGGTTCTCGAGCTTATTCCTCGTAGGGTTTTTGAATACACGTCTCACGCGTCTGTCGTCGACTAGCTCAACGTTCTCGACGTGAGTGTTTTTGAGAGACCCTAACACACCTTCCACGGCTAGGTATGCTATCCAAGGACCCTTGCTAGGCTTCAAGTCCCGGCCTGCCATGAATGGATGTAGATGTTCTGCTTCTCCGTAAGCTTCTCTATCTCTACGCCGAGCGTCTCGAGCTTCAGCCTAGCGACATTCCTGTCGATTTCCTGCGGCACGTTGTAGACTTTCTTCTCAAGCCTGTCGTGGTTCTCGACCAAGTACCTGAGGCACTCAGCCTGCAGGGCAAAAGATAGGTCCATTACCTCCGATGGATGGCCCTCGGCGCAAACAAGGTTGACCAGTCTTCCCTCGGCAAGCAGTATGATTCTTCGCCCATCCCCAAGCCGGTAAACGTCGACGTTCTCCCTAACCCTCTCGACCGAGGAAGCCAGCTGCCTCAACTCCTCCTTGCTTATCTCCACGTCCATGTGTCCGGCGTTGGCTAGGATCACGCCGTCCTTCATCCTCCTGAAGTGCTCGCCGCGAATAACGTCGATATTCCCCGTCGCCGTGATGAACAAGTCGCCCAGCTCTGCTGCTTTAATCATCGAAGCCACCGTGAACCCCGCCATGAACGCCTGCAGAGCCTTGATAGGGTCGGGCTCGACGACGATAACCCTCGCTCCCAGCCCTCGGGCTCTCTCAGCTATGCCGGAGCCTACACGCCCGTAGCCGCAGACGACGACGTTCTTACCGGCTAGGAGGACGTTTGTGGCCCTCATCACGCCGTCTAAAGCGGACTGGCCTGTTCCCAGAGGGTTGTCGAACATGCTTTTGGAAAGAGCTTCGTTGACCGCAACTATTGGGTATCGCAGGACCTTCTCAGTCTCCATAGCCTTCAGCCTGTTGACACCCGTCGTCGTCTCCTCCGTGCCTCCAACAACCCTGTCGACGGCGTGCTTCAGGGGATCCGTGTCCACGGCGGCAGCCCGGTGGAGGGTAGCCACCAAGTCTGCTCCGTCGTCGATCGTTAGGTCTGGGCCGTGGGACAGGCACATCCTTATTGCGTTGTAGTAATCACGCTGGCTCATGCCTCTGAACCCGTAGACGTGGAACCCGTCCGAAGCTAGGAATGCCGCTACGTCGTCCTGCGTGCTCAAAGGGTTGGAAGCGCACAGACTTACCTTTGCGCCACCCTCCCTCAAGGCCCTGACCAAGACAGCCGTCTCCTTCGTTATGTGCAGGCAGGCTGAAACGGTGAACCCGTCGAAAGGCCTCTCGTCAGAATACCTCTTCGCAAGCAGCCGAAGCACCGGCATCGATGTCTCAGCCATCCCCACCTTCCTAGAACCCTGTTCAGCAAGCCCCAAGTCCTTGACCCAATAATCCTCAGCCAAGCTGGATGACGATTGATTTGGTTTGTTTTAAGCATCACCGTGGGAGGCAATCCTCTTAAATAGAGGTGTAATGACTCCATCCTCGGAGTGAGCCTAACCCTCGCCGACGAGCATTTCTACGTCAAGCTCCTAGACGACGTCATAATGAAGGTCTCGAAGAGAGGCGTGGTGGCGGGCGACAGAGTTCTCGAGTTCAGGCCGAACTTGGTTTACGATGCCAAGAACACCACCTTAACCAACCTGGGCCAGATAGCTAAGACGCTCAACAGGGAGCCGGCGCATTTCGCTCGGTTTCTCCTGAAGGAGACTGGACGGGCTGGGTCTATCTCGGATGACAAGCTGCTCATCCAGGGTAAGATGTCGGTGGAAGAGTTGAAGAAGCTCATCGACCTCTACATGAAGGAGTTTGTGCGCTGTCCTATCTGCAACGGGATAGATACAAGGATTGTTGGCGAGAAGAGGTTCAGGTTCTTGGTCTGCGATGCTTGCGGGGCGAAGAACCCTGTCAGGAGAATTTAGCTCAGCGAGGTTGTGGGTTAAGACTCATTACTCTAGGACGGGTGAGGTCGTTGTGGCTGTCTGCGACGAGAAGCTCGTGGGCACGAGGCTCAAGCTGTCGTCGGAGGTTTCAGTCGAAGTGGCGGAGTCTTTCTACAAAGGTGTCCTAGTTTTTGAGGAGGAGGTGCAGGACTACATCAAGCTGGGCACGATAATCAACCTGCTGGGCGAAAAGGCTGTCGAAGCGGCTCTAAGGAAAGGCTACGCCAAAAAAGAATCAGTCGTCTACGTGGACAACGTGCCCCACCTACAGCTTTTTCTGTGAGGCGGCATGAGGGTCTCTGAGCTTCAGAAGCTCGTTGAAGATTTCGAGAGAGCCAGGGGCTGGACAACCTTCCGTGAATCGCTGATTTACGCCCATCTCATCGAGGAGATCACCGAGATAGGGAGGTTTATTCTGGCGAGGGAGGGGTACAAGCGTGAGAGCCTCGGCCACTCTCATCCGGGGGAGGATGTTGGTAGCGAGTTTGCCCAGTCGTTGACTTTGCTGGTTCAGCTTGCAAACAGGTTGGGCGTTGACTTGGAAAAAGCGTTGGAGGATGAGTTGAGGAGGATGGAGAAACGGTTCAACCCTGATGAGTGGAGGAAGGCGCTCAGCTCCGGCGGCGGGCCCTGAGCTCGAACAGAATCTCCTGCGCCCTGTCAACCCTTATCGTCTTCTGCTTGACCATCTCCTCAGCAACCAAATCTATCTCCTCCCCGACCGCTCCAGCCATCACGGCTATGTTCTTAGCGTGCAGAGACATGTGTCCCGCCTGTATGCCCTCAGCCGCCAAAGCCCTCAAAGCAGCCAAGTTCTGAACAAGCCCAACAGCAGCCATCACCTCGGCAAGCTCCTCGGCAGTCTTGACGCCGAGAATCTTTAGGCATAGCTTCGCCACCGGGTTGGTTCTAGTCGCTCCTCCGACGATTCCCACAGCCAGAGGAAGCTCTATGCTTCCGTGAAGGTCGCCGTTGGGCATCTGCTCCCAGACGGTGAGGGGCTCATACCTGCCGGTGCGGGCTGCGTAGGCATGGGCCCCTGCCTCGATCGCTCTCCAGTCGTTTCCAGTAGCTATTGCAACAGCGTCTACACCGTTCATGATGCCCTTGTTATGGGTTGCAGCCCGGTAGGGGTCGGCTTTGGCGAAGTGGTAGGCCTCAACTATGCCTCTGGCGACCTCCGTTCCTCCGACAGACTGGGCTGGGACGAGTGTGTAAGCTCTGACAAGCCTCTTGTCAGCTAAGTTGGATATTATCCTAAGCCTGAAGACTCCGCCCGACATTCTTGCAAGCATGGGGGCGACGGCCTCGCACATGGTGTTGACGGCGTTGGCTCCCATGGCGTCCTTGACGTCGACGACGAGATGCACCACCACCATGGGGCCTAGCTGGGTGTCGACAACTCTCGCTTCAACATCCTTGGCCCCGCCTCCTAGGTTTACGAGCACGGGGTCTCTCTCGTTGGCCGCCGCAATAATCTCATCCCTGTTCCTGAGAATCTCAACCCTAGCCGCATAAGGGTTAGGGACGTTCAGAAGCTGGACCTGCCCGACCATCAGCTGCTGGCCTTGGAAGGAATACACGCCGCCGCCGTCTCGGGCCATTTTCGCAGCGTTCGAGGCTGCAGCAACCACCGAGGGTTCCTCGATCGCCATGGGGACTAGGTAATCCACTTTGTTTACGAGGAAGTTGGCCGCAATTCCTAGCGGTAGCGGGAAGAGGCCGACCACGTTCTCGATCATCCTGCTGGCGGTTGCGATGTCTAACCCGCCTGACTTGATTACGTTCGCCTCCTCACTCGTCAGGGCTGCGAACTCCGCTACTTTCTTGAGACGTTCCTCAGGGCTTAGGTGGTAGAACCCCGAGATCCTCGAGCTTCTAGTCATGCATCTCGTTGTCCGGGTTGTTTTTTAAGCTTTTCCGACGGCTAGCTTGACGGCAGCAGCCAAAGCCGCGTACCGGGACCTCATCTCATCATCAGCCCCCGCTATGATGACGACGTCGCCCACTGAGGGGTTGAAGAGGCTGATTATTTTGCCGGCGAACTCCGGCCTTTCTAGGCTTAGGTTCGATACCCTGGGCATCTCCAGCCCCGACTCCGTGTAGGTCAGAACCATGGCTGCCGATGCCCCGTTCCTGACCGCTTCATCGCGCTCCTCAACTCCTGTCGAAACCCTACCCGCCATCCCCCTGACCACAAGACCGAAGTTGTGCTTGGCATCCCAAGGCATCTCGAAAACCACTCTTTTCAGCTCTGAAATCGTCTTGTTCAAGTAGCTGTAAAGCTCCATCCCTTTCTCAGTCAGCCTTAAACCTTCACGGCTCGAGGAAGCCAGCCCGTTGCTTACGAGACGGCTCAGCATCGTCCTCACAGACCCCTCACCGATTCCGAGGAGTTCTTTCAGCCTCTTCCTGCCCATCACGGCCGAAGACCCGATCAAGATTACAGCGTACAGCAGCTGGACGGGCGTGAAAGCGGGAGCCGGGCCCCTGACCTCCCGCACCTCCAGCAGTTGTCTCAGGGTCTCCATCACTCTTCGGAACGCGGTCTCTGGATTTATGTTTTCACGTAAGCGTAAGGCTTTCCATGATTCTCCGCCGCGGGTTATCGTCCAAGTCTTCTAACGACTGGCCCGTGCCCAGGAAGAGTACTGGGATGTTTGTCGCATGGCATATCGATATGGTTGATCCACCCTTGGCGTCGGCGTCAAACTTGGCGAGCACGACGAAGTCAAGCCCAACAACTTCGTGGAACATCCTGGCTTGGTTGATGGCTACGTTGCCGGCGAGGGAGTCGCCAGTGTAGACGACGTAGTCGGGGTTCACCACACGCTTGATTTTACGCATCTCCTCCAGCAAACCCCTGTCGACCTCGGTCCTCCCAGCCGTGTCTATCAGGACAAAGTTTGCACGCATGGATACCGCTTTGTTCACAGCGTCGAAGGCAACAGAAGCTGGGTCAGCTCCATAATGCTGGCTGACGACAAGAAACCCCGCTCTGCTCCCGAGAGTCTCGAGCTGCTCTATCGCACCAGCTCTGAAAGTATCGGCCGAAGCCAGTATAACGCTGTATCCACGGCGTCTGAGATAGTGGGCGATTTTAACCACGGTAGTTGTCTTGCCGGACCCGTTTGGCCCGACAAACAGAACCACGACAGGCTTACCTTGTTTCTTCTTCTCCTCAGCTCGCTGTATCAATGTTTCGGCATCCGCCGTCTTTATCAAACCATCGACGGTTCTCCTGAGAAGATCCCTTACAGCTTCCCGGTTGTCTGAGAACCTTTGCACCCTGACAGCCTGCAAGTCTCTACGAAGGTTTTCAACAATTGCTTCAGCCGTCTCGACAGCCACGTCTGCCGCAACAAGCTGGTAGTAGAAGTCCGTGAGGATTTTCTCCGTCTCCTGGGGAGACAGCGGGGCCGAAGCTATTTTCTCAACGACGCCTGCGAAGATTCTAGATATAGCCTTAAACATATCAGGTACCTTGCTTACGCTGGGATGCTAGAGCGCTTCCTAGGAAGCGTCTCAGCTCCTCAGCCCTAGCCGAATACTCCCCAATCCTATTCGTCAAGCTTTCGAGGACGGCTTGGAGGTTCTGGCTCCGCTTGGTCAACAGTTGCTGGGAGTCGTCCAAGGCCTTGACCGCATAAACGCCTGCACCTAGGTTCACCGTCACCTTTTCCATGGACTCGAGGCTCGCCTCGGCGAAGGCTCCAGCCCCGAGAGGAACCATCACACGCATCTTCTCACCTGATTTTTTCATCTCTTCGAGGAGCTTGACCGCCTCCTCATGCTCCACGAGTGAACGCTGAACAGCCAGAACCCTGGCCTGAAGCTCGGCAACCAGTCTATCAATCAACTGAAGCTCTTCCAGCGCTTGCGTGATTTCAGCCTCAGACATGCTGTACAGCATCAATAAACAGCCGTTAATAACGTCATCGCTGGAAAACTCTCGTAATCGTCATCAGCTCTGGGCCGGTGGTTCTAGCTCCAGCCACAACCCCCCATGAGTTGGCCACGATGCTGCTTCTCAGGAAGCGAACGCCTCCGTTGACCGTGCCGGGCTCTGCTTCTACCTTCAAAACATTCTTGACAAGATTCATCTCTTCCTCCGCTGCATCCAGATGAACGAGGGCACCCACGTTCGTGGCCACAGCGAGCGAGCCTAGGTAGGTTCTTCCGGCGATAGTTCCAGGAGCAGCTTCAACCCCAAGCACCTCCCCTATGGCCTTGACCGCAGCCCGTCCGAGCACCGGGCTGACCAAAGCGCCTCGGTCGTTGCATAGGATTAGGTTGCCTACCGCCGTATGCTTGGAGGCTAGCTTGAGTACGTTGAGGTCGTTCAAGCTTCTCTTAATCGTCTCGAACTCGTTGTCTAGAGTCAAGCACGTCAGTACTAGGCCGTTGGAGTTTCCCGCGGCGAACGGGGACAGAAGGATGCTGTCCGAAAGCGATACGGGAACGGTCTCGGTGTTCAACACCTCCTCGAAGACACGGAGCTTCGAAGGGTTAACCTGTTTCGAGACCAAGACATACCTGTCTGTCGGGAGGGCGAAGAGCCCGACCTCAGCCGAGCCGAGGACCGTTTCCAGACGTATCTGCATACGGGTTTACCCTACTCCCGCTCCTCCTCGTTCCCCGTCTCACCCTCGAGCCTAACAACTACAGTTTCATCGTCTTCCTGCTCCAAAACAATCTTTATCCTCCTAGGGGGGTTCTGCCTGCCGTTCATCCATATCCGCTCGACTACTTTGGGCGAAAGCTTGATTCTCTCGGCTTTAGAATGCCTTTGGACAAACTCCCTCACTAGGCGGACGGCTGCGTCTGCTCTCCTCAGCCTCGAGGCCTTCCACGCGTCGTCAAGGGGAACGGTGTAAGCCCTGACGTCTTCCTGACTCAACTCGTCTCCGACTTCAAACATCCATGGTTTAAACCTATCCTCAGAAACACAAATAGCACCAGCTCACAAAGGTTTGGAGGATGTCCGAAGACGTCGTGAAGGCCTTGGAGGCTGAGAAGAAGGAGCTGATGGAAAGCCTGATGTATGCACGAGCAGAGCTGGCCAATCTACGGCGGTTGATGGAGAACGAGATAAAGAGGAGCGAGTCGGCTGCTGTGGAGAGGATTGTGAAAAAGCTTCTGCCGCTCTACGAGGATTTTGAAAGAGTTGTGAAGGGCTTGGAAGCCGAGCCGGTCGGCCCTGCTGCAGGCGAGGCTGTTAAGATGCTCTTCAAAGAGCTGGGAAACATACTTGCGTCGGAGGGTGTTGAAAGAATGGATGTGGTAGGGAAAGAGTTCAACCCATTCGACCACGAAGCGGTTGAGTTTGTTGAAAGCAGCGAGGCAACCGTGGAAACGGTCGTCGAAACAATCTCGCCGGGCTACAGGCTACACGGCAAGGTGTTAAAACCGCCCAAGGTCAAGGTTGCGAAGCCAAAGCCACCCTGATGCAGTCCTTCACCGTTTTTCGGATGCTATAGATTTTAATTCCAGCTTAGAATGCCAACCAGTGGGATACCTCAAGAGGTGTTCGAGACATGGCTGAGAAGATAATAGGCATAGACTTGGGTACAAGCAACTCGGCGGCAGCTGTCGTGATAGCTGGAAGACCGACGATAATCCCCTCCGTCGAGGGCGTGACGCTTTACGGGAAGGCTTTTCCTTCATACGTCGCCATAACGAAGGAGGGAGAGCTGATAGTCGGAGAGCCTGCTAGACGACAAGCCGTACTAAACCCCGAGGGAACAATCACAGCTTGGAAGAGGAAGATGGGCACGGACCATAAGTTCATCCTGCACGGCAAGGAGTTCACGCCTCAGCAGCTGTCTGCCTTCCTTCTCCAGAAGATAAAGAAGGATGCCGAGGCTTATCTCGGCGAGCCTGTCAAGAAAGCTGTCATCACTGTTCCCGCCTACTTCAACGATAACCAGAGGCAGGCCACTAAGGACGCTGGAGCGATAGCTGGGCTTGACGTGGTTAGGATTATCAACGAGCCCACCGCTGCGGCGCTGGCGTACGGGCTTAACAAGCTTGACCAAGAGATGAAGATCCTCGTCTTCGACCTCGGAGGAGGTACACTTGACGTCACTATCATGGAGTTTGGTCAAGGGGTTTTCGAGGTCAAGGCCACGTCGGGCGATACTCAGCTTGGTGGGACAGACATGGACAAGGCTCTCGTCGACTACATAGTCGAAAGCTATCGGCGGGAGTCGGGGGTGGACCTGAGGAAAGACCCTTCAGCGTTGAACCGTGTTAGGGAGGCGGCTGAGAGGGCTAAGATAGAGCTTTCATCGATGACCGAGACCGAGATAAACCTGCCTTACATAGCCTACGACTCATCAGGGCCGAAGAACCTGTACATGCGCATCAACAGGGCGACCTTGGAAAACTTGGTCAGGCCCATCATCGAGAGATGCAGAAACCCCATCAACCAAGCTCTGCAGGACGCCAAGCTACAGCCAGGGGACATCGACAAAATCATACTCGTAGGAGGGCCGACGCGCATGCCCATTGTACAGGAATTCATCAAAGAGGTTCTGGGTAAGGAGCCTGAGAGAGGCGTTGACCCGATGGAATGCGTCGCCATGGGGGCGGCTATCCAGGGAGCGATACTGGCTGGCGAGATGAAGGACAAGGACATAGTCCTGCTGGACGTGGTGCCCATATCGCTAGGCGTCGAGACTCTTGGAGGAATCTTCACGAAGATCATCGACCGCAACACAACCATACCGATACGTAAAAGCGAGATATTCACAACAGCCGCAGACTTCCAGACAAGCGTCGAGATTCATGTGCTGCAGGGCGAGAGACCTATGGCGGCTGACAACGTCTCCCTGGGAAGGTTCACGCTTTCAGGAATCCCACCAGCTCCGAAAGGAGTTCCTAAGATCGAGGTCGTCTTCGACATCAACGCCGACGGCATACTCACCGTCACGGCCAAAGACCTAGGGACTGGCAAGGATGTAAGCATCAGGATAACCGCACCTCACCGGCTGTCCAAGGAGGAGATCGACAGGATGATTAGGGAGGCGGAGCAGTTCGCTGAGCAGGACAGGAGGAGGAAGCAGGAGGCTGAGCTAAGGAACGAGGCTGACGCCATAATCTACGCCGTCGAGAAGTCGGTCAACGAGCTGGGCGACAAGATTCCCGCCGACACCAAGAAGGAGGTCGAGGAGCATGTCAAGAAGCTCCGGGAAGCGTTGGCTGGAAAGGATGTGTCGGCGATAAAGGATGCGTTGGAGAAGCTCAAGAAGACCGCTCAGAAGATAGGCGGCGCTGTCTACGGTGAGGGCGGAGCCGGTAAGGAGCCCAAGGGCTAGCCATGCCAGCTGACGGGAAAGACTACTACGAGATTCTCGGCGTTCCTAGGAACGCGACTAAGGAGGAGATAAAGAGAGCCTACAGGAAACTAGCCCTCCAGTACCACCCCGACCGGAACAAGTCTCCGGACGCTGAGGAGAAGTTTAAAGAGATAAGCGAAGCCTACGCAGTCTTAGTTGACGACGAAAAGAGAAAACTTTACGACATGTACGGGCGAGCAGGCGTCTCTCAGACCTACAGCAAGGAAGACATTTTCAGCTCCACGTGGGTTGACTTCGACGAATTGTTCAGAGACCTTGGGCTCGGCGGGTTTGACTCGATATTCGAGAGGTTCTTCGGGTTTGGCAGAAAGCCTAGGACGCCGTCTCCAACGTACGTCGACGCCGAGATTAGCCTAAGGGAGGCTTTGCGCGGTGGAAGGACAGAGATACCCATAACAACAACCCAGACATGCGAACGGTGCGGCGGGTCAGGCGGGGAGCCCGGGCACGTTGAAAAATGCAGTGTGTGCAACGGGACGGGTCAGAGGGTTGAAAGGGTTCAGACGGGCTTCATGTACTTCACGTCAGTCACAACTTGCGGCAAGTGCCGTGGCTCGGGCACGGTTGTCAGGAAAGCTTGCTCAGCCTGCAGAGGAGCTGGTGTCGTCGAGAAGACTGAGAGGCTGGTTGTCGAAATACCGGCGGGGGTGGCGGACAACGACTCAGTCGTCATACGTGGTAAAGGCCTCTACGACCAGTCTGCTGGAAGAAGAGGAGACCTTGTAATTCGTTTCAGGCTGAAGCTGGGTAAGCAGTTCAGCTTGAATGAAGACAGGCTCGTGATGCACCTGCCCGTGTCCCCGAGCGAGCTTGCCTCAGGCAGAGAAGTAGAGGTCAGCTCCTTCGACGGCCCGCTGAAAATCAGGCTGAGGATTGAGAACTTAGACACGCCCATAATACTTAGAGGGCGTGGGCTTCCGATGAGGAACGGAAAGCGTGGCGACCTTGAGGTTAGGCTGAAGCTGGTCCTCCCCAAGGACGTTAGCCGCGACCAACTGAGGATTTACGGCGAGCTTTTGCCTTACGAGTCCCGGCGAATGGATGAGGAGAGGAGCCGTCTCTTCTCAAACTAATTCTCTCGACGTACATCAGTGGATATTTAATCCGTCTGACGTGCTTCATCCTCGCTGAGACCACTACTTGACCGTATCCAACTTCCACCTCCACATCCAAGTCCTCAGGGGAAACCGAGCCATACCTGTACAACCCACCCCTCCTAACCCGGGGCCTTATCCTGACTTTCAGCCTCCTCCTGTAGGGCTGGAGCCGGAAGCTAGCCTCGACCGCCCTCTCCATAAGTCGTCTAACATCGCCTGCCACCGGAAATCCCGCGACGGAGTGGACTATTGAGCCTAGAGCTATGCCGGCCTCAAACACGGCTCTCTCTCTGTCCGTGAAGTCCTTCGGGAAGAACCCCCGCACCACTCTCTCGACGCTGTCCATAACATCGTATAAGTCGCTGGCTCTCTATTTGTTTTTACAGGAGAAAAGGTATTTAGAAACGTCTTAATGAACGGTGATGATGGACGCTGTGCAGCGTTTCACCGAAGCCTACGAGCAGGCTAGACAGTCGCCCACCGACGACAACATACTCAAGCTGCTGGAGTCCCTTCTGCCTTTCTCACCCCCGGGCTTGGAGTGGGGTCTGGAGGTGGCCAGCATCGCAGGCATAACCTACATGCTTGAGGGAGGTAGGGTGGTGGCGGTAAAGGTTTCGAGGGACGAGTTCGGCCCGTTCATGCAGACGTCCGTGGCGGAGATACCTGTATCATCCATACCTTCGTCAGCTCTCCGAGAGGTCAGGAACGTGGAGGCCTTCATGCGGAGAATAACCTCCCACCTCAGGGAATGGGTCAGTAGGATGCCGGCCGGCGACAGCAGAAGAACGGCTGTTGAAACGCTTCTCAGAGCCGTCTCTGAGGCGGGTAAACGATGATAGAGCGGGTCTATGTCGACAGTGTTGAGGGGGACTATCCTTTCAGGGTTTTCCGAGGCCGTGTGGTGTGGAAGAGTATGAGCGTCCGGTTTGAGGGTGTTGTTTACCAGAGCGTAGGCGGGCCTAACGTGCGAGCGTCCGTAGTCGACGAGGACGTTGAAAATTTAAAACGGGTCGGTGTTTCCGAGAAGGAGATAAACGACCTAGAGCTCGAGCTTCAGCAGAAAATCATCCACGGCGAGGTTGAGCTGGATGGAAACAGATGAGGTCGTCAACACCATAAAGGTTTCTCTCGAGTTTTCCAAGAACGGGTTGGTCGACGAGGTCCTTGAGCTTCATCATCAAGACTACACTCGGTTCAGCGACCTACCTCCGTTCAGGCTTCAATCCCGGGACGAGGCTCTCAAGCTCAAGCTCAGCCTGATGACCGAGCTGGTTGATTTTGAGTACCGGATGACGGAGCCGAAGGTGGTTATCATGGGAGATGTGGCCCTAGCGGTCTTCACGATGCGGTACAGAGGCATGGCTGTCAACAACTACGCTTTTGAGGGTCGGATGGTGGACGCAGCTGTGCGGTGCAGCGTTGTCCTGCGGAGGGTTGGGAGAAGCTGGAAGATATTGCACGAACATGTTTCACGAGTTCCTGAAGGCTTTTCAGCGGATTAAACTCACAACCTCGGGAGGAGTTTTACCCAGCTCTATGTACCCTCTCAGGGTTTTCGCAAGCTCGTAAGCATAGTGCAGGCTTGCGGGAGGACCGTCTGAGCCGTAGAAAACCCCCTTACCTCTTACGTAGTAGAGGCTCTCACCACCTTCGACCGCCTCACAACGATGCTTGAAATTTTCAGCATCCGACAGCTGGTGCAGCTCGAACACAGGCTCTTCACCAGTCTTGCAAACCACTAAAACCCAGTGCTTCCCCGCCGACGGCTCCGGCATCAAGCCCTCTGTAGAGCTCAGAACATCGGGCCCACGAAGCCCAACCCGCATCACGCCACATCTTCTGCAACGCCACGCCTCCACAACCTTGACGAGCTCCGTGTTCATGTAGATGTTTAGGGCTCCGTGGTAGACGTAGTCGTGGGATTCCTCGCAGCTCAAGCCCTAGCCCTGCTTCTTCAGAATCACAGTCTCTCCCTTGTAAAGGCTTTTGAAATTCTCGGCGTCTTTTTCAGAACCGACTATGGTGCCGTAATGCATCGGTATGGCTACTGCAGGTTTTATCAGGTTAGCTGCCTCAACAGCCTCCGAGGCCGTCATTACATACGTTCCGCTGACCGGAAGGAGCGCAACGTCGGCCTTCACCTCCTTCATCTCCGGTATGAAGTCGGTGTCTCCCGCATGGTAGATCGAAACGTCTCCTACTGAGACGACGTAGCCCACCCCGCCGTACTCACGGGGATGGAAGACCTTGCCGGGTTCACGGAACTTGTTGACGTTGTAAGCGGGAACAGCCTTGACTCTGATGTTGCCGATGCTCACCGTCTCGCCGGGTGAAACGTATTTTACGCTGCCCCTCCCCAGCTTCCTCAGCTCGTGTTCGCAGTTCCTAGCCGCTACTATGACTGTCTTGTCGGTGGTGATTTTCTGCAGGTCGTCTAGACTCAAGTGGTCGAAATGGTCGTGAGTTATCAAAACCAGATCTGCCGCCGGTCCTGAGGATATTTTGAACGGGTCTATGTAAATCGTCTTGTCCGTTTTGATCAAGTAGCTGTCGTGGCCGAGCCACGTTATTTCAACATCCCTGTACCTGTATGTCATCTCCATCCATATGTGATGCGTGTCTTTAAACTTTTTCCGTGCGTCATCACTTCCAACACCCTTCTCGACAACGACTCAAGCCTCTTCTCCAGCAGGTCGCTTCCCATGAAGAGAAGGTTGTAAGTGCTGAACATCTTTGAAAACCTAATCTCCGCCCTCTTGTCAGAAAGCTTGAGGGAGAAAACCTCTTCAAGCCTACAGAACTCGTTCCTGCATCGAGCTTTAACAACCTTCTCTCCGTTCTTGACTAACGTCAAGTCGTCTACGTTTTCTACCTCAGCTCCGCACACACACCTTAGCTTCACAGGTCAAACATAAATCATAAAGCCTCTATTTTACCTCCGTGATAGACGTTCACTGCCACCTAACCGAGGAGCCTCTTTACAGCAGTCTGGTCAGGGTTCTCGACGAAGCCAAGTCTTCGAAGGTTGCTGCCATCATATCGTCTGGCATAGGCTTCGAGGATTGTTTGAGGGTTTTAGAGATAGCGGACAACAGATACGTGCATGCCTCGTTGGGCGTTGAGCCTTATGCGCTTGACAACTACGAAAAAGTCGTAGAGCTGATTGAGGACAACAGGCACAGAATAGTCGCGGTGGGCGAGGTGGGGCTTGACTACTACTGGGGGGCGAGGGAGAGCCGAGAGCTTCAGCTGAGAGTTTTCAGAGAGTTCATAGAACTGGCTGCAAGGCACGACCTCCCGCTAGTGGTTCATTCCCGGAGCGCCGGCCGGTACGCCCTAGATGTTTTGATCGAGGCTCGGGCGGAAAGAGTTGTGATGCATGCTTTCGACGGCTCAGCGTCTGAGGCTGTACGGGGGGCTTCGAAAGGCTACTTCTTCTCCATACCTCCGTCCGTCGTAAGGTCTGAGCAGAAGCAGAAGCTGGTGAGCAGAGTAGGGCTGGAAAACCTGCTTCTAGAGAGCGACGCGCCGGTTTTAGGGCCCGAGAGGGGAGTGGTCAACACGCCGGCCAACATAAGGATATCCGCTGAAAGAATATCCAGCATTAAGAAACTACCTTTCGAGAAAGTGGTTGAGACAACTTCCGACAACGCTAGAAACATTTTTAAGATTTGACTTGAGGCGTAGGTGGAAAAAGCTTGACAAAGATACCTCATCTTCCGTGGGTTGAGAAATACAGGCCCATGACGCTCGACGATGTAGTCAACCAAGACGAGGTTGTCGCTGCGTTGAAGAATGTCGTGGCATCCAAAAACGTTCCCCACATGCTGTTCACAGGCCCTCCAGGGACGGGCAAAACAGCCACAGCCCACGCATTCGCCCGTGAACTCTTCGGGCCGAGGTACATCGAGGACGGGTTGTTCATGGAGATCAACACCTCCGACGAGAGAGGAATCGAGACGATTAGAGAACGGGTTAAGACTTTCGCCAGAACCGTGCCCATGAGCGGTGTGGAGTTTCGAATCCTCCTGCTGGATGAAAGCGACCAGCTAACAGACGCAGCCCAGCACGCTTTCAGGAGAACGATGGAGCAGTTCTCCACAACATGCAGGTTCATACTCGCAGCCAACTACAGCAACAGGATAATCGAACCGATCCAGTCTAGGTGCGCGGTCTTACGGTTCAGGCCGCTTTCGCTGGAGAGCGTCAGCAAGATGCTGAAAAAGATAGCGGAGGCAGAGAATTTTCAGCTGGACGAAGAAGCCGTCAAAGCAATATTCGACTTCTCGCTGGGCGACATGAGGAAGGCCATCAACATACTCCAGTCGGCTTCAGCGCTGTCCAAGAAAGTGGATGAAAAAACCGTCTACCAAGTGATGGGCTTGGTCAGCAGGGGAGAAGTGAGACGGATGCTCGAGCTGGCTTTGGACGGTAAGTTCCTCGAAGCCCGTGAAGTACTTAGAAACCTGATATACGTTCAGGGCCATCAACCTCAAGACTTGGTCTCTTCGTTGTCGAGGGAGATACCGATGCTGCAAGTCTCTGAAGCAGACAAGGTGCGTCTAGTCGAGTTTTTGGGGGAGACAGACTACCGTATATCCGAGGGTGGCACGCCTGAGGTACAGCTGCTAGCCTTCCTAGCGAGGCTTACTCTCATGAAAAGGGCATGACAAGCCTGCCTTGGACCGAGAAACACAGGCCGTCGAAGGTCTCCGAGATTGTTGGGAACAAGGAAGCAGTTTTCGAGTTTTTGAACTGGGTTGAGGGGTGGCTGAAGAAGAGACCGGCCAGGAAAGCTGTCATGCTTTACGGCCCGGCTGGAGTGGGCAAGACTTCTCTCGTCCACGCCTTCGCAAGAGAAAATGGATGGGAGGTGATAGAGATGAACGCCAGCGACTTCAGGACCAAAGATAACTTGGAACGTGTTGTTGGGGCGGCCTCCTCCCAAGCTTCGATAACTATGGCAAAGAACAAAATAATCCTAGTCGACGAGGTAGATGGAATAGACACAAGACAGGACGCTGGAGCTGTGTCTGCACTAGTTCAGATAATAGACGAGACCATGGTCCCGGTCGTGCTCGTGGCCAACGACCCTTGGAACCCCAAGCTTGCTCCTCTCCGTGAAAAATCGCTCCTTATACAGTTCAGGAGGATTCCCAAGCCGAGCATCGCAGCCCATTTGAGGAAGATAGCCATGGCTGAGAAGCTAAGGCTGTCTGAGGAGGTTATAAAATCTGTGGCCGATAGCTCCGGAGGAGACCTTCGTTCGGCTATCAACGACTTGCAGCTTCTGGCAGCGGCCGGAGGCGTTAGCATGGAGCCGGGTTTTAGAGATAGGAGGGTGGAGGTCTTCGAAGCCTTGGCTAGGGTCTACCACTCTAAAAGCTATTCAGACGCCGTGGAGGCCTTGGGCGGCTTGGACATGGACCCGGCCGACTTCTTCACATGGGTGCTTGACAACGCCCCCGAACAATTATCGCCGCAAGACCTTGTCGAAGCCTTGGAGAACCTTTCCAAAGCCGACCTCTTCCTTCAGCGAATAAACGCCACGCAGTCTTGGCATCTCCTCAGGTATGCAATACCTCTGATGACGGCTGGAGTAGCTGTGTCGAGAAAGCATCCCACCGGTAAGTTCGTTAGGTTCAGCTTCCCCAGCAGAGTGAGATACCTAGGCCAGACAAGGGCTGAGAGAGAATTGATTGAGAGGGTTTGCACGAAGATTGGCTCAAGCCTTCACATGTCGAGAAAGAAGGCACGGACAGAGATGCTCCCGTTCATAAAGGTTTTGATGACAGAGGGCGGAGAAGGGTTGGTTAAGTTTTTCGGCCTTACGGAAGAGGAGGCCGCATTTCTCCGAGGAGGCGAGGCGGGGAGGAGAAGGAGGAGGGCTAGCGGCTGATGTCCTTCAACAACTCTCTCTCGAGAAGCTGGACAGGTATGCCTGGGAGGTAGACGTATGTCTTCCTCCCCTTGGCTCCCTCGCTCTTGATGCTGAGCCTCAGAAACCCAAGATCCTGGAGTTGTTGGAGCGTCTCCCAGAAGGTCGTGTAGCCCTTGGCCTCGGTCTTAAGCTCCTCGCATACAAGCCTATAGTACTGGAAGAGGTCTGCGGCGGTGATGGCCGTACGAGTTCCTGAAAGGCCGCGGGCCGAGGCTAGAAGGACGAGCCTTTCATCCTTCGATAGGTAGGAGAGGTTCTCCCTCCTTATAGTTGGGTAGACGCTGGCCAGAGCCTTTCTAACATGCTCTGCTTCAACGGTGGAGCATCCCTCAGCCTCAGCATACTTGCCTGAACGCCAGAGAAGGTCAATTGCGTATCGTGCATCCTTCCTCTCCGCAGCTGCTTGGGCTATGAACTCCAGAACCTCGTCGCTCAAAGCGTTCCGCTGGAACGCCTCCCCGGCCCTGTACCGTAGAATCTCCAGCAGCTGGTTGTAGTCGTACTCCTGCAGATGAATGCTGTTGCCGCCCATCCCGCTTATGGTCTGGCTGTCGAGCCTGTCGAGAATCTCCGGTTCTCTGAAAATCAGAACTAGAGAGATTAGGCCACCGTCCACCGCCCCCTCACCCAGCCTTGTGAGAAAGTAGACAGCCTCGCTCCCCTCCTCGGAGATTAGGGCCTCGACCTCGTCTAGACAAAGCACGAGGCGCAGGCCAGTGGTGCGGAGAAACTTCACAAGCACGTCAAAGACCTCCTCGTCAGAGTACCCTCTTCTCGGAAGGTCAAGACCAAGCTGCTCAACGGTCTTCCGCAAAACCGTGTACAGCGATTTGTTGATCCTAGAGTTGACGTAAGTGAACCTAACCTTCCTACCCAGCTCACGGGCTTCCCGCTCGAGATTAAGGCCGAAGAGCTTCGCGAGGCTTGTCTTGCCTGTTCCAACCGCCCCCCAGATGAAAACCCTCACTTGGAAAGCCTTGTCGTCGTTCAGGACGGAGGAGAAGAAAGATCTTAGAAGCCTCATCTCCTCCTCGCGGTAAAGAAGCTTCTCGGGAACGTACTCGGGAGAAAGCTTTTCCTCATATTTGAAGACCGGCATGTCCCTGCCTCTCGTTGGACGAAGGCGGCATTAAAGATTGAGAGTTATCTGAAAATGGAGTGAGGCTTAAATGACGGCTCGATTTGTTGAGCCGGAATGTCCGAGGTCTGGGACATCAACCAAGACGTTAGGGTAATCGAGCTCGTCGGTAATGTGGATAAACCCGTACGCTGTTTCTTGGTCAAGCAGGGAGACAGCCACGTGCTGTTGGACACCGGGTATCCGGAGACGGCTGAAGAACTGCTCAAAGCCATCGAAAAGTACAGAGTCTCAACAACCCTGCTTACACATCTTCACCTCGACCACTCCGGCGGAGCATCTGAAGTCAAGAAAAGAAAGCACACGTCGCTGGCCTATCATGAGAGGGAGTACCAGACCCTCAAGATACTTTTAGAGGCTCAGCCGTGGCTGGACAAAGTCCTCGGACCGGGAAATCATCAGTATTTCAGTAAATTTCTGCAGTATGTAAGGAGTATTCCTGAGCCAGACATCTTCGCTTTCGAGGGCATGAGTTTTGATGGTTGGCGTGTGGTCTACACGCCGGGGCATACAGCGGGGCACGTCATCGTCGTAGGCGGGAGGGTGGGCATCACAGCCGACCTCATCCTCGAAAACGACACCACCAACGTAGCCTACATCCCTTTCGAAAACTACCACCCCCTAACAGAGTTTCTGAAGAACCTAACCAAGCTGACAAAGATGAACCTCGAAACAATAGTCCCATCACACGGCCCTCTGATAAGGGACTGCAGGAAAAGAGCAGCCGAGATATTCTCCCATCACCGTCAAAGGCTTGCCGAGGCCGCGAAGCTCTTGACCTACCGAGAAACCCCGGCGCTCGAAGTGGCGCGTGAGATTAGATGGTCGAAGGGCTCGTTCGACGAGCTTTCTCCAGTTGACAAATGGCTAGCTTACCTGGAGACTTTATCCCACCTTGACTTTCTCGCCGAGGCGGGTCTAGCTGTGGAGGTGTCGGAGACTGTCTACAGGCTGAGCGAGGGCGGTGGCTGGCGGCAGGTCGAGGAGCAGCTTAAACGGCTTTCCGAAAACCTCTTCTGAACGTGTCGAGTCCGTGCAAATATTTTTATAAGTGTTGGATGAAGTTTAGCCATGCCGTCGCCTCGCACGATTTTATCCCTCGTGGTTCTGGGTCTGATGGTCGTCAGCCTTCTCCCTCAGCAGGCTCACGGGGCTGAGCTTGTTCAGCAGCAGGAGGACCTCAGTGTTCTGCCGATAGAAGGAGAGCTCGAGGTCAACGTGTTTCTCTACGACGTCAGTCTAAGCTGGTTCGAGGCAAGAGACCTCAGACACCTTCTCCAACTCCTCATAGATACTAAAGCGATAAGGCCCTTCGCCAGGTCTCAACTCTATTCAAAGGGGAGTGAGTTTGTTCCGTTCGAGTTCGACGTAAACCTAAGGCTTATAGTTCCTTCAGCAGCGGTCCAGCAGGAGTACCGCCAGCTTCTAAACTCCCTGGTCTCCCGGACCCCCTTCCAAATCGCTCAACAAGCAGTCGAGTTTGCGAGAAGCTACGGGATGCCTCTGGCTTGGACCGACCAGACGATTAGAGCCCGGGACGCGCTGTACGTGTTTTCATACCTGACGGAGAAATACTTTCCAGAGACGGCTGGAAAATACGCCATTTTCCTTTTCTGCGGAATTCCTGCGATGGGAGGCAACAGGCCAGCCATCTACTACACTTACGGGCAGTCTCCGGACACGGGGGCATACCTGGCCGACTTCGGGCTTAGCATGTACGGGGGTAATTGGTGGGGCAGGTATTACTACGTTGACCTGTGCTCGTACCCGCCCCAGAGGTTCTATCAACAGCTCAAGCCGATATTCGAGCTTGGGACGGCTACGGAGCGTGTTTACCATGTTGCCGCGTTGATAGATATTATCATCGACATGGCGTTCGTCAAGTCTCTAATCTACAGGCCGAGGTACAACATTCAGACTTTGTTTGACGTGATTGTCGTGGACGCTACCGTGGCAGGCGTGGGCTACGACATGATAGTTCGATATTTTGATCCCGAGTTGCTGTCGAAGGCTTTCAGAACCTTGATGCCCTACAACTTCTTCACGACCAAGCTGAGAGAGGTTGAACTGAGGGATGTGCCCGAGCTCAGTCAAGCCATACAGCACACCCCTGAAGGCATCGTGCTGCTTCCGGATAGAGCATACGACATTCTCAAACGACGAGGAATAATTGACGAGTCGATTAGGGAAGTTATGGACTATGTCCCAGCCATAATCCTCTTCACCACGACAACATCATGGGTAGAAGAACCAGGGGTTCTGGGTATTGCAGTAGGTAGGCGGGACGACCCGTCGCTTCCGTTGGCAGCCACTGGAGCCATATATCATGAAGTACTCATCAAGGAAGGTTTAACGAGTATTTTGATACATGAAATAGGTCATACGTTAGGGCTTAGACATCCGCATGACGACTTTGACGAATACAGGAACTCGGGAAAAGGTTTTTTTGCGTTAACCTACTTCACCGAGACTGTTATGAGCTACAGCAAATCATGGATTGTAAGTCTTAACCGTGAGAAAATCTTCGAAGATCTTTACCCTATCAGGACTTTCTGGAGCATCTTCGACCTAGACAACATAGACCGTGCCGTCGTCTGTCTCCTGCTTCAAGAATATGAACAAAACTACCGTGAAATCATCGAGAGTCTCAACAGCGCTGGACTCGACCTAACGGATGTTCCTGAAATCAGGGAGGCCCTTGACCTAGCGAGGCAGTATAGCTTGAGGGCTGTCGAGGAGTTCGTGAACCATAACTACTTTGACAGGGCTTCCTTCAAGGGTTTAGGAGCTCAGCTAGTCTCAGCCTTTGACTATGCATTCGTTGCTGCGCTGCAAACGGGGAACATCAAGAACTACTACCTGCCAGGCGTTCTCTACGAGGCGGCTAGGCTTGGAGCCCAGGCCTCGACACTGAGACAAACTCTGGCGAACCTCAGGACGGAGACGGAGAACGCCCGTAGGGTGCTTGACGAGTCCCAGCGGCTTCTCTCTCAAAAAAGGCAGGAGCTGCAAAGCCTGACATCCGCCGGCGATTCTCTGAACGCCGAGCTACAGAGGGCCGAGAAAGCTGTTGCAGAAGTTAAAACAGTTAGGGAGGAGATTTCAAGGAAGGAAGATGAGCTGCAGAAAGTCGTCAACTCCCTCAAACAGTCTGAGGAGGAATTGTCTTCCCTGAGGTCCCAGAATAACACGCTGCTCGCAGTTCTAGCTGTAGAGGCGGTAGCAGTCGGGGCAGCGGTAGTCTGGCTTAGAAGGAACAACCGTAGAAGGCTAACTCCACCTCCGCCGCCTCCTCCTCCGCCTCCTTTGCCTACAGCTTCTTCCTGAAGAAGACGACCAAAGCCGCAGCGGCAGCTACTAGGACAACCGTCAAAGCCGTCAACGCAAAGATGGTCGTCCTCAGCCCTCCCACCTCAGCTGTCAACTCGCTCAACCTCCTCCCCTCCTCACCGAGACTCCTGTCAAGCTCGGCTCTCCTAGACCGCAGTTGCTCGAGCTGAGACGCCTCCTCCGAAAGCATCTTAATCCTGTTCATCAACGCCTCGTTGGTCTCAAGAGACTTCTTCACAGCTTCTTCGACGCTTTTCAACTCCTCGGCGGTTCTCTCGGTCTCCTGCTTAACCCTGTTCAGCGTAGCTGTGAGGCTGGAGATCTCCGCTTGAAGCGACTCTATCTGCGGCCTCAGCCTTTCGTTCTGCACTATCAAGCCGTTCGTGTAAGTCTTCGACAGCTCCGTCAACGCCATGGCCATGAATGCATAGTCGAAGGACGACCTGAGCTGTGCCCCCAGCCCGGTGTACTCAAGCCTGTCGAGATAGTTGTGCGACCTGAATAGCTCTACAGACCTCTCGGCAAGAATCTTTGCCGTGTTAAGCGCTTCCGTAAGGGTTTTCATGTCATCCAGCCTCAGGCCTGCTTTAGATACTTCGTCAACTATTTCTCTGTAGTTCTGCTCGTAGGTCGAAAGAAGTATTGAGATGATGGCTCTGTCTATTGCGTCTAGGTCGAAGATGCTCCAGTAGGTTTTGACGGGGTAGTATCCTTCTCTGATGGTTCTTCGCTTAACAGCCTCAACCCAAGTAGTGGAGTAGCTCATGTAGGTTTCAATAGACTTGGTGTAGATCATACTTCTTACGTCTCTCCCTGCGGCTTCGTCGAAGTCATCGTGCGGGTGTCTCAAGCCTAGGACATGACCTATCTCATGCGCAACAGTAGCCGCCAACCCTTCATAAGAGAGTAAATAGTATGAAGCACCCGCCACGGCCGCTGCTCCGAATCTCGGGTCGTCTGGGTCGGGTAATGCGATTCCAAGAGCATCATCTTCAGGGTCTTTCAAGTATACTCTTGTGTTATAGTCTGTGACGACGACTATTGCTGGTACGTATAGATAATCTCCCTCTCCGGGCGACAGCTTGTTGGCTCTTCTCAGTAAGTCGTACGCCATGCTCGCTTCGACCAAAGCCTTGTTATTGGCTTGGTCCACTGTAATTATGTTCATGAAGCCGGGGACGTCTGCCGCCCTGACGTGTCTTACGGTGAATGTGTACAGGTTGTAGGGGGTGAGAGTTTTGAGGGACTGCTCCACCGCCTCCAAGTCAAACCGGTCGACCAAGAGTTCGAAGTTCAGCCCAGCTCTGGTGGCGTCCACCACCAAGACGTCCACTAGTACTTGAAGCCTGTACCGTGGTACATAGAGGGTTGATTTGACGAACTGCATGTCGATAATCTCGTCTACGTAGGTTGTTAGAAGAGCGAGCCTCTCACGGGCTGTGTCTAGGTTTTGGATGGGTGGGTAGTCTTCGTACTGGCTGAGGGCGCAGAGGTCTACGAACACGTACCTACCGTACCACGCGCCGCCGTACATGTTCAGTGGAAGCTCCCCGCCGTATTCTCCCGTTTCAGGGAGCTGTCCAAAAGTATGGTAGATAGGTGCCGACCCCAGGGCCCTAGCTCCGCAGATGAAGAATATCACGTGGTCGTCTAGTATATCGGGGTAGTGTCTTCTAGAGAGGTCGACCAGCATTTTCAAGGCAGTGGGCGCGTGGATCGAGGCTATGCTTCCTCTAACCCCCTTAGCCTCGAGGAGCTCTCGGGGAGCAGGCAGGTTAAGGCTTCGTAGGCTCAGCCTAAACTCCTCCAGCTGAATCAGCCTAAATTCTCGGGCGGAGAGCTGCACATTGAACTCGAACGGCGCAAAGATTGATCCGCTATCGTCAAGGGCTGATTTGGCGGTTTCTCTTACCCCTGCAGACACGGCTTCAAGCAGTTGGTTGATGTTGCTGGCTCCGAACCAGGCGGGGTCTACGTCTATGAAAACGAGCACAACGTTAAGCGGGGCTCTGATGGGTAGAACTCGGTAGTCTTGCTGTCCGAAGCTTGGTTGGGGGGCGAGAGAGACTAGAATGATGAAGGCTGCGATTAGTGCTGAGCACTTCATCACGGCCAGAGGTCGCCACCACCATAAATACTTTGGAGGAATAATGCTGAAAAGATTTAAGAGCGCCGCAGTGCGTTGGTAGGCTGCGATGATGAGTCTGACCAGCCTGAAGCGATGACTGCGATCTTGAGCTCTGAGCACGTTGATGGAAAAAGTAATAGAGGGCCTGGCTTGAGCTTCTTCATGATTGCTGACCAGTTGTTGGCGACGGCGGCCGCCTCCGCTGTGTTTGCCGTGGCTGCTGTCGTTTCTAGGTTTCTTATTCGACGCAGGTTTCGGCAGGAGCATGGTAAGGTTCTGTACCTTGTTCTGCTGCTTCTCTCAGCGGTCTACGTTGGTTATGTTGCTTATCTCTGGAGGTTTTTCGAGTTCGTCGTGGGCGTGCTGGCGACGGCTGGAGCCCTTGGGCTTCTGCTAGCACTTTCCCTCGTCCCATGGGTGACGGACATCTTCTCAGGCATCTCGGTAGTGCTTGACCCTCGGATAAACATCGGTAGCGAGGTAGAGGTTGACGGCAGGCGTGGAAAGATTATAGACATAACTCTGACGCGGACCGTTGTTTCCGGCGATGAATGTATAATCCTCGTGCCCAACCGGAAGTTCCGAGATTCCGTCGTCGTCGTTTACTCAACAAAGCCGAGGGAGAAATACTTCAAGGCTTGACTACCCGGATATGACAGGCTTGTTCCTCAACACTTCGAGGATGCTGTCCAGCTTGGCTGGAACGACGTGGGTGTGTCCAACCACTCTGTCAACGACTTCGTCAACCTTGAACCCGGCCCCGGTAACGCAGCAGACCACTTCGTCGCCGGAGTCGATAACTCCTTCCTCCCTCATCTTCTTGACGGCCGCCACAGTGACAGCGCCTCCCGGCTCTGCGAATATGCCGGCGTGTTTGCTTAAGAGCTTGATAGCTTCTATGGTTTCCTCGTCCGACACGGCCTCGCAGGTTCCTCCCGTGCTTCTGGCTATCGAGAGGGCGTAGTTGCCGTCTCCCGGCGTGCCTATGGCAAGGCTTTTCACGAGTGTTTCAGGCTTCTTGACAGGCCTGACCTCGTCCCATCCGGCGGCGAAGGATCTAGAGATGGGTGAGCATCCTTCTGGCTGTACTCCGTGGAAAACCGTGTCCGCCGAGTTTAAGACGCCGAACTGCTCAAGCTCCTTGAGCGCTTTGTGCAGAGCCCCGAACAAGGCTCCGCTGGCCATGGGTACGACGATGTGCTGGGGAGCCCTCCAGCCGAGGCTCTCGACTGTCTCGAACATCATAGTCTTCGACCCCTCTACATAGTAAGGTCTGAGGTTCACGTTAACAACCCCAACCTCGCTCCGGTCGACGAGAAGGTAAGCAAGCCTGTTGACGTCGTCGTAGGTTCCGTCCACCAGCACGACGTTCCCGCCGTAGATCGAAGCTTGCTTGACTTTGGGCAGCTCGACGGTGTCCGGCATGAGTACGAAGCCTGTTAATCCCGCAGCCGTCGCGTGGGCCAGAGTCGCTGAAGCAAGGTTCCCCGTCGAAGCGCAGCCGACTGTTGTTATTCCAAACTCCTTGGCTTTCGAGACGGCCACGGACGCGGGCCTGTCCTTGAAAGAGAACGTCGGGTTGACCGTGTCGTTCTTCACGTAAAGGTTCCTGACTCCTATGGCCTTGCCCAGCTCGCTAACTCTCACGAGAGGCGTTCCTCCAGCTCCTATGTCCACCCTGTGCTGCTTCTCGACGGGCAGAAGCTCCGAGTATCTCCAGACACCCCTTACGCCGCTGCATGAAACCCTGTCCACCCAGCCATCCTTAAGCTCGTCGTAGACGACGTCGAGGGCGCCGAGACATCTGTCGCAGACGTTCCTAAGCTCGGGGGGAAACTCAGCTTTGCAGTTCCTGCAAACCAGCCTTAGCTCCGACCACCTTGGTTTTCAGCGGAATGCGCTGCTTATAAACCTATGCGTCAAGCCTCAAGAATAAGCTGAAGGTCGCTGTACCTGATAGTCAACCCGAACCTGTCCTCCCTCTCCTTCATGTACCTGTAGCATCGCATCAACAGAGGCATGTGCTTCACCAAGCTCAGCTCACGTCTCTGCTTCAGCTTCACCATCCTGTAGACGTCGGCGAACGGCTTGAATTTATGGAGGACCTCCTCAACATAGTTGTCCAAGTCTTCGATGTTTTCGACAAACAGCTCAGCGCATTCTATGCTCGGAACGATGCCCTCGCCAAGCATCGGATACACCGTACCTATTGATTCGCCTACGCCGACAACTTTGCCTGAAACAATCGGCTGGCAGAGCTCGGGCGGAGTTATCCTAACCGCCTTGCCGACCTTCACAACCACCTCCCCGCCATGCCTCTTGTTGAAAGAATTCACCTCGCTAACTTGGTTGCTCTGAATGTCGCCAGCACCCAAATAAGCCTCGTTCTCCCCGAGAGGAAAATACCACAGATAACCAGTCCATCCACCGAATATTCTTACGTAAAAGTCGTCGAAGGGCTTGCCGTTCAAGTACCTCATCCTGTACTCGAAACAGGGCACAACCTCGTCGGCGGAAGGTCTTGGAAGAAGAGCCCTCGTCACACCTGTGGCGTCAACCACCAAGTCGAACCTCTTCAGCAAGTACTCTAGGTCGGGTGGTGAGCCGTACGCAACGTCAAGCCCTCTCGCCAGCTCCACCTCTAGACGAGCTTTTTCGTAGGTGCATAGCCCCTTCAGAGGAATGTCCGAAGATTTCCTGCCGTTGTCAAGCGTCAGCCTTCCTCCTAAGTGGAGTAAGAAATCGTCGAAGTCAAAGTCGACGTTTCTGAGAAGCTGTTTCATCGCACTCCTGCTTGTTCCCCAAGCGCAGATCGCTTTGAAGCTCTCTAGGGGCTGTCGCTCAAAACCCTTGACCTCGTATCCAAGCATAGAAAGCCTCCGCACAAGATAGGAGCCCGCTACACCTAGACCGACCACCGCAATCTTCAAGGCTTGATAACGCTATGTTTTTCGAGTACAAAAATATTACCCCAGTTAAAAGAAGAGGTATACTGTTTATTCGGACCGCAGCATCCTTAAGTACAGTTGTTCAACAGCTTAGGTGGATGGTCGACGACATAGCATCGGTCATAGAGGATAGCTTGGTAGAATACCTTCACACACCTGTGAAGGTTGTGCTGACCTCCGAACTGCATCGGCTTGCTTACGCGGGAAAAACGGTCGAAGACTTGAAGGCAGGGTCCGTCGTGAGCGTCTGGAGATGGGTCGCTGAAGTTCTGGTCTCTTCTGGCTGCGCAGAATATGCTTCAAAGTCAACTCCATCCTCACAGTTGATGCAAGTTGAATGGAGGGAGAAAAACAATCCGACGGATGTACAGCCTCTGGCCAAACACTTCTACTTTGAGTGGATGAGAGAGGCTGAGAGAGGGGATAGAGATGTTGCACGCAGGCTTACCGACATCATGACGATGAGGGTAAGCAAGATAGTTGCTCTGGCTGCTAAGCGGCTCGACGGAGAGATAGTTAAAAAACTCACTCCGGAGGAGGAGGTGCTTTACCGGAATGTTTACAGAATAGTGGATGAATGGGTCGGCCGGATGACTGCGAATGAGGGTGGCTAGGATTGGCGACCATACCTCTTGAAGAGAAGCTAGTGTCTTTCTTCAAGTCTGAGAAATACAGAGAGCTTCTGAGAGAAGCAGCTGTGAGGAAAAAGAGAAGCATCCCCGTCGAGTTCAACGACCTGATTAAGTTCGACGAAACCTTCGCACGCAACTTAGTCGCTAGCCCCAACAACTTGCTTGGTGTTTTGAACAGAGCTTGTCTTCGCCAGCTACAGATCGAAGACCCCGAATACGCAGCTTCAGTACCAGTTTTCGCTGCGAGAATCATATCGCTCCCCACGACTACTCCAATCAGGGAGGTGAGGTCGGAGCATCTACGTAAGCTTGTGATGGTTGACGGGATGATCTCGAAAGCTTCAGCGGTGAAGCCGATCCTGAAGAAGGGTGTGTTCCGGTGTAGGTATTGTGGCATAACCCAGATGGTTGAGCAGGCTTCTCACAGGGTAAGCACGCCTGAGGCTTGTCTGGACAAGACGTGTCGGGGGAGCAGGCGTCCTAGTTTCGAGCTCGTGCATGAGGAGTCTACCTACATAGACTATCAGGTCATCGGGGTGCAGGAGAAGCCTGAGGACCTTCCTCCGGGACAGCTTCCACGGGTTATAGAGGTAAGGGCTAAGGATGACTTGGTTGACGTGGCTAGGCCCGGCGACAGGGTGATTGTCGTTGGAGTAGTCGACTCGGTGCAGGAGAGGACGGTTGAAAGCCCTCTAAGAACCTTCAAGATCTATCTCGACGCCGTAAGCATAGAGCCTGCGAGCAAAGAACCTCAGGCCGTCCACATATCGTCCGAGGACGAGAAGCTTTTCAAGAAGATGGCTGAAGACCCCTTCATAATCAACAAGCTAGTCGACTCGATAGCTCCATCGATCTACGGTCTCGACCACATCAAGAAAGCCATCCTCCTGCTGCTTGTAGGCGGCAGGTCGAAGACCTTCCCCGACGGCTTGCGGGTGAGAGGAGACATGAACATCCTCTTGGTGGGCGACCCGGGCACCGCCAAGAGCCAGCTACTCCAGTACGTTGCAGCCATAGCCCCCAGAGGGATCTACACGTCGGGTAGAGGCTCTACGGCCGCTGGGCTGACTGCTGCCGTTCTGCGTGAGAGAGAGGGCGGCATGGTTCTTGAAGCCGGTGCTATGGTTCTGGCGGACATGGGTGTTTGCTGCATCGACGAGATCGACAAGATGAGGGCTGAGGATCGGGTGGCTATTCATGAGGCGATGGCTCAGCAGACCGTGAGCATCGCCAAGGGCGGAATAGTGGCGACGCTGAACGCCCGGACAGCGGTGTTGGCGGCGGCTAACCCATACCTCGGCAGGTACGATAGCTACAAGCTCTTCACGGAGAACGTCGACCTACCCATAACCATCCTCTCAAGGTTCGACCTCATATTCGTGCTAAGAGACGAGCCCAACCCAGACACGGACAAGAAAATATCTACACACATAGCCGCTCTTCATCAGCTCGGTGAACCCGAGAGAGCACCACCGATACCAGTGGAGATCTTCCGAAAATACATAGCTTACTCGAAGAGGATTGAACCAGTCATTTCGTCGAAGGCTTTGAAGGTGCTGGAGGAGTTTTATCTCAAGATGAGGTCGATGTATGAGAAGACTTCGACAGTAAGCATAACAGCTCGTCAGTTCGAGTCTCTGATAAGGATGACGGAGGCGCATGCTAGAGCTGCTTTAAAAAGCCAGGCAGACGAGGTTGACGCAGCTGCGGCCATTTCCCTGATGAAGGTCAGCCTCCAGCAGGTGGGGGTTGATGTTGAGACAGGTGTTCCCGACATCGACGTGATCATGACGGGGAAGCCCAAGAGCCTCAGGGATAAGATTAAGCTTGTTGTCGAAACGATAAAGAAGTTCGAGGAAAAGAGTGGTTATGCTTCTGAGCAGGAGCTAAGGAGTGCTCTTCTTCAGGAGGGTCTTTCGGATGACGACATAACAAGGCTGATTACACGGCTGATCACCGAGGGCAGGGTCTTCATGCCGAGGACGGGTGCTTACAAGACGACATGAACTCGGTCAGGAGTGTTGAACATCTTCCCCCCTACCTCCGGGAGGCTGTAAAGAGATACGGCGTTAGTGAATTCTACCCGCCTCAAACAGAGGCCTTGGAAAAAGGTCTTCTCGACGGCAGGCGTCTAATGGTCTCGACCCCGACAGCTTCTGGAAAAACCCTGATAGCTATGATGGCTGCCTACAAGCACGTAGTCGAAGGCGGTAAAGTGCTGTACCTCACTCCCTTGAGAGCTTTAGCGTCCGAAAAGCTAAACGAGTTCAGCCTCTTCCTAGGCGGTGAGTTCCGTGCAGTCGCCAGCACGGGAGACTATGACTCAGCCGACCCATGGCTAGAGTCCTACGACGTCATCGTGGCCACCAACGAGAAGGCCGACAGCCTACTTAGACACAGAGCTCCTTGGATAGAAAAAATATCCCTGCTTGTAGCCGACGAGGTTCATCTGCTGGGAGACTCCGACCGGGGGCCGACACTCGAGATGACGCTTACTAGAATGCTCGCCAACAACCCTGAAGCACAGCTCATAGCCCTCAGCGCAACAGCGCCCAACGCTCAGGAAATAGCTGCATGGCTCGGCGCAGACTTGGTTTCGATGAACTGGCGGCCCGTTCCCCTCAGGGAGGGAGTCTACTTGAGGGGGGAGGTGGTTTACAGCGACAACCAGAGCAGAAAGGTTTCGGAGTACGACTCTAACCCAGCTGTCTCGCTGGTGTTGCAGACGGTTTCCGAAGGTGGCCAAG